>DASRIC010000053.1:0-24017 GCA_035650215.1 Thermoleophilaceae bacterium
CAAGTTCGAGGCCGGCACCTCGGCCGCGACCGAGGCGGTCGGGCTCGCGGCGGCGGTCGAGTACCTCGACGAGCTCGGCATGGAGAGCGTGCGCGCACACGAGCGCGAGCTGACGGCGTACGCGCTCGAGCGGCTCCCGGAAGTCGAGGGCATCTCGCTTTACGGGCCCGTCGACCCCGATCGGCGCGGTGGCGTTGTCCCGTTCTCGATCGACGGCATGCACCCCCACGACGTGGCCGAGCTCTGCGATCGCGATGCGATCTGCGTTCGCGCCGGCCACCACTGCGCTCAGCCGCTGATGCGGGCGCTCGGCGTCGGCGCCACGGCGCGCGCGTCGTTCGGCGTCTACAACTCGCGCGACGAGGTGGACCGGCTCGTCGACGCGCTCGGGCGGGCGCGCGAAGTGTTCGGCCTCTGATGGACGCCCTCTACCGCGACTACATCCTCGAGCACTACAAGAACCCCCGCAACCATGGGGAGCTCGAGCCGCACGACCTCGCCTTCCACGACCACAACCCGCTCTGCGGCGACGAGCTGGGCGTGCACGTGCGCGTGGAGGACGGGAAGGTGGCCGAGCTGCGCTTCCACGGCCAGGGCTGCGCGATCTCGCAGGCGGCGGCGTCGATCACCTCGGAGGAGCTGATCGGGATGCCGCTCGACGAGGTCGCGAAGCTCGACGCCGACTGGGTGATCGAGCAGCTCGGCATCGAGATCTCCCCCACGCGCCGCAAGTGCGCGCTGTTGATGCAGAAGGTCATGCGGGGCGCCACCACGGGCGACCCGTCCTGGCCCGAGTAGGGCTCAGGCCGCGGCGTCGGCCCCGGCCGCGGGGTTGTCCCTCGCCCATTCGACGATGCGCTTCGAGTCCTGGATCACATCGCCGTCATCTGTGACCAGGACCGGAACCGAGCTCTGCCCGGTGAGCTCGCGGATCTTCCCGCGAGTCGGGTTCAGCGTGTCGCCGAGGATCCCCCAGCCGTAGACCCTCTCGAACTCCGGGTCCCAGCCGGCGTCCTTCAGCGCGTGGTAGGCGTTCCCGCACGGATGCCCGCCTGGCCGCGGGGCCGCCTTGAACGTTCCCCAGCAGACGTAGAGCTTCATGACGGCCGCAATCTAATCGACCAGGGAGGTGACGGCCGCCGGCGCCGGGCGCACGAACACCTTCGCCCCGACGTCGTGCAGCTCGAGCGAGGGCAGCTGCACGAGCACGGTGCGACCGCCTTCGTGACGCAGGCGGTAGAGCACGTCGTGGCCGCGGAACTCGCGCGCCACCACCTCGGCGTTGCCGTCGTGGTGCGCGCTCAGCTCGAGCTGCTCGGGGCGTACCGCCACGTGCACCGAGCCGCTGGCGGGCTCGCCGAGGTCGAACACGCCCAGCTCGGTCTCAACGCCGCTTCCGTGGGCCACGCCGGAGAGCACGTTGACCTCGCCCACGAACTGCGCCGCCCAGCGCGTTGCGGGCCGGCCATAGACGTCCACCGGCGCCCCTACCTGCACGATCTGGCCGTCGCGCATGACGGCGAGGCGATCGGCGAGCGAGAGCGCCTCCTCCTGGTCGTGTGTCACGAGCAGGGCGGTGGCCTCCGCGTCGCGGAGGATCAGCTCGACCTCGCGGCGCAGCCCGGCGCGGAGCGAGGCGTCGAGGCTCGAGAAGGGCTCGTCGAGCAGCACCAGGGCGGGCTCGGGTGCCAGCGCGCGCGCCAGCGCCACGCGCTGGCGCTCGCCGCC
The DNA here is from genome assembly GCA_035650215.1 of Thermoleophilaceae bacterium. Classification (GTDB taxonomy): domain Bacteria; phylum Actinomycetota; class Thermoleophilia; order Solirubrobacterales; family Thermoleophilaceae; genus JACVRW01. Next base: position 1,729 of record DASRIC010000053.1, read on the forward strand.
CGACAGCTCGTGAGGCGGGCGGCCCGCCTTGTGCTGGAGGCCCACCAGCTCGAGCGTCCGGCGCGTGAGCGCGTCGCGCTCCTCGCGCGGGCGGGTGGCGAGCCCGAAGGCCACGTTGCCCTCCACGCTCAGGTGGGGAAAGAGCGCGTAGTCCTGGAAGACCATCCCGATCCGGCGCTTGTCGGGCGGCACGAGCCGCCCGGGGCCGGCCACCATCTCCTCGTCGACCACCACGCAACCCACGTCCGGTGCTTCGAAGCCCGCGATCAAGCGAAGCAGCGTCGTCTTGCCGCAGCCGGAGGGGCCGAGCACGGCCATCAGCTCGCCGCGCTCGATGTCGAGGCTCACCTCGCGCACGGCGCGCACGGTGCCGAACGTCTTCGAGATGCCGCGCAGCCGGACCTCGCTCACGCGCGCGCCACCTCGAGGTCCTCGGCCCAGGCGACGGCGCTGCCGCCGGCCTCAAGCTCCGCGCCGCGGCGGCCGGACAGGCGGATCATGAGCGCCACCGGCAGCAATCCCACCAGCACGATCAGGAGCGCCGGCAGGGCGGCCGTGCGGAAGAGCGACTCCGTGGTGGCCTGCCAGACGGCGATCGCGAGCGTGTCGCCGCCGAGCGGCCGCAAGAGCAGCGTGGCCGGCAGCTCCTTCATCACCTCGACGAATACGAGCAGCGCCGCGGTGGCGAGTCCTGTGCGCATCAGCGGCACGTGCACGCGGGCGAGCACGTCGAGGCGATCGGCGCCCAGGCCACGGGCCGCCTCGTCGAGCTGCCGCGGCACCCGCAGCAGGCTGGTCTCGACGGCTCCCCAGGCGAGCGCCAGGAAGCGCACGATGTAGGCGTAGAAGAGCGCGATCACGGTGCCGGTGAGGAGCAGTCCGGTGCCGGCGAAGCCGTCGATGCGGCGCTCGAGCCACCCGAGCGGCGCGATCACCGCCACCGCGACGACCGAACCCGGCAATCCGTAGCCGATCGTAGCGGTGCGGGCCGCCACGCCGGCGACCCGCGAGCCGCTGGCGCGCACGCCGTAGGCGAGCAGCAGGGCGCCCGCGGGCACGAGCAGCGCGCTCATCGCCGCGAGCAGGAAGCTGTTGCGCGCGGCGGTGGCGAACTCGGGCGCCAGCAGGCCGTCGCTCACGGACTGCACCGACCAGACGGCGAGCTGGGCGAGCGGCGCGAGCACCACGAGCCCGACGAGCGCAAGCGGTCCCACCACCGCCAGCGCCGCCGCGGGGCCGCGCAGCCGCACGGGGCGCACGGCGTCGCCGCGCGCCGCGAGCTGGGCGTGCCGCGCCCTCCCGCGCGCGAGCCGCTCGAGCACCAGCAGCGTGAGCGTGACCGACACCAGCAGCATCGCGAGCTGCATGGCGGCGTCGCGGTCGAAGGCGTTGAACCAAACCCGATAGATCGCGTCCGTGAAGGTGCGCACCCCGAGCAGGTTCACCGTGCCGAAGTCGGCGAGCGTCTCCATCAGCGCCAGCGCCACCCCGCCGAGGATCGCCGGCCGAGCGAGCGGGATCCCCACGCGCGCGATCGCCCGCGAGCGCGACATTCCGAGCCCGCGTGCGGCCTCCAGCAGGGTGCGCGACTGGGCCAGGAAGGCCGCCCTGGCCAGCAGGTAGACGTACGGGTAGAGCACGAGCGTGAACACGCAGATCGCGCCGCCCGTTGAGCGGATGCCGGGCACGTCGAGGCCGAGGGCGAAGAGCGTGAACACGTAGCCGGGCATCGCGAGCGGGAGCACCAGCGCCCACTCGATCCAGCCCCGCCCCGCGAACTCGCAGAACGAGACCAGCATCGCGAGCGCGGTGCCGAGCAGCACCGTGCCGGTGCCCACGCCGACCACGAGCAGCGCGGTGGCCACCACGGCCTCCGGCACGAAGCCCGAGAACTCGGAGAGGCCGCCGGGCGCGGCCACGAACGACAGCGGCAGGCCCACGAGCGGGCCGGCCACCAGCAGCGCGCACAGGACCGTGGCGACCGCGAACCCGTCGAGCCCCGCGCCCGGGCTGCGACGCCTCAGTCCCACCCCACTTCGTCCATCAGGTTGAGGGCATCGTCCAGCCGGGCACCGGCTGCCGCGACGTCGATCGGGTCGCGCTTGAAGTCGCAGCAGTCGTCGACCCCGAACTCGTGGTTGTTCTCCTCGAAGATGCGCTGCTCGCGCGGCTGGACGAGCGACTCGATCAGATCCGTGGCCTCCTCGACCTTGTCCGATCCCCTCACCATGCCGAGACCCGACAGGTTCACGTGCGTGCCGCGCCCGTCCTGGTCGGCCCAGACAACCGCCACCGGGAAGTCCGGGTCGTCCTCGAGCTCGCGCTCGAGGTAGTAGTGGTTCGCGAGGCCGACGTCGCAATCGCCGTCGGCGATCGCCTCGAGCACGTCCGTGTCGGAGCCGAGGATCTGCGGGTCATTGGACATCCAGCGACGCAGCATCCGCTCGCTGGCCTCGGGCCCGTCCTTCGCAAGCCGGTCCGCGACGAAGGAGACGTTGTACTCGCTCGTGCCGGAGCGCAGGCAGAGGCGCCCCTTCCACTTCGGGTCGCCGAGCTGCTCGTACGTGGTCACTTCGTCGGCCCCAACCCGCTCGGTTGATCGCATGATCGTGCGCGCGCGCAGGGTCAGGCCGTACCAGGTGCCATCGGGGTCGCGCAGGTCCTCGGGCACCGCCTTCTCGAGCGCCGCCGACCGGATCGGCTGTAGCAGCCCGGCCTCCTTCGCCCGCCAGAGGTTGGCGGCGTCGACGGTGATCAGCACGTCTGCCGGGGTGTCCTTGCCCTCGCTCCGGAGCCGCTCGTAGAGCTCCGAGGCGGAGCCTCCGCGCAGGGTCAGGTCGGTGCCGGTGCGCTTGGCATAACGCTCGAACGGCTCCTCCTCCCCGTAGTGGGAGCGGGCGGAGTAGAGCACGAGCCTGTCGCCAGACGAGGAGCCCGCCGTGGCGATCACCACCGCCACGAGCGCCGAGGCCACGAGCGCGGCCCCGGCGATCAGCGCGGCGAGCAGCTTCGTGCGGGCGCTCATTTACGGCGTGGTCTCGGTCTCGGCCTCTGTCTCGGTCTCGGTCTCGCTGGGGCTCGTGGCCGTGCCGGTGGTTCCGGCCCCGGTGGTTCCGGTGGTCCCGGTCGTGCCCGTGCCGCCCTCGAACTCGACGTCGCCCTCGCGGTCCTCGCCGCAGGCGGAGGCGCCCAGCGCGGCCCCCGTTCCGAGGCCGGCGACCACCAGGAGGATGGCTGCCTTTCGAAGCATGGGCGTTAGGGTAGCCTAACTCCGACTGCGGGGGTCTGGAAAGCCGTCGTTCTCGCTACCATCAGTGGGGTATGGCAGCCACCGACAAGACCCGCATCGCCAAGCCCAGCCCGATCAAGGAAAACGAGAAGGGACAGCTCGTAGCCAAGAAGGGCGTTTCCCGAGAGGTCATCGACGAGCTCTCGCGGATCAAGGGCGAGCCGGACTGGATGCGTGAGAAGCGCCTCAAGTCGTTCGAGATCTTCGAGCGCAAGCCGATCCCCACCTGGGGGGTCGACCTCTCCGATCTCGATCTCTCCCAGCTCGTGCTCTACTCGCCGCCCGAGGCGGGCCGCTACGACAGCTGGGACGACGTTCCGCAGGAGCAGAAAGACACCTTCGAGAAGCTCGGCATCCCGCAGGCGGAGCGCGAGCACCTCGCCGGCGTGGTGGGCGTGTGGCGTCAGGAGCCCTTCTACGAGGGTCTCAAGAAGGAGTACGCGGACCTCGGGATCATCTTCTGCGCGATGGACACGGCGGTCACCGAGCACGAGGACCTCGTGCGCGAGCACTTCATGAACAAGTGCGTGCCGCCGCAGGACAACAAGTTCTCCGCGCTCCACGGCGCGGTGTGGTCAGGCGGCTCGTTCCTCTACGTGCCGAAGGACGTCAAGGTCGACCTCCCGCTCCAGGCCTACTTCCGCATGGAGGGCTCAGGCGAGGGCACCTTCGAGCACACGCTGATCATCGCCGACGAGGGCTCGGACGTGAACTACATCGAGGGCTGCACGGCCCAGACCTACTCGGTCAACTCGATGCACTCCGCCGTGGTCGAGATCTTCGTCAAGGAGGGCGCGAAGGCGCGCTACACGACCGTCCAGAACTGGTCGAAGGATGTCTTCAACCTCAACACCAAGCGCGCGATCGTCGAGGCGCACGGCACCGTCGAGTGGGTGGGCGGCTCGATGGGCGCCAAGAAGGTGATGCTCTACCCCGGCTCGTTCCTGATCGGGGAGGGCGCGAGGGCCGACCACCTGAACGTGGGCGTGGCCTCGGGCGACGTGTGGAAGGACACCGGCGCGAAGGTCGTGCACCTGGCGCCCAACACGAACTCCAACATCCTCGCCAAGTCGATCTCCAAGGACGGCGGGATCATGGGCTACCGCGGCCTCGTCCGCATGGGCCACAACTCCCAGGGCTCGAAGGCGAGGGTGCAGTGCGACGGCCTGATGATGGACGACCGCTCGCGCTCGGACACCTGGCCCGACATCCAGATCCAGAACCCGCACGTCACCGTGGCCCACGAGGCCGTGGTCGGCAAGATCTCCGACGAGCAGCTCTTCTACCTGCAGTCGCGCGGCCTCTCCGAGGAGGAGGCGGCGGCGATGATCGTGAACGGCTTCATCGAGCCGGTAACGAAGGAGCTACCGATGGAGTACGCCGTCGAGCTGAACCGTCTCATCCAACTCGAGATGGTTGACTCGATCGGCTGACGTCGAGCGCTTCCCGAACGACACCTGCCAGACGCTCGACCGCGGTGTCGAGCTCGGGCTCGGTGAGATGGCTGAACGACAGTCGCAGCGTGTTGTGACCGTCGCCGCCCACGTGGAACGGTGGGCCGGGAACGTAGGTCACGCCGGCTTCGATGGCCGCGGGGCGCAGCGCGAGGGTGTCCAGCTCCTCCGGCAGCGTTAGCCAGGTCAGGAAGCCACCCGTCGGCCTGGTCCAGCTGACCTCGCTGGGCATGTGACGGGTCAACGCCCCCGACAGTGCCGCCCAGTGCGAGGCGTACAGGGCGCGGGCGCCTGGAAGGTGGCGCTCGAAGCCCCCGGCGCGGCCGTACTCCTCGAGCAGGCGCTGGCCGAGGCCGCCCGCGCACTGGTCGGTGTTCTGCTTGGCGGCTGCGAGCTGGGCGACCAGCTCGGGCGGGCCGGTGGCCCAGCCGAGCCGCACGCCCGGAAAGAAGCTCTTGGAGAACGTGCCGGCCTGCAGCACGATCTCCGGCGCCAGCGACCACAGGGTCGGCAGCGCCGTTCCGTCGAAGGACAGCTCGCGGTAGGCCACGTCCTCGAGGATCAGGAGGTCGTGCCGGCGGCAGAGCTCGACCAGCTCCCGGCGCCGCTCGAGCGAGAGCGTGCGCCCAGTCGGATTCTGGTACTCCGGGATCGTGTAGACGAACTTCGGCTTGAGGCCGCCCGACAGGAGCGCGGCGAGCTCATCGACTCGCAGCCCGTCATCGTCGATCGGGATCGTGACCGGGTCGGCTTCGGCACGCCCGAATGCCATCAACGCGGCCAGATAGGTCGGCGCCTCGACCACGACCGTGTCGCCGGGATCGATCAGTGCCTGGCACATCAGCGTGATGCATTCCATCCCGCCGCTGGTCACGATCAGCCCACCGGGCTGCGGGCGCCGGCCCTGCAGCTGCTCCTGGCGCTCGACCAGATACTCGCGGACGCTCGGGATGCCCTCGCAGGGCGTGTACTGCAGGGCGACGGCGGTGTCGTCGCGCACGAGTCGCCGGGCGATCTCGTCGAGCTCGTCCGTCGGAAACGTGGCCGGGTTCGGGAAGCCGCCGGTCATCGACAGCACCCCGGGCGGACTTCCGGCGAGGATCGTGGCCAGCTCGTCGCCGCCGGCCAGGCGGGTTCTGCGCGCGAAGGCGCGTGCGAATTCAGGCATCGACCCGGAAGCTCAGCGCACTGGTCTCGCCGCGGTCGAGCGCCGCGATGTGCTCGTCGTGGTTGGTCAGGGCGTGCAGGCTCTCACCGCGTGCCTGCGCCGCGAGGATCGCGCCCTCGCTGCGCCCGATCGTCTCCGCGGTCTCCAGCGCGGGCGCGATCCGTTCAGGCGAAGCGATCAGCACGCCGTCGTCGTCGCCGAACACGATGTCGCCCGGGGACACCGTGAGCTCGCCGCAGGTGATCGTCGCCTCGAGCGGGGCCCGAGACGTGGTCGTACCCGATCGCGGCGTCGTGCCGCACGCGAAGACGGGCAGCCCGATGCTGCGCAGGCCCCGCAGGTCGCGGCAGTAGCCGTCGGTCACGATCCCCGCGAGCCCGCGCCGGCGCGCCTCGGTCGCGAAGAGCTCGCCGAAGACGGCGCGTGAGCCTCCGTTAGCCGCGATCACGATCACCTCGCCGGGCGCGGCCAGGGCGAGCGCGCTCATCACCGGCAGGTGGTCATCCTCGGCGAGGACCGTGAACGCGGGCCCCGCCATGCACACGTCGGGGACCATCGCCCGAACCGCGGCGTCCATCACCGGCAGCGTCTTGTCGGCGTCCGACAGCGCGGACACGTCGATCTGCAGCAGTCGCTCGGTCAGCTCCACGCACTGAGCGTGTCATACGGAAGGGCCCCGGGAGCCCCGGGGCCCTTCCGTGAGCGGCCGGATCTAGTTGAACGCGTACTCCTGGTAGTCGCCCACGTTCTCCTTCGTGACCGTCGCCGCGGGCACGACCACCTGGCGCGGCACCTCCGGCGGCACGAGCTCCTCGAAGCCCTCGCCGAGGGCGATCAGCCGGGCCATGTTCACCGCCGAGGCCGCCATGCTCGGGTTGTAGAGGAAGGTCGCGCGGTAGAGGCCGCCCTCCTCGATCTGCGCCATGGCGTCCTCGGAGCCGCCCACGCCGGTGAGGAACATCTCGTCCTCGCGGCCGGCGTTTCGGATCGCCTGCACCACGCCCTGGGCCATGTCGTCGTCATGCGTGTAGACGGCGTCGATTTGGTCCTGGGCCTGGAGGATGTTCTCCATCACCTTCAGCCCGGTGTCCGGGTTGAAGTCGCCCGGCTGCCTGGCCACGATTTCGACCCCGCCGTCCGGGCAGACCTTCTTCAGTTCCTCGGTGAAGCCCTTCGAGCGCTCCTCGGTCACCGAGATCCCGGCCAGGCCCTGGATCTCCACGACCTTGCCCTCGCAGTTCAGCTCCTCGCCGATGTAGTCCGCCGCGCTCACGCCGATCTGGTAGTTGTCGCCGAGGATCGTGGCGGTGGCCGCGTCGGGCGCCGAGAAGAGGCGGTCGACATTGATCACCGGGATGCCGGCGTTCTCCGCCTTCTGGGCGACAGGCGTGAGAGCCTCGCCGTCCTGGGGCAGCACGACGAGCGCGTCGGGCTTGTCCGAGATCACCTGCTCGATCTGCTGCGCCTGCGAGTCCGAGTCGGCGGCCTCGAGCAGCCGGAAGTCCACGTCGTCGTACTGGTCCGCCGCCTCCTCGGCGTTCTTCGAGATGGCGCCGAGCCAGCCGTGGTCCGTCGGCGGCACGCTGGCGACGATCGTGACCGGCCCCTTGTCGCCGCCGGAGGCGGGCGTGCCGCTCTCCTTCGTCGTCGTCTCGCCGGCGTCCGCGCCGCCGTCGTCGTCGTCGTCACCGCCGCAGGCCGCTGCCCCAAGAGCCAGCAGGACGGCCGCCACCATCGCAATCAACAGTCGCTGTAGCGACATGAGTTCCTCCTTCTGTGGTGTTTGCCTTCTCACAGCCGCGCCTCCGGGCGCTGGAGCAGGACCGCCCCGAGGACGATCGCTCCCTTCACGACCTGCTGGACCTCCGTCGAGAGGTCGAGCTGGGTCATCAAGCTGAAGATGAGTGCGAACGTGAGCACCCCGAGGAAGGTGCCCACGATGCTCGCGCGGCCTCCGGCCAGGCTCGTGCCGCCGATCACGACCGCGCCGATCGCGTCGAGCTCGTAGAGGTTGCCGCTCACCGGCGACGCACTGCCGAGGCGCGCGCAGAGCAGCACCGCGGCGATGCCCACCAGCACCCCCATCAGCACGTAGACCGTGAAGATCGTGCGCCGCACGGGCACGCCGGCGATCTTGGCCGCCTGGCGGTTGCCGCCAACGGCCACGACGAAGCGCCCGTAGCGGGTGCGGTTGAGCAGGAGCCAGGCGCCGGCGGTGATGCCGAGGAAGACGAAGACCGAGATCGGGATCCCGAGGATCCGCCCGGTGCCGAACCAGAGCAACGAGAACACGGCCGGGTCGCCGAACGAGCCGCCGTTCAGGTCGAGCAGGCTCACGGGCAGCTTGTCGTTGAGTAACAGGGCAATGCCTCTAGCTATCGAGAACATCGCCAGGGTGGCGATGAACGGCACCACCCGCCCGTACGAGATCGATATGGCGTTGACCGTCCCGAGCAGCGTGGCGAAGCCGACCGCGCCGAGCACGAACACGAGCGTCGAGCCCTCGGGATCGACCAGGATGCCGCCGAACATCCCCGCGGCGGCGAGCACCGAGCCCACCGACAGGTCGATGCCGGACGTGGCGATCACGAACGTCATGCCCATGGCGAGCACCCCCACGACGCTCGCCTGGGTGAGCATGTTGCGGACGTTGTCCCAGGTCGGGAAGCTGTCCGGCTTCAAGATCGCGCCGACCACGAACAGGAGGACGACGACGATCACGAGGGCGTACTCCTGCAGCGCGAAGCCACCGAAGCGCCTCTGAGCGCCGGTCCCCTCCGGTGCCGCAGCCGGGGTCTCGCTTTCCACGGCAGTCATCTGACCTCCTCCACGAAGTCCTCTGAATCCCTCGGTGCCACGGCATGCCGCAGCAGCTCCCGCTCGCTTGCCTTGGAGCCCTCGACCTCAAACACCAGCTCGCCGTCGCGCATCACGAGGATGCGGCTGCAGATGCCGGCGAGCTCCTCGAGCTCGGACGACACCACGAGCACCGCCAACCCCTCCTTGGCCAGTCCCGTGATCACTCGGTAGAGCTCCGCCTTCGTCGCCACGTCGACGCCGCGGGTGGGCTCGTCGAGCAGGAGCACGCGACAGTGACGCAAGAGCCAGCGGGCGAGCACCACCTTCTGCTGGTTTCCGCCGGAGAGGTCGCCGACCCTGCGGTCGGGATCGTCGGGCACGGTCTTCAGCGAGCGCAGGTGCTCCGCCGCCGCCGAGCGCTCGGCGCGCACGTTCAGGAGCCCCCGCTGGAAGCGCCCGAGGTCGGCGAGGCTCACGTTCTTCACGAGGCTCCAGTCGAGCAGCAGGCCCTGGGACTTCCGATCCTCCGGGGCGAAGCCGAGGCCCGCCGCGATCGCGCGATCGGGCCGGCCCTGGGGCAGGCGCTCGCCGTCGACGTACACCTCCCCCTCGTCGGGCAGGTCGAGCCCGTAGATCAGGCGCAGCAGCTCGGTGCGCCCGGAGCCCACGAGCCCGCCGAGGCCCACCACCTCGCCGGCGCGCAGCTCGAGGCTCGCCGAGCGAACCTCCGGGAGCCGCCGCAGCCCGCGCACCTCCAGGACCACGTCCTCGTGGCCGCTGGGCCGCTCGGGATACAGGCGCTCCACCGCCCGCCCGACCATGAGCTCCACCAGCTTGTCGGTGGGCGTAGAGGCGGGCAGCCCCGTGGCGGCGGTGCGGCCGTCGCTGAGCACGGTCACGCGATCGCCGATGCGCCGGATCTCGTCGAGGCGATGGGAGATGTAGACCACCGCCACACCATCCGCGGTCAGTCGCCTGACCACCTCGAACAGCGTCTCCACCTCGCCGTCGTCGAGGATCGCCGAGGGCTCGTCCATGATGAGGAGCCGCAGGTCTCGCGAGAGCGCACGGGCGATCGACACGACCTGCTGGGCGGCCGGGCGCAGCGAGTGGATCTTCGCCCGCGGGGCGATGCCCGCGTGGCCGAGGCGCTCGAGCAGCGCGGTGGTCTCCTCGGCCATGCGATCAAGGTCGAGGAAGGGCCCTCGCCGGGGCTCGTGGGCGAGGAAGACGCTCTGCGCGACCGTGAGCTCGTCGACCAGGTCGAGCTCCTGGTAGATCGTGGCCACGCCGCGGTCGAGCGAGGCGGCGGGATCGCCCACCGGCAGCGGCTCGCCGCCGAGGAAGATCTCGCCGTCCGTGGGCTCGACCACGCCCGAGACGCACTTGATGAGGGTCGACTTGCCGGCGCCGTTGGGCCCGAGCAGGCAGTGCACCTCCCCGGCGCGCACGTCGAAGTCGACCCCCTGGAGGGCCGTGACCCCCGGGAACTCCTTGCGGAGGCCGCGCACGTCGAGGGTCGTGGTGGCGGTCGCGGCCTCCATCAACCCACCAGCAGGGGACGAAGGTTCCGCTGCGCGATCTCGAGGCCCTGCTCGACCTTCTCGGGGCTGCCGCCCCACACCGGGTCCTCGTGCTCGATCGACAGCACGCCGTCGAAGCCGCCCTCGTAGAGCGCGTCCACGTAGTGCGGGAAGTCCACCTGGCCGAGCCCCGGGATCCGGTAGCGCCACCAGCCCATGTCCCAGGGGTCCTGGTCGCGCGTGGAGGTGCGCCCGAAGAAGCCGAAGCGGTTTCGCTGCTCGGCGAACACCTCGGCGTCCTTGGCGTGCGCGTGGACCACCTTGTCGACGTAGGGCCTGAGCGCCCCCAGCGGGTCGATGCCCAGCCACAGCAGGTGGGAGGGATCGAAGTTGAGCCAGAGCCCGAGCTCGAACATCCACTCCCAGAGCTCGGGGGAGTAGGCGAGGTTCCCCGGGTAGCCGTCCGGGTGCCAACCCTCCATCACGCAGTTCTCGACCATCAGCCGGACGCCGCGCTCACCCGCGTAGTCGACGAGCGGCGGGAACACGCGCTCGGCCTCGCGGAGGTTCTCGCTCACGCTCCTCCCGGGGTCGCGCCCGATGAAGGTGCCCACTGGCACGCCGCCCAGGGCAGCCGCCGCGTCGATGCACGCGCGAAGGTGCGCGTGGTAGGCGTCGCGCTCGGCCGGATCGGGGTGCAGGTTGTTGTCGTAGTAGGCGAGCGCCGACAGGCTGAGCCCGTTCCCATCGAGCGCGCCCCGTACCCGGTCCGCCTCGGCCGCGTCGAAGGCGTCGGCCGCCACGTGTGCGGCCGTGAACGGCCGGTCGCCGATCGACGGCCACGCCGCCAGCTCGAGCGCGGCGAAGCCGTGGGCGCCGGCCCAGGCGGCGATCTCCTCGAGCGGGCGCTCCGGCATGCAGGCGGTGAGGAAGCCGAGCTTCACGGGCCGGCCTCGGTCAGCTCCGGGGTTGCGACCTCGGTCCAGCCGCCGTCGCGGGCGGACGCCAGCACCGCCTCGGTGATCTGCACGGCGCGGCGGCCGTCGGCGAAGCGCGGCAGCCCCTCCGGCGCCTCTCCGCCGCGGATCGTGGTGTAGGCGTCGGCGACGAAGGCGGCGAAGCAGTCGGCGTAGCCCTGGGGATGGCCGGCGGGCAGTGTCGCGAGGCGCGCGGCGTCGGGGGACAGGGACGCGCTGTCGCGCGCCCTCAGGCCGATCCCGTCGCGCCGCCCGACCCACAGCAGCTCCGGCGCCTCCTGGTCGAAGGCGAGGGCTTCCTCGGAGGCGTCGAACTCGATCCAGAGGCGGTTCTTGCGGCCGGGCGAGACCTGGCTCACCACCAAGGATCCGAGCGCGCCACGGTCGGTCTCGAAGTGGACCAGGGCGGCATCCTCCGTCTCCACGCCCCGTCGTGTGCCGTCGCCGTCGCCCTGCTCGAACGCCAGACGGCCGGCGGCGCGCTCGCGCTCGGGAACCACCGTCGCGATCCGCGCCGAGAGGCGCGCGATTCGATGCCCCGAGACGAACTCGGCCAGGTCGCACCAGTGCGAGCCGATGTCGGCGAACGCTCGTGAGGCGCCACCCAGCGCGTGCTCCACGCGCCAGTTGTCGTCAGCCGGCCTGGAGAGCCAATCTTGGAGGTAGGTGCCGTGCAGCAGGCGCAGCTCGCCGCAGCGGCCGCTGCGGAGGCGGTCGCGAGCCTCGCGCACCATCGGGTAGTAGCGGTAGACGAACGGCACCGCGTTCCCCAGGCCGGTGGAGGCCACGAGCTCCACGAGCTCGCCCGCGCCGGCGTGGTCGAGCGCGAGCGGCTTCTCGCAGATCACGTGCTTGCCGCCCTGGAGGGCGGCGAGAGCCAGCGGCACGTGCAGGTGGTTCGGCGTGCAGACGTGGACCACGTCGACGTCCGGGGAGTCCACGAGCGCCTCGGCGCTGTCAAACGCGCGCTCTGCTCTCAGGCGGGAGGCGGCTGCCCGCGCGCTCTCGGGCGAGGAGGCCGCCACGCCGGTCACGCGAGCGCCGGCCAGAAGCGCCGAGCGGGCGTGGACCGCTCCAATGAAGCCCGTTCCGATGATCCCCGCGCGGAGGACGTCGTGCATGGGCCGGGACTCTTCCATGCTTTTGCCGATTGTCAAGCAAAAGCTACCCAATACCACATGCTCTTAGCATTGCTTGAGGCTTACCCAATGCAAAAGGGCGGTTGCCAATCGTGCTTTACTCCTGTCGTTGGCTGCTACGGACAGTGACCCAACGATGCGCTCGCCCGCCGGCGACGCTGTCACGGCGGGTGCGGTCCTCCGAGAGATCCGCGACGCGGGCACGCTGACGCGCGCCGAGCTGGCTCGCCGAACCGGCCTCTCCCGCTCAACCGTCGCTCAGCGGATCGACGCGCTCCTCAAGCACGAGCTGATTCTCGAGGCCGGAGGCCAGGACTCGACCGGCGGCCGGCCGCCCACGTCGCTGGCCTTCAACGACGGCTCGGGAGTCGTGCTCTGCGCGGACCTCGGCGCGACCCACTCCCGCCTCGCGGTCAGCGACCTCGGCAGTGCGCCGCTCTCAGAGGTCGTGATCGACCTCGACATCGGGACGGGCCCGGACGCCGTGCTCGGCATCGTGCACGAGACCTTCGGCCGGCTGCTCGCCGACGGCGGCCGCCGCGTCGAGCAAGTACGCGGCATCGGCGTCGGGGTGCCGGGCCCGGTGGCGTTCGACCGGGGCGAGCCCACGAACCCGCCGATCATGCCGGGCTGGGACGGCTACTCGATCCCGGACTGGTTCGCCGGCCGCTACGACGCGCCCGTGCTCGTGGACAACGACGTGAACATCATGGCGCTCGGGGAGCACTGGACCCACTGGCGCGACCGCGCCCACCTCCTCTTCATCAAGGTGGGGACGGGCATCGGCTGCGGCATCGTCGTGGAGGGACACATCCACCGCGGCGCCAAGGGCGCGGCCGGCGACATCGGCCACATCCGCCTCGCCGGGCACGACGTGGTGTGCCGCTGCGGCAACGTCGGCTGCCTCGAGGCGGTGTCGGGCGGCGGCGCGCTCGCCCGCCGGCTCTCAGACGAGGGCGTCGAAGCGAGCACGAGCCGCGACGTGGCGCGTCTCGTGAAGGCCGGCGACGGCGCCGCCACCCGACTCGTCCGCGAGGCCGGCCGCAACCTCGGCGAGGTCCTGGCGGGTTGCGTGAACTTCTTCAACCCCGAGGTGATCGTGATCGGCGGCGACGTGGGCCAGGCCTCGCAGCAGCTGCTGGCCGGTGTGCGCGAGGTGACCTTTCAGCGCTCGCTGCCGCTGGCCACCGAGGAGCTGCGGGTCGTTCCCAGCCAGCTGGGAGACAGGGCGGGCGTGATCGGCGCGGCGATCATGGTCATCGAGCACGTGCTGTCCCCCGACGCCATCGACCGGGCGATCCGGCGCGGCGTGGCCGCCTAGGCCGACGTATCAGCAGTCCCGTGGCCGCGAGCGCCGCCAGTCCGACGATCAGCCACGCGATCCATCCCCACGCGCCCTGCTCGTCCGGCGAGACGGCCGGGGCCGGCGGCTCCACCACCTCGTCCACGCGGGCCTCGGGGAGCGCGGCATCCGAGCCCACGCCGGGCAGGGTCCGCGCCGGTCGCGGCCGGAGCCCCGCGGTGAGCTTCGCGTAGGCCGCGGCGGCCTCGGGCGACATGCTGATCCAGGTCCCGTCGTCGGCGCGCAGCATGCGTGCGCGCGGCACCACCGCGAGCGTGGAGTACTCGGCGCGCGCGTTCGGGTCCGGCACGGTGAAGGTGAGGGTGGAGCGGTACCAGGGCAGGCCGCGCTCGGGGCCCGAGGTCGGCGGGCCGCCGGAGGCGATGGCCATCCGGACCTCCTCGTCGCCGACCCTCACACAGTCCTTCACGCCGCAGACGTTGGCGGCTGACACCTCCTTGGCGATCGCGCCGGCCGGCAGCACCAGCAGCCCGGCGAGGATTGCGAGGAGAGAAGCATGCCGGTGTCGCCCCATGACCACGAGTACAAGCCCGCCGGCCGTGTGGTTCCCTACCGAGACGATGGCCCTCCTCCATTTCGACGAGAAGCTGGCGGAGCAGATGGAGGTCGTCTACCGGTCGCGGGACATCCTGCGCCGGCGCCGGCTGGTCTACGAGGTCCTCGACGTCGGCGAGGGCCAGCGCGTGCTCGACGGCGGCTGCGGGCCCGGCTTCTACGTGGCCGAGCTGCTCGACCGCGTGGGCGCCCGCGGCTCGGTCGTGGGCGTCGACCTCAGCGAGCAGATGCTCGCCGTGGCGGCGCACCGGTGCGGTGACGCGCCGAACGTGACGCTCGTGCGCTCCGACGCGACCTCGCTCCCCGTGGAGGACGCGAGCTTCGACCGCGCGCTCTCCGTGCAGGTGCTCGAGTACGTGCCCGAGGTGGACGCCGCCATCGCCGAGCTCCACCGGGCCCTGCGCCCAGGTGGACGCGTGGTGATCTGGGACGTGGACTGGCAGACGCTGTCCTGGCACTCGGAGGACCCGGAGCGCATGCGGCTCGTGCTCGACGCCTGGGACGAGCACCTCAGGCACCCCTCGCTCCCGCGCACGCTTGCGCCGCGCATGCGCGCGGCCGGCTTCGAGGACGTGCGGATGGAGGCCCACGCGTTCGCCAGCACCGAGCTGAGCAGCGACGCCTACGGCAGCGCGCTGTTGCCGCTCATGCAGGACTACGTGGCCGGCGTGGAGCGGATCGGCGCGGACACGGCGCGGGCCTGGGTCGCCGAGCAGCACGAGCTGCAGGAGCGGGGACGGTTCTTCTTCGCCTGCACCCAGTTCCTGTTCACGGGCGTGCGCGCGTCCTAGCGTCTCCCCGGTACCCGCCCGCGACGGTGCGACCGCCGCGGGCGGGCCCTTCGGAGAGGTCCTACTTGCGGCAGCTGGCCGACGCGACGTCGGTCAGGCTGCCATCCGTCAGCACGTTCGTGACCTTCATCTTCCAGCTCTTCTTGCAGCCGGTGGAGGCCACCACGCCCATGCTGCGGCCCTTCACCTTCGTCTTGCCCTCGAGGGTGAAGGTGAGCGTCTTGATCGAACTCCGCACGCCGAGGGCGGGCTGCTGGATGTTGGCGGGGATCGCGACGTCGATGAGGCCCGTCTTCGAGACCTTGCCCTCGAGCATGGTCTGGATCGGCACGGGCACCGTGGCGTCGAGGTAGAGGCCGAGATTGCCGGCGCTCGTCACGGCCGCGGTCACGTCGATCTCCTCGACGAGGGAACCGTCGCCCGCGAGGGCGGTCACGTGGCCCTTGCCGACGATCGCGCCCTTCGGGCACGACTTAAGCGTGCGCTCCCGGTTCACCCGGTTCACGTCACAGCGCTGCTTCTTCGGCCACGCCTTGCCGTTCCACACGATGCCGGAGGGAAGCTGGACCTTCAGGCGAGTGGTGGTTGAGGGCATACCGGTGCCGGTCTTGGTGCCACCCTCCATTCGAAGGGTCAGCTCGAGCGGCTTCGGCTTCTTCGGTGTGCCGGCCTTCGCCGGCGTGACCTTGAGGGTCGTGTCGAGCGTCGAGTTCGCGATGTCGGCCATCGCCGGGCCGGCGATGGACAGCGTGAGTACGCCTGCGAGGGCGCACCCGGTCAGGGTCTTCTTCAGCATCAGGCTCTCCAAAGGGGTAGGGACTGCTCTCAGGTAACTGCTGGCGTAAAGGTCTATCGAGCAGACCTAAGGGCCGGTTAAGGGTTAAGGGGTGCGCGCACGGATGCCGATCTCCACCTGCATGAGCGTCAACGAGCTCGCCTTCGTCCAGGGCATGAACGACACGAAGCTGGCGCTGCGACGCTGGAACCGCGATCCACTGTCGGCGCTGGGCCCGTGGCTGGCGCTCAGCGCGCTGATCGCGCTCACCCTGCTGGTCGCGGTCTACGCGGTGGCCAAGCTCTCCACGCCCGATCTCTCGCCGTACACGATCCCGGGGTACACGGAGCGCGCCGACCTGGCCGACTACCTCCACGTCCTGTACCGGAACTCGCTCGTGCTGGCGCTTCATGCGATGGCCTGCGTGGCCGGCTTCATGGCCGGCAGCTCCCTTCCGCTGCTGGCCGAGCACCGCACCGGACTGTCGCGCTGGGTGCACGAGAAGGCAGGGCCGCTCGCGATCGGCTTCGTGGTCTGCGCCACCCTCTTCTCGCTCGGCACGCAGGCGTACATCATCGGCGGCACGGCGGGCTCGATCGCCGCACAGCTCGGAACGACGCCCGGCCTCCTGCTCCTCGCGCTCTCGCCCCACGCGCTGCCCGAGCTGGTGGCGCTGTTCCTGCCGCTCGCCGCCTGGATCGTGGCGAGCCGCGCCGAGGACTGGCAGGACCTGCTGGCGGCCACGTTCGTGACCGTGGCCGTGGCGGTGCCGGTGCTGCTGGCCGCGGCGGCGGTCGAGATCTGGGTCTCGCCGCATCTGCTCGCGCTCGTGGCGACGTAGCGGCCCGAACGCAGAGCGGGGCGACCCGAAGGCCGCCCCGCCTGGTGCCTACAAGCGTGCTAGCGAGCTAGCAGCGGCCGGTCTTGGTGGCGGTGAACTTCTGAGCCGCCTGAGTCGCGGTCGCCTCGGTCGTGAACAGCACGCGCGTGGTCCGCGTGTTGCCCTTGCAGCCGACGGCCTCGTAGAAGCCGACCTTGCGCCGCTTGCCGTTGATCGTGGCCGTCTTCGAGAGCTTCTTGACGGTGCTGAGCGTGGTGCGGACAGAGTTGTCCACGCCGAGCGCCGGGTGCTTCAGGTTCTGCGGAACGGTGAACACCAGGTCGCTCGTCGGCTTTCCGCCGACAGTGGTCCGCTTGAAGCGGGCGTCGATGGCCGTGCCGACCGGGAGCGGGCAGCCGATCACGTCCGAGTCGAAGCTCGGGGGCGGCGGCTTACCGTCGCTGTCGAGACGGATCGCGAGGCCCTTGCCCGTGTTGTACAGGCGCAGCCGCAGGTTGCACGGCAGGCTCGACGCGAGCGCCTGGTTGTTCGACGGACCCGCCGCGTTCTTCACGAGGCCCGAGCCCACGATGGCGTTGTTGCACCGGGCGGGCGTGCCGGTCTGCTTGTTGAGATCGCTGAAGGCGCACTTCGGGAAGTACTTCGGGTTCGCGACCAGGCCCTCCGGCGCGATCTGGTACTTCTCGATGACGGTCCCGCGCTTGGTCGGGTCGGTCTCGGCCACGGTGTAGCCGAACTTGAATCCCATCGGGACCGGCTTGGCCGGGCTGCCCTTTGCCACCGAGGTCGTCGTCGCGACATCCACCGTGTAGGTGTTGGCCGCGATCGCGACGCCGCCGGCTGCCGCGACGACTCCCGTAAGAGCCAGCACGGCGATCAAAAGCTTTCGCATTCCTCCTCCTAGAGGGTCAAACGGGTACGGGAAACTTGAGCTTCCTCCCGCGGAGTCCCTTCGAAGCAGGCAAGACCACAGGCCCCCGGCGGGCGAATCCACCCTACAACACGATTCCGGGGCAGATGTTGCGGCATCCTTCGAGCGGTGCGGCCGCCGGCCCAAGCCGAGATCTACGCTCCCGAGTTCCCCAGGGGCGGGGAGTGGCTGAACGTCGCCTTCCTGCGCATGAACACATTGATGGGGCGCGGCCCGGTGCTGGTCGAGTTCTGGGACTTCGCGCGCGTGAACTCGCTGCGGACGCTCCCCTACCTGAAGCGCTGGCACGAGCGCTATTCCGCGGCCGGACTGCAGGTGATCGGCGTGCACTCGCCGGGCTACTCGTTCGGGCGCGACCGCGAGGCCGTGGCGCGCGCGGTCGAGCGGCTGGCGATCCCCTACGCCGTGCTGCTCGACCCGGAGCTCGAGACCTGGCGCCTCTACGGGAACAAGGGCTGGCCGGGGCGCTACCTGTTCGACCGCACGGGAAAGCTGGCGCTGATCCACTACGGCGAGGGCGAGTACGAGGACACCGAGCGGGCGATCGGCGAGTGCCTCGAGCTGGACGTCGAGCCGCTGCCGCCCCTGCGAGCCGAGGACGCCTCCGGGCTCCTGCTCGAGCCGCAGACGGCCGACATCGCGCTGCCGGCAGATCGCGATCGGCTCGAGCTGGTGCGCGACTGGACCGCCGGCGAGGACTGGCTCGAGGCGGCCGACGCCGGCGCCGCCGCGAGCTTCAGCTACCGCGCGGGCGGCGCCTACGCCGTGCTGTCGGGCGACGATGTCGAGACGGGCCTGCATGAGTGCGACGGCCGCGTGACCGCGCAGTCCCCCGGCCTGCGGCTGCACGGCGTCCAGTTCACGCCTATCCCACCGTCGGGAGCGAGCGTTCCGCCAGCGCCTTCCTGATCTCCTTGGGGAGCATGAAGCGCACGTCCTCCTGCACGACCTCGAACTCCGAGACCTCGCTGGTGCCGCGTTCGCGGAAGAACTCGACCAGGCGCTGCACGAGCTCCTCGGGAGCGCTGGCGCCGGACGAGATCCCCACCACGCGCTTGCCGTCGAGCCACTCCTCCTCGACCTGCCGCTCGTTGTCGATCAGGTAGGAGTCGGCCCCGTGGTCGCGGGCCACCTCGACGAGCCGGTTGGAGTTCGACGAGTTGCGTGAGCCGATCACGAGCACGAGGTCGCACTCGCGCGCCATCTGGCGGACCGCCATCTGGCGGTTGGTCGTGGCGTAGCAGATGTCGTCGGACTTGGGCCCGGTGATGTTCGGGAAGCGCTCGCGCAGGCGGCGGATGATGCGATCGGTCTCATCGACGCTCAGGGTGGTCTGGGTGAGGTAGGCCACGCGGTCCGGGTCGTCGAGCTCGAGGGCGTCCACGTCGTCCTCGGTCTCCACGAGCACGAAGGAGTCCGGGGCCTCGCCCATCGTGCCCTCGACCTCCTCGTGCCCCTCGTGTCCGATCAGGACGATCGTGTAGCCCGCGGCGGCGAACTTCTTCGCCTCCACGTGGACCTTCGTGACGAGCGGGCAGGTGGCGTCGATGGTCACGAGCCGGCGCTCCTCGGCGTTAGCGTGCACCGTCGGCGACACCCCGTGCGCGGAGAAGATCACGGTCTGCCCCTCGGGCACCTCGGTCTCCTCCTCGACGAAGATCGCGCCGCGCTCGCGCAGCTGCTCGACCACGTGCTTGTTGTGGACGATCTCCTTGCGGACGTACACCGGCGGGCCGTAGAGCTCGAGCGCGCGCTCGACCGTCTGCACGGCGCGGTCCACGCCCGCGCAGTAACCGCGCGGCGCGGCGAGGAGCAACCTGTCGGGGGCGGCGGCCATCGAGGGCAAGGCTAGCGGGGCCGCCGCCCGCGGCCGTGTCTCAGTACAGCGCGCGGATCGCGTCCTGGTCCAGCGAGCCGAGCGCGCAGCGCGCCCCCTGGTAGCTCGGATACATCACCGACGCGGTGCTCGAGGCGTGCCCGAGCCCGGCCACGTGGCCGTTCTCGTGCAGCAGCACCGTCTGGACGTCGACGCTGCCCGGCACGTCCACGCAGCCCGTGTTCCAGGGCACGCGGGCGCTCAGCGCCATGTCGGCCTCGTCCTGGGCGCCCGCGGTCGACCAGGTGACGCCGAGGACGTTGCGCCCCAGGCGCGCCCAGCCAACGTCGTTGAAGCCGTCGAGCAACTGCGGGCCGACGCATTCGCGCACGAGCGACGGGCAGCGGCTGGTGATGCCGCCGAAGCTCATCGCGAAGCGCGAGCCGGGGACGCTGCTCCACGTCGCCTGGGTGGCGGTGAGAGCGGACTGCGCCGCCACACCCTCACCCGCGGGGTTGTAGCTCTGCACCACCGGCAGCACGTCCCAGAAGAGCCCCGTGAACGTCGGACCGCCCGTACCGCCGCCGGGCGGCGGCTTCTTGGGGCGCGCGCCCTGCTCGGCCAGGGCCTGGTCGGTGGCCTCGCCGGCCGACTGGCCGGGCGGCACCTGGACGTAGACCTCGACCTGCACGTCCTTGCCGTTCACGTTGGCCGTGCCGATCGCCGACGCCGTTCGTGGGGCGGCGTTCGCCGGCGCGGCCGCGAGGCCGGCCAGCGACAGGACTGCGAGCGCTGCGATGACGACTCTTCGAGACATGCGCGGGCAGTACCCAGAGCACGCGCGCCCTATGCCCGGCGTCAGAGCCCCTGCACGAGCTCGAGCACCGCCTCGCCCACCGCGTCGACGCTCTCCTCGGACACCGCCGAGAGGTCGTCGCAGGTGCGGTGCCAGCAGTCGAACTCGAAGTCGATCAGGTCGATCGACGGCACGCCCTGCTGGATGAACGGCACGTGGTCGTCCAGGATGTAGCCGGCAGTCTCGGGCGGGAACAGCCTGCGGACGCCCACCCGCGCCGCCGCCTCGCGCAACCGCCGCCACAGGCCGCGCCGCGAGTAGCCCTCGCGCGGGATCGAGAGATGCTTGTCCCCCACGAAGTCGAGTAGCACCATCGCGCGGGCGTCGCGGTAGCGGCGGGCCGCCACCCGGCTGCCTCGCAGTCCCCGCTCGAAGAAGTCCTCGCTGCCCCTGCCGGGCGCCTCCTCGCCGTCGAACAGGATGAAGTGGACCGTGTGGCGCGGGCGCTTGACCGTGCGGGCGAGCTCGGTGACCACGGCGGTGCCCGCTGCGCCGTCGTTGGCGCCAACGAAGCCGTCGATCTCCTTGGTGTCGTAATGGGCGCCCACCACGATGTAGCCGGGCTCGCGGCCGCGGACGGTGCCCACGACGTTGCGCAGGCCGCCGGGCACGCGCTCGAAGCGGCCGCGCGGCAGCAGGTCGCGGAGCCGCAGGGCGAGCTGTCGCGAGGTGGCCGAGCCGGCCGGACGGGGCCCCATCTCCACCTGCTCGCGGAGCAGCGCGAACGCGGCGGGGCCGTCGAAGCGGTCGACCATCGCGCGCGGCGGCGGGGCGCCGCCGGCGTCGTCGTCGCCGACGAACGGCAGGTTGTCCGTGGCCACGAGAGCCACGAGCGTCAGACCGAGCGCGACCTGGACCCCGAGCACGATGAGGAGCAGCTTCACACACGCGATTGTCGCGAGTAGGCTGCCGACGTGGCGCACCAGGCTCACAAAGACCGCCTGACGGCGGTCGACGCCGCCTTCCTCCACCAGGAGAAACAGGCCTCGCACATGCACGTGGGGGCGCTCGTGATCTTCGACGGGCCGGCGCCGGAGCGCGAGGACCTTGCGGCGCACATCGAGGCGCGCCTGCGCCTCGTGCCGCGCTACCGCCAGAAGCTCGCGTTCCCGCGGCTCGAGATGGGACGGCCGTTCTGGGTCGACGACCCGAGCTTCAACCTCGACTACCACGTGCGACACACCGCGCTGCCCAAGCCGGGCTCGGACGCCCAGTTGCGCCAGCTCGTCGGGCGCATCTTCTCCCAGCGCCTCGACCGCTCGAAGCCGCTCTGGGAGCTGTGGCTGGTCGAGGGGCTGGACGACGGCCGCTTCGCGATCATCGGCAAGAGCCACCACGCGCTCGTCGACGGCATCTCGGGGGTCGACATCACCACCGTCCTCTTCGACCTCGACCGCGAGCCAGAGGGACCCTCGTCGCCTCCCCCACCCTGGGTCGCCCGCCCCGAACCGACCGACTTCCGGCTGCTGCAGGAGGCGCTGCGCGAGCGGCTGACCAGCCCGAGCGAGATCGTCCGCGGCGTCCGCCACGCGCTGCGCGGCCCGCGCAAGGTGCTGCACGGGGTCGGCGCGACGACGAAGATGGTCGGCGCCGGACTGGCGGCGCCGGACTCGGTCTTCAACGTCGAGATCGGCCCGCACCGCCGCTTCACGTGGGCCGAGGCCGAAGTGGACGAGCTGAAGCGGATCAAGAACGAGCACGGCGGCACGCTCAACGACGTGATCCTGTCGGTCGTCGCGGGCGCCCTCGGCAAGTACATGCGGGCCCGCGGCCACGGCACGGAGGAGCTCGAGCTGCGAGCCCTCGTGCCGGTCAGCGTCCGGGCCGAGGAGCAGCACGGAGCGCTCGGCAACCAGGTCGCCGGGATGATGGCCCCGCTGCCGATCTGGTGCGAGGAACCGGTGGAGCGCCTCAAGCTCGTCTCGGCCGCGATGGGCGACCTGAAGAGCTCCGGCCAGGCAGTCGGCGCCCAGATCCTCACCCAGCTCGCCGACTTCGCGCCGCCGACGATC
>DASRIC010000054.1:0-67691 GCA_035650215.1 Thermoleophilaceae bacterium
TCGACATCATGTTCGACGGCGTCTCGGACACTGTCGAGTTCGAACTCGGTCAGCTACTGGGCGAGCGATACGCGCGACTCCAAACACCGCTCAACGGCGCGAGCGGAGCAATGGACGATGCCAGCACCGACAACCTCCACAGGCTACGCCAGCTAGGCGAGGAGCTCGTCGCCAAGAACCAAGCCCAGCTCGATCGGCTCTGCGCGCTCTTATAGACCACCCGCCCCGACGTCGACACCCCTACGCGGCCAGGACGGACTCTCCGATCGGGTCCTGCCCTACGAGTTTCGTAACCGAAGAGCTGCTCGTCGGAAGCCGCAGCAAGGCCGTAGCCGGCCTCGGACTCTTCGCCCTCTCGCCGATGCCATCGGCGCAGCTGTTCATCGGCGCCAGGCTGCTCACGGCCCCTTTCGTCCCGCTGACCGCGGCCGTTCTTCGCAAGCCGGGCGCGTCGACCGTGGGGTTCTCGATCCAGCCAGTGCAACCGGTCACGCAAGAGATCTCGGAAATGGCGAGGTCGGGCCAGACTCGCTCCGAGCGGCAGCTGCGAACCACTGCGGGTCCTAGCTGCCTCGGCGTAAGCTAGGTCGCTGCCTCTGCTGGGCGTACACGGCGTGCGCCCTCGCAGTCCCTAGAGCGACGGGCCCCGCGCGTACATCCTTCCACGTTGACTTCCACAGCGGCGCGGAGCCGCGATGCGGCGGGGCGCGGGGTAGCGGCCGAAGCCGCTCCCCGCAGCCCGCCACGGCAACGAGAAGCCGCTCCCGCGCAGAGGTTCATCGCCCCGTTCCGGGTAGGAGGAGCCGTAGGGGACCCCGAAAGGAACGGCGAATGTCAACACCAGAGCAGTGCGTGATCCTCAACATCCCAGAAGGATTGCGCCTCAACCTCCTTGGCCTCATCGTCGAGATTGATGCGGTACGGATCATTGCTGACCGAGCCGGCCTGCTTGGTGGCCTGCTCGCGTCTCTCACATGCGGAGGTATCGAGTCAGCGGAACGGCTCGAAGCGCTCGCGCAAATGGTCCGCTCTCAGCAAGGAAATGGAGGAGGCGCACCACAGCCGCGAGCGGCTGCACGCAAGTAAGTCCCCCTCATACCGGTCGGCGGGGCGCGCGGGCAGCGGCCCAGCCGCTGCCCGCAGCCCGCCACGGCAAAGATGAACCGCTGCTTCCCCTAGCCCATCCCGGGAATCTCGCCCCCTCGTGCTCCCGGGGCCTACGACGGCGCTGGCGGACTGTCGCTTCGCGGAGCGCCCGCCGCGGTTGGTCGCGGTGACGGTGATCTCGTGCGTGCCGGGGTTAAGCGCCGGGGCGATCCCGGCGCCGCGGCCGAGCACCGAGCCGGGACCCCTGACCAGCCGACGCACGCGGGCAGCGGTGCCGAGTATTTATGGGCTAATGGCAACCCCTAGTGATACGGCCCCCATGTATCGGCGATCCGAGCCAGTTGATGCGACCACTATGCGCGACGCCGTCGGTCGCCTATGCCCCGGGCAGGACTCGAACCTGCGACCCGCGGCTTAGAAGGCCGCCGCTCTATCCAGCTGAGCTACCGGGGCGAGTCCGGCCAAGCCTAGGCCCGGCGGCGGCCCTTGACGAGGCTCAGCGGCCGCCGCTTCCGCCGATCGACGAGCCCGACAGGAAGAAGAACCAGATCTCGAAGGCCGCCGCGGCGACGAGCACCGTGGCGACCACCACCTTCTCGGCGCCCGAGATGCGCGCGGCGGCCGCCCGGCGGTCCGGGCGCTCGCCGCGCATGCTTCGCAGCCAGGGCGCATGGGTGCGCACCGTCGGCGTTGTGCCGGTGGCCTCCTGGTAGGCGTGCATCGTGAGCTTGAGCAGCTGGTAGAGACCCATCGAGAAGGCGATCAGCGCAACGATCACGACGGCGAAGGCGCCCATCGAGGGTTGGCTCTCCTCGCCCTGGACGCGCGAGCCGATCCAGAGCGCCAGGAGCGGGCTGCCGGTCCAGACGTTCAGCGCCAGGAACGCCATCGCCGCGGCGAGCAGGACCGCCTTGAGCTTGCTCCCCGACCCGGAGGCGGGCGCGGGGCCCTCCACGCTCAGACCGGAGGCGCCACGGGCCGCGCGCGCGACCATTCGGCCTTGTGCTCGCGCTTGGCCGCCTGGTAGTCGGCGAGCGCCTGCGGCGAGTCCACGTCGCCGAGCGTCGGATGCCACGGCACCAGATCGCTCGCGACCTCGATGCCGAAGCGCTTGGCGAGCACGGCCCCGAGCGACTTCGTCTTCATCTCGCCGAAGCCGGGCAGCGCCGCGATGTTGGCGCGCAGCTCGTCGGCATCGGCGGCGTCCGTCCAGACGCGGGCGGCGTCGCCGTCGTAGCGGTCGCGCAGATGGACGGCCAACTCGTGCACGCGCGCCGCCATCGACTTGGGGTAGCGATGGATCACGGGTCGCGTTCGGAACACCGGCTCGAGGTCGGCCGACGCGAGCGTACCGGCGTCGATCGCCCCCAGCCGCTCCTTCAATACGAGCGGGCCCTCGAATGCCTTCTGCACCGTGATCTGCTGGTCGAGCGCGAAGCCCACGAGCAGCGCCATCGGATCGGACGCGATCAGGGCGTTCGCCTCGTCCGAATCGGTGAAGTAGAGGCGCTCGGGCATGCGCGGATCGTACCGCTCGATGATCGGGGTGCCCGGATTTGAACCGGGAACCTCCGCCACCCAAAGGCGGCGCGCTACCAGGTTGCGCCACACCCCGTGTCGGCCGAGTGTAACCACGAGCGCCGGCGCGAGCCGGAGCTCAGCCCGACAGCCCGTACAGGAACACCACCGACGCCGCCGCCAGCAGCGCCACCCCGGTCACCGGGACCGCGCGAGCGCCCGCCGGGCGGGTCTTCTCATGGACCATCAGCGCGGTGAGGAGCGCCATCCAGATCAGGCTCGCCACGCCCGCCGCGAACATCACCAGCATCAGCGCCCAGCAGCAGCCGACGCAGAAGGCGCCGTGCCGGGCGCCCAGGCGAAATCCGCCGCCCACCCCGCGCTCGTAGAAGCGGCGCAGGAACTGCCCCGGGTGGCGGCACTTGTCGAGGCAGGCGTCCTTCAAGGGCGTGAACTGGAACGCACCCGCGAGCGCGAGCACGCCGGCTCCGATGGCCCAGTCGCGCTCGTGCAGCCAGGGGCTCGACTCCACCAGGGCGTGGAGGCCGGCGTCGAACACGAAGGCGAGCGCGCCGAAGGCACTCCACACCGCGGCGTAGCCTCCAATGAAGGCGGCCATCGCCCGCCCCTGCGCAGGTGCATTGGCTGACGCGACCGAGAACATCCGCACCATCGGCAGGCTCGACGGCAGCATCATCGCGGCGATCATCACCTGCCACGAGAGCAGGAACAGCAACCCGGCCAGGAGCGGCGGCGGCCCGTCCACGAGCAATGCATCGTGGTGGACGAGCGCCGCCGCGCCCGCCACCTGGGCCGCGATTGCGACGGCCCAGGCGGCGGCGATGCCGGCCAGTATCGGGCGAGACGCCGGGCTCACTCGCCCCGGTAGTCGATCTTCCAATCGGACTGGATCGCGTTCTTGCCCTCGAGCTCCCAGGTCATGCCGTGCTCGGGGATGTCGATCTTCTGCCGGTCGGACTTCGAGATGTACGCGGGCGAGCCCGGCACGGTCGAGAAGACCGAGTTGCTGAGGGTCGTGATGCTGCCGTCGGGACCCCGGTAGGGGGCCATCGAGCACTCGACCTTGCCGTCGATCGTGAGCGTTCCGGCGCCGTCGACGATCGAGTGGCTGATCGGCGCCCGCTTGACCTCGAGCACCTCGCCCACCAGGCCCGCGAGGTCGGCCAGCGGCCCGCCGAGCTTCCCGGTGAACGCGTCGAGCAGCGCGTCCGTCTGCTCGTCGCTGGCGCGCTCGTCGACGAACACGACGACGCGCCAGTTGCCCTCGAGCACGTTGCCGGGGATCTTGCAGACGTCGACGATCGTGAGCCCGCTCACGTCCACGCCGCGGACCTTGCCCTCGGAGATCTGGTAGGCCACGACCGAGTCGCAGTAGCCCTCGTCGGGGTCCTCCCCGATCCAGCAGGGACACAGGGTGTCGCAGCTGCAGACCTCGAGGAGCGATCCGGTGAGCTGGTAGCCCGCCGTTGTCTCGGTCGGGCTCGTTTCGGTGACTGTCATTGCGAGTCTCCTTCCTTGGATCCTGTGGGTGCGGCCGCCACCGGAGGGGCGCGCGCCTCCCGCTCGACGAAGCCTTTGAGCAGCGTGTTGAAGAGCACCGGCTTGCGCAGGTGCGGGGCGTGACCGACGCCCGGGAGGCCGACGAACTCCCCGCCGGTGACCTCGGCGAGCTCGCGGCCGATCTCGACCGGGCGAACGGCGTCCTCCTCCCCGTGCACGACGAGCACGGGGCAGGACATCCGCTCACACAGGTCGAGCACGTCCTCACGAGTCTCGATATAGGGACCGAGGACCGTGGCGGCGAGCGTGCTCGGATCCGTTTCGAGACCCCAGCCGACGGCGTCCTCGATCTGCTTGGTCGAGTGCCGCTCCGTGAAGATCTTCCCCATGAAGAATTCGACGAAGTCCCGGTAGCCGTGCTCCCAGTAGTGCATGTTCCACTTCGCCCAGCCCGCGGTGGTCTCGAGCCGCTCGGTGAAGCGGCCCATATAGCGGGCGCGCTCGGGCGACACGCCCGCGAGCGGCACGGCCGGACAGATGAAGACCGCGCCCGGGATGCGCTCGGGATGCTCGGCCGCCAGCAGCAGGCTCCGCTGGGCGCCCTTCGACCAGCTCACCACCACCGCCTGCTCGGTGTCCGTGGCGTCCATGACCGCCACCGCGTCGGCCGCGAACTCGGTCTCCGCATAAGCGTCGGGTTCGGCGGGGCGACCCGAGTGCCCGTTCCCGCGTGGATCGAAGACCACCACGCGGTAGTGGCGGGCGAAGTAGGGAACCTGTGCCTTCCAGCAGCGCGAGTGCACGATCGACCAGGTGGGCATGAACAAGACGGTGGGCGAGCCGTCGCCGAAGCGCTCCCAGTAGATCGGCACGCCGTCGCGGTTGACGTATCCCGTCTCGTCCGGCTCGCGCGCCCTCACGCGAGCACCTCCGCGAGCCGCTCCGCCGCCCGCCGGGCGCCGTCGCGCTCGACCGGCCGATAGCTCACCTCACGGCCGATCTCCTCCTCGATCGCCGCCGCGATGTCCTCCGGCTCGCTCGTCTCGAAGTCGAGCCGCCGGCCCGCGCCGTAGCGCTCGAGCCGGTGGTGGACGTGGAAGTTCTGCTCGAAGTGGTGGGCGAGCGGGAAGTAAATGAACGGCCGTCCGGCCGCCGTGAGCTCCATCGCCGTGGTGAGCCCGCCCTGCACGACGGCGAGGTCGCACGCGGCGAGGTGCAGGTAGAGGTCGTGCACGTAGGGACAGATCTGGAGGCCGTCCGCCTGGGGAAGCGTCGCGGGGTCGATGCGCGGGCCCGCCACCACGATCATCCGCAGGTCGGGTACCCGCTGCTTGGCTTCGCCGAAGGCGGCCATCACGTTTCGAAGCAAATGCTCGCCGACGCCCGAGCCGCCTACCGTGACGATGCACACGCGCTCGTCCGGCCGGTAGCCGAGCTCCGCGCGCAGGCGCTCGCGGTC
The DNA here is from genome assembly GCA_035650215.1 of Thermoleophilaceae bacterium. Lineage (GTDB taxonomy): Bacteria > Actinomycetota > Thermoleophilia > Solirubrobacterales > Thermoleophilaceae > JACVRW01. The sequence goes on from DASRIC010000054.1 coordinate 5,606, forward strand.
GGCGAACCGCTCGGCGTCGAAGCCCGTGACGTACCCCGCGAAATCGAAGTTTCGCTCGGTCCAGTCTCGTATCAGGGGCAGGTCCGGGCCCAGCGCGTCGGGCACGATGTCCTCCGGGTTCCCCACGAACAACGCACAGTCGCGCACGTCGGGGTGCGCGGCGATGTGCCCAACCATCTCGCCGTTGTAGTCCGCGGTCAAGTGCGCCTCGTGCGCGCCGCCGTCGTCCATCGGCAGCCAGCCCACGAAGTCCGTGAGCCAGGCGTAGTGGGCGCGCTTCTCGGTCGGGTGCTCGTGGAGGTAGTAGTCGATCTCCCAGGCCTCATCGCCGATCCATAGGTCGTAGCGCTCCTGGCGCACCAGATCGTGGAAGACCATGTAGTTGGCCACGAGGATCTCGTCCATCCGCCGCCAGGCCTGGAAGCAGTGCAGGTCGTGCTCGGCGGACTCGGACTCGATGTGGCTCGACTCGTTCGCCAGGTGGCGGCTGGCCGGGTGCACGCGCTCGCCCTCGGCCTCGAGCACGCGCGTAACCGGATGCTGCGCGAGCCAGTCGATCTCGACGCCCGGCACCAGCGCGCGCAGCTCGCGCGCGATAGCCACGTCGCGGCGCGCGTGACCGAGACCGATCGGCGAGGACATGTAGAGCACGCGCCGGGGGGAGCTCACGCCCGCCGCTCCTGTGCCGCGAGCCAGCCGTCGATCCAGGCGAGCAGCTCGGCGTGGCCGCCCTGGATGCCGGTCACCTGCTCGAGCTGGAAGCCCTTGTTGAAGGTCATCACGAGCGCCAGCACCGCCTCGAGGGGGAAGGCCTCGCGGTCGAGCCCGTGCTCGTCGAGCGCCTCGGCAAACGCCGTCCGCAGCGTGGAGCGCCACTCCTCGTCGACGTGCCGCACCCGCTCCTGGAGCTGGGGACGGTTCCAGGACATCGCCTGGAGCTCGAGCCAGATCTTCGGGTAGCCCGCCGCGTAGTCCTCGTCGAGGTAGCGCATCGCCAAGCGCCACTTGTCGATGAAGGGACCCTCGGCCCTATACATCGCGCGCTGGCGCTCCACGAGCCGGTCGGTGAAGCGCTCCAGCACCTGGAGGAGCAACTCCTCCATCGAGCCGAAGTAATAGTGCACGAGGCCATGGTTCACGCCCGCCTCGGCCGCGACCGAGCGGGTGGTGATCCGCGCGTAGCCGTCGCTCACGAGCATTCGCTCGGCGGCGTCGAGGAGGGCGTTGGCGGGCTCGGTGACCCGCTTGGAGGGGACGGGAGCGGCTTCCACGTTGGTCAAGTGCCTTAGTCAGATGACTAAGCGCGAGCATAACCCGGCTCCACCGCGTAAGTCAAGTAGGGTGCCGCGTTCCCCGATGGCCGACGTCCAGCCGCTCCAGACCCTCCGCTACGAGACCTCGGTCGCCGGCCCGCTGGACAGCCTGATCGCGCCGCCCTACGACGTGATCGACGCGCGGTTGCGCGCCGAGCTGGTCGCCTCGAGTCCGTACAACGTGGTGGAGATCGACCTGCCTGAGAGCTCGGAGCGCGACCCCTACGAGCACGCGGCGCGCACGATGGAGGAGTGGCTCGCGGACGGCGTGCTCGTGCGCGAGCGCCAGCCGGCCCTGTGGGTGCTGCGTCAGGACTACACGGCCCCCGACGGCAGCGGTCGCACCCGCACCGGGATCCTCGGGCGCGTGCGGGTGGAGGACTACGGCGCCGGCCGCATCCGGCCGCACGAGCGCACCCATCCAGGTCCGAAGGAGGACCGGCTTCGCCTGACCCGCGCCACCCGCGCGAACCTCTCTCCCATCTTCAGCCTCTTCCCCGACGAGAGCGGCGGTGCCCGCGAGGCGCTCGAGCGCGCGGTCGAGCAAGAGCCGTTCGCGGAGGCGCGCGACCACAAGGGCACCCTCAACACCCTGTGGCGGGTGACCGACGCGGACGCGATCGCCGCGCTCCAGGGTGCGCTCGCGGACGCCGAGCTCCTGATCGCCGACGGCCATCACCGCTACGAGACCGCCCGCACGTACGCGGATGAGGTGGGAGGCGAAGGTGACCACCGCTACGCGCTGATGCTGCTCTGCTCGCTCTCCGATCCGGGCCTGCTCGTGTTCCCCACCCACCGGCTCCTCACCGGCCTGAAGGACGACACATCCAGGCAGCTCGCGATCCGGGACGCCGCCAAGCGCCACTTCGACGTCGAGCCGCTTGGCAGCACGGCCGAGCTCGAGCCGGGCCCGAACGGGCGCGTGGCGTTCGGCTACATGGACAGCTTCCACCGACAGCCCTACCGCCTGACGCTGCGCGAGCAGGCGGCGGCCGACCGCGCCCTCGAGGGCATGCCGGATCCCTACCGGCGCCTCGACACCGCCGTTCTCGAGGCGCTCTTCCTGCGCGACGCGCTCGGCATGTCCGAGGACGACATCTCCCACCTGCGCGGGCTCGCCTACTCGGGGAGCCTCGACGACGCGATCGAGCGCGTTGAGTCGGGCGCCGCCGATGCCGGCTTCTTCATGCGCGCCACCCCGATCGAGCAGGTGCGCGAAGTGGCCGTGGCCGGCGAGTCGATGCCGCCCAAGTCGACCTTCTTCTACCCGAAGGTCCCCACCGGTCTCGTGTTCAATCCGCTGGCGTGAAGATCTACACGCGCAAGGGCGACGACGGCATGACCGGGCTCTGGTACGGCGGCCGGGTGCCCAAGCACGCGGGTCGCCCCGAGGCCTACGGCTCGATCGACGAGGCCGCCTCGGCACTCGGCCTCGCGCGCGCCGCCGCGGACCGTGGCGGAGAGCTGTACGCGGACATCCTGCGCCTGCAGAACGAGCTGTTCGTTGCCGGTGCCGAGCTGGCCACCGCGCCGGAGGCGGCGGGCCGGCTCGAGGCCGGCGTGTCGAAGGTCACGGCCGCGATGGCGGAGCGGCTCGAAACGGACATCGACCGGTACATGGAGCGCGTCGAGCTGCCACCCAAGTTCGTGATCCCGGGCGGCACGGAGCTGTCCGCGCGGCTCGATGTGGCGCGCACGGCGGTCAGGCGCGCCGAGCGCCGGGTAGCGGCGCTGAGCGACGAGGGCGAGCTCGCCGACGCGACCGTGCTCACCTACCTCAACCGGCTCTCGGACGCGCTCTTCGCGATGGCGCGCTTCGCCGACGAGCCCGACCCGGAGCTCTTCGAGGGGAGACGATGAGAGCGAAGTCGATCCGAGTGAACACGAGGCTCAAGCAGCAGGTGTCCGTGCGCGAGCACCGCCTGACCGTCGACGAGCCGGAGGACGAGGGCGGCGACGACGCCGGGCCGAGCCCGCAGGAGCTGCTCGCCGCGAGCCTCGCCTCGTGCACGGCGATCACGATGGAGATGTACGCCAACCGCAAGGGCTGGGACGTGGGCGAGATGACCGTCGACGTGCAGTACGAGCCCGCTCAGCGGGGCTCCCCCACGCGCTTCGTGATGAACGTGAACATGTCGAAGGAGCTGCCCGAGGACCAGCGCGAGCGGCTGATGCAGATCGCCGCCAAGTGCCCCGTGCACCGCGCGCTCGAGAGCGAGGTCATGTTCGACGAGAAGGTGACGTTGATTTAGATCTAGGCGGCGGCCCGCGCGCGCTCCCACATCTGGAAGCGCCCGAGCGCTCGGTAGCCGGCGCGCTCGTAGACCGGGAGGCCGAGCTTCGTTGCGATCAGCGTGGTGCTGCGGGAGCCGCGCTCGGCGGCGTCGGCGAGGGCGTGCGCGAGCAGCTTGCCGGCAACCCCCCGGCCGCGCGCCTGCGGCAGCACCGCGACGAGCTGGACCTCGGCGTTGCCCTCATGGTCGATCGTGGCGAGGCAGCCCTCGGGCTCGCCGTCGCTGTTCGCGAGGTAGATGTGCGCGGCGCCGTCGGGGAGCCGCCGGAGCCCGCGCGAGAACGAGTCGTCGCCGAACGGATAGGAGGCGTCGTTGAGCCGCCCCAGGGTGGCTAGGTCGCCATCCCGCCGCCAGTCCGGCAGGGCTTCCTGCGCCGGGCGCTCGATCGCGCCCGGCTCGAGCGCTCGGGCCATCGCCGCCGGCTCCGCGTCGAGCACGTGGCCGCGCGCCCGCAGCAGGGCGGCAGCCCGCTCGTCACCCGGCGGCACCCACACGGTCCAGCTCGCGCCGATGCCGGCGTACGCGGTCTCGAGCTCCTCGTAGGCCGCCGCGAGGGCGTCCGGGCGCCTGTAGAGCACGGCGTTGATCACCGCGCGCTCGGGCGTAGCGGGAACCAGGCTTGCCAGCACGCCGTCCGGCTCGAGCACGCGCGCGCCGTCCGAGGCAGCGCCCACGAGCCGGTACCAGTGGAACATCGACTCGAGGACGCGGTCGAGCACTTAGCTGATCGCTGCGCCGGCGGCGCCGAGCTCCTCGAGCGCCCGCTCGGAGTCCCCGGGCTGGACGTCGATCCCGCGAATGCCGGCGCGGTCGACGGTCACCCGGAAGCCCTCGCGGAGCGCGTCGAGCGCGGTGCTGCGCACGCAGTAGTCGGTGGCCAGGCCCACCACCGTGAGCTCGTCGACCGAGTTGCGGCGCAGCACGTCGGCGAGCTCCGTCTCCTCGAACCCCGAGTAGCCCTCGAGCTCGGGCGTGTAGCCGGCGTTCACCACGGCGTCGACGTGCTCGCGATCGAGCGACGGGTGGAGCTCCGCGCCCTCGCTGCCCTGAACGCAGTGTGGCGGCCAGGGGCCACCCTGGGCGGCGAACGAATGGTGGTCCGCCGGGTGCCAGTCGCGCGTGGCCACCACCAGGTCGAACTCCCCCGAGTCGATCAGCTCGTTCACGCGCGGGGCGATCGCGTCGCCGTCCGGCACGGCCAGCGCGCCGCCCTCCGTGAAGTCGTTCTGGAAGTCGATGATCAGCAGGGCCCGTGCCATGGCTCTCGGATAATAGGTCCGTGCGGGAGTACCTCCTGACACCCGAGGAGGCGGCGGCGCTCGACGCGCCCGGCTCGAAGGACGCCGCCGTGCTCGTGCCGCTCATGCGCGACCCGCTGACGGCCGTGTTCACCGAGCGGCGGGCCGACCTGCGCCGCCACGCCGGCGAGATCTCGTTCCCCGGCGGGCGCCAGGACCATCCCGACGAGGACCTCCGCGCCACCGCGCTGCGGGAGGCCGAGGAGGAGATCGGCCTGAGCCCGGCGCGCGTCGAGCTGGTGGGCGCGCTCCCGCCCGTGGGCACCTTCGTGACCGGCTACCGGATCCACCCGTTCGTGGGCCTGATCGAACGCGGCCAGGCCTGGCGCCGCCAGGCCACCGAGGTCGAGCAGATATTCGAGTTCACCCTCGACGAGCTCGTGGAGGGCCACGAGATGAGGCGGCTAATTCGCAAGGGCGTGCCGATCAAGACGCCCACCTACACCGTGGCCGGCCACCTCGTCTGGGGCGCGACAGCGCGGATCGTGCAGTCGCTCCTCGAGCGGCTCGCCCCGATGATCTGATGCCGGCCAGGTGCCACGGGGGTCCGGGGGCGCGAGCCCCCGGGTGGCTTAGACGTCCTTCTCGATCGGGACGTCCACGAGGTTGCCCCACTCGGTCCACGAGCCGTCGTAGTTCTTCACGTCGTCGCTGCCGAGCAGCTCGTGCAGCACGAACCAGGTGTGGGCGGAGCGCTCACCGATCCGGCAGTAGGCGATCACCGGGTTCGACGCGTCGAGCACGCCCCTCGAGCTGTAGAGCTCGCGCAGCTCGTCGGCTGACTTGAAGGTCCCGTCCTCCTTGACCGCCTGGGCCCAAGGCACCGACGCCGCGCCCGGTATGTGCCCGGCGCGCTGGGCGCCCTCCTGCTCGTAGCCCGCCATGGCGATCAGCTCGCCCGAGTACTCCTGGGGCGAGCGCACGTCCACGAGGCGCGTGCTCGAGTCGAGCGCCGCCAGCACCTCGTCGCGGCGGGCGCGGATGGCGGTGTCGCCCTCGGTGGCGGCGAACTGCTGCGGCTCGTAGCGCGGCACGTCAGTAGAGGTCGGCCGGCCCTCGGAGATCCACTTCTCGCGCGGGCCATTCATCAGCCGGACGTTGTCGTGCCCGTAGTAGCGCAGGTACCAGTAGGTGTAGGCGGCGAACCAGTTGTTGCGGTCCCCGTACAGCACGACGGTGTGGTCGTTCGAGACCCCACGGCCGCCGAACAGCTCGCCGAACTCGCCGGGGCCGAGGAAGTCGCGCTTGACCTGATCCTGGAGATCCCGCTTCCAGTCGAATCCGATCGCTCCGGGGATGTGCGCTTCTGCATATAGCGACGGGTTCTCGTCCACCTCGACAATGCGGATCGAGTCGTCCGAGAGGTGGTTCTCCACCCACTGCGTGTCTACTAGGACATCCTTCGCGTAATCGGCCACGGCGATGACATTACCCAGGTCTAGGCCAGCAGCCCCTCGACCGCGCCGGTCATCGCCTCGAGCCAGCCGTCGCCGGGTGCGACGTCGACCACTTCAACCGGGATGTGCCAGGTGGTCGACGCCTCCCGCACGATCGCCGCGCCGGCGGCCAGCAGCTCGGGATCGACCGTCCCGGCCGCCTCGTAGATTAGCGCCCGGACCGGCGTGTCCACGAGCCGCTCCGTGAGCGTGCGCAGCCGGTCCCCGTGCAGGGCGGGCGTGGCGACGGCGTCGCCCATCAGCCAGCACACGAGCGTCACGCCGGCGAGCGCCCCCGTCACGCCGCCGAGCCGGTCCGGGTCGGCCACGATCCCCTCGGCGCCGGCAGCCTCGATATCCGGCACCCGCGCGCGATTGCGCGTGGTGCCGCGCACGGCGTGTCCCGCGGCCACCAACTCGGCGGCGAGCGAGCGCCCGCGGCAGCCGCAGCCCACGATCAGGATGCGCGCCACCGCGTCAGTCGTGGCCGCGCGCGCGGCGCCGGAGCTCCTCGCGCCAGCGCTCGTCGTCGGCCACCTGCGCGCGCACGTCGTCCTCGGTCAGCTCAGGGCGCCCGCTGGCCCGGCGGCGGGCGTTCTGGGCCTCGAGCATCTGGTCCACGTCCTCGAGCTCGAGCTCGGCCTCGACCTCGGGTGAGCGCGTGGGGCGCCAGTCCACCTGCTCGGCGCCGCTGCCCGGGTACCACTTGCCGAGGGCGAGGAATATCCCGAGCAGCACGAGCCCCCCGAAGAGGACGAAAGCCCCGAACTCGTCCATCCGGGCGAGTGTACGCTTGCCGCCGCATGCCCGAGGCCGTGATCGTCGATGCCCTACGCACCCCGATCGGGCGCCATGCCGGCGTGCTGTCGGGCGTCCCCCCCGACGACCTGGCCGCCCACGTGATCCAGGCCGCGGTGGAGCGCGGCGGGCTCGACCCGGCGAGCGTCGACGACGTGTACATGGGCGCCACCAACGCGGCGGGTGAGGACAACCGCAACGTGGCACGGATGGCCTCGCTGCTGGCGGGTCTGCCGGTCGAGGTGCCCGGCGTGACGGTCAACCGGCTCTGCGCGTCCGGCCTCGAGGCGGTCGTGCAGGGCGCCCGCCAGATCCGTCTGGGCGACGCGGATCTCGTGCTTGCCGGAGGCGTCGAGTCGATGTCGCGGGCGCCGCTCGTGATGCTCAAGCCCGAGCGCGGCTTTGCGCGCGGGACCCCCGAGCTGGCGGACACCACGATCGGCTGGCGCTTCGTGAACCCGCGCATGGCCGAGCGCTACTCCACCGTGTCGATGGGCGAGATAGCCGAGAACGTGGCTGGAGCGCTACGGCGTGTCGCGGGAGGACCAGGACGCGCTCGCGCTCGAGTCCCACCGGCGCGCGCTGGCAGCGGCCGAGGCCGGTCGCCTCGACCACGAGATCGTGACGGTCGACGTGCTCCAGCCCGAGGGGGCGCCGCTCACCGTGCACGCCGACGAGGGCCCGCGTCCCGACACCTGCCTCGAGCGCCTGGCCGCCCTCAAGCCGGTGTTCCGCGAGGGCGGCAGCGTGACCGCCGGCAACTCGTCGCAGATCAACGACGGCGCCGCCTGCGTCACGTTGATGAGCGGTGCGCGTGCGCGCGAGCTCGGCAAGGAGCCGCTCGCCCGGATCGTGGCGAGCGCCGCGGCGGGTGTCGATCCCGCCTACATGGGAATCGGCCCGGTGCCTGCCACCCGCGGGGCGCTCGCCCGCGCCGGACTCGAGCCCGCCGACATCGACCTGGTGGAGCTGAACGAGGCATTCGCGTCCCAAGTGCTCGCCTCGATGCGCGAGCTCGGCTTCGACCACGACCGCCTCAACGTGAACGGCGGAGCGATCGCCATCGGCCACCCGCTCGGCTGCTCGGGAGCGCGCCTGATCGGCACGCTCGCCCACGAGCTGCGCCGCCGTGGCGGCCGATACGGGCTCGCGACGATGTGCATCGGCGTGGGAATGGGCATGGCGGCCGTGATCGAGAACTCGGCGGCATAGCGGCCTCGGGCCGGCTCACACGCCGTGTTCGCCGCGCCTCTCCGATAGCAGCCGAGGAGGTAGTGCGGCCACGAGCGGCTGCAGCACGAGCGCGAGCTCGGAGGCGCTCGGACGCTCCTCAGGGAGCCTTCGCAAGCACGAGAGGATGGCGTCGGCGAACGCCGAGGGAACCCGCTTCGGCCAGGGGCGAACGTCCTGCACGAGCTGGGGAAAGCGCGTCTCCAGGTCGGTTCCCTCCTCGGTCGACGCCGGCCTCGGGAACGGCCGCCGGCCCGCGACCGCGTGGTACAGCGTCGCCCCCAGGCCCCAGACGTCGGCTGCGGGCCCCACGTCGCCATCCGGCGCGCACTGCTCCGGCGCCGCGTAGGCGTTCGTGCCCACGTAGCCCCGTAGGCGGGCGGCCCGCTCGCTCGTGCGGGCGAGCGAGAGGTCGATCACCCGCGGCGGGATTCCCATCACCAGGTTGTCCGGCTTGAGGTCGAGGTGCACCCAGCCCTCCCCCGCCATGTAGTGGAGCGCGGAGGCCACGTGCAGCGCAAGCGGCAGCGCCTGGTCGGCGGGCAGCGGACCCGAGCGGCGGATCAGCCTGCGCAGGGTCGGCCCCTCGAGGTGCTCGACCAGCACGTGCGGGTGCGGGGGCTCGAGCACGGCGTCGAAGGCGCGCAGGATCACCGGATGGGCGAGCGCGTCGAGTGCCTCGGCCTCGCGGCGCAGCCCGCGAAGGGCCGCTTCGTCTTCCGCCTGGTCGGGTCGCACCACCTTTGCCACCATCGGTGAGAAAAGCCGCTCGTCCCAGACCAGGTAGGCCTCGTAGCGGTTGCCCCCTCCAAGCAGTTTCAGGATGGAGCGTCCGGGGGCGATCTCGTCGCCCTCGCGCAGCTCCCACGAAGCCTTCGTCTCGGCCATCCCCGACAGCATCTTGCAGAATCAGGAACACACATGATCGATTTCGAGTTGACAGACGAGCAGCAGCTGATCCGCGAAACCGCCCGCGAATTCGCCGACAAGGAGATCGCCCCGCGCGCGCGGGAGAACGATCGCAACGAGCACTTCGACACCGAGCTCGTGAAGCAGATCGCCGACATCGGCTTCCTCGGCGCGATCGTGCCCGAGGAGTACGGCGGGCGCGGCGTGGACTACCGGACCTACGCGCTGATCGTGGAGGAGGTCGGCCGTGGATGCTCGGCGATGCGCACCGTGGTCTCCGTGGTCACCTCGCTCGTGTGCTCCTCGATCGTGCGCTGGGGCAGCGAGGAGCAGAAGCAGGAATGGCTGCCGCAGCTCTGCTCGGGCGAGGCGCTCGGCTGCTTCGGGCTGACCGAGCCCGACACCGGCTCGGACGCCTCCAACCTGAAGACGCGCGCCGAGAAGATCGACGGCGGCTGGCGGATCAGCGGCGGCAAGATGTGGATCTCGCTCGGGAACTACTCGAAGCTCGCGCTCGTCTTCGCGCAGACCGAGCAGTCGCTGAAGCACCGGGGCATCGCCTGCTTCCTCGTGCCCACCGACAGCGACGGCTTCTCGACCCAGGAGATCCACGGCAAGCTCGGCCTCAAGGGCTCCGACACGGCCGCCCTCGGGCTCGACGGCGTGGAGGTGCCGGACTCGGCGCTCATGGGCGAGGTCGGCGACGGCTTCAAGATCGCGATGTCCGCGCTCGACTCGGGCCGCTACAGCGTGGCAGCCGGCTGCGTGGGGATCTGCCAGGGCTCGCTCGACGCGTCGATCTCGTACTCCAAGGAGCGCACCCAGTTCGACCGGCCGATCGCGTCCTTCCAGCTGGTGCAGGAGATGATCGCGGACATGGTCGTGCAGACCGAGGCGGCGCGCGGGCTCGTGTGGCGCGCCGGCTGGCTCAAGGACCAGGGCAAGCCGAGCACCACCGAGACCTCGATCGCCAAGCTTTACGCGACCGAGGCGGCGGTGAACTGCGCCGACCGCGCCATCCAGGTGCACGGAGGCTCCGGCTACGTGGACGATCACCCGGTGGAGCGCTACCTGCGCGACGCGCGCGTGACCACGCTCTACGAGGGCACGTCGCAGATCCAGAAGCTGATCATCGGCCGCGCCTACACGGGCATCAACGCGCTGGTCCCGGGCTGATGCTGATCGCGTCCGAGCTGCGCGGCGCGGTCGGGCTCGCCCGTCTCAACCGGCCCGAGGCCCGCAACGCGCTCTCGCCCGAGTTGATGGAGGAGCTCGCGGCGCTCTGCGAGCGATGGGACGAGGACCCCGATGTGCGCTGCATCGTTCTCGCGGGCGGCGACGACTGGTTCGCCGCCGGCGCGGACATCAAGGCGATGGCGGCGCGCACGCTGGCCGAGACGCTCACCTCGCCGGCGGCGCGCTTCTGGCCGCGGCTGGCGGCGCTGCGCACTCCGCTCGTGGCGGCGGTGTCCGGCTACGCGCTCGGCGGCGGCTGCGAGCTGGCGCTGGCGTGCGACATGATCGTTGCCTCCGAGACCGCCCAGTTCGGCCAGCCCGAGATCATGCTCGGCATCGTCCCGGGCGGTGGGGGCAGCCAGCGGCTCACGCGCGTCATGGGAAAGCAGCGCGCCATGGAGCTCGTGCTCACGGGGCGGCGCATCGACGCCGCCGAGGCGTTCTCGCTCGGGCTCGTGAACCAGGTGGCGCCGAAGGACGGCTGGCTCGAAGCGGCGCTCGATCTGGCCGGCGTGGTGGCCGAGCGCCCGCCGCTGGCCGTGCGGCTCGCCAAGCGGGCGGTCCTGGCGGCCGACGAGATGTCGCTCGGCGCCGGCCTCGACCAGGAGCGCCGCCTCTTCGAGCTCGCGATGGCCACGGAGGACCGCGTGGAGGGGATGAACGCGTTCCTCGAGAAGCGCAAGCCGGAGTTCCGCGGGCGGTGAGGCCGTCAGTCCTCGGCGTGGCCGGGGCGGGGACGATGGGTGCCGGCATCGCCCAGCTCGGCTGCGCGGCCGGGATGCGAACGCTGCTGCACGATCCGGCGCCGCAGGCGCTCGAGCGCGGCGCGGAGGGAGTACGGCGCGGCCTCGCTCGCTGGGTTGAGAAGGGGCGCGTGGGCGAGTACGCGGCCACGCTGCTCGAGCCCGTCGGATCGCTCGACGAGCTGGCTCCGTGCGAGCTCGTGATCGAGGCCGCGCCTGAGCGGCCGGAGCTCAAGCGCGAGCTGTTCACGCGGCTGTCCGCAGCGTGCGGGGCCGAGACCGTGCTCGCCACCAACACCTCGTCGATCCCGGTCACCTCGCTGGCCGGCGCCGCGGCGCGCCCGGAGAACGTGGTGGGCATGCACTTCTTCAACCCGCCGCCGCTGATGCGGCTGCTCGAGGTGATCCGTGCCGACCAGACCGGTGAGCGGGCGCTCGCCGTGGCGCGCGCCGCCGGCGAGGCGATGGGCAAGCAGGTGATCTTCGCCGCCGACGGGCCGGGCTTCCTGGTGAACCGCTGCGGGCGCCCGTTCTTCGGCGAGGGGCTGAGGCTGCTCGCCGAGCGGATCGCGCCGGCCGACCGGATCGATCGCGTCTGCCGGCTCGGCGGCGGCTTCCGGATGGGGCCGTTCGAGCTGATGGACCTGGTCGGGATCGACGTGGGCTTCGAGGTCGCCAAGTCGTTCGCCGAGCTGTCGTTCGGCGAGCCGCGCTGGCGGCCGAGCCCGATCCAGGCGCGCATGGTGGCGGCCGGCCGGCTGGGGCGAAAGGCGGGACGCGGGTTCTACGACTACGCCGCGGATGGCTCCTACCGGCCCGACGACCCCTCCCGGGCCGCGCCCGGCGACTCGTCGGCGCTCGTGGTCGCGCTGCTCGGCACGGGTCCGCTGGCCGACGGCCTGCGCGAGCGCGCCCGCGCCGCCGGTCACGAGCTGCGCGAGGGCGGCCCCGCCGAGCTGGTTGTCGACGCCGGGCCCGCGCCACACCCCTCGCCGCCGGGCGGTGGCCCGCTGGTGGCGCTGTGCGCCGCCACGAGCCTGGCCGCGCGCGGCGAGCCCGGCGCGGTCGGCTTCCACCTGCTGCCTCCGCTCGACGCCGCCCGGCTCGTGGAGCTCACCCGCCTCCCCACCACGCCGGCGTTCGCCGCCGATGCCGCCGAGCGCTTCTTCGGCTCCCTGGGATTCCTCTGCGAGTGGGTCGAGGACGCGCCGGGGCTCGTGCTCGGCCGGATCGTCTGCCAGCTCGTGAACGAGGCGGCCTTCGCGATCGGCGAGGGCGTGGGCTCGGCCGACGACGTGGACGCAGGACTCACGCTCGGCCTCGCCCACCCGCGGGGCCCCGTCGAGTGGAGCGAGGCGATCGGCCTCGAGCACGTGGCCGCGGTGCTCGAGGGCCTTTGGACCGAGCGGCGCGAGGAGCGCTACCGCACCGCGCCGCTGCTTCGGCGCCAGCTGGCGCTCGGGCGCGGCCTGCGCGGCTGATCACATCGAACGTCCCTCACTATGCGCTATAGCGATAACTCCGGGACGTTCATGTAGGCGGCGGGTCGGCCGCTCAGCTCCGCTCCCTCGCCGCCCCGCAGGGCGTTCCAGGCCGCCTCCGGCAGGACCCGCTCGGCCTCGGCCATCGAGGTGCGCAGGCGCCGCTCGAGCCAGTGCCGCGAGAACTCCTGGGCCGGGCCGATCAGGATCACGTAGGTCAGGTCGAGCGGCAGCGAGCGGATGCGCCCGGACTCCACGTGCGGCTCGAGCCACGCGCGGGTGGCCGCGAACAGCTCGCGGTTCAGCTCGTCGATGGCCTCGCCCCCGCCCCGCCAGCGCAGCATCCAGCGCGCCAGATCCGGGTGGCGAGCCACCCAGCGCAGGTGGTGTCGCACCAGGCCCCTCACGCCCGGCTCGGCACCGGGCGTGCGCCCGAGCACCCTGAGGAAGCCGCGCTGGTAGTCACGAAGCGCCTTGGCGTAGAGCGCCTCGGCCAGCTCCTGCTTGCCGCCGAAGTGGTGGTAGATCGAGCCCACGCTGGCGCCGGAGCGCCGCCGCACGTCGTCGACGGTGGCGGCCGCGAAGCCGTTCTCCGTGAACGCCGCGAGCGCGGCGTCCAGGATGTCCTGTCGGCGAGAAGTTGGCATTAGAATACTATTCTAGAACGATATTCTACGGACATGCCACTCGACCACTACCTCCCCCACTTCGACTTCAGGGAGATCCACTCCCGCCGCGTGGCCGCCGAGCCCGCCGACGTGTTGACGGCCGCGCGCACCGTGACCCCGCTCGAGGTCCCCCTGCTGGTGGCGCTCATGGCGCTGCGGGCGGGCCCTCGCCTGGGCCGGCTCTCGCTCAGGCGACCGATCGTCGGGCAGTTCGAGCGCGCCGGCTTCGTGCAGCTAGCCGCGAACGAACGCGAGCTCGTGTACGGAGGGGTCGGCCGCTTCTGGACTCTCGGCGGTGGGCTGACTCGGACCAGCCCCGATGCCTTCGCCGGCTTCGACTCCCCCGGCTACGCCAAGACCGTCTTCGACTTCCGGGTCGAGCGGCCCGCACGAGGCGGGGTTGTGCTCGTGACGGAGACCCGGATCGCCGGCACCGACGGCCACGCCCGCCGCAGCTTCGGTCGCTACTGGCGCCTCATTCAGCCGGGCAGCGCGCTGATCCGGCTCGCGTGGCTGCGAGCGATCGCGAAGCGCGCCGAGCGAACCAAGCTCTCTCAGCCCGCCAGCTCGCCGAGTGCACCAAGTAGCCGGTCGACCTCGTCCTCGGTGGTGTAGTGGAGGAAGCCCGCGCGCACCGCGCCGCCGCGCTCGGCCAGCCCTAGCGCGCGGATCGGCTCGAGCGCGTAGTAGTCGCCGTCCCACACGTACAGCTGCCGGCGCCCGAGCGCCTCGGCCACCGCGCGCGGTCCCCGATCGCCCACGTTGAAACAGAACGTGGCCGTGCGCGCCTCCTCGCCGGCGATCCCGTACAGCTCGATGCCCGCAGGCAGCCCGCCCAGGAAGCGCCGCGCGAGCCCATCCTCGTGCGCTTGGATCGCGGCGAAGGCACCGTCCAGGCCGTCGCCGTCGCCGTCGCCGTCGCCGAGTGAGCGGAGGTACTCGACGGCCGCCGCGGCGCCGGCCACCGCCTCGAAGGATTGCGTGCCGGTCTCGAAGCGGTGGCCCGGCGGATCCTGGCCGGCGGGGCGCACGCGGTCGGCCGGCAGCGACTCGGCCAGCTCGGGCCGGATCGCCGCAACCCCCAGGTGCGGGCCGAAGAACTTGTAGGGCGAGCAGAGCAGCACGTCGAGCCCCCACTCGCTCGCGCGCAGGCGCCGGTGCGGCGCCAGGTGCACGCCGTCGGCCCAGGCGAGCGCGCCCACCGCGTGAGCGGCGGCCGCGATCCGGGCCGGTTCGGTGAGCGACCCCACCGCGTTCGAGGCGAGCGTGAACGCCACCACGCGCGTGCGCTCGCCGATCAGCGCCTCGAGCGCATCGTGGTCGAGCGTCACGTCACCCGTGTCAATCGGCGCCGTGCGGACCGTGAGCCCGTGGTCGGCCGCCACCAGGAGCCAGGGCGAGATGTTCGCGTCGTGGTCGAGCTGGGTGACAACGATCTCGTCGCCCGGCTGGAGCGTCCGTGCGACCGCGTGCGCGAGCAAGAAGTTGAGCGTGGTCATGTTCGCGCCGAAGGCGATCCCGTCCGGGTGCCCGCCCGTGAAGTCGGCGAGGGCGGCGCGCCCGCGAGCCATCACCTCCACGGCACCCTCGCTCGTGGCGAACGCGCCGCCGAGGTTGGCGTTCGTCTCGGTCAGGCAGGCGGAGATCGCCTCGAGCACGTCGGCCGGAACCTGCGACCCGCCGGGCCCGTCGAGGTAGGCGGCTCCCCCAGAGAGGGCGGGAAAGCGTTCGCGCACGGCGCCGGCGTCGAGCATCGGCGCGACGATACCGGCAGCGCGGCGCGCGTCAGTCGCTCGCCAGCAGCCCGCGTAGCACGAAGTGGAGGATGCCGCCGCCCCGGTAGTACTGCCACTCGTTGGGCGTGTCGATGCGCACCCGTGCGTCGAACTCGATCGGCTCGCCGCCCCCGGCGGGCGTGGCCGTGACGCGCAGCTCGCGGGCGCCCTCCTCGAGCGGCGCCAGGTCGAACGTCTCGTCGCCCTTCAGCCCGAGCGACTCGACCGACTGGCCGTCCGGGAACTGGAGCGGCAGCACGCCCATTCCCACGAGGTTCGAGCGGTGGATGCGCTCGTACGACTCGGCGATCGCGAAGCGGATGCCGAGCAGGCGCGGGCCCTTGGCCGCCCAGTCGCGCGACGACCCCGAGCCGTACTCCTTGCCCGCCAGCACGCACAGAGGCGTGCCCTCCTCCGCATAGGCCGTCGCGGCGTCGTAGATCGTCTCCTGCTCGCCGTCGCGCAGCGTCCAGCCGCCCTCGGTGCCCGGCGCCAGCAGGTTGCGCAGGCGGATGTTGGCGAACGTACCGCGCATCATCACCTCGTGGTTGCCGCGCCGCGAGCCGTAGGAGTTGAAGTCGCGCTGCTCCACGCCGTTCTCGATCAGGTAGGCGCCCGCGGGCGAGTCCTTCTTGATCGCTCCCGCCGGCGAGATGTGGTCGGTGGTCACGCTGTCGCCCAGCAGGGCGATCGCGCGCGCGCCGGTGATCTCGTCGAACCCCCCAGGAGCTGACGCGGGCATGCCCTCGAAGTAGGGCGGGCGCTTGACGTAGGTGGAGTCCGGGTCCCAGGCGTAGCGGTTGCCCTCGGGCACGTCGAGGCCGTTCCAGTTCTCGTCGCCCTCGAACACCTCGCCGTAGCTTCTGCGGAACATGTCCGACTCGATGGCGGACTCGATCGCCTCGTTGACCTCCTGCTGCGAGGGCCAGATGTCGCGCAGGTAGACGTCGCCCTGGAGCGGCTCGCCCACGATGTCGAGGTCCATGCGCCCGGCGAGCGCGTATGCAACGCACAGCGGCGGCGAGGCGAGGTAGTTCATCTTCACCTCGGGGTGAATGCGGCCCTCGAAGTTGCGGTTGCCCGACAGCACGCTCGCCACCACCAGGTCGCGCTCCTCGATCTCCTTCGAAATCGCCTCCGGCAGCGGCCCCGAGTTCCCGATGCAGGTGGTGCAGCCGTAGCCCACGAGATCGAAGCCGAGCTTCGAGAGCGGCTCGATCAGATCCGCTCGCTCGAGGTAGTCCGTGACCACCTTCGACCCCGGCGCCAGCGAGGTCTTGACCCACGGCATGCGCTCGAGACCGGCCTCGACGGCTTTCTTCGCGAGCAGTCCCGCGCCGAGCATGACCGACGGATTGGAGGTGTTCGTGCAGCTCGTGATCGCGGCGATCACCACCGAGCCGTGACCGAAGCCCTCGTCGCGCTCGGCCACCGCGGTGCCCGCCTTCGGGTGGCTGTGCTCCACCTCCGGCTTGGGCGCGCCGCCGCCATTGTTCGTCGGCGGGTCGCTGGCCGGGAACGACTCGGCGGCCGCCTCGTCGTAGCCCGTGAGCGAGCCGGGGCCGGCGTACTCCTCGAGCTCGGCGGTGAAGTCCTTGGCGGCGTTCGAGAGGGCCACGCGGTCCTGCGGGCGCTTGGGCCCGGCGAGCGAGGGCTCCACGTCGCCCAGGTCGAGCTCGAGCGTGTCCGAGTAGGCGGCCTCTTCCGAGCCCTCGTCGTGGAAGAGGCCCTGCTCCTTGCAGTAGGCCTCCACCAGCGCAACCCGCTCCGGCGGTCGCCCGGAGAACTCGAGGTAGCGGAGCGTCTCCGCGTCGACGGGGAAGATCGCGCAGGTAGCCCCCATCTCCGGCGACATGTTCCCGATCGTCGCGCGGTCGGCCAGCGGCAGGTTCGGCAGGCCCTCGCCGAAGAACTCCACGAACTTGCCCACCACGCCGCGCTCGCGCAGCATCTGGGTGACCGTGAGCACGAGATCGGTGGCCGTCGAGCCCTCGGGCAGCTCGCCCGTGAGCTTGAAACCCACCACCTGCGGAAGCAGCATCGAGACCGGCTGCCCGAGCATCGCCGCCTCGGCCTCGATTCCGCCCACGCCCCAGCCGAGCACGCCGAGCCCGTTGACCATCGTGGTGTGCGAGTCGGTGCCGACGAGGGTGTCGGGGAACGCCTGGCCGTCGCGCGCCTCGACAACGCGCGAGAGGTACTCGAGGTTCACCTGGTGGCAGATGCCGGTGTTGGGCGGCACCACGCTGAAGTTGTCGAACGCCGTCTGGCCCCAGCGAAGGAACGCGTAGCGCTCGCGGTTGCGCTCGAACTCGAGCTCGGCGTTGCGCTGGAAGGCGAACCGCTCGGCGAACACGTCGACCTGGATCGAGTGGTCGATCACGAGCTCGACCGGCACGAGCGGATTGATCTTGGTGGGGTCGCCTCCGAGCTCCTCCATCGCGTCGCGCATAGCGGCCAGGTCGACGATCGCGGGCACGCCGGTGAAGTCCTGCATCAGCACGCGCGCAGGCGTGTAGGCGATCTCGTGCGAAGGCTCGTCCGTGGCCGCCCAGCGCGCCACGGCCTGCGCGCCCTCGTCCTCCCCGTGGCGCAGGAGGTTCTCGAGGAGCACCTTGAGCGAGTACGGCAAACGCGCCACGTCGTGCTCGTCCTGGAGGGCGTCGAGGCGGAAGATCTCGTGGCTCTCACCGCCGACTTCGAGGGTCGAGCGGGCCCCGAACGTGTCCGAATCGCTCACGTCCTAGACACTACCCGGATGGTCGACCTGGCCTGCGTCGTTCACCTGCACTCGCTCTACTCGGACGGGACCGGCACCGTGCCCGAGATCGCGAAGGCCGCGAGCCGGGCGCGCGCCGACGTGGTGCTGCTCACCGATCACGACTCGCTCGAGGCCAAGCGCCGCGGTGAGGAGCGCTGGTACGGCGACGTGCTCCTGCTCGCCGGCGTGGAGGTGTCGCCCCGCGAACGCAACCACTACCTCGCCTTCGGCATCGACGAGGAGATCGACCACGAGGGCCTCGACGGCGCCGAGATCATCGAGGCCGTGCGCCGCGCGGGCGGCTTCGGCTTCGCGGCCCATCCGTTCTCGAGCGGGTCCCAGCGCTTCAAGCGCGTGGGCGAGGGCATGCCCTTCGACGGGCTGCACTCCGACGCGCTCCACGGCATCGAGCTGTGGAGCTTCGTGAACGACACCGCCGAGGCCGTGGCGAGCATCCCCGAGCTGGTGCGCTTCGTGCTCACGCCGGGGCGCGTGCTGCAGCACCCGCCGGAGCGCAACATGCGCGCCTGGGACAAGCTCTGTCGAACCCGCCGGGTGGTGGCGCTCGGGGGGCTCGACGCCCACCAGTTCGGCAAGCGAATCGGCCCGCTGGTGCCGATTCGCGTGATGGCCTACCACCGCTCGTTCCGCTTCATCCGCACGCACGTGCTCTGCGAGGAGCCGCCCACCCGCGAGCTCGACCACGACCGCGAGCAGGTCTTCGAGGCGCTCCGGAGCGGTCGCTGCTACATCGCGGTCGACTCGCTGGGCCCGGCGCGCGGCTTCCGCTTCGAGGCGGAGGGCGTTCCGATGGGCGGCGAGGCGCCGGCCGGGGCGCGGACCCTCACGGTGCGCAGCCCACTGCCGGCCCGCCTGCGCCTGCTGCGCGATGGCCGCGAGATCGCCAGCGCGGCGGGCACGATGCTGGACCACGAGGTCGAGGAGCCCGGCGTCTACCGCGTGGAGGCGGTGCGCCACTCGAAGGGCCGCGAGCGAACCTGGATCATCTCGAACCCGGTCTACCTCAGGGGGTAGCCGCAAATGGGGTCTCCACCCCATTGCCAATCGGCCTCCGGCCTAGTGCAATTCCTCCCATGGCCCACTACCGGTGTCCGAACTGTCACGACGAGGTCGACGTGAACGGGTTCGCGCGCGTGACGTGGTGCAACGCGTGCGGGCAGCCGCTAACGCTGCTCGACCTCCTACCGGTTCGCCCCGCCCCCGAGCGGAGCGAGCCGGGGCCGGCCACGGCTCACGAAGAGGAGCCTGCCGCGCTCGCCTGACCGATCACCTCGGGGCCGCCGAGGCCGGACGCGCCGGAGAGCGCACGCCGGGCGGGGGGGCCATCCGAGGCACAACGCGACCACGCGGGCGCCGGGGCCGGGTCATCCGGGCGGCGTCCACGACGGCGGAGCCCTGCGCCCGGGCGCCGCGCGCCCCGAAGGGCGGGCGCGGCGCCCGGGCGTTGCCCATCAGTCGCTCCGGGGGGGCTCGCCGTGAATCGTCACGACCGATTCCACCAGCATGTTGTTGGGCACCCGCACCCGGCCGTCCGCTGTGCGGATCACGGTCGCGTCCGTCTCGATCCCGACGATCTGCCCGCGTAGATCGCCGACGCTGATCGTCTCGCCGACGGTGAACGACGCGCGCACGAAGCGGCCCGCGTTGAGCGCCCGCGCGACCTCCCGGCCTCCGAGCCCGAAGGCGATGGCGAACGTGGCCGCCACCGCCGCCAGCACGATCCCGAGCACCAGCGTCAGGATTTCGGCGTCCACGCCGATCTGGGCGGCCGCCGTGATGGCGAAGAGCGCTAGCGTCGCGGCCTGGGCGAGCTGGCCGAGCGGCACCGGGAAGTCCATCTGGTAGGTCACGCGATCCACCCACTCCCGGACCAGGCCGGCCAGGATGACTCCGGCGAGGATCAGGGCGAGCGCGACCAGGAGGTTCGGGAGGAACAGCACCGCCTCGTTCAGCGACTGGCTCAGAGGCTCGAGGCCCAGAAGCGTGAGCGCCGCAAAGATCACGATCACGCTCACGATGATCCGGACGCCGGTCCCGACCAGCGCCGAGAGCGACGTTCCCAAGCCGGCCCTCGCCAGCGTGTCGTCAACCCGCCAACGTGCCCCCAGGTCGTCGAGGCCCGCGGCCTGGAGGGCGCGCCGGACCGCACGGCCGAGTAGGCGTGCCACCAACAGCCCGATGAGGAGCAGGGCGATGGCCCCGAGAAGCTGTGGGAGGAAGTTGCCGAGGCTCTCCCCGGCTCGTTCGAGAACGCTGGTTGCGTGCGTCATCACGCCCTCCTTGGCTCGAGCAGGATCCTCATCGCCGATCCCGCCGCGCCGATCATTCCGCCGGCGGTTCCGAGATAAGGCCGGATCGCTCGCTGCCAGCGTGCCGAGCTGACTACGCGAGCGGTGAGCGCCGCCGGCCCCTCAGGCGCGTCGGTCCCGAGGGTGTCGAGGTAGGCGAGCAGGCGCCGCTCTGCGGGACCCTCTGCGCCCGAACCAAGGTCGTCCGTCACCGAGGAAGCTCCCAGTCGTACGTGTTACGCCTGAGCAGATCGATCAGTTCGGCACGGGCGCGGTGCAGCCGACCCTTCACGCTCCCGAGCGGCGTGTCCGTGACCTCCGCGATCTCGTCGTAGCTCAGTCCCTCGAGGTCGCGGAGCACGAGCACCGCGCGATGGGGCGCGGACAGGAGCCGCAGCTTCGCCTCCAGGCGATCGCGCCGCTCGTGTTCCTCGAGCGACTCCGCCGGCATGCGGTCGTAATCGGGATCCCGATCCTCGAGCGGCGCTTCCGTCGGGTCGACGGGCTCGGGCACTCGGCGGGCGATGTGGTTCAGCGCCGCGTTGTGCGTGATCCGCAGGAGCCAGCTTCGGAAAGGCGCATCGCCGCGGAAGCCGGAGAGCCGGTGAAACGCGCGCAGGAAGGCGTCCTGGGTCACGTCGTCGGCGTCGTCGCGGCCAACCGTTCGAGCGGCCACGCGATAGACCACGGGGCGGTGGCGCTCGACGAGTGTCTCGAACGCTACGAGCTCGCCCGCCACCGTTCGCTCGACCAAGTCGTGATCGGGGTCCATCGCGCTGTGAGTACCCCTACGCGGCAGCTCTTGACACACATGTCACCCAAGGGGACAGCGCCCGGCCCCGAAGAGTTACAGCCTCCCGAAGTTCTGTAACTCAGAGCGGGAGCCCCCTGTCTGGATGGGTGCAGCACGGATCCACCGTCAACCAAGGGAGAAGAGGATCAGCAATGTTCACAGCCGCAGTCGAGATATCGGAGAGCATCCAGCAAGGCCTCGATGATCTGATCGGGTTCCTTCCAAGGCTGGTCGGCTTCTTGATCATCCTGCTGGTGGGGTATCTCATCGCCAAGGTGCTCCAGAAGGTGATCACCGTCGCCCTCGAGAAGATCGGGACGGATCGGGCGCTCACCGCCGGAGCAAGCGGGACCTACGTGGAGCGGGTGATGCCCGATGCCTCGCCCTCGAGGGTGATCGGCAAGGTCGTGTTCTGGTTCGTGCTGCTCGGCGCGCTGTCGATCGCGATCACCTCACTCGGCATCAACGCCCTGAACGACTTCCTGACGGACGTCTTCGGCTACCTGCCGAACGTGGTGGCGGCGATCCTCATCTTCGTGGTGGCCGGCGCGCTGGCGAGCTGGCTCGGCCGGGCGGCATCCAACCTGCTGGGTGACAGCCCCACCGGCAAGCTGGTGGCAACGGCTCTTCCCATCCTCGTGATGGCGGTTGCCGTGTTCATGATCCTGAACCAGCTTCGGATCGCCACCGACATCGTGACGATCACCTACGCGGCGCTCTTGGGAGCGGTGGCGCTTGGGATGGCCCTGGCCTTTGGCCTCGGCGGTCGCGACGTCGCGTCGCGGATGCTCGAGGACGCGTACGCCCGTGGCCAGCGGGAGCGGGCCGAGTCCGGCACGCGCTTCCAGCGCTCGCCCGATACGCCGGCGGCGCAGCCGACCAGCGAAAGCCGGCCGGCCGGAACGTAGACCAACCAACCAGAGATCGAGACCAACGGAAGCGAGGGCAACCAATGGCCAAGAACGTCGGAGAAACGCTGCGGGACTCGGTCAACCAGGTCGTGCAGCAGGCCGCCAGGAGTGTGACCCACGACGACCGGCGCCGCACAGCGCGCCGGTCGGGTATGCGCGGAATGGCCCTAGGAGCGGGCCTCGTCGCGCTGCCGCTGGCGGCGAAGGCCGCGAGCGGCCCGATCAAGCGCAGGGTCGCCGTGGGCGCAGCGAAGCAGACCGCAAAGGCGCCGGCTCGGGCAGCAAAGAAGTCCACTCGCGCCGCGACGAAGCCGGCCCGGGGCGCGGCGAAGAAGCCGGCTCGGGCCGCGAAGAAGCCGGCTCGGGCCCGTAGCCGATCCGGGAAGGGCTGAACCGATGGGACTGCTCCGCGGCCTGTTCAAAGCGGTCGGAGGGCTGCTCGCCGGGGTGGCGGGCCTGATTCAGGGCCTAGTCCAGGGCTTAGGACGCCTCCTCCGCAGACTGGTGTAGACGAGCTCCATCACGCGTCGCGCGGTGCCACCGAGGCGCCGCGCGACGCCCCCGCGCTCGCCGCCGCCACAAGCAGGATCGCCACGATCTCGCGCGCGCTCAGGTCCTCGCCCAGGACGACGAAGCCCGCCAGGACGCCGGCGGCGGGCTCGAGTGACATCAGCGTGCCGAACACCCTGGTGGGCATCCGCCGCAGCGCCTCCATCTCGAGCCCGTACGGGATCGCCGACGAGAGCAGCGCCACGCCCATCGCCACCGCCAGCACCGCCGGCTCGGCCAGCTCGGCCCCGCCACGCGCGACGCCCACCGGTGTGAGCACCACGGCGCCGACCACCATCGCGAGCGCGAGTCCGTCGCCGCCCTGGAATACGCGCCCCACCCGCGCGCTCAGCAGGATGTAGGCCGCCCAGAACCCGCCGGCCATCAGCGCCAGGCCCGCGCCGACGAGGTCGAGGCCTCCGGACCCGAAGTCCGAAAGCAGCACGATGCCGAGCGCGGCCAAGCCCACCCAGACCAGGTCGACGGCGCTGCGCGAGCCCGCCACCGCCACCCCGAGCGGTCCCACGAACTCGAGCGTGACCGCCACCCCGAGCGGGATACGCTCGAGCGAGGCGTAGAACGACAGGTTCATGGCCGCCAGCACGATCCCGAAGGTCACCAGCAGCGGCAGCGCCCGCCGCGAGGGCATGCGCAACGACGGCCGGAAGACCAGCATCAGTGCAATCGCGGCGAACAGCACGCGCAGGAACACGGCGCCGGCCACGCCCACCTCGTCGAAGAGGCCCTTGGCGAGGGCGGCGCCGAACTGCACGGAGCAGATCCCGACGATTACGAGGAGCACGGGCGGCACGCGGCGATAATGCCGGGATGGCCGTTTCGGAGGTCTCCACCGCGCCTGCGCGCCCGCGCACCTACGAGGAGCTCGAGGCGATCTTCGCCGGCGTGGACGCGCCGTTCGCGTTCGTGGACATGGACGCGCTTCGGTCGAACGCCCGCGAGATGCTCGGCCGCGCCCGCGGGGTGCCGATCCGGGTGGCGAGCAAGTCGGTGCGCTGCCGCCCGCTGCTCGAGGCGATCCTCGAAACGGCGGGATTTCAGGGCCTGATGACCTTCACGCTCAGCGAGTCGCTCTGGCTCCACGGGCACGGCCTCCACGACCTGCTGCTCGCCTATCCGAGCGCCGACCGCGCCGCGCTGGCCGAGCTGGCCGGGCTCGACCCCGAACGCGCGCCGATCGTGATGGTGGACTCCGTGAGCCAGCTCGACTTCATCGAGGGCGCGGTCGGCGCCGAAGCCGGGCGGATCAGGGTCTGCATCGAGCTCGACACGGGCTGGTGGCCGCTCGGCGGGCGGCTCAAGGTGGGCGCCAAACGCTCGCCGCTGCGCACACCGGCCGAGGCGCGCGCGCTGGCGGTCGAGATCGCGAGACGCCCCGGCTTCGAGCTGTCGGCCCTGATGGGCTACGAGGCCCACATAGCCGGCCTGGGCGACCGCCCGCTGGGAAAAGCGTTGCAGGCGCCCCTGATCCGGGCAATGAAGCGCCGCTCCGCCGCGGAGATCGCCGAGCGCCGCGCCGCGGTGGTGGCGGCGGTGCGCGAGGTAGCGCCGCTCGAGATCGTGAACGGCGGCGGCACGGGCAGCATCCACAGCACGCGTGAGGAATCGGTGGTCACCGAGATCACCGCCGGATCCGGCTTCTTCGCGCCAACGCTGTTCGATCGCTATGCGTCGTTCAGCCTCACGCCGGCCGCGATGTTCGCAATGCCGGTGGTGCGACGCCCGAGCGGCGGCGTGGCCACGCTGCTCGGTGGCGGCTACCACGCCTCCGGCGCCGCGGGCCCGGACCGGCTGCCCGCCCCCTACCTGCCGGGCGGCCTGCGGCTCGACCCGCAGGAGGGCGCCGGCGAGGTGCAGACGCCCGTAATCGGGGCCGCCGCCGCTAGCCTGCGGGTCGGCGACGACGTCTATCTGCGTCACGCCAAAGCAGGCGAGCTGTGCGAGCGATTCAACAGCCTCTACCTCGTGCGCGGCGACGAGATCGTCGACGAGGTGCCCACCTACCGCGGCGAGGGCCGCTGCGAGCTGTAGGCATCATCCCTCCGCAACCGCGCCCGCACCGGGGTGTTGGAGAACAGGTGCGTCGACTCGCTGCTCCCCTCATGCTGCTCGCGCTGGCCGGCCTCGCCCTGGCAGCCGTCCCCGCCTCCGCGCAGGACACCCGTCCCAACGTCGTCGTCGTGATGACGGACGACCAGACGGCTACGTCGCTCGCCAGCATGCCTCTGGTGAACGGCCTGCTGGCGGCCGACGGCACGAACTTCACCCAGACGGTCGCGAGCTTCCCGCTCTGCTGCCCGAGCCGCGCGACCAACCTCACCGGCCAGTACGCGCACAACCACGGGGTGCTCCACAACGCCGGGCTCTTCGGCGGCATGGATGCGCTCGACCACACGAACACGATGCCGGTCTGGCTCAGCGCGGCCGGCTACCGCACCATGCACATCGGGCGCTACCTGAACGGCTACGAGATGCGGCACGGGATCCCGTTCGGCTGGACCGACTGGCACGGGAGCCCGCATTCGGGCGCGTTCAACTACGCGAGCTGGAAGGTGAACGAGAATGGCGTGCTGCGCTCCTATCCGAGTCCCGACCGGCCCGACGACTACCTCACCGACTTCCAGACGCGCCGCGCCGTCGAGCTGATCGAGGACGCCGCCCCGGCGGCCAGCCCGTTCTACCTGTCGCTCTGGTACACGGCGCCCCACCGCGGCGCCCCCCGCGACCCCGACGACCCGCCCCGGCCGGGCACGCCCTCCCCGGCTCCGCGCCACCGCGACGCGTTCGCCGGCCAGTCGATGCCGCGCCCGCCGAACTTCAACGAGGCGAACATGTACGACAAGCCGCAGGTGGTGGCCGACCGCCCGCGGTTCACGCCGGAGCTCACCGCCGCGGTCGAGGAGAACTGGCGCCAGGAGTTCGAGAGCCTGATGTCGGTGGACGAGGGCGTGGCCCAGATCGTGGATGCCCTGCGCCGCACCGGCGAGCTCGAGAACACGCTCATCGTCTACACCTCGGACAACGGCTTCATGCACGGCGAGCACCGGGCGCTCGCCGAGAAGGTGCTGCCCTACGAGCCCTCGATCCGGATCCCGCTCGTGATGCGCGGGCCCGGCATTCCGCGCGGCCGGGTCGACCCCCGGCTCGTGACCAACATCGACGTGCCGGCCACGATCCTCGACGCCACGGGAGTGTCGCCGGGCCGCCCCCAGGACGGCCGCTCGCTGCTCGACCTGGTGGCCGACGCCGGTGAGGAGTGGGGCCGCGACATCCTGATCGAGAACGGCAACGGCGCGAACGGCGTGCCGACCTACAGGGGGATCCGCACCTACCGCTTTCTCTTCGTCGATCACCGGACGACCGGCGAGCGCGAGCTCTACGACCTGGTGGAGGATCCATTCCAGCTCCAGAGCGTTGACGGCCAGGACCGCTACCGCCAGGTGCAGCGCGACTTCGTGACCCGCCTGCGCACCCTGCGCACGTGCGCGGGCGCCTCCTGCCAGACCCATCCGCGTCTCAAGCTCGTGGTGAGCTCGGGCGGGCGCCCGCTGAGCGGCTGCGTGCGGAACGGGCTGGTGGTGAGGCTGCGCGGGTCCAAGCGCGACCGGCCGCTCAGCGCCGACTTCCTCGTGGGCCACCGGCGCGTCGCGAGCGTGCACGGAGACCTGCTCGCCCCCGGCCGTCCGGCGGCGCTCGTGAAGGAGGTGCGGGCCGGTGCTCTCCGGCGCCATGGCCGCTTCCGCCTGCGCGTGCGCGCGGAGACCGAGGACGGGCGCCGCTACACGCTCGACCGAACGCTGCGCGCCTGCCGATGATCGGCGCGGCGCTGCTCGCCGCCGCGTCGCTGGCGGTCGCGCCGGCCGCCTCGTCCGAAGCTCCCAACGTGGTCCTCGTGATGACCGACGACCAGACGGTCGAGTCGATGCGCGTGATGGAGGGGGTGCAGCGCTCGCTCGCCGACCAGGGCACGACCTTCGAGCGCTCGTTCGTCACGAACCCGCTCTGCTGCCCGTCGCGCGCGTCGGTCTTCACGGGCCAGTACGCGCACAACCACGGCGTGCAGGGCAACCGGCCGCCGGAGGGCGGCTACCGGCGGCTCGGCAAGCGCGAGTGGCTGCCGGTCTGGCTCGACCGCGCCGGCTACCAGACCGTCCACATCGGCAAGTTCCTGAACGGCTACGGCACCGGCGCCACCGCCACCGAGGTGCCCCCCGGCTGGGACGAGTGGTACACGTCGATCGACCCCTCCACCTACAGCTTCACGAACTACACCCTCAACGAGAACGGCGTCCTCCACACCTACCCGACCTACTCGACCGACGACTACACGGCGCGGGCGGTGTCGGTGGTCGAGCGGATGAGCGAGACGCCGACGCCGTTCTTCCTGTCGGTGGCGTACCTCGCCCCGCACGCCGGCCGCCCAGCCGATCCCGATGATCTGCCCGGGATCCCCACGCCGTCGCCTGCCGCCCGCCACGTGGACCGCTTCAAGGGCGTCCCTGCGCCGGCGGGCCCGGCATACAACGAGGCGGACGTGTCGGACAAACCAAGCTTCATACGCGCGCGGGCGCCGATCGGCGCCGGGCTCGCCGCCGCGATCGACGAGAACTACAGCCAGGAGCTCGAGTCGCTCCTGGCCGTCGACGAGGGGGTCGTGGCGATCGTGAACGCGCTCGCCGCGGAGGGCGAGCTCGACAACACCCTGTTCGTCTACACCTCCGACAACGGCTTCTTCCACGGCGAGCACCGCTTCCCGAACGGCAAGGTGGCGGTGTACGAGCCATCGATCCGCGTGCCGCTGATCATGCGCGGGCCTGGCGTGCCCGCCGGGGAGCGGCGGCGCCAGCTCGTCACGAACGCGGACCTCGCGCCAACCATCCTCGACGCCGCCGGCGCCGTGGCGGCCGGGAGGCTCGAGGACGGGCGCTCGCTGTTTCCCCTGCTGGACGATCCGGGCCGCGAATGGGGACGCGACCTGCTGATCGAGGGCTCGGTCGGGTTCAACCAGCCGGCCTACGACGCCCTTCGTACGTACCGCTACACCTACGTGGAGCACGCGAACGGCGAGCGCGAGCTGTATGACCTCGAGCTCGACCCGCACCAGCTCCAGAGCGTGCACGCCGACCCGGGCTACGCCGTGATCCAGGCCGAGCTGGCCGGGCGGCTCCTGGGCCTGAAGAACTGTGCCGGCCGCTCCTGCCGCGAGCGCCCAGACGTGCGCCTGACGCTGCAGGGCTGCCGCGCGCGCGTATCGGGGCTGGGGATCGAGAAGGTGAGCTTCCGCAGCGCCGGGCGGGCACGCGACGTGCGCGGCCCGTTCCGCGCCCGGGTGAGCGGGGCGCGCCTGCGCACCCGGGTACGCACGGTCGACGGGCGCGTGGTGACGCTCGACCGGCGGCTGCCGTCGGGCTGCCGCTCTCAGCCGCCGACCGGCCCGAGCACGCGGCGCAGGTAGTCGTTCTCGAAGCGGCCCTCGGGGTCGAAGCGCCGGCGCGCGGCGGCGAAGCGCTCCCACTCGGGATAGCGCGGCGCAAGCGTGGCGGCGGTCTGGTAGTGACGCTTTCCCCAGTGCGGGCGGCCGCCGTACTCGTCCATGATCGCCTCCACCGCGCGGAAGTAGGTCTCGAACTCCATGCCCCGGTACTGGTGGACGGCGATGTAGGCGGTTGCGCGTTCGTGGGCGGTCGAGAGCAGCGCGTCGTCCGCGGCCGTCACGCGCAGCTCGATCGGGAAGCCGATCGGCAGCCGGCGGCGCTCGATGAGGGCGAGCACGCGCTCGAGCGCCTCGGCGGCGCGCTCGCGCGGGACGGCGTACTCCATCTCGGTGAAGCGCACGATCCGCGTGTTCGCGTACACGCGGTTGCTCGCGTCGAGGTGCTCGGCCGCGCCGAGGAGCGACGCGAGGCGCCGGTTGAGCCACGGGATCGCCGCCGGAGCGAGACGCCCGGCGCGGCAGAACAGCCCGAGCACGGCGTTCTCCAGCACCACGTCACGGAGGAACGCCTCCGCCCGTCCCGGCGGGCGCGGCTCGCTGTCGGTGCGCTCGGAGGTGAGCGTGAGGGCCCGGCGCGTGTATGGCATCACGAACGCCTCCCAGTGGTCGTTCGCGTCGACCAGCTCATCGAGGCGCGGCAGCACGTCGTCGATCGCGCGCGGCTCGTCGAGCCGGTGGATCGTGAAGGCGGGCACGCAGCGCAGCGTGACGGCGGAGAACGCCCCCAGGGCACCGAGCGATACCCGCGCCGCCCGCAGGTCGTCCCCGCCGGTCAGCTCGCGCGGCTCGCCGCTGCCGTCGACCAGCCGGACGCCCACCACGCGCGAGGACAGGTTTCCGAAGCGGCCGCCGGTCCCGTGAGTTGCAGTCGAGAGCGCGCCCGCGAGCGTCTGCTGGTCCACGTCGCCCTGGTTCTCCATCGCGAGCCCGCGTAGCCGCAGCTGCTCGCCCAGCTCGCGCAGGGTGATGCCGGCCTCGACGGTCACGTCGTCGCCGTCGACGTCGAGGATGCGCCGCATCCGCGACATGTCGATCATCACGCCGTCCGTGCAGGCGATGTCCGTGAAGGAATGGCCCGCCCCGGCGACCTTCACCCGCTGGGCGCCGCGTACGGCGCGCGCGAGCTCCTCTTCGGAGGTCGGCCGCTCGATTCGCTCCGGAGCGCAGCGCTGCTCCCGAGCCCAATTGCTCCAGGATGCCACCCGGGGGCTCGCGCCCCCGGACCCCCGCCACACCTGGCCGGCCGGGGTCCTCAGGAGGCGGCTGACTCCGCGGCCGCCTCGATCCTCTCGGGCTCGCCCGCCCAGTGCGCCTCGGCGTCGATCGGCGTGTCGCGCAGGTAGGCCTCCGCGTCGAGGGCGGCTATGCAGCCCGTGCCCGCGGCGGTCACCGCCTGGCGGTACACGCGGTCGGTGAGGTCGCCGGCGGCGAACACGCCCGGCAGCTTGGTGCGCGTGGAGCGCCCGTCGACGAGCACGTAGCCCTCGTCGTCGAGGTCGAGCTGGCCGTCGACGAGCTGCGAGTTAGGCCGGTGGCCGATCGCGACGAAGGCGCCCGTGACCGGCAGCTCCTTGGCGGAGCCGTCCTCCACGTTCTCCAGCACGGCCTTGCCGAGCGCGCCGTTCTCGCCGGGCTCGAAGCGCTCGACCACGTACGGCGTGACAAGGTCGATGTTGTCCATGTCGCGGGCGCGGTCGAGCATGATCGCCGAGGCGCGGAACTCGTCGCGCCGGTGCACGATCGACACCTTGCCCGCGAACTTCGCGAGGAAGGTGGCGTCCTCCATCGCGGTGTCGCCGCCGCCGACCACGATCGTCTCGGCGCCGCGGTGGAAGGCCGCGTCGCAGGTTGCGCAGTAGGACACGCCGCGGGCGGACAGCTCGTCCTCACCCGGCACCCCGAGCTTCTTCGGCTCCGCCCCCATCGCGAGGATCACCGCGCGCGCCTTGATCTCCTTGTCGCCCACGTGCACGGTGTGGGTGCCGCCCGGCTCGCTCGCCAGCTCGAGCTCGGTGGCGTCATCGGTGATGAAGCGGGTGCCGAAGCGCTCGGCCTGATCGCGGAACTCCTGCATCATCTCCGGGCCCATCACGCCGTCGCGATAGCCGGGGTAGTTCTCCACGTCGGTGGTCTGCTGGAGCAGGCCGCCCCACGCGAAGCCCTCGATCACGAGCGGTTCGAGGTCCGCTCGCGAGGTGTAGAGGGCGGCGGTGTAGCCCGCGGGCCCGCTCCCGACGATCACGACGTTCTCTATGTCTCTCATCTCCAAGCTGGTCACTTTACTTTCTGAAGTGTAGCGGCGCGAGGGGCGATCACACCCCGCTGCTCCCTGCGCTCCTCCTCCCAGCGCGCGACGGTGCCGCGCAGCTGGAAGAAGGCCACGATTCCCGGCGGGATCGGCAGCCAGAACGCGATCACGCGGTACATGAGCACCGCCGGGAACACCACGGCGCTCGGCACGCCGAACAGCACATCGAAGGCGAAGATCATCCCGGCGTCCACCGAGCCCACGCCGCCCGCCGGCGATGGGATCAGGTTCGCTGCCATGCCCACGAAGAAGCCCTGCACGAGCACGCCGAACGGCACGTCGCCGCCGAAGGCCTCGAAGCTCGCCCAGAGCACCGCGATGTTGGCCGCCCAGAACCCCACGGCCCCGCCGACCGCGAGCGCCCCGCGGCTCGGATGGCGCATGTAGGCGATCGCGGTGCGCACGCCGGTGGCGAGCGTGGCCGGGCCCTTGGCGAGCCGCTGCAGGTAGCGCACGCGCCGGTAGCCGCCGGCGAACGAGACGATGCGGCGCTCGAAGTCCTGGGGGATCAGCGCGATCAAGCCGAACAGCGCCATCAGCGCTGCCGCCAGCGCGGCCGGCACGATCGTGCCGCCCACCGGCGCGTTGCCCGGCAGCACCCCGGTCCGGAGCAGGATGCCGAACACGATGAGCGCGGCCATGTACACGAAGTAGGTGAGAGCGAGGAAAGCGACCATCCGGCAGGCCGAGCGCCGGCGCGGCATACCCGCCTTGCGCAGCGCCCAGTAGGTGAGCACGATGCCACCCACGCCCGCGGCGGAGAAGACGCGCGTTGCCGCCAGGCCGGCCATCGTGATCTGGTAGGAGGCGCGCAGGTCGAGCCGGCGGTGCACCTCGTCGTCCCGGGTGCCGGAGAGCACTCCACGGAAGAGCGCCACGTAGGCGGCGAACGCCAGCACGTTGAACCCGATCGCCACCACGATCCAGTACCAGACCGCGTTGTCGAGCTTCTCGACCGCCTCCTCGGTGCCGAGCAGCTTGGGCACCAGCACGTAGATGACGATCACCAGCAGGAGGACGAGGAGGAAGCCGCTGAAGAGCTTGCGCTTGTCGTGGAGCAGGGCCTGGAAGCGGCCGACCTCCGCGTCGCCGGTGGTGTCGTCGTCGTCCAGCGCGTCGAGCTCGCGCTCTCGGAGCGCGCGCGCTTCGAGCTCCGCGTCGAGCTCGCGGCCTCGCAGGCGACGACCGTCCGGCGTCACCGGGCAACCCGCGGCTCGAGCCGCTGCACGACACCGGCGATCAGGCGAGCCGAGGGCTCGAGCCTCGGCGCCATCCGCCAGATGCCCTCCGCGAGGGCCAGCCCCGCGATCAGATCGACCACGTAGTGCTCACCCAGGTACACGAGCCCGAAGCCCAGCGTGAGAGCGTAGGCCCAGCCAACGGCCGCGTGCCCGGGACCGACCTGGCCGAGCAATCGCGCCGCCATCACGGAGGTCCCGAAGTGAAGTGAGGGCATAGCAGCGAACGGGTTGCCTTGAAGAGAATGGTAGAGCGGGCGCCAGAGGCGTCGCCAGAAGCGTTCCCCCGCCTCGGCCATGATGCGCCGCACCGGCGGCATGTTGCCGTTCTCGCCCGCGTACCACGGCGGGGCGGTCGGAACGGCCCAGTACACCACGCACCCCAGATCGAAGCAAGCGGCCATCAGCACGGCCGACCTGGGGTAGCGGTCGCGGTGGCGGATCAGCAGGTAGGCGAGCGTGCCGTGGGGCACGAGGAACCAGCTCCAGTGCACGGCCGAGAGCCCGTATTCGAGCGGTCCCACGTGGTCGGTCCGCCCGAGCGAGCGCTGCAGCCGGATCGTGGGCGTGGTGCCGGCCCCGAGCGCTCGGTCGACCTTGATCGGGTAGTCGATCTTGAGCCGCCGCAGCAGGGCGTCCGGGTCGTCGTCGGGCATGTCGAAGTGCGCGAAGTACGCCCACATCTGGAGGGCGTAGATGGCCGCGTCGCGCAGAGGCGTCCGCGGCGCGGCGAGCGCGAGGGCCGCGGGGGCCGGCCACGACAGCGCCGACACCACCGGCGTCCGCAGCTTCAGGTGGTGGCGGACCAGGGGTGTGGCGATGCCGACCGCCACCGCGCCCCACGCGAGCCGTCTGAGGACACGCGTGCTTCGCAAGGCCGCGAGAGCATAGCCCGCCTCAGGACGCGACCTTGGTGAGGATGCGCACCTCCACCCCGGCCCGCTCGGCGAACGTGCGCGCGTCCCGCTCGCTCCCGAGGTGCTGGCCCCAGTGCATCGGCACCGCCACACGCGGTTGGATCCGCCGCGCCGCCTCGGCCGCCTCGGAGGCGGTCATCACGTACACCCCACTCACCGGCAGCAGGGCCACGTCGACGCCCGTCACGCTGTCCATCTCGGGGATCACGTCCGTGTCGCCCGAGTGGTACAGCCGCTCGCCGCGCACGTTCAGCTCGTAGCCCACCCAGCCGGCGGCGCGCGGGTGGAACGGATTGCCGTCGGCGTCGCGCTTGGAGGTGTTGTAGGCCGCGATCGCGCGCACGTGCACGCCGCGCACGAGCTCGTCCTCGAGCAGCTCGCCGGGCGCGATCGAGTGCACCTGGCCGCCCACCCGCTCGGCCACCGCGGCGGGGCCCACGAGCCAGGTGCCGCGCGCGGACAGGCGCTCGATGTCCTGCGGCGAGAAGTGGTCGTAGTGCCCGTGCGTGACCAGGATCAGGTCGGCCGGCGGCGCGCCGTCGGGCACGCGGTATGGGTCGAGGTACACCACGGCCCTCCCGACCCGGATGCGAAAGCCGGAATGGCCGAGCCACTCGAGTGAGTCGATGAGCACCCACCGAAGAGTAGGTTGGCTCTCAGGCGGTGGTCACGCGGTCGCCCGCCAGGCGCCGGGCCATCTGCACGGCGGTGCGCTCGCCGTCGCGCTCGACCTCCACGGACTCCATCAGGGCCTCCATCAGCGGCAGGCCGTGACCGCGGTGGGGGAGGCTGCCGTTCGGGCGCTCGACCCAGCCGCCGTGGTCCTGGACCGTGAGCAGCGCCCGCCCGCCCTCGAAGCGGCCGTCGATCGTGAAGCTCCCCTCCCCGAACGCGTAGCCGTGCTCGATGGCATTCGAGCAGGCCTCATGGCAGGCCATCTGCACCGCCTCCACGTCATCGGTGGAGGCGCCGCCCGCGATCAGCCAGCGGGCCAGGTCGCGTCGCACCGAGCCGAGCAGCTCCGGGTCGGCCGGGACCTCGAGGTGGAGCGGCTCGAGCGCGGCCGTGAGCCCACCGAGCACGAGGATCGCGATGTCGTCGTGCGCCGCGCGCAGGTCGGGCTTGACGGCAAGGAGACGCTCGCAGAGCTCCTCGGGCGCTCCCGGCCGGGCCGCCTCGCGGAGCGCCTCCAGCCCGGCGTCGATCGACACGCCGCGCTCCTCCACGAGGCCGTCGGTGTAGAGCACGAGCGCCGTACCGGGCTCGAGCTCCGCGGTGAGCTCGGCGTGGGCCTCGGAGTCGAAGACCCCGAGCGGCGGATTCGGGGCGCCGTCGAGGTACGCGGTGGAGCCGTCGGGGGCGATCGTGAGCGGCGGCACGTGGCCGGCGCTCGCGAACGTGAGCCGCTCCATCCCTGGCTCGACCACGACGTAGAGGAGCGTGGCCATCTGGCCGCCCTGGAGGCTGCGCACCAGCCGGTCGAGCCTGTCGAGCACGATGCCCGGCTGATGGCCCTCGAGCGCGTACGCGCGTGTGGCGTGGCGCAGCTGACCCATCAGCGCGGCCGCGCCGATCCCGTGGCCCACCACGTCGCCCATGGCCACCCCGAGGCGGCCGTCGGCCAGCGGGATGGCGTCGTACCAGTCACCGCCCACGTCGCCCGCGCCCGGCAGGTAGCGCGCCGCCAGCCGCACGCCCTCCACGTAGGGCAGCCGCTCGGGCAACAGGGCGCGCTGGAGCAGCTCGACGTTCGACAGCTCGCGCTCGTACTTGCGCGCGTGCTCGACCGCGAGCCCCGCGCGGTCGGCCATCAGGAGCAGCAGGCCCTCGTCGCCCGCGCCGAAGCGGCGCTCGGTGCGGGTGCCCACCTCCACCACGCCCGCCGGCCGGCCGTCCACGAACAGCGGCGCCGCCATCAGCGCACGTGCGCGCTGGGCCGCGAGCGCGCGGTCGAGTCCCGCCCCCTCGGGCAGGTCGACGACGGTGATCGCGCGCTGCTCGCCGAGCGCCTGCTCGAGCACGCCGGCGATCGGCACCGGCTCCGCCGCCGCACCCGGCTCGAAGCCGCTTGTGGCCCCGACCGAGAGCAGCGGCTCCAGGTCGCTGTCGCGCAGGAGGATGCGCGCGAAGTCGGTGCTGAAGGCGTCGCGGATCCGATCCGCCAGCTGCTGGAGCAGCTCACGCAGGTCGAGGTGCTCGAGCGCCGCCTCGGTCACCTGCTGGAGCTTCCCCAGCGCGTCGGCCACCGCCTCGGCCTCGGCGCGCGCCGCCCGCTCCTCGGCGCTGCGCCGCTGCTCGGTCACGTCCACGACCTGCCAGATGTAGCCAAGCGGGCTGTCCTGAGCGCCGTCAAGGAGCGACACGCTCACGAGCGCGTGCACCACGCGCTGGTCCGCGCGCTTGAAGCGAAGCTCGCGCTGGTCGAAGCGCGGCTGCTCCGAGACGATCCGCTCCTGCTGCTCGCGCTCGGCCTGACGATCGGCGGGATGGACGAGCTCCCAGAGCGGGCGCCCGGTGACCTCGCCCTCCGGAACGCCGAGCAGGAGGCAGAGCGCCCCGTTCACCTCGACGAAGTCGCCCTCCATCGTGCTCAGCGCCATGCCGATCGGCGCCCCCTCGAAGGCCGTCCGGAAGCGCTCCTCCGATGCCCTGAGCGCAGCGTTCTTCTCCCCAAGCTCCAGCAGCATCGCGACCTTTGAGCGCAGGATGTCCGGATCGACGGGCTTGAGGATGTAGTCCACGGCGCCGCTCTCGTAGCCGCGCCTGATCTGGTCCACGTCCGCGTCAGCCGCGGTCAGGAAGACCACCGCGGTGTCCGCGTGCCGGGGCCGCCGCTTGATCAGCTCGACGGTCTCGAAGCCGTCGAGCCCGGGCATGCGCACGTCCATCACGATCACCGCGAAGTCGCCGTCGAGAAGCCGGCGCAGCGCCTCCTCGCCCGAGCCGGCGGTCACGACCTCGCGGCCGAGCGGCGCGAGCACGGTCTCGATAGCGGTCAGGTTCTTCGGCTGGTCGTCGACGACGAGGATGCCCGCTGCGCCGCTCACGACGGCGTCGCCTACCTGTGGAGCCAGACCCGCATGAGCGAGAGCAGCTGGTCCACGTCCACGGGCTTGGTGATGTAGTCGGACGCGCCGGAGGCGATGCTCTTCTCGCGATCGCCTCGCATCGCCTTGGCCGTCAGCGCCACGATCGGGAGCTGCTCGAACTCGGGCAGCTCACGCACGGCGCGGGTGGCCTCGTAGCCGTCCATCTCGGGCATCATGATGTCCATCAGTATGAGCGCGACGTCGGGGTTGCGCTTCAGGAGCGCGAGGCCATCGCGGCCGTTCTCGGCGAACAGCACCTTCATGCCGCGACGCTCGAAGACGCTCGTGAGCGCGAACACGTTGCGTACGTCGTCGTCGACGATCAGCACCTTCTTGCCGTCGAACACCTCGTCGGCCGTGTGCAGCCTCTCGAGCATGCGCCGCTTCTCGGCCGGCAGGCGCGCCTCGGCGCGGTGGAGGTAGAGCGACGTCTCGTCGAGCAGCCGCTCCTCCGAACGGGCGTCCTTCAGCACCACCGACTTGGCGAAGCGGTCGAGGCGCGCCTGCTCGCGCTCGTCGAGGTCCCGGCGGCTGTGCACGATCACCGGTAGCGCCTGGAAGCGCTTGGCCCGCTTGATCCGCTCGAGCACGCCGAAGCCGTCGCCGTTCGAGATTGCCAGGTCGAGCACGACGCAGTCGAACTTGTGCGCGTCGAGCTCGGCGAGGGCGGCCTCGCGCGAGTCCGCAGTCATCACCTTCACATCGGCGCCGCCGACCAGCGCGGCCAGCGCCTTGCGGCGCTCGGGATCGTCCTCCACGAGCAGCACGCTCCGCTCGCGGCGGTCGAGGAACGAGGCGAGACGCGCGAAGACGTCGGCCAGGCCCTTCGGGGAGCTCGGCTTGGCGACCGACCCGAGCGCCCCGGCCAGCCGCGCGTCGTGCTCATGCGGGGCCCCCAGCAGGAAGACCGGGATGTGTCGCGTCTCCGGATGGCGCTTCAGGTGGTCGAGCACGGCGTCGCCCGCGACCTGGGGCAGCTCCCTGCTGAGCACCACGGCGTGCGGCATGAACTCGTGGACGAGTCCCAGTCCGGCGTCGCCTCGCACCGCCAGCAGGCACCTGAACCCGGTCTCGTTCGCGACCGTCACCGCGCCGCGCGCGAGCTTGCGGTCCTCGGTCATCAGCAGGACCACGCGGTCGCCGGGCACGATCTTCGCCCGGTCGTCGGTGAGCGGGGAGGGCAGCTCGGCACCCTCCACGCGCGGGGCGGAGAGCCGCGGCAGCGCCGGCTCGAGCGCGCGCTCGGGCGCCGGCTCGGCCGCGAGCGCGGCCCCGCGGAGACGGTCGGGGAGGAAGAGCGTGAATGTCGCGCCCTCGCCCTCGACGCTCGCCACGTGGATCTCGCCGCCCAGGAGGCGCGCGATCTCGCGGCTGATCGACAGGCCGAGCCCGGTGCCGCCGAAGCGCCTCGAGATCGATCCCTCCGCCTGCTGGAAGGCCTCGAAGATCAGTCGCAGCTTGTCCGGCGGGATGCCGATGCCGGTGTCGGCCACTGAGAAGGCCACCACCGAGTCGGCGGTGGCCAGTGCGCGCTCGGCGAACTGGATGTCCGTCGGCGCGGGCGCCACCGTGAGCGTGACCGACCCGCCCTCGGTGAACTTGAACGCGTTCGAGAGCAGGTTCTTGAGCACCTGCTGGAGGCGCTGCTCGTCCGTCTCGATCTCCTCGAGCACGCCGGGCTGCAGCTCGATCGCGAAGCGCAGGCCTCGCTCCTCCGCCACGGGGCGGAACGAGCGCTCGACGTAGTCGCGGACCGCCGCCAGCGACATGCGGCCAGGGCTCACGTCCATCTTGCCCGCCTCGACCTTGGAGAGATCGAGGATGTCGTTGATGAGCGCGAGCAGGTCGGAGCCCGCGTTGTGGATCGTGGCCGCCGACTCGACCTCCTTGCCGCTCAGGTGCCCGGTCTCGTTCGAGGCCAGCACCTTGGACAGGATCAGCAGCGAGTTGAGCGGCGTGCGCAGCTCGTGCGACATGTTGGCCAGGAACTCCGACTTGTACTTCGAGCTCAGCGCCAGCTGCTCCGCCTTCTCCTCGAGCGAGCTCCGCGCCAGCTCGATCTCGCGGTTCTTGATCTCGATGTCGCGGTTCTGGCGCTCGAGCAGCTCCGCCTTCTCCTGCAGCTCCTCGTTCGTCTCCTGAAGCTGCCCTTGCTGACGCTGAAGCGCCTGCGACTGCTTCTGGAGCTCGTTCGACTGCGACTGGGACTGCTCGAGCAGCTGCTCGGTGCGAACGTTCGCGATGATCGTGGAGAGCACCACGCCGATCGTCTCCGTGAGCTGGTCGAGGAACTGGAGGATGATCGGGCTGAAGGAGCGGAAGGACGCCAGCTCGATCACCGCCAGCACCTGCTCCTCGAACAGCACCGGAATCACGATGATGTTGCGCGGCGTGGCCTCGCCGAGGCCGGAGGAGACGCGCACGTAGTCGTCGGGCGGGTCGCTGATCAGGATCGGCTTCTTCTCGAGCGCCGCCTGACCCACGAGCCCCTCGCCGGGCTTGAAGCGGTTCGACACCGCCTTGCGGCGCATGTAGCCGTAGCTCGCGAGCAGGCGCAGCTCGTACTGCGGCGTCTCGTCCTCGTGGTCGGCGAGGAAGAACGCCCCGTGCTGGGCGGACACCGCCGGCGAGAGCTCGGACATGATCAGCTGCGAGACCGTCTCGAGGTCGCGCTGGCCCTGCATCAGGCCCGAGATCCGAGCAAGGTTCGTCTTGAGCCAGTCCTGCTCCTCGTTCTGGCGGGTCGTCTCGCGCAGGTTGGCGATCATCTGGTTGATGTTGTCCGAGAGGTCCGCCACCTCTCCGGAGGCCTCGACCGTGATCGAGCGGGTGAGGTCGCCCTGTGTCACGGCGGTGGACACCTCGGCAATCGCCCGCACCTGCGTCGTGAGGTTGGAGGCGAGCTGGTTCACGTTCTCGGTCAGCCCGCGCCAGGTGCCCGACACGCCCTCCACCTGTGCCTGGCCGCCGAGCATGCCCTCGGTTCCCACCTCGCGCGCCACACGCGTGACCTCGTCCGCGAACGAGGAGAGCTGGTCGACCATCGTGTTCACGGTGTTCTTCAGCTCGAGGATCTCGCCACGGGCGTCGACCGTGATCTTCTTCGAGAGGTCGCCGTTGGCCACCGCGGTCGTGACCTGCGCGATCGAGCGCACCTGATCGGTGAGGTTCGACGCCATGAAGTTCACCGACTCGGTCAGGGCTCGCCAGGTGCCCGACACGTCCTCAACCTCGGCCTGGCCGCCGAGCTTGCCCTCGATGCCGACCTCCTTCGACACGCGCGTGACCTCCGCGGCGAAGGCGTTGAGCTGGCCGACCATGGTGTTCACGGTCTCCTTCAGCTCGAGGATCTCGCCCTTCGCGTCGACGGTGATCTTCTTCGAGAGGTCGCCGTTGGCCACGGCGGTCGTGACCTCGGCGATGTTTCGCACCTGATCGGTCAGGTTCGAGGCCATCGAGTTCACGTTCTCGGTCAGGCCGCGCCAGGTTCCCGACACGTCCTCCACCTCGGCCTGGCCGCCGAGCTTGCCCTCGGTTCCCACCTCGCGCGCGACGCGGGTCACCTCGGCCGCGAACGAGCGCAGCCGGTCGACCATCTTGTTGATCGTGTCGGCAAGCGCGGCCACCTCGCCCTTGGCCTCGACCGCGATCTTCTGCGACAGGTCGCCGTCGGCCACCGCGCTCGACACCTGGGCGATCGAGCGCACCTGGTCGGTGAGGTTGTCGGCCATCAGGTTCACGTTCTCGGTCAGGTCGCGCCAGGTGCCGGACACTCCCTTCACCTCAGCCTGGCCCCCGAGCTTGCCCTCCGTGCCCACCTCGCGCGCCACGCGCGTGACCTCGTCCGCGAACGAGGAGAGCTGGTCCACCATCGTGTTCACGGTCTGTTTCAGCTCGGCGATCTCGCCCTTCACGTCGACCGTGACCTTCTGCGTCAGGTCGCCCTCCGCCACCGCCGTCGTGACCTGGGCGATGTTCCGCACCTGGCTCGTGAGGTTCGACGCCATCAGGTTCACCGAGTCGGTCAGGTCCTTCCAGGTGCCGGCCACATTGGGCACCTCGGCCTGGCCGCCGAGCTTGCCCTCGGTACCCACCTCGCGCGCCACGATGGTCACCTGGTCGGCGAACGAGGACAGCTGGTCGACCATGGTGTTCACGGTCTCCTTCAGCTCGGCGATCTCGCCCTGAACGTCGACCGTGACCTTCTGCGTCAGGTCGCCCTCGGCCACCGCGGTCGTGACCTGGGCGATGTTCCGCACCTGGCTCGTGAGGTTCGAGGCCATGCCGTTCACGGACTCCGTGAGGTCGCGCCAGGTGCCCGACACGCCCTTCACCTCGGCTTGTCCGCCGAGCTTGCCCTCGGTGCCCACCTCGCGCGCGACGCGCGTGACCTCGTCCGCGAACGAGGAGAGCTGGTCGACCATCGTGTTCACGGTCGTGCCGATGCGCAGGAACTCGCCCTTCACCGGCTGTCCCTCGATCGTGAGCGCCATCTTGCGGTCGAGGTCGCCGTCGGCCACCGCCTCGAGCACCCGCGCCACCTCGGTGGTCGGGCGTACGAGGTCGTCGATCAGCGCGTTCAGCGACTCGACGCTCGACTCCCAGCCGCCGCCGGCGGGGCCGAGCGACGCGCGCTGGTCCATGCGCCCCTCACGCCCGATCACCCGGCGCATGCGGCCGAGCTCCTTCTCCATCTTGGCGTTCATGGACACGAGCTCGTTGTAGGCCGCCCCGATCTCGCCGATCAGGCCGCGGCGCCGGCGCGAGAGCCGGCGCGAGAAGTCGCCGTCCCGCGCGGCCACGAGCGCCTCGAGGATCTCCGCGAGCACGGCCTGGTCCGCGCCGCCGTCGAGCTGTCCGGTGGCGGTTCGGCCCGCTTCCGACTCGGGCGTCCCGGACTTCTGGGGACGCCTGCTCGGCGCGGAAGCGGTCTTGGAAGCGGCCACTGATCCTCCTTGGGGGATTCCTCAGGATGCTGCGTCCCGGCGCCGGCTCCAGGACGGATTTCTCGGCGCGAGAAGCTTGCCATCCGCGCGGCGGGCGCGCAAGCGGGAACCGGGCGCGGCGGGGAGCCCCGGCGCCGCACCGCCGCCTCGCACGCTCGCGTCTACGGATTCGCCGGCGCCGGTGCGCACGCGGCCGGGCGGGCCGGCGCGGGCCGGGTGGCGCGCACGCCGAGGGTGATCCCGGCCGCCACCACCGCCACCGCGACCAGCCGCTCCGGCGTGACTCCGGCCAGGCCGAGCGCCGCCGAGCAGGCCAGCGCGCTCACCGGGAGCACGCCGGAGAACAGCCCGGCGCGCTCGACGCCCAGCAGTCCGACCGCCGTGTACCAGCACACGAACCCGCCCGCCGTGACCACGATCGCGAGGTAGGCGATCGCGGCCGCCTCGCCGGCCGCGGGCATCGGCAGCGCCGCGCCGTCGGCCACGAGGCTCCAGACGGTGAGCATCGGCACCGCGAACAGGCAGGCGTAGGTGGACACGGAGAGCGCGCCGAGGCGGGCGAGATGCGGGATGGCGAGGAGGGAGAAGCCGGCCTCGCAGGCCAGCGCGCCCAGGGCCAGCGCGAGCCCCGCGGCGGTGATCCCGCCGTCGGCCCATTGCACGCCCGCGGCGCCCGCCGCCACGATCACGGCGGCCACGAGCACGGGCGGGCTGAGCGGCCGGCGCTCGAGGAGCGGACCGGCGAGGGCGAGGACCACGGGTACGCAGCCCACGATCACGCCGACCGTGGCGGGGTCGGTCTCCCGCACGCCCTCGATCACGAACAGGTTGAAGAGCACGAGCCCGGTGGCGGCGAGTGCGGCGAGGCCGGCCGCCTCGCGCAGGCCGATGCGCGGCAGCCGGCCGCGGGCGATCGCGAGCAGGAACAGCCCGGCGAGCGCGTAGCGGAGCCCCTGCCCGGCCGCGAGCGGGTAGCCCTC
Source organism: Thermoleophilaceae bacterium (assembly GCA_035650215.1). Classification (GTDB taxonomy): domain Bacteria; phylum Actinomycetota; class Thermoleophilia; order Solirubrobacterales; family Thermoleophilaceae; genus JACVRW01. The sequence continues at coordinate 47,100 of DASRIC010000054.1, forward strand.
GACGATGTCGGAGGCCGCCACCAGCGAGCCCACCGCCGCCAGCGCGGCGGTGGCGGCGAGGGCGCCTCGCAGAGTCGGGCTCACCCGCTCTTCCTGCTTCCGCTCGCTGCGAAGGCCGCGAGCGCGAGGTAGATCCCGCCGGTCACGCAGCGGCGCGCGCGACCGGGGCGGAGCACGTCCGACAGCACGCCCGCCACGAGCACGTACAGCAGGTCCAGGACCAGCGCGATCAGGAAGAACAGCGCGCCGAGCACGAGCACCTGGGTCGTGGCCGGGCCGACCGACGGGTGCACGAACTGCGGCAGGAAGGCGAGGAAGAAGATCGAGACCTTGGGGTTCAGCAGGTTCACGAGCGCGCCCTCGGCGAACACGCGGGCGACCGCGTCGGGACGCTCCTCCGCCTGGGCGTCGGGCTCGCGCTGGAGGACGGCACGCAGCCCGAGGAAGAGCAGGTAGGCCACGCCGCCGAGCTTCACCAGGTCGAACGCGAGCGCCGAGGACGCGAGCAGCGCCGACAGGCCCACGGCCGCGGCGGTCACGTGCACGAGCGTGCCCGCCTCGACGCCGAGCGCCGACGCGAGCCCCACGCGCCGACCGCCGTCGACGCTGCGGGTGACGATGTAGATCAGGTTCGGTCCCGGAATCGCGATCAGCACCACGGCGCTGAGCGCGAACACGGCGAGGGTGGTCGGCTCGGGCATGACGCTCCAACCTACGGGCCCACTGGTTCGGATGAAAGGACCAGTCCCGTACGCTTTCGATGAACCAGTTGTGAGCCACCTCGACCTCCTCATCTCGCTCGACCGCTCGCAGCCCTCGCTGCGGGTCCAGATCGAGGAGCAGCTGCGCGCCGGCGTGCGCGAGGGGCGGCTCGCGCCCGGCACCTCCCTGCCCTCGAGCAGGGGCCTCGCCCGCGAGCTCGGGCTCTCGCGCGGCGTGGTGGTGGAGGCCTACGCCCAGCTGGCGGCGGAGGGCTACCTGGTGAGCCGCCAGGGCGGGCAGACGCGCGTGGCGCCGATGGCCGCCCGCCAGGCCCCGCAGGATTCGCGGCTGCCCGATCCGCGGCCGCCCCGCTTCGACTTCCGGCCCGGCGGCCCCGACGTGTCGCTCTTCCCGCGCGCGGCCTGGCTCGCCTCGATCCGGCGCGCGCTTCGCGACGCGCCGGACTCGCGTCTCGACTACGGCGATCCACGCGGCGCACCCGAGCTGCGCCAAGCACTCGCCTCCTACCTCGGCCGCGTGCGCGGCGTGGCGGCCGACCCCGAGTACGTGGTGGTCACGTCGGGCATGGCCCAGGGCATGGCGCTGTTCGGGCGCGCTCTTGTGGCCGGCGGCGGGCGCCGGATCGCCGTGGAGGACCCCTGGAGCGCGCCGGGCCGCCGGCAGCTCGAGTCGACCGGGCTCGACACCGTGCCGGTGCCCGTCGACGAGGACGGCGTGCGCGTGGACGCTCTCGCGGCCGAGCGCGCCGACGCCGTGGCGGTCACCCCTGCCCATCAGTTTCCGCTCGGCATGGTGCTGAGCGCGGAGCGCCGCTTCGCCCTCGTGGACTGGGCGGCGCGGACAGGCGCTTTCGTGCTCGAGGACGATTACGACGCCGAGTACCGCTACGACCGCCAGCCGGTCGGCGCCGTGCAGGGGCTCGCGCCGGAGCTGGTTGCGTACGCGGGCTCGATCTCGAAGACGCTCGCGCCGGGCCTGCGGATTGGCTGGATGGTCGCGCCCGGGCGGCTGGTCGACGCGGTGGCGAGCGCCAAGCTCTTCGACGACCTCGGCACGCCGGTGGTGGAGCAGCTTGCCCTGGCGGACTTCCTGGAGCGCGGCGAGCTCGATCGCCACCTGCGCCGCACCCGCGCCGTCTACCGGGCCCGCCGCGACGCGCTCGTGGCGGCGCTTGGGCGCTGGCTGCCGGACTGCACCGTGGGCGGCGTGGCTGCCGGCCTCCACCTGCTGATCGAGCTGCCAGACGGGATGAACGAGGTGGGGGCGCTCACCGCGGCGCGGGCGGCGGGGATCGGCCTCTACGGGCTGGGCGAGCACACCGTCCGGCCGCGCGCGGCCGCGCTGCTGCTCGGCTACGGCCGAATCGCGGAGCCCGCCATCGAACCCGGCGTGCGGGCGCTTCGGGATAGCCTGGCGCCATGAGCTACGAGACCGTCAGTTGGGAAGAGGACGGCGGCGTCGGGCGGATCACGCTCAACCGCCCGGACACGCTGAACGCGTGGAATGTCCAGTTCGGCAAGGAGCTGAAGCAGATCGTGACCGAGGACGCCGCCGGCGCGTCCGTGCGGGCCGTTCTCGTGACCGGCGCCGGCCGCGGCTTCTCCTCGGGGGCCGACCTGAAGGCCGGCTTCGACCCTCACCCCGACGACGGCATGCCCGACCTGCGCAAGGAGCTGCACGAGCTCTACCACCCGATCATCGCCGGGGTCCGCCGGCTCGAGAAGCCGGTGGTGGCCGCGGTGAACGGCCCGGCGGTCGGGATCGGCGCCTCGCTCGCGCTGGCCTGCGACCTGGTGCTGGCGGCCGAGTCCGCTTACTTCGGCCTCGCCTTCGTGAATATCGGACTGATGCCCGACGGCGGCTCCACGCTTTTCGTGCCCGCGGCCGTGGGCAAGGCGCGCGCGTTCCAGATGGCCCTGCTCGGCGAGCGGGTGCGGGCGGCACAGGCGCTCGACTGGGGCCTCGTGAACCAGGTCCACTCCGACGACCGGCTGCTCGCGGAGGCGAACGAGCTCGTGGTGAAGCTGGCCGCCGGGCCCACGCGCTCCTACGCCGGCTCCAAGCAAGCGCTCAACCGGATGCTCTACCCGGACCTCGACGGCCAGCTCGACCTCGAGGCCGACCTCCAGCACGCGCTCGCTCGAACGCGTGACTTCCAGGAGGGCGTGTCGGCGTTCGTGGAGAAGCGCGCCGCGGTCTTCGAGGGCGCCTGAGCCGCACCCGGCGGGGCCTCGAGCCGCCGCGCTGAGCCCCACTCGGGGCAGACGCCACGAAGTGGAGCGCTCGTCCTGACCACGGATATGATGCTGCCGCCTTGCCTACCGGCCTGCCACGACGCCTGCTAATCGCCGCGCTGGCCGCGACGCTGCTCGCGCTCCTGATCGCGGCGCCGTCGGCGTTCGCCGACGCGTTCACGCCCGAGTCGGGCGGCTCTCAGAACGCCGACGACATCGACACGCTCTACAAGATCACGCTCTACATCGGGATCGCGATCTTCCTGCTCGTGGAGGGCACGCTCCTGTGGTCGCTGATCCGCTACCGGGCCAGGCGCGGGGGCCCGGCGGCCGCTCAGATCCGCGGCAACACGCCACTCGAGCTCGGCTGGACTGTGGGGGCGGCGCTGATCCTCGTGGTGCTCACGGTGGTCACGTTCGTCTACCTGCCCGACATCGAGAACCCGCCGCCGTCGGGGCCAGACGGCCTGCGCGCGGGGCAGTCGCAGTTCGCGTCGATCGACCAGCCCGACCCGCCAAAGAGCGGCGGCCCGACCCTCACCATCGAGGTCAACGGCCAGCAGTACCTCTGGCGCTTCGACTATCCCGGCCAGCAGACGCTGTTCTCCTACCAGCAGATGGTGGTGCCGGTCGACACCACCGTGGTGCTCAAGGTCACCGGCTCCGACGTGATCCACTCGTGGTGGATCCCCGAGCTCGGCGGCAAGGTCGACGGGGTCCCTGGCCACGTGAACGAGACATGGTTCAAGATTCCGGCCAAGCGGGTGGGCACCACCTTCCGCGGCCAGTGCGCCGAGCTGTGCGGGGCCAACCACGCGGACATGCGCGCGCAGGTGCGGGCAGTCACACCCGAGGAGTTCGAGCGCTGGGCTGATCGGACCCGCCAGGACATCGAGCAGGCGGGTGTCGACCTGGGCGAGCAGCGCAAGGCCCGTGAATCGGAAGGCGACGAGGGGTAGGGGTGGAAGCAGCCGGCGCAACCGAAACGAGGCGCAGCGCGCGTCCCGAGGTGATCATGAGCGGCCTGCCTGCGCCGCAGCGCGGCTGGCTCGCGTGGCTCACCACCACCGACCACAAGAAGATCGGGATCCTCTACATCGCCACGGCGATCGTCTTCATGTTCATGGGCGGCGTCGAGGCGCTCGTGATCCGCCTCCAGCTCGCGCAGCCGGACAACACGCTCGTGAGCGCGGAGACCTACAACGGGCTCGTGACGATGCACGGCACCACGATGATCTTCCTGTTCGTGGTGCCGCTGATCGCGGGCTTCGGCAACTACCTCGTGCCGCTCATGATCGGCGCGCGGGACATGGCCTTCCCGCGGCTCAACGCGCTCTCCTACTGGCTCACCTTGTTCGGCGGCGTGGCCTTCTACTGCTCGCTCTTCTTCGAGCCTCCGGAGGCCGGCTGGACGATGTACGCGCCGCTGTCGGACGACCTCTACTCGCCCGGGGGCGGCGTCGACGCCTGGATCTTCCTGATCCACCTCACCGGCCTCTCGTCGCTCCTCGGCGCGGTGAACTTCGTCGCGACGATCCACAACATGCGCGCGCCCGGCATGGGCTGGGGGCGCATGCCGTTGTTCGTCTGGTCGATCCTCGTGTTCAGCTACCTGCTGATCGCCGCTCTGCCGTCGATCGCGGCGGCGGTCACGATGCTGCTCACCGACCGCCACTTCGGCACCTCGTTCTTCGATCCGAGCGGCGGCGGCGACCCGCTGCTCTGGCAGCACCTGTTCTGGTTCTTCGGCCACCCCGAGGTGTACATCCTCGTGCTGCCCGCCTTCGGGATGATCTCGGAGATCCTGCCGGTGTTCGCCCGCAAGCCGATCTTCGGCTACAAGGCGATCGCGGCGGCCACGGTGGCGATCGCGTTCCTCGGCCTGCTCGTGTGGGCTCACCACATGTTCACCACGCCCACGGCGACGGTGGTGCTGGCGTTCTTCATGCTCTCGTCGTTCACGATCGCGGTTCCCACGGGCATCAAGATCTTCAACTGGATCGCCACGCTCTGGCGCGGCTCGATCGTCTTCAAGACGCCGCTGTACTTCGCCGCCGCGCTCCCCGCCCTGTTCGTGATCGGCGGCATCTCGGGCATCCAGCTGGCGATCTTCCCGGTGGACTGGCAGCTCCACGACTCCTACTTCGTGGTCGCCCACTTCCACTACACGATCTTCGGCGGCGGCGTGTTCGGCCTGTTCGCGGGCCTCTACTACTGGTTCCCGAAGATGAGCGGGCGGATGCTCTCGGAGGGCCTCGGCAAGCTCTCGTTCTGGCTGATGTTCGTGGGCTTCAACGTGACCTTCCTGATCCAGCACTCGGCGGGCCTGACCGGGATGCCGCGGCGGATCTACGACTACGACTCCGAGCTTGGCGTGACCGCGTACAACCTGGTCTCGACGATCGGCTCGTTCATCCTTGGCGTCGGCGTGCTCGTGACCTTCGTGAACGTCGTCTGGGCCGTCAAGCGCGGCAAGCGCGCGGGCAACGACCCCTGGCAGGGCAACACGCTCGAGTGGTTCACGAGCTCGCCCCCGCCGGTCAACAACTTCGACCTGATCCCGCGCGTGCGCAGCGTCGAGCCGATGAAGGACATCCGGCGCGAGGTGGCGGCGGCCGCGAAGCCCGCCGAGACCGTGTCCCAGCCCGTCGCGCCGCGCAGCGTGTAGTGGCCTCTCCCCCAGCACCCGTCCAGCCCGGCATGCGGAAGCTCGTGCTCGCCACGGGCATCGCCACCTTCGCGCTGATCATCCTCGGCGGCGTGGTCCGCGTGTCCGACTCGGGCCTCGGCTGCGGCCCGGCCGGCTCGGGATTCCACGGCTGGCCGTTCTGCAACGGCGACGTGGTGCCTGGCATCGACCTCAACTCGATCGTCGAGTACACGCACCGGGCGCTCGCGATCGTGGTCGGCTTCATGATCCTGTCGCTGTTCGTGCTCGCCTGGCGGCGCTACCGCTTCCTGCTGCCCGCCGCCTCGCTCCTGCTCGTACTCGTGATCGCGCAGGGCGCGCTCGGCGGCGCGACGGTGGAGGAGAACCTCGCGAAGACCTACGTGGCCGCGCACCTCGGGCTCGCCATGCTGCTGCTCGGGCTCCTGATCTACATGTGGCGGAGCGTGACCGGCGCGAGCCAGGTCGACGGCGGCCCGCGGCTGCGAGGGCTCGCCATCGTGGCCACCGCGGCGGTGCTCTGCACGGTCGTGGCCGGCGGCTACATGGCCGGCACCCAGAACTACGGGCGCGCCGACTACCAGCTCGGCGACGGCGCCCATCACGCCTGCGGCAAGCAGTTCCCCACCTGCAACGGCGAGTTCATGCCCTTCGGCGAGGCGGAGCTCGTGGACATCCACCTCACGCACCGGGCGTTCATGTACCTCGCGTCGCTGCTCGTGATCGCGCTCGTGGTCGTGTCGCTCCGGCGCGGCGTGCTCACGCGTCAGGCCTGGGCGCTCGCAGGGCTGCTGGCGATCCAGGTCCTCGTCGGCGCGCTCAACGTCTGGCTCGACGAATACGAGGCGCTGATCCTGCTCCACCTCGCCCTCGGCACATTGCTGTGGGCCACGTCGCTCACGATGACGATGAGCCTCGCGCCGGCTCGCAAGCGGGCCCCCAGCCGGGCGGAGCCGATCGCGGCATGAGCGCCGAGGCTCGCACAGCCGTCCAGCCGGTCGCGAGCTCGTGGCGCGGCGTCGTCTCGGACTACTTCGAGATGACCAAGCCGAAGGTGCAGTCGCTCCTGCTCTTCACCACGATCACGACGATGTACGTGGCGGGCGACCCGTCGCTCGGCCTCGTAGCGCTCACCTGCCTCGGCGGCGCGCTGTCCGCTGGCGGCGCCGGCGCGATCAACCACGCGCTCGACCGCGACATCGACCGCATGATGAAGCGGACCGCCGACCGCCCGGTGGCGAGCGGCCGCGTGTCGCCGGCCGCCGCGATCGTGTTCGGCGTGCTGCTGGGGTGCGCGTCGTTCGCGCTGCTGTCGCTGACCGTGAACCCGCTGGCCGCGGTGCTGTCCATGTCCGGCCTGCTCGGCTACGTCCTCGTCTACACGCTGTGGCTCAAGCGCAGGACGCCGCAGAACATCGTGATCGGCGGGGCGGCGGGCGCCGTGCCGCCGCTGGTGGCGTGGGCGGCCGTCACCGGCGGCCTCGCCGGCACGCCGCTCTACCTGTTCGCAATCGTGTTCTTCTGGACGCCGCCGCACTTCTGGGCGCTCTCGCTCCTGATGAAGGACGAGTACGCGAAAGCCGGCGTGCCGATGCTCCCGGTGGTGCGCGGCGAGCACGAGACACGCCGCCAGATCCTGCTCTACACGGTGCTGCTCTACGCCGTGAGCCAGCTGCCTTTCTGCGCGGGCGCCTTCGGCGCGACCTACCTGGTCTGCTCGGTGGCGCTCGGAGCCGTCTTCATCTACGGCGCCTGGCGTCTGCTGCGCGCACCGTCGCGGCGCACCGCCCTGCGCCTCTACCTCTTCTCGCTGGCCTACCTCGCCGCGCTGTTCGCGGCGATGGTGGCGGACGCCCGGCTGTAGCGGCCAGCCGCACGCATCGAACGTCCCGGAGTGTGGCCCATAGCAGCTAGTCCGGGACGTTCATCGCTCTGAACGCTGGCGGGTGAGCTCGTGGCCGAGCACGAGGCTGCCCATCTCCACGCCCTGGTCGGCGCTGATCACGTGCATCACGGCGTTGATCAGGGCCAGGTGCGTGAACGCCTGCGGGTAGTTGCCGAGGTGGCGTCCGGAGCGCGGGTCGATCTCCTCGGCGTAGAGGCCGAGCGGGCTCGCGTACGAGAGCAGCTTCTCGCAAAGGTCGCGGGCGCGCCGGACCTCGCCGATCTCGACCAGCGCCGACACGAGCCAGAAGGAGCAGATCGTGAAGGTGCCCTCCGCGCCCGAGAGCCCGTCGTCGGTCTCGCCGGTGCGGTAGCGCAGCACGAGGCCGTCCTCGGTCAGCTCCTCGGCGATCGCGAGCACCGTGTTCACCATCCGCTCGTCGTCGTTCGGCAGGAAGCGCGTGAGCGGCATCAGGAGCACCGAGGCGTCGAGGGCGTCCGTGTCGTAGTGCTGGGTGAACACTCCGCGCTCGTCGAGCGCGTTCGCGCAGATGTCGTTCTTGATCTCGTCGGCCGCGGACTGCCAGCGCGCGCCGTACTCCAGCTCCTCGCGCATCTCGGCAAGCCGCGCACCGCGGTCGGCCGCCACCCAGCACATCAGCTTCGACGAGGTGAAGTGCTTGGGATCGCCGCGCACCTCCCAGATGCCGCGGTCAGGCTCGCGCCACTTCTCGATCGCCGTCTCGACCTGGCGCTTGAGGATCGGCCAGATCCGCTCCGGCAGGTGGTCGCGCGACTTCGTGTGCAGATAGACGGAGTCGAGCAGGGCGCCCCAGACGTCGTGCTGCTCCTGGTTGTAGGCCGCGTTCCCGGTCCGCACCGGGCGGGCCCCCTCGTAGCCCGAGAGGTGCTCGAGCTTCGATTCCGTGAGCTCGGCCTCCCCGTCGATGCCGTACATGATCTGGAGCGTGTCCTGCTCCGCCTCGGTCACGTCGGCGATGAAATAGAAGAAGTCGTTGGCCTCCCAGTCGAAGCCGAGCGTGTAGAGGCCCCAGAGCATGAACGTCGCGTCCCGGATCCAGGTGAAGCGGTAGTCCCAGTTGCGCTCCCCGCCGGGCGTCTCCGGCAGCGAGGTGGTGGCCGCCGCCACGAGGGCGCCCGTGGGCGCGTACGAGAGCCCCTTGAGCGTGAGCGCCGAGCGCTGCAGGTGGGTGCGCCAGGGGTGGTCGGGGAACGCCCCGTGGTCGAGCCAGTGCTGCCAGTGGTGGGCGGTCCAGACCAGGCGGTCGTAGGCCTCCTCGTAGGTGGTCGGCGCCGGATGGTCGGACCATGAGAGCGCCGTGAACAGCGTGTCGCCCTCCTTCATCAGCGTCCGGCCGGTGGCCCGCGGGCCCTCGAAGCCCATGTTCATGTCCGTGATGAGCTGCAGCTCGATCCCGCTCTGCTCGCACCGGCAGACCGCCTGGTGGTAGCCCTCGCCCGAGTACTCCCAGGCGCCGTTGGCGAGCCCGTACTCGAAGCGCGGCTCGCAGTCGAGCGTGACCTGCACCTCGCCGTTCACGCAGCGGATCAGCCGCAACAGCACGTGGTCGGCGTCGTAGTCCGTAGGCGCGCGCCGGTGGGTGTGCGAGCGCTCGCGCTCGTGGTGCCAAGGGCCGATCAGGAGCGCGTCGCGCACGATGATCCAGCCGCCGCTCGTGCCCCAGCTCGTCTCGAGCACGTTCGTGCCCGGCAGATAGCGCCGTGCGGCGGGCACCTCCACGTCCGCCGGTCCGAGCCGGAAGACGCCGGCGTCGCGGTCGAGCACCGCGCCGAACACGCTCGGCGAGTCGAAGCGCGGCAGGCACAGCCACTCGATGTTGCCGTTCGGCGCCACGAGCGCGCACGTCTCGCAGTCGGAGAGGAAGCCGTACTCGGCGATCGGGGGGAACGGGCTCGCCCCCACGCCGTCAGGGACCCACGTGCTCACAGCTGGGACGCCGCCGGCGGGTCGAGCAGGACCGTGACCGCCCCCTCCACGAGCGATCCGGGATAGCGCGGATCGGGCAGCCCCGAGAAGGCGCGGGAGGCGGCCAGGGCCTTCTCCTCGCCCGTGACCAGGAACACGACCTGCCGTGTGCGGTTGACCACGGGCAGCGTGAGCGTGATGCGGGACACGAGCGGCGCCATCCCGGGGGTCTCCACCCCCACCACCGGGCGCTCGCGCTCGCCCAGCGCCTCGTCGTTCGGAAACAGCGAGCAGATGTGGGAGTCGGGGCCGAGCCCGACCAGCATCAGGTCGAAGGTCGCGTCGGGTGGGCCGGACTCGGCCAGCTCGCGTTCGTAGGCGGCCGCGCCCTCGCTCGGCCCGAGCTCCCCCAGCATCCGGTGGGCGTTCGCCCCTCTCACCTTGGACAGGAGGGCCCTGTCGACCATGCCGAAGTTCGAGTGCTCGTGGTCGGGCGCCACGCAGCGCTCGTCCGTGAACCAGATCTCGACCCCGGACCAGTCGTCCCGCTCCCCGGCGGCCTGCTCGTAGGCGCGTCGCGGCGTGGAGCCGCCGGTGAGCACGACATGACCCGACGCCTCGTCCAGCAGCGCGGCCAAACGCCCGGCTGGATCGTCGCTGACCTGGAAGTCGGGCTGCACCGGCGGCGATGCTACCCCGCGCGGGCCTGGGCGACTAGGTACGAGCGAGGGCGAGTTCCGTCGAGGACGCCGCGCTTCGACGGGCCAGAATGGGCCAATGCGGAAGATCGACGCCTTCGCCCACATCCTGCCGGCCGGCTACCTGGAGCACCTGGAGCGCCACCTCGCCTCGACCATGAGGCCGGCGCAGCTGCGCTACTACCAGGAGGGCGTCTTTCGCTTCGACCCGGTGATCAGCGACCTCGACTCTCGCTTCCGAGTGATGGACCGGCACGGCGATTACGCGCAGATTCTCGTGCTGGCGGTCCCCCCACCGGAGGAGCTGGAGCCCTCCCGGGCAGCCTCCGAGCTGGCGCGGCGGGCCAACGAGGCGATGGCCGAGCTGGTGCGGCGCTTCCCCGAGCGCTTCGCGGGCTTCGCTGCCGCCCTGCCGCTGGGTGACGTCGAGGCGTCGCTGTCGGAGATCGACCACGCGGTCGGGGAGCTGGGCGCGCTCGGCGTCCAGATGTTCACCAACGTTCGCGGCGCACCGCTTGACCACCCCAGCTTCGACCCGATCTTCGCGCGGATCGAGGAGCTCGACCGGATGGTCTGGCTGCATCCGACGCGCAGCGCCGCGTGGGCCGACTACGCGACCGAGATGGAGTCCGACTTCGGGATCTGGTGGTCGCTCGGCTGGCCGTACGAGACGGCCGCTGCGCTCTCGCGGCTCGTCTACTCCGGTCAGATGGACCGGCACCCGCGACTCCGGGTGATCGCCCACCACGGCGGCGGCATGGTGCCGCACTTCTCGGCGCGGCTCGCGATGGGGCCCGGATACCGGCAGACGAAGGACAGCCTCCCGCTGCCGCCCTTGGAGTACTTCCGCCGCTTCTACGCGGACACCGCACTCTTCGGAGCTCCGCACGCCGTGCGCTGCGTCATCGAGTTCTTCGGCCCGGAGCACGTGCTGTTCGGCACCGACACGCCGCTGGGACCCCCCGAAACCATCGACGCCACCATCGCGGACCTCGACGCCGCCGGGCTCTCAGAGGCGGAGCTGGCCGCCGTCTACTCAGGGAACGCGCAGCGCCTGCTCGGCGTGCGCTAGCCCGGCCGGCCCACCTAGGTCGACGTCACTACTTGACGCGAATCACACGACCGATCGGCGGTGAGCGCGCGATCGCGCCGCCCGAGCTCGAGCGCTAGACGCCGCCGGCGAAGAGGGCGTACACGGCGGCGCAGCGGCGCATCGCCCCCTCGTCGATGTACTCCTCGGGCCCGTGCGACACGTCGAGCCGGCCGCCACCGTAGGCGAACGCCGGGATCCCGAGTTGGGAGTACCAGCGTGTGTCGAGCACGCCCGGGCACATCTCGAACGACGGCTCGCTCCCCTCGACCGCGCTCACGCAGTGCGCCAGTGCAAGGGCGGCCGGGTGGCTCGCCTCCGTGCTGCCGGAGGGCTGCGCCTGCAGCACCTCGATCTCGACCTGCGCGCCGATGGCCTCGGCGCTCGCGCTGACCATGCCGGTCAGGCGCGCCAGCTCCATGTCGAGCTCCTCCTCGGGGTTGAAGCGCCGGTCGATCGAGAACCACGCCGAACCCGGCACGGCGTTGAACCCGGCGCCGGCGCCCGCCTGACCGCCCACCACGAGCATCGAATCGCGGGCGAGCAGCTCATGCGAGAGCACGGTGAGCGGCTCCGCGATGCGGATCATGTGCTCGAACGCGTTCACCCCCTGGTCCACGTAGCCCACGTGCGCCTCACGCCCGGTGGTGGTCACGCGCAGCGTGATCGCGCCCCGGCAGGCGTGCCAGATCACGCCGCCGGTGGGCTCGGCCGTGACCATCGCGAGGGCGCGCGGGTCGATCAGCTCCTCCTCGCGCAGGTGGCCGGAGCCTGCCGCGCTGCCGGTCTCCTCGTCGCACACGAAATGTAAGACGATCCTGCGCCCGTCGAGCAGGCCAAGGTCCCGGGCCGCAAGGGCCCCGTAGATCATGCTCACAAGGCCGCCCTTCATGTCGGCGCTTCCGCGTCCGACGATCCTGCCGTCGCGCCGCTCGGGGCGAAACTGCGCGGGGCTCTGCGCCGGGACCACGTCGAAATGGCCGTGGAAGTAGACGGTCTCCGGACCGTCGCCCGCCACGCCGCGAACCACGCATGGCTCCTCCAGCTCCCTGCTGGGAGCCAGCTCGATCAACTCCGGCGCTAGGTCGAGCCGCTCCATCGCCGCCTTGAGCGCCCGCCCGCAGCGGCCGAGGCCGCGCCCGGGCGGGTTCTCCGTGTCGATGGCCACGAGCTCCTCGAGCAGCGCGGCCATCTCCTCGGCGCGCGGCTCGAGCCAGGCCAGGACCTCGGCAGCAGCGCGATCCATGGGCCAGTTGACTATCAGTGATTCAGCAGGGCCGCATCCGTGTCGGCGTAGCGGTCGCCGCTGGCCGCGTCGGCCGGGAGCTTTGCCTCGAGCTGCTCCATGTCCTCGGCCGAGAGCTCGATCTCGGCGGCCCCGGCATTCTCCTCCAGATAACTGCGGCGCTTCGTGCCGGGGATCGGCACGATGTCGTCCCCCTTGGCCATCACCCAGGCGAGCGCGAGCTGTGCGGGGGTCACGTCGCGCTCCTCGGCGAGCTCCCTGACCTTGTCGGCCAGCCGCAGGTTCGCGGACAGCGCGTCCCGCTGGAAGCGAGGGTTCGTGCGCCGCCAGTCGTCCTCGTCGAGGTCCTCGAACGTGCGCACCCGGCCGGCGAGGAAGCCCCGCCCGAGCGGCGAGTAGGCCACGAAGCCGATGCCCAGCTCGCGGACCGTCGGCAGGACCTCCGCCTCCACGTGGCGGGTCCACAGCGAGTACTCGGTCTGGAGCGCCGCGATCGGATGCACTTCGTGCGCACGCCGGATGGTCTCCGGAGCCGCCTCGGACAGGCCGAGGTGGCGCACCAAGCCGTCCTTCACGAGCTCGGCCATGGCGCCGACCGTCTCCTCGATCGGCACGTCGGGGTCCACGCGGTGCTGGTAGAAGAGGTCGATCGAGTCGATCCCGAGCCGGCGCAGGGAGCCCTCGCACGCCCGCCTGACGTTCTCCGGGCGGCCGTCCACGCTGCGGTCCGCGGGCGCATCCGGGTCGACGGCGAAGCCGAATTTGGTGGCCACCTCGTAGTCGTCCCGGCGGCCCTCGATGGCCCGGCCCACGAGCTCCTCGCCCGTGTGAGGCCCGTAGATCTCGGCCGTGTCGAGCAGCGTGACGCCGAGCTCGGCCGCCCGGTGGATGGCCGCGATCGACTCCTCCTCGTCTGTCTCGCCGTAGGCGAAGGTCATGCCCATGCATCCGAGCCCCTGGGCCGACACCTCGAGGCCGTCGCGTCCTAGCGTTCTCCTATTCATTACTGCGGTCGTTCCCGGAGCAGGGACGACCACTCACGCCCTATGTCGCGGGCTCGAGGTCAGGGACCTCTGAAGATCTCCCTGGCCGTCCAGGCCGTGCCGGGGAAGTCCGAGAACACCCCGTCGATCCCGAGCCGGTAGAAGCGCAGGTACTCCTCGATCGGACCGCCCACGTACGCCACCGGGAGGGCGTCGTCGCGGAAGGTCCAGGTGTGGATGAGCAGCCCGTGGGCGTGCGCTCGGTCGATCAGGTCGGTGACCTTCTTGATGTTGCCGGCCGGATCGGTCCCGACGATGTAGACCTTCCAGGGCCCGATGCCGTCCGCGTAGGTCTTGATCTCGGCCAGGCCCGCGTCGGTGGCGAAGTAGCTGAAGAGATCGGTGCGGCCCGCCACGGTCCAGTCGTAGGGCCGGTCGAACGGCGGCGCGTAGGTCGGATCGCCGTTCGCGTCCGTGTCGTTGGCGTCCACGAGCTGCACCAGCCGGACCGGCGTCATCGTGTTCAGCTGCTTCAGGTTCGCCTGCTCGAAGGACTGGATGAACACCGGCGCGTTCCTGCGGCTCAGGCCGTTTCGCTCGAGCACCGTAACCAGCCGCCCCTCGAGGGGGAGCCCGAGCCGCTCATGGAAGGTCGGGTGCTTGGTCTCGGGGTAGATGCCGACCTTCAGCCCGCCGCGGCTCGCCTTCCCGGAGCGTCGCTTCGCTCCGCGCCCGCGCACACCGCGCCTCGCGAGATCGATCACCTCCTGCAGCGTCGGAACCTTGAACTGGCCGTCGAACTCGGTCGGGCGCCCCGCGCGCGTCTGCTTCGCGCCGAGCGTCTTGATCTCCGCGAGCGTGAAGTCCGAGGCAAACCAGCCCTCGGTGGGCACCCCGTCAACCATCTTGGTGGTCTTGCGGTCGGCGAACTCGGGATGGTCCTTGACGTCCGTGCTGAGTGTGATGTCCGGCTCGTGGCGCGCGATCAGGACGCCGTCCTTGGTCGCCACCAGGTCCGGCTCGATGTAATCCGCGCCCAGCTTGATCGCCAGCCGGTACGACTCGAGCGTGTGCTCGGGCAAGTAGCCGCTCGCGCCCCGGTGGCCGATCACGAGCGGACTCGACTCCTTGGCGTCGGCGGCGGGCGCGGCCAGTCCCATCAGGGCGACGGCGGCGAGGAGCGTGCGGATGAGGGCGCGGGTCGTCATCGGCCGAACCTACCGGAGCGGCGTGCCGCGAGACTCGCCGATCAGCTCGCGCAGCGAGCTCTTCTGTCGCCCATCGCCCATGAAGTTCTCCGGAGCGAGCCATCGCTCGAAGCCGCCGCGGATCGCAGGCCACTCCTCACCGGTCATGCCGTACCACGCGGTGTCCCGGTTCTGCCCCTTGACAACCATGTGCTGGCGGATCACGCCCTCGAAGGTGAATCCGAAGCGCTCGGCGGCCCGTCTCGAAGCGGCGTTGAGCGCGTTGCACCTCCACTCGAGCCGGCGGTAACCGAGCTCGTCGAACGCCCGGCGGGCAAGCAGGTAGATGGCCTCGGTCGCGGCGGTCGTGCGCCGCAGAGGCACCCCGAACCAGATGTGCCCGATCTCGATGACCCCGTGCTCGGCCGAGATGTTCAGGTACGACGCAAGTCCGGTCGGTTCGCCGTCCGGCAGCTTCACCAGAGCGAAGAACAGGGGCTCGTCCGAGGCCTCAGCCCATTCGAGCAGCTCTCGCATGTGCGCGGGATCCTCGTAGGGGCCGTAGGGCAGGTAGGTCCAGATCGCCGGATCGCCCGCCGGCGGGTGTGAGACCGCGTAGAGCGCCTCGGCGTCCGCCCCGGCGTCCACGGGGCGCAGCTCCACGGTCGCGCCTCGCAGCGGCGTGCGCGACGGTCTCCGCGCCGGCGTCCAGTCGACCGCCGCCCCGAGTGGAAGCTCGTCAGCCACCGTCGCCCGCTCTCGTCTACACGGGCTGCGTGATGTGCTCGGCGTCGCCGGGCGAGTAGATGAGCAGCCCGCGCAGAGGCTTGGTGATGTACGCCGTGTGCTCGACGCCGCGCGGCACGAAGACGAGCGAGCCCGGGCCGGCGACCACCTCCCGGTCGGGGAACACGAAGTGGAGCTCCCCCTCGCCGACATAGAACGCCTCGTCGGTGTGCGGGTGAATGTGCATTGGCGGGCCATCGCCGGAGGCAGCCTGGCCCACCAGCACCCTGTAGGCGCCGCCGGTCAGGTCGTTGCCGACCAGATCGGGCTCGCCGTCGTGGCTGAACACGAACGTCGCTCCGCTGATGGTTTCCATCGACCGACCCTAACCGCCCGAGCCCGGTGGACAGCGCCCCGGCCGGGCGGTACGTTCGGGCCGGAACCCACGAGGAGGTCTTCGATGTCAGCAGTGCCGGACGCCGAGCTCAAGGCACGTCATGCCGCTATGTGGGCCTCTGGCGACTACCCGTCGATGGTCGAAACCTTCCTGCTGCCGCTCGGACCGCGGCTCGTCGAAGCCTGCGGGATCGAGTCCGGGATGACGGTGCTGGACGTGGCGGCCGGCAGCGGCAACGCGTCGATCCCGGCGGCCGAGCGCGGCGCCGAGGTGACCGCGAGCGACCTCACGCCCGAGCTGCTCGACGCCGGCCGCGCCGTGGCCGAGGCGAAGGGGCTCGAGCTCGACTGGGTCACGGCGGACGCCGAGAACCTGCCCTTCGAGGACGGGCGCTTCGATGTCGTGATGTCGTGCATCGGGGCGATGTTCGCGCCGCACCACCAGCCCGTCGCCGACGAGCTCGTCCGCGTGTGTCGCCCAGGCGGCACCGTCGGGATGCTGAACTGGACCCCCGAGGGGATGATCGGAGCGCTGTTCAGGACGATGGGACCGTTCGCCCCGCCGCCTCCGCCCGGCGCGCAGCCGCCACCGCTGTGGGGCGGTGAGGACCATGTGCGCGAGCTGTTCGGCGATCGCGTGGAGTGGCGTTCGCTCGAGCGCGAGCACCTCGAGATCACAGCCTTCCCGCACCCGCACGACTACGGCGAGCACTTCAAGTCCTACTACGGGCCGACGATCGTCGCCCGCGGCAACGCCGCCAAGTCAGGGCGGGACGGGGAGTTCGACGAGGCGCTCGATCGCTTCTGCGACGAGTGGAATCGCGGCAGCGCCGAGGAGGCGTACTTCGAGCAGGAGTTCCTCGTGGCCGTGGGCGCGCGCGGCGCGGACGCGTAGCGCCCAGCAGCTTCACAGGGAGCCGCTGTCACAGGCGCTGCCGCCATCTCGTCTCAGTGGTAAAGAGACGAAAGGGGCAGTCATGAAGATCTTCGTAGCCGGCGCGACAGGCGTACTCGGCAGGGAGCTCGTCCCGGAGCTCGTGGCGCGAGGCCACGAGGTGGTGGGGATGACCAGGAGCGCATCGAAGCAGGATCTGGTGCGCAGCCTGGGAGCCCGCCCGGTCGTGGCGGACGCCCTCGACCCCGACGCGGTCGCCCAGGCGGTGGCGTCGGCCGAGCCCGAGGTGATCGTGCATCAGCTCACGGCGCTGTCGGGCGAATTCGACATGCGCCACATCGACCGTTTCTTCGAGACGACCAACCGGCTCCGTACGGAGGGCACCGACCACTTGCTCGCCGCGGGCCGAGCCGTGGGCGTGCGCCGCTTCGTGGCGCAGAGCTTCGCGGGCTGGCCGGCGGCACGCACCGGCGGCCCCGTGAAGGACGAGAACGCGCCGTTCGATCCCGACCCGCCGGAGGCGCTGCGCGGCATGATGGCCGCCATCCGCCACCTGGAGGAGGCGGTCCTCGGCGCTGACTGGCTCGAGGGCGTCGTACTGCGCTACGGCGGGTTCTACGGGCCCGGCACCACCCTCAGCGCCGACCCGACGGCCTCACACAGCCAAGCCATCCTCAAGCGCCAGTTCCCGGTGGTCGGAGACGGTGGCGGAGTGTGGTCGTTCATCCACATCGCCGACGCCGCGACGGCCACCGCGGTGGCGGTCGCGCGCGGCGAGCGCGGCGTGTACAACGTGGTGGACGACGAGCCGGCCGCGGCGCGTGACTGGCTGCCCGAGCTGGCCCGCGCCCTCGACGCCAAGCCGCCGCGGCGCGTTCCGCGCTGGCTCGGCCGGCTCATGGCCGGCGAGGCGGCGACCGTCATGATGACCGAGGTGAGGGGCGCGTCGAACCAGAAGGCGAAGCACGAGTTCGGCTGGCAGCCGCAGTATGCGAGCTGGCGCCAGGGCTTCGCGCAAGGGATGACTCACCCTGCGCGCTCGGCCGAGCCGAGCGCTTCGGGCCTGGGCTGAGCGATGACCAACGAGGAGTTCGACGAGCTCCGCCCGGCGGCGTTCGCGATCGCCTACCGGATGCTCGGGAGCGTGAGCGAGGCGGAGGACGTGGTGCAGGAGGGCTTCCTCCGCCTCCACCGGGCGCGCGAGGACGGTCAGCGGATCGAATCGCCGCGCGCCTACCTCTCGACCGTGGTCTCGCGCCTGGCGCTCGACCAGCTCCGCTCGGCGCGGGTCCGGCGCGAGACCTACGTGGGCGAGTGGCTTCCCGAGCCGCTCGTGGCGAGCGCCGACGAGGATCCCGCCCGCAAGGTCGAGATGGCCGATTCGCTGTCGCTCGCGTTCCTCGTGCTGCTCGAGAGCCTGTCGCCTGAGCAGCGCGCGGCGTTCTTGCTGCGCGAGGTGTTCGACGAGCCGTATGACCACATCGCGGAGATCGTGGGCACGAGTGAGCAGAACGCCCGCCAGCTCGCCGCTCGAGCTCGGCGGCACGTTGACGAGGGGCGGCCCCGGTTCGAGGTCTCACGCGAGCAGCGCGACGAGCTCGCCGACCGCTTCTTCGACGCCGCCGAGGAGGGCGACCTCGAAGGCCTGGAGGAGCTGCTCGCCCACGACGTGGTGCTCCACGGCGACGGCGGCGGCAAGGCGCCCGCCCTCGCACGCGCGGTCCACGGCCGCGCCAGGGTGGCGCGCACGCTACACGCGTGGGCGAGCGCGGGTGCCCGCTTCGGCGGCATCACCTGGCAGCGCGAGGAGGTCAACGGGCAGCCCGGGGCGCGGGTCCTCGACCGCGACGGCAAGCTGATCAGCGTGCTGATCCTCGACGTCGCGGAGGGCCAGATCCAGAGCGTGAGCTCGATCGTGAACCCGGACAAGCTGGGTCATCTGGGACCGGTGGCCGACCTGGGCGCGCTGCTGCGCGAGGCCGGCGGGGGCTGATGCCTGTTCAGCGCTCGATCAGCAATCCTTCGAGGCATGTCGCATCCCGATCGCCGAGCCGATGCCGGCCTTCACCGAACGATTCCCGCGCTTCCCGTCAGCGAGGTGGCTGTAGCGGTGGCCTTCTACCGCGATCGCTTCGGCTTCCACGCGCGCCACGAGGCCGGCGAGTTCGCGGTCCTGGTGCGTGACGACGCCGTGCTGCACCTCTGGGGCGCCACCGACGACGACTGGCACTCACGCGAGGACCTGGACCGACGCCCGATCCGCTCGGGCGCCGAGTCGTTTCTCGCCGGCACCGCGAGCTGCCGGATCGAGGTCTCGGACGTCGACGCCCTGTTCGCCGAGCTGCAAGCCGCGGGTGTGCTCCACCCCGTCTCGAGCGCGGGCGTGACGACCACGGATTTCGGCACCAGGGAGTTCGCCACGCTCGACAGCGACGGCAACCTACTCGCCTTCTTTCGCTGGAACGACGCCTAGTTGCCGCGGCGGGCGCGCGCGGCATATTCTGCCGCTGCAGACAGGTCCGTTTGCCGGCGAGCGTTCCGGCTTCGCGCGCGCGCCGGCAGAACCCCAGCAGGAGGTACGAATGCCCGCGCTCGCCCTGCCCTCCAGGACTCGGCTCCCCGCTGGGGTCTTGGCACTCGTGCTCGCAGGAGCGGCGTTCGCGTCCGCGCTGGTGCTCACGGCCGCCCCGGCGCGTGGCGCGACGACCTTCGTGCATTCCGCCAAGAGCGGTGAGTTCCGGGGGGACCGGCTCGTCCTGCATGGCATCGGCCGCCGGGTCAGCTGGGTCACGAATACCGGCCGCTCCGGGGTGGGCTCGATCAAGAGGCTGCACCGGCGGCTGTTCCCGCCCCGAAGGCCGGCCACCGGCATACTCCATATCGCGGGCGACCGTGGCGGCGACGAGCGGGAGTTCAGGCTGAGCCGCCCGCGCTATAGCGCTGGACGCCAACGGGTCGGCTACAGGGTCAGCGGACTGAAGAGGGCACGTCTGGCGCGCTCGGCGGCAGTCCGCGGGCCGCGCCGGTTCGGACCCGCATCACTGTCGATACTCGGAGCCCCGCAGCTGGGGTCGGGCGACAACGGCGGCAACGACTGCCGAGTCACGATCGAGAACAACCTCCCGTGGGAGCTAGAGGCGTCGTCCGAGGGGAAGTGGCCTACCGACACCTGGGATCCGGGCATTCCGTTCCAGTACGTGCTCGACCAGGCGCAAAGCATCACCTGGGGCTCGGACGGTGGCTTCATGCGGGGCTGCAGCGTTTCCGGCGGCTGGACGATCATCTCGGATCCCGACTCTCCCCCGAACCCCCCGCAGGGGACGTTCAACCTGAACACGACGTGGGAGTGGAATGGCGGGGGGAACACGGGGACCACCTGCTCGAACACGAACCCCGGCAGCTACTACTGCCAAGACTTGAGCAGCGGCGCGGACGGCACCGGCTCGTGGCAACTCAGCTACATCTACCCGCCGCCCGGCTGATGACTGGTCGTTTGGGTTAGGAACGGGCTATCGAGATCAGGAGCGCCGGCGCTTCGCACATAGGATCGTGCGAATGCTGATCGAGGGTGCCCGCCTCGAAGCTCCTGCCGCGCCGCTGAACGACCTGCTCAAAATTGGCCTCGAGGCGGCGCCGGACGATGTCGCGATCCTCTCGGCCCACCGCGCGCTCACCTGGCGCGAGCTCGATCGGGCGGCCGCCGCGCTGGCCGGGGGCTACCGCGAACTCGGCCTCGAGCCGGGCGATCGCCTGGCGTCCCTGATGCCGAATCGGGTCGACCTCGTGGTCCACTATCTCGCCTGCTTCAGGGCCGGGCTGATTGCGACACCGCTGAACTACCGCTACACGGCCCGCGAGATCGATCACGCGCTGGAGGTGAGCGGGGCCAGGGCGCTCCTCGCCCATGTCGAGCG
>DASRIC010000055.1:0-72153 GCA_035650215.1 Thermoleophilaceae bacterium
GCCGTAGGCGACCACGAAGCGATCGTCGGCGAGGAACACGTGCACCGGCTGCGGCACGTCGCTGTCTCGGACCGTGAAGCCCTCGCCGCCGGGCACGCCGAGCGGCCCGACGCTCGTGCCGGACTCGCTGCCTCTGCCCGCGAGCGCCCGCAGGCGCCCGATCACGCGCTCGGTGGCTGCGGGATCCGAGGTCTCGACCACGAGCGCGCCGCTGAGCTCCGGCACGCTGGCGCCGCGCACGAAGACCGCGAAGTCGCCCATCCAGTCGAGCACGTCCTGCTTGAGGCGCAGCCCGGTGGCGCTCTCGAACTGCCGCTCGAGCACGTCGCGGCCGCCCAGGGCGCCCGCGGCCGATTCCACGTAATAGTCGATGGCCTTGCCGAAGCTCGGCTGCGCGAGCGCCAGCCACGAGTCGGCCGGGAGCTCGTTGACCAGGTCGCTGCCGGGCGCGAAGAACGGGAGCGCCTTGGAGAACGCCTCGGGGATCTCCGCCTCCACGGTGAGACCGTCCTGCTCCGCCTCGACGGTGGCCACGTACGGCTCCTCGAGCGCGTCCTTGATCGCCCCGCCGAGCGGCAGCCCGGTGCCGGCCGCGCCTCGCTGAGCGAAGTCGTAGAGCGCCGGCGAGTTGACGTAGAAGAGGCCGAGCCGGTCCTCCGCGGCGCTCGAGACGGCCTTCGTGTAGGCGTCGTCGTCCTCCAGCGGCGAGCCGCCGTCCGAGGTGTCGATCGCGGCCTTCAGGCCGCGCTCTGAGCCCGCCACGACGAAGCCGTCGAACACGCCCACGGCGTCCTCGCCGTCGGTCATATACTCGACGTCCTTGTAGGACCTCTCCTCCGGCTTCTTTTCGAACGACTTCTCCACCGCGTCCCGGGCGGCGTCCTCGTCATCGGTGGCGATCACGAGCGCCCCGTTGTTGATCTCGCCGGACTTGCCCCCGCCCGTGAGGAAGAAGGCGGCCTCGTCGCCTAGCCACGGCTCGATGTCGTCCTTGAAGGAAATCGGCGCGTCGGAGGCCTTGAGCCCCTGCTCGATCAGTCCCTTCAGGCGCTCGCCGGCCGCCCCCTCGCCGGGGAACTTGGAGACGATCGCGTCGATGGCCTCCTTCTGCTCGCCCTCGGGCTCGAGGGACACCTCGCCGTACATGAGCGCTCCGGCCGGAGCCAGCGAGGTGGCGCTCGAGGCGGCCTCGTCGTTGCCGCACGCGGCCAGCGGCAGCGTGGCGAGCAGGACGGCGGTGAGAATCGCGGTGGGGGTGCGCATGTGCTCCTCTAGAGGGTCACGCTGTCGGCCCTGACCCGGCCGGCACGATGGTGCTCCAGCAGGGCGAGGCAGAGGGCGAGGTCTTGGATTGCCAGGCCAGTCGAGTCGAAGAGGGTGATTGCATCCAGGGTAGCCCGTCCAGGGGCTGCTCCCGTGAGCACGTCGCCCAGCTCGACCACGTCGTCGCGGGCCACGAGCCCGGCCTCGAACGCGCCCGTGAGCTCGCCGCCGTGGCTCGCTTGCGTCCACTCGTCGCAGAACAGCTGCGCGCGCGCCACCGCCTCGGGCTCGGCCTCGGCCTTGCCCGGCCCGTCGGCCCCCAGCATGTTGAGGTGCATCCCGGGCCGCAGGTCCCCGGCGCGCACCACGGGCTCGGCGCCCGGCGTGACGCACGTCACGACGTCGCAGCCGAGTACCTCGTCGAGCGAGCCCACCTCCCAGCCGAGCTCGCCGGAGAGCCTGCCGGCGGCGTCGGGATCGGGGTCGTAGAGCAGGCCCGGCCCGTACTCCGCCGCCGCCAGGCAGCGCGCGGCCCAGGCACCGTGCAGGCCGCAGCCGACGATGCCGACCGTGCCGGCGTCCTCGCGCGCGAGCTCCTGGGCCGCCACCGCCGCCACCGCCCCGGTGCGGAGCGCGGTGATCGAGCGCACGTCCACGAGCGCGAGCGGCTCGCCGTCGACGGCGGACGACACGCAGATCACGCCCATCACGACCGGCAGGCCGGCCGCCGGATTGCCGGGAAAGGAGGTGACCCACTTGAGGATCGCGATGCCGGCGCCGCGCGCCGGCATGGCGCGGAAGTCGCCGTTGGGGGACGCGTCGAGATAGACCTTGGGCGGCATCTGCCACTCGCCGCCGGCGTACTCCACGAAGCCGTCCCGCACGCGATCGATCGCCTCGGCCGGCGAGATCGCCTCGAGCACGGTGTGGTAGGGGAAGGCGGGGATCGCGGGCACCGGGCGACTACGCTATCCGGCCGGTGGCCCGCAACGGCAAGCAGCGCCCCTCACGGCCGCGCATCGAGATGCGCCAGGCGGCCTCGCCCGAGGAGGCCGCCGCCATCGCGGCGGCGATCGAGCAGTTCCTGCGCGACACGGCGCCGCCGCCGGTGCCCGGCCGGCGGCTCTCGCCGTGGCTGCGTGCGGGATTGTTCGCCGGCACGGGGCGCGATCCATCCGGTCCCTCGCCCTGGGGCGACCAGGAGGCCTGGGGGCGCTAGCGATGGCCGACGCCGCGAGCGCTCGGCGGCTCGCGGAGTCGCTGCCCGAGGTCGAGGCGGGCACCTCCTACGGCACTCCCTCGTGGCGGGTGCGCGGCAAGTTCTTCGCCCGGCTCCGCGACGACGACACGGTGCTCGTGGCCAAGGTGGACAAGGGCGAGAAGGAGCTGCTCATGCAGGCCGAGCCCGAGGTCTTCTTCCAGACCCCGCACTACGAGGGCTACGGCTACGTGCTGGTGCGCCTAGCGGCCATCGAGGAGGACGAGCTGGCCGAGGTGGTGGAGGACGCCTGGCGGCTCGCGGCGCCCAAGCGGCTGGTGAAGGAGCGCGAGGCGTAAAGGTTCGGTCCGGCCGCTCCGATCAAATGTAGGGGGCGAACGGAGATGAACGTGCGCGAACTGCTCGAGGTCGAGCTGGCCGAGGCCAAGGCCGAGCTGCGCGCCCACATGGGCACGTGGGAATACGCACTTTCGATGGCGGCGGGCTGCCACGGCGGCCGCGAGCACCCTGTCCACTGGGCCACCCGCGCGCGAACCGAGCAGCTCACGACCCGCTGTCGCAACCTCCGCGCCCGCCTGCTCGAGCACTCTCCCTGAGCCCGCCCCGAGAACGCGTTAGGCCCGCCGCGACTCGGGAACGGCAT
This sequence comes from Thermoleophilaceae bacterium, assembly GCA_035650215.1. GTDB lineage: Bacteria > Actinomycetota > Thermoleophilia > Solirubrobacterales > Thermoleophilaceae > JACVRW01. Next base: position 3,126 of record DASRIC010000055.1, read on the forward strand.
TAGAGAAGCGTTTTCGAGAAGGAGGAGCAGAGAGATGGCCGAGAACCGTGGCGTCGCCTACATGGGGACGGGCAAGGTGGAGGTCCAGGACATCGACTTCCCCACCTTCGAGCTCAAGGACGGCCCGGGTGTGAACCCCGACAACGTGGGGCGCAAGCTTCCACACGCGGCCATTCTGAAGGTCGTCTCCACCAACATCTGCGGCTCCGACCAGCACATGGTGCGTGGCCGTACAACCGCCCCCGAGGGCCTGATCCTCGGACACGAGATCACCGGCGAGGTGATCGACGTCGGGCCGGACGTCGAGTTCATCGAGAAGGGCGATCTCTGCTCGGTGCCCTTCAACATCGCCTGCGGCCGCTGTCGCATGTGCAAGACCGGCGACACGGGCGTGTGCCTGAACGTGAACCCGGATCGTCCCGGCTCGGCGTACGGCTACGTGGACATGGGCGGCTGGGTCGGCGGCCAGGCCGAGTACGCCGTGGTGCCCTACGCCGACTGGAACCTGCTCAAGTTCCCCGACAAGGAGCAGGCACTCGAGAAGATCGTCGACCTCACGATGCTGTCGGATATCTTCCCGACCGGCTTCCACGGGGCCTACACGGCGGGCATCGGACCGGGCGACTCCGCCTACATCGCGGGCGCCGGGCCCGTGGGCCTTGCGGCGGCGCACTCCGCCCAGCTGCTGGGCGCATCGGTGGTGATCGTGGCCGACCTCATCCCCGAGCGGCTCGAGCAGGCGCGCTCGTTCGGCTGCGAGACGATCGACGTGTCGAAGGGCGAGCCGCGCGACCAGATCGAGCAGCTGCTCGGCACCCCGGAGGTCGACGGAGCGGTCGACGCCGTGGGCTTCGAGGCGCGCGGTCACGGCCCGGACGCCGACCACGAGGCGCCCGCGACGGTGCTCAACTCCGTGATGGACGTGACGAGGGTGGCCGGCAAGCTCGGCATCCCGGGGCTCTATGTGACGGGCGACCCGGGCGGCATCGACGAGGCGGCACAGGAGGGCTCGCTGTCGATCCGGATCGGGCTCGGCTGGGCCAAGTCCCACTCGTTCACGACCGGCCAGTGCCCGGTGATGAAGTACCACCGCGGCCTGATGGAGATGATCCTCCACGACAAGGCGCAGATCGCCAAGGCGGTGAACGCCACCGTGATCACCCTCGACGAGGCTCCGCAGGGCTATCAGGACTTCGACAAGGGCGCAGCCAAGAAGTTCGTGCTCGACCCGCACGGGCAGATCGCGGCCTAGCGAGACCAGAGACGGCAAGCTCCACCGCCCGCCGCGGGCCCTCGAGGCCCGCGGCGGGCTTTTCGTGCCCTCAACCTCAAGCGCCCTTCCACCGATAAAGTCATAAAAGCCGCCCGGGTTTTGGTATTTTGCCTCGACAGGACGGCTTCGAACCCGCGCGGAGGATCGGCAGACCATGGAACCCGTCTCAACGCCCACCCCCTCGACGCCACGGCGCAAGGGCAGGCCCGGCTCGCTCGACAACCCCGAGGTGCAGGAGAACGTGCCCGGCCACGTGATCCCGATCCTGGAGCGCGAGTTCGACGACTTCGACAACGAGGCCGAGAAGTTCCTCGCCGGGGGCACGGCGGAGGACGAGTTCATCGGCTTCCGCTTGAAGCAGGGCGTGTACGGCCAGCGCCAGGCCGACGTCCAGATGATCCGCGTGAAGCTCCCGTTCGGCGGGATCACCCCGGAGCAGATGGAGGCGTTCGCCGACGTGGTCGAGCGCTACGCGCCCCTCAACAAGGGCCACATCACCACGCGCCAGAACGTGCAGCTCCATCACATCCCGCTGCGCGACGCGGCCGCCGCGATCCGCGAGCTGTCCGACTCCGGGCTGTCGAGCCGCGAGGGCTGCGGCAACACCGTTCGCAACGTGACCGGCGATCCCTGGGCGGGCGTGTGCGAGGACGAGCTGTTCGACCCCACCCCGTACGTGGGCGCCTACGTGCGCTACTTCGTGCGCCACCCCACCACGCAGCTGATGCCGCGCAAGGTCAAGACGGCGTTCACCGCAACGGACGAGGACCGGGCGATCACGGGCATTCACGACGTGGCCTTCATCCCGCGCATCCGAGACGGCGTGAAGGGCTTCGAGCTGCGCGTGGGCGGCGGCACGTCGATCATGCCGCGCGTGGCCCCCACGCTGTCCGAGTTCGTGGCGGCCGACGACGGCGAGTACCTGAAGGTCACCGAGGCCGTGCTGCGCATCTTCGACCGCCAGGACTGGCTGCGAAAGAACCGCGCACGCGCCCGCATCAAGGTGTTCGTCGACAAGTTCGGCATCGAGGAGCTGCGCCGCCAGGTCGACGAGGAGCTCGAGGGCGACTGGGTGGACGAGCGCGACTTCGACCCCGGGCCGCTCCTGTTCGTGGACGACGAGGAGGCCGGCGCCCCGGCCCTGCCCCTCACCTACGCGAGCCCCAACGGCGACGGCGCGCCGTTCGAGCGCTGGCGGGCGAGCAACGTCCAAGCCCAACGCCAGGCGGGCTTCTCGACCGTCGAGATCAAGGTGATCCGCGGCGACCTCACGCCCGAGCAGTTCCGCGGCCTCGCTCAGGTGATGCGCGACTACTCGGGCGGCTACGCCCGCACCACCGTGGGCCAGAACCTCGTGCTGCGATGGGTGCGCAACGAGACCGTCTACGAGGTGTGGCGCGCGCTCTCCGAGCTCGGGCTCGGCGACCCCGGCGCCCAGCAGGTGAACGACGTGGTGAGCTGCCCGGGCACCGACTCGTGCAAGCTCGGCATCACGAGCTCGATGGGGCTCAACCACGCCGTGCGCGAGCGCGTGGAGGCGATGGACATCACCGACCCGCTCACGCGGCAGGTGCACATCAAGATGTCCGGCTGCCCGAACGGCTGCAGCCAGCACCACATCGCCAACATCGGCTTCTACGGCGCCTCGATCAAGGTCGGCGAGCACACGATCCCCGCCTACGTGGCCCACATCGGGGGCAACTACGAAGGCGGCGAGGTGCTCTACGGCACGCGGCTGAAGGTCCGCCTGGCCGCCAAGCGGGTGCCAGAGGCCGTTGAGCGCTGGCTCCGGATGTACGAGGCCGAGCGCGAGGAGGGCGAGGCGTTCAACGCCTTCGCCGAGCGCGTCGGCTCCGTGCGCTTCGAGGACGAGGTGCGCGAGCTGGCCCTGCCGATCGAGTTCAGCCTCGAGAACATGGCCCACTTCATCGACTGGCAGCGCAAGGAGCCCTTCCAGGTGATCAGGGGCGAGGGCGAATGCGCGGTGTAGAGGCGGATGCCCTTACGACGGTCCAGCTGGCACTCGAGCGCCACCACCCCAGCCTCCTAACGGCCTGCTCCTTCCAGAAGGAGGAGACGGTCCTGATCGACATGCTGATGGAGCTCGACCCGACCGCGCGGGTGTTCACGATCGACACGGGGGTGCTCTTCCCGGAGACCTACGAGGTCTGGCGCAAGGTCGAGGACCGTTACGGGCTGCGTGTCGAGGTTGTGGACGCCACGCCGCCGAACGGCACCCCCTGGAGCGCGACGAGCTGCTGCGGCGCGCGCAAGGTCGACGCGCTCGCGGAGGCGCTCGCCGGCGTGGACGCCTGGATCACGGGAATCCGGCGCGAGCAGTCGCCCACGCGAGCGGCCGCCGAGAGCGTGGAACGGGACTCGGCGCGCGGGGTATGGAAGTTCAATCCGCTCGCCGAGTGGACGGACAAGGACGTCTGGCGCTACGTGCACGATCGCGATCTGCCCTACCATCCCCTCCACGACCGGGGGTACGAGTCGATCGGCTGCGCCCCCTGCACCCTGCCGGGCTCCGGTCGCGAAGGCCGCTGGGCCGGGCAGGAGAAGACCGAGTGCGGATTGCACGTTTGACCCCATCGCCATGACCGTGACTGCATCGCCGCGTATCCTGCGGCGCGACGAGATGAGCTACGAGATCCCTCACCTACGGGCCCTCGAGTCCGAGGCCATCCACGTGATCCGTGAGGTTGCCGCCGAGCTCGAACGCGGCGTCGTGCTCTTCTCGGGCGGCAAGGACTCCGCCGTGCTGCTCCATCTCGCGCGCAAGGCGTTCTGGCCGGGCGCGCTGCCGTTCCCCGTGATGCACGTCGACACGGGCCACAACTTCCCCGAGGTCATCGCGTACCGCGACCAGATGATCGCGGAGGTGGGAGCGCGGCTGATCGTGGCCTCGGTGCAGGACTCGATCGACAACGGGCGCGTGACCGACGAGACCGGCCCGCGCGCCTCGCGCAACCGGCTCCAGTCGGTGACCCTGCTCGACGCGATCGAGGAGCACGGCTTCAAGGCGGCGTTCGGCGGCGCCCGCCGCGACGAGGAGCGCGCCCGCGCGAAGGAGCGCATCCTCTCGTTCCGCGACGACTTCGGCCAGTGGGATCCCAAGGGCCAGCGCCCCGAGCTCTGGAACCTCTACAACGGCTTCGTCAAGCGCGGTGAGCACGTGCGCGTGTTTCCGCTCTCGAACTGGACCGAGCTCGACGTGTGGCAGTACATCAACGAGGAGAAGATCGCGCTGCCCTCGATCTACTTCGCCCACGAGCGCGAGGTGTTCAGCCGCGACGGGATGCTGTACGCCACCTCGGACTTCATCGAGCTGCTGCCGAAGGAGAAGCCCTTCCAGGAGTCGGTGCGCTTCCGGACCGTGGGCGACATGAGCTGCACGGGCGCGGTGCGCTCGAAGGCGTCGACGCTCGAGGAGGTTGTGGCCGAGATCGCCGCCACCCGGATCACCGAGCGCGGCGAGACGCGTGCCGACGACCGGATCTCCGAGGCCGCGATGGAGGACCGAAAGAAGGAGGGCTACTTCTAGTGGTACCCCCGGGGGCCGCCACCAACGGGCGGCCGCTGGCTACGCGCGCGTCCGAGCTCGTGCGCTTCGCCACGGCCGGCTCGGTCGACGACGGCAAGTCGACCCTTATCGGCCGCCTGCTGTTCGACACAAAGTCGATCTTCGAGGACCAGCTCGAGCACGTGGAGCGCACCTCCGAGCAGCGCGGCGACGGCTACGTGAACCTCGCCCTGCTCACGGACGGGCTGCGCGCCGAGCGCGAGCAGGGCATCACGATCGACGTGGCCTACCGCTACTTCCACACCCCGCGGCGCAAGTTCATCATCGCCGACACGCCCGGCCACGAGCAGTACACGCGCAACATGGTCACGGGCGCCTCCACCGCCGACCTCGCGCTGATCCTGATCGACGCGCGCAAGGGCGTTGTCGAGCAGTCGCGCCGCCACTCCTTCATCGCGTCCCTGCTGCGCATCCCGCACCTCGTGGTGTGCGTGAACAAGATGGACCTGGTCGACTGGGACCAGGAGGTGTTCGAGTCGATCTCGAGCGAGTTCGCCGGCTGGGCGGCCAAGCTCGACATCCAGGACGTGACCTTCATCCCGATCTCGGCCCTCCACGGCGACAACGTGGTCGAGCGCTCGGAGCGCATGGCCTGGTACGAGGGCCCGTCGCTGCTCTACCACCTCGAGCACGTGCACGTGGCCTCCGACCGCAACCTCCAGGACGCGCGCTTCCCGGTCCAGTGGGTGGTCCGGCCGATGAACGACGAGCACCACGACTACCGCGGCTACGCCGGCGAGGTGGCCTCCGGGGTCTTCCGCGTCGGTGACGAGGTGATCGTGCTGCCCTCCGGCATCGAGTCGCGGATCGCGGGCATCGACACGTACGACGGCCCGCAGGACGAGGCGTTCCCGCCGCAGTCGGTCACGCTCCGACTGGAGGACGACGTGGACGTGTCCCGCGGCGACATGATCTGCCGCCCGCAAAACCGGCCCGTCGAGGCGCGCGAGGTGGAGGCGATGGTCTGCTGGATGGCCGAGCGGCCGCTCGAGGCGTCGGGCCGCTTCCGCATCAAGCACACCACCCGCACGGTGCTCGCCAAGGCGGACGAGCTGCGCTACCGGATCGACGTGAACACCCTGCACCGCGACGAGGCGGCCGCCGGCCTCGGCCTCAACGAGATCGGCCGGCTGCGGCTGCGGCTGTCCTCGCCGCTGTTCGTCGACGAGTACCGGCGCAATCGTGCAACCGGCAGCTTCATCCTCATCGACGAGTCGACGAATGACACGGTCGGTGCGGGCATGGTCCTCTAGCGGTTGTCGCTCTAGGCTCCCGGCGATGGACATCGCCCTCATAGGCTTCGGCCTCGGGGTCGGCATCCTGGTTGGAATGACGGGCATCGGCGGCGGCTCGCTGATGACGCCGATGCTGATCCTCGTGTTCGGCGTCACGCCTGTGACGGCGATCGGAACCGACCTCGCCTACGCGGCCGTGACGAAGACGGTCGGGGGCTACAAGCACTGGACGCAGAAGACCGTCGACCTCCGGCTCTCGAGCTGGATGGCGATCGGCTCGGTGCCCGCGGCGGTGGGCGGCGTGTACGTTCTGGGCCTGATCGAGGACGCGGCGGGGCGCGACTTCGACGACCTGCTGCTCACCATCCTCGCCTGCGCGCTGCTCCTCACGGGAGCGGCCACGCTCGTGCGCGCCTTCCTCAAGTCGATGCACGAGCGCGAGCGCGACACCATCGAGCTGGAGACGCGGCACAAGGTGGCGGCCGTGGTGCTCGGCATGTGCGTGGGCTTCGTGCTCGGCATCACCTCGGCCGGCAGCGGCGCGCTGATCGCCGTCGGGCTGATCCTGCTGTTCCGGCTCACGCCCACGCGCGTGGTCGGCACCGACGTCTTCCACGCGGCGATCCTGCTCTGGGCAGCCGGCATGGCCCACATTGTGGCGGGCAACGTGGACTTCGGCCTCGCTCTCAACATCCTTGTCGGGTCGATCCCCGGCGTGTGGCTCGGCAGCCACTGGTCGGTACGGGTGGAGCCCGCCGTGCTGCGCACCACGCTCGCGCTCGTGCTGATCGGCGCGGGCCTCGCGCTCCTCATCAAGGCCGGCCTTGGGATCCCCACCTGGGTGCTGATCCCGTTCCCGCTCGGCGTGGTGATCCTGTTGATCGTGACGATGGTGCGGGCCCGGCGCGCGCGCGAGACCAGGGCAGCCGCTGCCGCCGCCGCGCGGCCGGAACCCACTGCTGCGAGCCCATGATGGTCGTGATGACACCCGAGGCCACGCCCGCGCAGATCGACGCGGTGGTGGCCAAGCTCGAGGCCCGCGGCGTGCACGCGAAGGTCATGCCGGGCGAGCTGACCACGGCGATCGGCGCGATCGGGGATCCCGAGGGCGTGCGCGAGCTCGGCCTCGAGGGGCTGCCCGGGGTCGACCAGGTGATCCCGATCTCGCGGCCCTACAAGCTGGCCTCGAGCGAGCTCTCCCACCACGCGTCCACGAGCTTCGCCGTCGACGGGCGGGTGGTGGGCGGCGGCGGCACGTTCTGCCTGATCGCGGGCCCCTGCACGGTCGAGACGCCGGAGCAGACGCTCACGGTCGCGCGGGCGGTGGCGGCCGGCGGCGCCTCGATGCTGCGCGGCGGCGCCTTCAAGCCGCGCACCTCGCCGTTCTCGTTCCAGGGGCTGGGTGGCGAGGCCCTCTCGATCCTGCGCTCGGTGCGCGAGGAGACCGGCCTGCCGGTGGTGAGCGAGCTGACCTCGACCGAGCACGCCGACCTGTTCGCCGACGCGGTGGACGTGATTCAGGTGGGCGAGCGCAACATGCAGAACTACGGCCTGCTCGAGGTGGTGGGCAAGATGGGCAAGCCCGTGCTGCTCAAGCGCGGCCTCTCCTCGACGCTCGACGAGCTCCTGCAGGCGGCGGACTATGTGCTCAAGGAGGGCAACGAGCGCGTGATCCTGTGCGAGCGCGGCATCCGCACCTTCGAGCGGGCGATGCGCTTCACGCTCGACCTCGGCGCGGTGCCCTGGCTCAAGCTCCACACCCATCTGCCCGTGATCGTGGATCCCTCACACGCCTCCGGCGACCGGCGCCTGGTGGGCCCGCTCTCGCGAGCGGCGGCGGCCGTGGGCGCGGACGGCATCATCGTCGAGGTGGCCGACGACCCCGAGGCGGCGCTGTGCGACGGGCCGCAGCAGCTCTACGCCCGCGACTTCGCCGAGTTCGCGTCCGAGGTGGCCGCGCACGCGGGGCTCGTGGGCCGCGAGCTGGCGTAGCTTCCCGATGGTCGTGCGATCGACGTTCAATATTGACGTCGCTCGCACTACCGACGAGTCCCGACGCGGCTGTGAGCGAGTCCCGGGTTGCATACCGAGCGGTACCCCGATACCGTCTGGTATGTGAATACCGCGAGCCTGCCGCCCGGCCCGAGCGCGCCGCGCGCACTGCAGACCGCGCGCTGGCTCGTGCGCCCCTCGGCCTACATGGAGGACTGCCGGCGCCGCTACGGGGAGTCGTTCACGCTCAAGGTCGCCCACGAGGGCACCTGGGTGTTCATCACCGACCCGGACGCGATCAAACAGGTCTTCACCGGCGACCCGCGGCTGCTGCACGCCGGCGAGGCGGCAGTGATCCTGCTGCCGGTGGTGGGCAGCAACTCGGTGCTGCTGCTCGACGAGGCCGCGCACATGCGCCAGCGCAAGCTGATGCTGCCGCCCTTCCACGGCGAGCGGCTGCGCGGCTACGCGGACGCGATGGAGCAGGTGGCCGAGGCGGAGATAGAACGCTGGCCGCTCGGCGAGCCGTTCCGCACGCTGCCGCGCATGCAGGCGCTCACCCTCGAGGTGATCATGCGCACGGTCTTCGGCGTGCAGGACGAGGAGCGCAAGGCCCGGCTGGGCGCCGCGCTCAGCGAGATCATCGGCTGGGCCACCGATCCCCGCCGGATGGCCCTGCTGGCCGCGCTGGGCCCCCATCGCACCGCGCGGCTGCGCCTGTTCCGGCGCATGCTCGAGCCCTCCGACGAGCTGATCTACGACGAGATCCGCGAGCGCCGCCGCGCGGGCGACCTTGCGGAGCGCGACGACATCATGTCCCTGCTCCTCCAGGCGGAGCACGACGACGGCAGCGCCATGTCCGACACCGAACTGCGCGACGAGCTCATGACGCTGCTGATCGCGGGCCACGAGACCACCGCCACCGGGGTGGCTTGGGCGCTCGAGCGGCTTGTGCGCCACCCCGGGATCCTCGAGCGGCTCGGCGAGGACGACAAGTACGCCGACGCGGTGGTCAAGGAGACGCTGCGGCTGCGGCCGCCCGTCGGGATCGTGGTGCGCAGACTCGCCGAGTCGATGGAGATCGGCGGCCGCACGCTGCCGGCCGGCTCGGCCGTAGCACCGTGCATCTACCTGCTGCACCGCCGCGCGGACATCTATCCGGAGCCGCTGCGCTTCCGCCCCGAGCGCTTCCTCGAAGGGCAGGGCGGCACCTACACGTGGATCCCGTTCGGGGGCGGCGTGCGCCGCTGCCTGGGCGCGAGCTTCGCCCAGCTCGAGATGCGGATCGTGCTGCAGGCGGTGGCCCGCCGGCTCGAGCTGCGGAGGGCCGGGGGGCCGCCCGAGCGCATCAACCGGCGCGGGATCCTCCTCGTGCCCGCCCGCGGCGGCGAGATCGTGGCGAGGGCCCGCCGGCCGGCCGGACGCGGCGCGGCGCCCCTGGCCGCCTGATGGCCGAGCCGCGCCTGACGCGCAAGGAGCGCCAGGAGCACACCCGCGCCCGGCTGATGAGCTCCGCCGCGCGAGTGGCCGCGCGCCGCGGCCTCGAGGGAGCCTCCCTCGACGAGGTTGCCGAGGAGGCGGGCTACACCAAGGGCGCCGTGTACGCGAACTTCGCCGGCAAGGAGGACCTCTTCCTCGCGATGCTGGACGCGCGCTTCGCCGATCGCCTCGCCGAGCTCGATCGTGTGCTGGCCGTGGACGCGCCTCCCGAGGAGCAGGCCCGCCGGGCCGCCAGGGACTTCATCGCCGCGATCGAGGCCGAGCCCGAGTGGGAGCGCCTGTTCTTCGAGTTCGCCGTATACGCCTCTCGCAACGAGGGCTTCCGGCGTGAGCTCGTTGCGCGCTACCGCGCCCTTCGGGAACGCATCGCCGAACTGCTCGAGCGTCGCGCCCGGGAGCTCGGCATCGAGCCCTCGGTGCCCCCGGACCAGGTGGCCACGATGACGTTCGCGATGGCCAACGGCATCGGCCTCGAGCGGCTGCTCGAGCCGGAGGCGGTGCCGGACGAGCTCTACCCGACCATGATGGCCACGTTCTTCGCGGGGCTGCGGGCCGGCTGAGCGGCCGCGCTCGCCCCGCTCAGGATCCCGATCCGGATCGTGCCGCGCACGCGGCGGCCGCCGAGGCGGCCGGTCACCCGGTTGCCCGCCAGCCGGATGCGCCCGTTCGGTCCGCCCGGCCCGGATATGCGCAGCGTGCCGCGCTGGCTGGCCTGGCCGAAGCGCCTGATCCGCCCGGTCAGCCGCACACCCGGCACAAGCTCGACCCGGTCGAGGACCAGCGGCACGCCCGTCCAGTTCCAGCGCCCGCCGCGCAGCCCGGCGCCGCGCGCTGGACCGAACGCTGCCAGGAAGTCCTCGGCTACGTCGAGCAGCGTGAGCTCCACGGCGCCGATCACGCGGCCGCGCGCCCCGGCGGGCCCTCTTCGCGGCGCCTCACCGAGCGAGGCCGGCAGCGGCCCGCCCGGCGGGAACAGCGTGCGCGTGCGCGGACAGCTGGGGCGCACCTGGCGCCCGAGGAGGAAGCCGCGCATCGCCCTCACGGTGCAGCCGGTCACGTCCGCGCTGAGCGTCGAGTGGCCGGTGTTCGGCGCCACGAGGACCTGCGCGCGCGGCCAGAGCGCGTCCGCGCGGCCCGCCGACTCGATCGAGGTGCGCACGTCGAACTCGCCCTCGAGCATCAGGACGGGCACGTCCGGCAGCGGCCCCGGGAGCGGCTCGGGCGCGGGCGCGGCCTCCGGCCAGCGGCGGCACATGCGGATGAAGTCGTTGGCCGCCGCCGTGAAGGCGTCGAAGGGGCGAAGCGCCGCCGGCGGGATCAGCGACACGGCATCGGCGATCGAACCGAGGCGCGCCTGGGGCGCGGAGAAGCGCGTCCAGGGGAAGCGCGTCTCCTCGCACACCGTTGCCGCGTAGAGGCCCGAGCTGAACTCGCGCGGCGTGCCGCTGCTCTCGCTCACGATGGCGCGGCGGCGCAGGCGCAGGATTGGTGCCGGGTCGCCCCGCAGCGCCGACACCACGGCGGCCGGATAGGCGGCGCGCGAAACGTCGTCGAGATCGCCCGCCACGAGGGTGAAGAAGAGCTCTTCGCGGGTAAGGCGCGCGGGGCGCACGCGACCGTCCGGCAGCGCCACGCGGCCCCGGAGCGGGGCCTCGGCAAGCCGCGCCACGAGCCTCTCGGTGTCCGTCACCGGGTCGGGCGTGAAGCGGCGGCAGCGCGAGCGGCACACCGAGCGCAGCACCCGCGGGATCGCTGTGAACATGTCGCGGTAGAACGGGTCCCAGCCGGCCGGATCGAGTACCGAGTCGAGCACCAGGCGGCCGACCCGGGTCGGGTAGCGGGCGGCGTACGCCTGGGCGACGAACGTGCCGTAGGACACCCCGATGAGCGTCAGCCGGCGGGCGCCGAGCGCGGCGCGCAGCGTCTCGATGTCCTCCACGCTGTCGACCGTGCGGTAGAGGCCGCGCCTCGAGCCCAGCCGGCGGGCGCAGTCGGCGGCCTCGGCGCCGGCGTCGATCAGGCTCGCCCCCTCGAGTGACGGGCAGCGCAGCAGGCCGGAGCTCCCGGTGCCGCGCTGGTCGAAGGCCACGATGTCGTAGCCCGGCAGCAGCCGGGCGAAGTCCCGGTAGCTGGCCGGCGAGGGCGGACCGCCGAAGGCGGTGGTGCCCGGCTGCCCCGGTCCGCCCGCGAGCAGCAGCGCGACGCCGCGGTGCGGTGCGCCGGCCGCCCGCCGGCGCTCGACGTACAGCGACAAGCGGCCGGGCTGGCTGCCGGACCGGTCGAGCGGCACGCTGAGCCGGGCGCACCCCACACCGTTGCAGCTCCGGAAGCGGAGCCCCGCCTCGGCGGCCGGCGCGAACGCGGTGAGCGCGGCCGTCACGCAGGCGAGGACCAGGAACGTGCGACGCACGCCTCGATTATGCCTGCGTCGATAACCTCCCCGCCCCTCATGTTCGAGAAGGTCCTAGTCGCCAACCGCGGCGAGATCGCCATCCGGGTGATGCGCACGCTGGAGGAGCTCGGCATCGAGAGCGTGGCGGTGTACTCGGAGCCGGACCGCGATGCTCCCCACGCCCGCCGCGCGGGCGAGGCCTACCTGCTCGGCCCGGGGCCCGCCAACGAGAGCTACCTGGTGGTCGAGAAGATCATCGAAGTGGCCCGCCAGTCGGGCGCCGAGGCGATCCATCCGGGCTACGGCTTCCTGGCCGAGAACGCCGGCTTCGCGAAGGCCTGCGAGGAGGCGGGCATCGTCTTCATCGGCCCTCCCGCGAGCGCGATCGAGGCGATGGGCTCGAAGACCGCGGCGCGCGAGATCATGCGCGACGCCGGCGTGCCGATCGTGCCGGGCACAACCGACCCGGTGGCGACCGTGGAAGACGCTCGCACGATCATCGACGAGTCGGTGGGCTACCCCGTGGCCATCAAGGCGGCCGGCGGCGGTGGCGGCAAGGGCTTCCGGGTCGCGCAGTCCGAGGACGAGCTGGAGGCCGCCTTCGAGGGCGCCGCGCGCGAGGGCGAGAAGTTCTTCTCGGACGCCACGGTGTACGTGGAGCGCTACCTGCCGGACCCGCGGCACGTCGAGGTGCAGGTGCTCGCGGACTCGCACGGCGACGTGATCCACCTCTTCGAGCGCGACTGCTCGGTCCAGCGCCGCCACCAGAAGCTGATAGAGGAGTCGCCCGCGCCGGCGGTCGATCCGGAGCTGCGCGAGCGCATCGGCAAGATCGGGACCGAGGCCGCGCGCGCCGTGGGCTACCGCTCCGCGGGCACGGTCGAGGGGCTGCTCCAGGACGGCGAGTACTTCTTCCTCGAGATGAACACGCGCGTGCAGGTGGAGCACTGCGTGACCGAGATGGTCACCGGCATCGACATCGTGCGCGAGCAGATCAAGATCGCCGCCGGCGAGCCGCTCGGCTACGCCCAGGAGGACGTGCAGCTCCGCGGGCACGCGATCGAGTGCCGCATCAACGCAGAGGACGCCTCCAAGAGGTTCGCCCCGGCTCCCGGGCGCGTGGGCTCCTACCGCGAGCCGGCCGGCCCGTTCGTGCGCGTGGACTCGGGCGCCGAGGAGGGCTACGAGGTGCTCCCGCTGTACGACCCGATGATCGCCAAGCTGATCGTCTGGGACGTGGACCGGGCGGCCTCCACCCGGCGCATGCTGCGCGCGCTCGGCGAGTACGAGATCGGCGACCTGAAGACACTGATCCCCTTCCATCGGGCGCTGCTCGCCACCGAGCAGTGGGCGCGCGGGGAGACCTGCCGCGACCTCGTGGAGGACAGGGATTGGCTGAAGGAGCTCGCCTACCCCACAGCGGAGAAGCCGGCGGAGGACGAGGAGCAGGCCGAGAAGGTCGAGCGCGACTACGCGGTCGAGGTCTCCGGCCGCCGCTTCGACGTCAAGGTGATCGGCGACGCCGCGGCGCCCAACGGCGCGGCGCCCACCACGCGCAAGGCCCCCCGTCGCGAGAAGAAGGAAGGCGGCGGCGGCGGCGCGCCCGGCGAGCTGATCTCACCGCTCCAGGGCACCGTGCTCAAGGTGGTCGTGGAGCAGGGCGCAGAGGTGGAGGAAGGCGCGCTCGTGTGCGTGATCGAGGCCATGAAGATGGAGAACGAGATCACCGCCCCGAGCGCCGGCACGGTCGAGGAGCTCGGCGTGGCGGAGGGCGGCGCGATCTCGACCGGCGACAGGATCGCGGTCATCAAGTAGGACCGCGGGCCTCGATGCGACAGCTCACGCTGACCGAAGACCGACGGGTGGAATGGCTCGACGTGCCCGACCCGCTCCTGCGCGAGGCGAACGACGCGCTCGTGCGCCCGCTGGCGACGGCGCTCTGCGACCTCGACCTGCCGATCATCCGCGGTCAGGCGCCGTTCCCCACGCCGATCGCGCTCGGTCACGAGTTCGTGGCCGAGGTCGTGGCCACGGGGGACATGACCGAGATCGAGTCCGGCGCGCGCGTGGTGGTGCCCTTCCAGATCTCGTGCGGCGAGTGCGAGCGCTGCGCCCGCGGCCAGACGGGCGACTGCCTGACCGTGCCGAAGATGTCGACGTTCGGCTTCGGGCAGTTCGGCGGGGACTGGGGCGGCGCGCTCTCGGACCTCGTGCGGGTGCCGTTCGCCGACCACATGCTGGTCGAGGTGCCCGCGAGGGTCGAGCCGGCCACCGTGGCGAGCGCCAGCGACAACATCCCCGACGGCTGGCGCACGGTGGCGGCCCCACTCGAGCGCCGGCCCGGGGCGCCGGTGCTGGTGATGGGCGGCGGCGGGCCGAGCATCGGCCTCTACGCGGTCGACGCCGCGCTGGCACTCGGCTCCGAGCGTGTGACCTACCTCGACACGGACCCCGATCGGCTCGAGGTCGCCGAACAGCTCGGCGCGCACGTGCGAGACAGCGAGCCGCCGGAGCGGCTGGATCCCTTCCCGATCACGGTCGACGCCGGCGCCACCCGGGAGAGCCTCTCCTGCGCGCTGCGCTCGACCGAGCCCGGCGGCGACTGCACCAGCACCGGCATCCTGTTCGAGCCCGAAACGGCCCTGCCGCTGCTCGAGATGTACACGAGCGGCGTGCACTTCCACATCGGGCGCGCGCAGGCGCGGCCCGCGATACCGAGGATCCTCGAGCTCGTGGCGGAGGGGAGGCTGCGCCCGCAGCTCGTTACGAGCAACGTGGTGGCCTGGGACGACGCCGCCGAGGCGGTGCAGTCTCCGGAGCGCAAGCTCGTCGTCGTGCGTTGAGCGCGGCGGGCTCTCAGATCCGCGTGAGGTTCTCGCGGTGGATCTTGCGCTGGGCGCTCGAGTCGCGGCCGTCGGGCAGCTTCGGCCGCTCGTCGCCGGCCTCGAGCCGATCGAGGTAGGCGAGGTCCTCCTCGATCAGCCGCAGCGCCCCTTCCGAGCCGTGCGCCGGGCCGTGCCCGGGCACGATCGTGGCCGCGTCGCCGACCAGCGGCGTGAGCCGCGCGAGCGTGGCGCGGTAGTCCTCGAGCCCTCCGCCCTCCGAGATCCACGGGATCTCGACCGACGAGACGTAGTCGCCAACCACCAGCAGCCCGTGCGAGCGGGCGAGGATCGCCATGCCGTCCGGCGTGTGCCCCTCGGCCGGATGGAGCTCGAGCTCGATCTGGCCGTCGCCGCTCCCGAGGTCGATCCGGCCCGGTACCGGCAGCGCCTGCACCTGCCCGAGCGCCAGTGGCGACGGGCGCTCGATGTAGAACGCGCCGTCGTACGCGCGCAGCCCGCGCTGGGTCTCCCCCGGCGCGGTACGCATGCGCTCGACCGACGACTCGCCCATGCCGAGCGTCAGGCCGGGAAACGCGAGCCGGCCGAGCACGTGGTCGAAGTCCGCGTGGGTGGCGAGGAGCCCGTCGGGCTCGAAGCCGGCGCGCGCGAGCAGCCCCGGCAGGGCGTCGAGCTCGTCCGGCAGGTAGGGAGAGTCGATGAGCACCCCCTCGCCGCCGGCCCGGAGGGCCACCGCGTTCGTCTGCCAGAACGCGCTGGTTACTAAGAGGGCGTCCTTGCTGAGCGAGACGGCCCGCACGCGGGCTACGCGGCCTTCAGCAGCTTGCCCGCCTCGCGGAAGCTCTTGACATCGGCGTCCGGCTTCTTCCCGGCGGCCTGCTCGCCGTGACGGTTGACCCAGATCACGGGGATCTTCGACTGGAGGCACGGCTCCACGTCGGTGGGATACCCGGATGCGATGTGGACCCAGTTCCTCTTCATGCCCTCGATCCGGCGTGCGCACTCCTTGAAGTGCGCCGGATCGGGCTTGTAGCTGCGCACCTGCTGGGCGGTGACCACCAGGTCGAAGTCGGTGCGGAAATGGCGACGGGTCGCGCCGAGGAGCTTGTCGTCGATGTTGGAGAGGATTCCCACCTCGTACTTCTTCGAGAAGCGCTCGAGCTGGGCGTTGGTCTCGCGGTAGGGCTGCCAGCGCGGCACGCTGTTGGGAAGGAAGTTCGAGCGCGAGGGCTCGAGCTCCCAGCCGAGCTCGCCGGCCACGCGGACGGCTGTCCGCCGCAGCACCTCGGCGTACAGCTCGTAGGAGCCGCGCTGGATCTCTCGCTGGATCTCCACGAAGCGGGGCACGAGCTGCTCGCGATCGATCGTGAAGCCGTCGCGATCGGCCTCTTTCTGGAAGGCCTCGTACACGCCGGTCTCCCAGTCGATCAGCGTGCCGTAGCAGTCGAAGGTCACGAACTTGACGTCTTTCGGAAGAGCCATGAAGTCTTTCGTCGGTTGCGCCGGCCGCGCCCGCGGCCAAACGGCCGCGCATCCTATCTACCCCGCATGGCGATGAACGTCCCTGACCACCCCCTATAGCCCATAGTCCGGGACGTTCATCTCGCGGCCGGCCTGGCGGCGCCGAGGGCTAGCCGCTCTCGTACGCCTCCGACATTCCCGCCGCCACGGCGCCGACCTCCTCGCGCAGCGCGCGCACCTCGCCGGCCAGGCGCTGCTGGTTGGCGGCCTCGGTCGAGGCGGACACCGACACCAGGTTGCCGCGTACGGTGTCGAGCTCCACCAGCACGCGCTCCATCTCGTCGTAGAAGCGCTGCAGCTGGCCCTCCATGCGGTGCAGCACCAGGAGCTGGTTCTCGAGCGCCGAGCTCAGATCCCTCTTCGACGGCTGGCCGCCGATCTGCGCGAGCCGCTGCTCGACCCACGACGGCGGGGTCTCGGCCAGCGCCTCGTAGAGCAGCTGCGCACGGCGCGCGCCGTCCTCCATGGCCCGGATGAAGCGGTCGACCTCGGTCGACACCTCGTCGTACGGCAGCTCGGCGCGCTCGATCGCCTCCCGGATGCGCAGCTCACGCCGCCGGCCCTCGCGCACGAGGCCGGCGATCGGCTCCGCCAGGTTCTCGGGATCGAGCCGGCCGGCGTCGATCGCTTGGCGGCGCCTCTCCTTCTCGCGTGTGAGCACCTTGTTCGCCTCGTCCTCGTCGAAGTAGGTGCGCGCGCACGCGACCCCGTAGACCACGATCCCCACGGCCAGCACCGGCAGGAGCACGTCCAGCAGCAGGCCGGCGATCACGATCGCCGCGAGCAGGATCACGTTGAACGGCTGCGTGAGCGCGTTCGCGATCAGCGCGCGGTTGTACTCGCTGCGGCTGTAGGGACGCCTCTCGTCCGCCATCAGAAGAAGCTCGAGATGCTCCGGTAGACCGACTCGATGTCCTCGGTGCTGCCCTCGTAGGCCTGCCCGCCCGAGGCCTCCGAGATCGCCGCGAGCGCCTCCGCGGCGCCGGCGGCCCCTGCGCTGTAGGCGATCGTGAACACCCTCACCTGATCGTCCGAGTCGCCCTGGGCGCGAACGGCGTCCACCGCCTGCTGCGCGTCCGCGCTCGAGTCGGTGTCCTCGCCGTCGGTGAGCACCACCACCGCGTTGATGCGCTCCGGGCTCGCGTCGCGCCTGACCTGCTCGAACGCGTCGATGGTGGCGTCGTACACCGCCGTGCCGCCGTCGGCGATCAGGCCGCGGACGGTCGAGCGCAGCTCGCGCTCGCTCTGGCTGAACGGGGTCACCGGGATCAGCGGCGTGATCTGATCCGAGAAGATCGTGAGCCCCACGCTGTCCTGCCGGCCCACCTCGCGGAAGAAGGTCTCGAGCCCCCGCTTGGCGTTCACGAGCCGGTTCTCGTCGTTCATCGACCCGGACGTGTCGACCACAAGCAACACGTTCGCGGGCTTGCGGTCCTCGCGCCAGACGCGCTTGATCGTGTCGAGCACCCGCGGCTCGGGCAGGCCGAGCACCCGCTCGGGCTGAGCCGGATCCACCCCGTTCGCCTTGGATACGGGCGCCACCGGCGGCTGCTCGAGGTCCGCCGGGCGGAAGCCGAAGCGCGCGGCCAGCTCGGGGTCGATGCGCTCCGCGAGGAACTCCTGGAAGCGCTCGGCGGCCTGGCGCTCGCGGGGGCTGACCCAGGGCGCGTCGAGCACGATGAACGGGTTGTCCGAGTAGAAGGTGCCCTCGGGCGGATAGAGCGCCACGAGCTTTGGCTGGCCGCCACGGTTCTTGTTGAAGTCGAGCAGCGTGACCTCCTCCATCGCGACCGCGGAGGCGTAGCCCGGGCCCTCCTTGCGCATCTGCTCGGCGATGAAGAGCGTGGTGTCGCCGTAGTGGACGATCGAGCGCTCGATGTCGCGCACCACGGCGCGCGCCTTCTCGTTCGTCACGTCGGCCTCGGTCAGGCCCTCCTTCTTGCCGGTCGCGGCGTAGTACTCGGCCACCACCGCCGACAGCCCCGACGTCGAGAAGTCCGGGTTGGTATGCACGAGCTTGAAGGTGCCGAACTCGGGCCTCCCGAACTCGGCGAACCCCTGGCCCGAGCGTGCCAGCTGGATGATCTCCTCGAAGCCGAGCTGCTTCTGCGGCCAGCCGAGCGCCCG
The DNA here is from genome assembly GCA_035650215.1 of Thermoleophilaceae bacterium. Lineage (GTDB taxonomy): Bacteria > Actinomycetota > Thermoleophilia > Solirubrobacterales > Thermoleophilaceae > JACVRW01. The sequence continues at coordinate 21,595 of DASRIC010000055.1, forward strand.
CGCGAACGGCTCCCACATCGCAATCACGAGCGGCGTGCGCACGATCGACGGGTTCTCGTCGGGCGCGTAGGGGCGGTCGGCGTCGAAGTTGAGCAGCCGCCCCCAGAGCGAGGACGCGGGCGACCAGACCACGGGCTTGTAGCGACCCTGTGCAATGCGAGTCTCGGCCTCGCCGCTCGAAACCACATCGCCCTTCACGAACGCCTTGCCGTCCTCCTCGTTGAACTGGCGGATCAGTGGTGTGAGGAGCTTCTCCTTCTCGGGCGAGTAGGCGAATGGGATGCGAAGCGCGCCCTCGGGCACCGCGCCTGAGCCGCCGCCCGAGCTCCCGTCCCCACCGTCGCCACCGCCGGAAGCGACGAGCGCGACCGCCGCCACGGCGAGCGCCGCCACGATCACGATGAGGAGCTGACTGCGCTTCATCCGGCCACCCTACTTCGGGGACTCCTCGGTATCGTGGCGAACGCCGTGGCCGAGCTCACCAACATCTCGCTCTCGCGCGGCGCGCCCTCGCTCGACATCATCGCCGTCGACGAGCTGAGAGCCGCGGCGGACCGCGCCTTCCGGCACGACCCCGGCGGGGCCTTCGCGTACGGCACGTCGGCCGGCTACCCGCGGCTGCTCGAGTGGCTCGCGAAGAAGCATGAGGTTGCTCCCGAGCGGCTCGTGGCCACGAACGGTTCGATGCAGGCGGACGCGTTCCTGTTCCAGCAGCTCGTGGCGCCGGGCGACGTCGTGGTCGTGGAGGCCCCCACCTACGACCGCACGCTGCTCTCGCTGCGCCAGCTCGGCGCCGAGATCCTCGCTATCCCGCTCGAGGAGGACGGCATCGACGTCGAGGCGCTGGCCTCCGCGCTCGACGGCGGCGCGCGGCCCACCCTCGCGCACATCATCCCCAACTTCCAGAACCCGGCCGGCTGCACGCTGTCACTCGAGAAGCGCCAGCGGCTGCTCGAGCTGGCCGCCGCCCACGACTTCACGATCTTCGAGGACGACCCGTACGTGGAGCTGCGCTTCGAGGGCCGGCAGCATCCGACGATGCTCGAGCTGGACGCCGGCGAGGGCCGGGTCGTGTACGCGTCCTCGTTCTCGAAGACGGTCTGCCCGGGGATCCGCGTGGGCTACCTGGTGGGGGCCCCGGACCTGATCGGGACCGTCCGAAAGCGCGCCACGGAGACCTACATCTCGCCGAACATGGTGGCGCAGGCGATCGTGGCCGAGTTCTGTCACTCCGGGGCGATCGAGCATTCGATCGCGACCGTCAAGGAGGCGCTCCGCGAGCGCCGGGACGCCACCTGCGACGCCCTCGGCCGCCACCTGCCCGACGCGCGCTTCGTCACTCCGGAGGGCGGCTACTTCCTCTGGGTGGACCTGCCCGAGGGCAGCGAGGTCGCGCGGCTAGAGACGGGCGCCAAGGAGCGCGGGGTGGTGTTCGTCAAGGGCAGCGACTTCCTGCTCGAGGGCGGGGAGAGCTCGCTGCGGCTCGCCTACTCGGCCGTGCCACCCGACCAGATCGAGGAGGGCATCGCGCGCGTGGCCGATGCCTACCGCGAGCTGGCCGGGGCCGCTGCGTGATCGACCTCCAGCGCGCGCGGGACATCAGCGACCTGTTCGGCGACTCGCTGCGCGTGTACGGCGGTCACTTCGGCGTGTTCATCGCGCTCTCTGCCGCCGTCGTGGTGCCCGCGTCCGTGGCCGTCCAGGGCATCGGGCTGGAGCAGCTCACCGCGAGCTACGACGACACGCCGACGCTCGCGCAGGCGGCCGTGCCCACGGTGGTGGGCTTCCTGGTGGTCACGCCGCTCATCACGGCGATCTGCATCCACGCGCTGCGCTCGGTGGCCGCGGGCGAGCGGATCGGCGCGCGCGAGGCGCTCGTGTCGGGCTTCGAGGCCTTCACGCCGCTCTTCTTCGCCGTGGTGCTCGCGGCGCTCGGCATCGCGCTCGGCTTCCTCGCCCTGATCATCCCCGGCATCTACCTGGCGGTGCGCTGGTTCTTCGTGCCGCAGGCGGTGGTGATCGACGGCGAGCGCGGCCCGGCGGCGCTCACGCGCTCGAGCGCCGTGGTCCAGGGGTTCTGGTGGCGCACCCTCGGTCTCGTGATCGTCGTGAACCTGGCGGTGGCGATCCCGGCGCTCATCGTGAGCGCCCCGTTCAGCGCGATAGCCGACAGCACCGACCGGGCGATCTGGTCGCTGGCCGGCACCATCGTCGCGGAGAGCGTCACAGCGCCGTTCGCGGCGCTCTTCTCGACGTTCCTCTACTACGACCTGCAGGCGCGGCGCTCCTGACCGCGCGACAAGGTTCGGACAGGGTTTCGCCAACCCGCCCGGCCGACACTGGCGGCGACTTCCACGAACCAGAGGAGATCGCCGTGAAGACTTCAACGCTCAAGAATCAACGATCGCTGCTCACGGGCGCCGCCGCCGTGACGGCCGCCGTGCTCGCAGGATTGGTGTTTGCTGCCGCGGCCAGCGCCGCGGAGACGACCTGCTCACTGTCGAACGGGGTGCTCGCCCTGAATATGGCTTCGACCAGCAGCGGCACCATGATCCAGACTGCGGGCGGCACGATCGCGATCAACGAAGGGGGGCCGGTGACGTGTGCAGGAGGGACTCCCACGACCAGCAACATCGACGTCATCCGGGTGGTCGACGTCGCGGACGATCCCAGCACCCCGACCCCCGGGGACGGGAACAGCAACCTCACCGTCTTGGAGCCGGCGACGTTCGGTCCCGGCTTGACGAGTACCGAGGCCCCCGGGCAGAACGAAATCGAAATCGTGGTCAACATGGGCGCCGGCACCGACGACAGGCTGCTCGTCACCGAGCAGGCCCCGCGCAGAACCGCCTGGACGGCGGGTAGCTACGGGCTCGACTGGAACGGCGACGGCGACCCGGACCTGGTGGGAATGGGGAGCTTCGACCGGGTGACGCTGAACGGTGACACCGACAACGACCTCATCAGCGCCTACGGCGGCAACGGCACCGGCGCGCCGCTGGTGGGACCAAGGGTCGTGCTCGAGGGCGAGGCCGGTGACGACGAGCTGTTCGGCAGCGATGGCCTTGACGGCATCAGCGGCGGCCCGGGCAACGACTCCCTTGCGGGCATGGGAGGCGACGACAACCTGAACGGCGGGACCGGCAACAACCGCTTCGTGGGCGGCGCTGGGAGCGACTACGCGAGCTTCAGTACCGCTACCACCGGCGTCAGCGTCGACCTCGGCCTCACCGGGCCCCAGGATACCGGCGACTACGTCAGCTCGTTCGCGGAGATCGAGAACGTGCTGGGAACGAACTTCGCCGACACGCTGGTGGGGAACGGCGCCGCCAACGTGCTTTCGGGCGACAACGGCGACGACACCCTCGACGGCCGTGGCGGCTCGGACGAGCTGATCGGCTACGCGGGAAGCGACACCGTCACGTACGCGGCCGCCCCCGGCGCGGTGACCGCGGACCTGGCGGCGAGGACCGGCACCCAGGGCGCCGACGCCGACAAGCTGCGCGAGGCCGAGAACCTGATCGGCTCGCCGTTCGCCGACACGCTGGCCGGCGACGCCGCGGCCAACCGAATCGTGGGCGGCGACGGCGCCGACGCGATCGACGCCCGCGGCGGAGCCGACCTCGTCGAGCTGCGCGACGGCGTGGGCGATCAGGCGAGCTGCGGCGACGGCGCCGACAGCGTGATCGCCGATCGGCTCGGCATCGACCTGCTCGCCGCCGACTGCGAAGCCGTCGATCTGCAGCCCGAGCCGGCGCAGCCCCAGGGCGGTGATGCGCCCGTGGTAACTCCGGACCAAGAGCTCCGCTTCGTGCTCGGCGGATCGCGCTTGCAGCGCGTGCTGCGGCAGAAGGCGGTGCGGGTCCGCGTCCGCTCCCCGCTCGAGGCCAGCACGACGACGGTTAGCGCGAGCGGCAAGCGGCCCCGCCTCCGGGTGAGGCCGGTGACCGCGGCCGTCCCCGCCGGCTCGACGCGAACGCTCGCCCTCCGCCTGACCCGCAGCCAGCTCGCGGCGATCCGCCGCGCGCTGGCGGCCGGACGGGCACCGACGCTCGCGGTCAGAGCAGAGGCACGCGACGCGGCCGGCAACCGGGTGGTGCGGACGCTGCGGGTGAGGACGAGGCGCTAGCGCCCGACGGGCCCTGAGCGGGGCGGGCAGGCGACGGCATGCGCGTTCCGCTCAGCGCCCGTAGCGCTCGCGGCCAAGCACGAGCTGGTCCGGCAGGGCGGTGCGGGCCGGGGGCGAGGGGTCGGCCACCACCGACACCGTTTCGGCAACGCTGCGCGTGACCGAGTGGGAGCTGCTGTCCGCCTGGAGCACCACCTCATCGTCGCCCGCGCGGGCGAGCGTGCCCTCGAGGCCCGGATGAAGGCCGGTGTCCTTCAGGTAGTGGAGCAGGTCCTCGGCCTCGTTCTCGAAGCGCAGCACTCGCACCTGGGCGCCCTCCTCCACGTCGGCCAGCGGCACGCCGGTCTCGCGCTCGCCCTCGAAGATCGGGTGGCCGTGCGGGCAGGTCTTGGCGTCGCCGATCGCGCGCAGCATGCGCTCTTCGACGACGGGCGACATCCAGTGCTCGAGCCGCTCGGCCTCCTCGTGCACCTGATCCCAGGGGATGTCGAACACGTCGGTGAGGAAGCGCTCGATCAACCGGTGGCGGCGCACGATCTGGGTGGCGTGCTCCTTGCCCGAATCGGTGAACGCCAGCGACTTGTCGGACGCGCGCGTGACGTACCCGTCGGCCTCGAGGCGGCCGATCATCTCGTGGACGGTCGGGGCCGAGACCTGCATCGCGCGCGCGATGTTCGCGCCGGTGATCGGCAGCCCCGCCTCCTGGAGCCAGTACATGATCTGGAGGTACTCCTCCTCGGCGACGGTCACCTGCTCCTGCGACATGGCCGCATCCTACTCCCGGCGGCTGGCATCCTCCGGCAGGTGCAGGTGGGACCAGGCACGCACGTTCTGGTGACCGGCGCCTCGAGCGGGATCGGCGAGGCGATCGCCCGCGCCTTCGCGGCGCGCGGGTGCACGCTCGGCCTCGTGGCCCGCCGCGTGGAGCCGCTCGAACGGCTGGCGGCCGAGCTGCCGGGCGACGATCATCTCGCGCTCGCGGCCGATGTCTCCGACCCCGAAGTGGTGGCCCGGGCGGTCGCCGATCTCGGGCGGGTCGACGTGCTCGTGGCCAACGCCGGGCTCACCCACTACCGCCCGTTCGTCGAGCAGCCGCTCGCGGAGGCCGACGAGATGACCCGGGTCAACTGGAGCGGCACGCTCTACACGATCAAGGCCGGGCTGCCGGGCATGCTCGAGCGCGGCCGCGGCCACCTGGTGGTCGTATCGTCGGGCGGCGGCATGCGCGGCTTTCCGGCGGCGGCGGTCTACAACGGGACGAAGGCCGCGCAGCGCGGCTTCGCCGAGGCGCTCCGTCACGAGCTCGCCGGCAGCGGCGTGTCAGTGACCACCGTCTACCCGGGCGAGATCGAGACTTCGCTGCACGACCACGAGTGGGAGCGCATGCCGGCCTGGTACCACCCCGACCGCCGCTCGCCGGCAGGCCCGCTCGGCGAGGCGGTGGTGGCTGCCGTGGAGGCGGACCGGCGCGAGGTCTTCCACCCTCCGATCGTGAGGCTGCTGCGGATCGTGAACGGGATCTCGCCGCGCCTTGCGGACGTCATGCTGCGTCGGATCCTTGGCCGCGCGGCGGCGCCGCGCCACTGAGGTAGCCGAGCACCCGCTCGACGTCGTCCTCGGTGTTGTAGACGTGCCAGGAGGTGCGCAGCATGCCGGCGCGCGCCGCCGCCATCACGGGCGTGCCGCGCAGGCGCTCCTCCGCCTCGGGCAGCTCCGCCGACACGATCGCCGAGTCGCCCGGCTCGAGCCCGAGACCCTCGCGGAACAGGTTGGCGAGCCGGAGGTCATGGTCGCGGATCGCCTCGATGCCGATGTCGAGCAGCAACTCGAGCGCGGGCGCGCTGCCCACCCAGGAGAACCAGGCGGGGCTCACGTCGAGGCGGCGCGCGTCGGAGGCCAGCCGCAGCGGCGGCCCGTAGTAGGAGTCGTACGGATCCTCGCCCGCGTACCAGCCGGCGCCGTGCGGCACCAGCCGCTCGGCCACCTCGGGCCGGGCGCTCATGAAGGCGGCGCCGCGCGGGGAGAGCAGCCACTTGTAGGCGGAGCAGACGAGGACGTCGAAGTGGCTGCCGTCGACCGGGAGCCAGCCGCACGCCTGGGTGGCGTCCACGAGCGAGAGCGCGCCGTGGTGACGCGCGGCGCCGGCCACCGCATCCAGGTCGGCCAGCTCCCCCGACGACGATTGCACCGCGCTGAAGGTCACCGCCGCCGTGCGCGCGTCGATCGCGTCCGGCAGGTCCGACGGGAGCACGTGCGTGACCTCGATCCCGCGCCCCTGGACCATGAACGGCCACAGCGCCGAGGTGAACTCGGCCTCCGTGGAGACCACCCGCGCCCCGTCGGGCAGCGCCGCGGCCAAGAGGCCCGCCATCGTCGACGCGTTGGCGCCGATCGCCACCCACTCGAGCGGCACGCCGCACATGCGGGCAAACGATGCCCGGGCGTCCTCGGTCGACTCGCCCCAGTGCTCCCAGCTCGTGCGTCCGCCGCGCCAGTCGGCCAGCGCCGCCTGGAGCGCCTCCCAGGCGGGGCGCGGCGGCAGGCCGTAGCTCGCGGTGTTGAGATAGATCCCCGCCGGCTCCCAGAGCCCGCGCGCCTCCTCGACGGTCATCCCATCACGCTAACGTGCGCGCCCGTGGCGCTTCCCCTCGAGCCCCCCGTCAAGCCGCAGCTCGCCAAGTCGACCAAGGAGCTGCCCGAGGGCGAGGACTGGCGCTACGAGCCGAAGTGGGACGGCTTCCGGGCGATCGTGTTCCGCGACGGCGACGACGTGCACGTGCAGAGCCGCAACGGCCGGCCGATGAACCGCTACTTCCCGGAGATCGTGGAGCAGGCGCTGAACCTGCCGGACGAGCGCTACGTACTCGATGGGGAGATGGTCGTGATCGTCGACGGCATCCAGGAGTTCGACCTGCTCTCGCAGCGCATCCACCCGGCGGCCTCGCGCGTCGAGCGGCTGCGCAAGGAGACGCCCGCCCAACTGGTGGCGTTCGACCTGCTCTCGCTCGGTGACGAGCTGCTGCTCGAGCTGCCCTACGAGCAGCGCCGCGAGCGCCTGGCGGAGATCATCCGGGACCCGGTCGAGCTCACGCCGATGACCGCGGACCTCGACGCCGCCGGCGAGTGGCTGGCGGGCACGGGCGAGGGCGTGATCGCCAAGGAGGCGGCCGCGCCCTACCTGCCGGGCGAGCGCAAGGGGATGCGCAAGATCAAGCGCGTGCGCACCGCGGACGCCGTGGTGGCGGCTTTCCGGTTCGGCAAGGAGGAGGGCACAGTGGGCTCGCTCATCCTCGGCATGTACGGAGAGGACGGCGAGCTGCACGTGATCGGTCACACCTCGAGCTTCCGCGCCAAGCAGAAGCGAGAGCTCCTCGAGAAGCTCGAGCCTTACCGGACCGGTGAGCGCGGCTCGGGCGAGCCGAGCCGCTGGAAGTCGGACGAGGAGCTCGTCTGGGAGGGCCTGCGTCCCGAGCTGGTGGTCGAGGTGGCCTTCGACCACATCACCGGACAGCGGATTCGCCACGGGGCGAAGCTGCTGCGCTGGCGCGAGGACAAGGACCCCGAGGAGTGCCTGGTCGACCAGCTGCGGGCGTGAGGAGGGGCCTCGGCCTCGCCGCCGCCTGCCTCGCGCTGCTGGCCTATGCGGTCCCGGCGGGCGCCCAGGGCTACGGCATCCCGCCCGGCAACCCGTTCATGAACACCCCGGGCGCGCGGGGCGAGATCTGGGCCTACGGGATGCGCAACCCGTACCGCTGGTCGTTCGACAGCGTGACCGGCGACATGTACGTGGGCGACGTGGGCGGCATCAATGAGGAGATCACCTTCCTGCCGCGCGCCTTCCAGGCCGGCGCCAACCTCGGCTGGAACTGCTTCTCGGGCACCGCCGTCCAGACGCTCGGCTGCACCGCGCCCGGCCACGTGCCGCCCGCGTTCCAGTACCCGAGCAGCGCGGACGTTGTGATCGGCGGCACCGTGGTGCACGACCCCACGCTGCCCGGCTTCCAGGGCAGGTACCTCTACGGCCGCTTCAACAGCGGTCTGAAGCTGCTCGGTCCGGGCGCCGCTCCGCCGGAGACGGACGGGCCGGACATCGCCTCCGTCTCGGCGATCGGCCCCGATGGCCTCGGCCGCCTCTACGCGACGTCGCTCGCCGGCGGCCTCTACCGGCTGGCTCAGAACGGCCCCCAGTTGGCGGCGAACAAGGTGCGCGACTTCGACCAGCCCGTGGCGCTGGCCGCGCCGCCCGGCGACCCCGACCGGCTGTTCGTGGTCGAGAAGCCCGGCCGGGTGCGCAACCTCGACGGCAGCCTGTTCGTGGACATGGCCGATCTCGTGGCCGACACCGGCGAGCAGGGCCTGTTGGCGATGGCGGTCGCCCCGGACTACTCCACCAGCGGACGCGTGTTCCTCTTCTACACCGACAATGCCGGCGACCTGCAGCTCGACGAGCTGGTGCGCACGGCGAGCGCCCCCGACCGCACCGACCTGTCCACGCGCCGGCCGGTCCTGACGGTCCCGCACCGTCAGGCCGAGAACCACAACGGCGGCCAGCTCGCGTTCGGGCCGGACGGGATGCTCTACCTCTCGACGGGCGACGGGGGCACGCAGGGCGACCCGGAGGGCGACGCGTAGAGCCTCGGCTCGCTGCTGGGGAAGATCCTCCGACTGGACCCGTCAGGCAGGTTCGCGATGGCGGCGCCGCCGCTCACGCCTGCCGCCGACACCACGGCGCCGACCCTCCGCACCAGTGTGAGGCGCCGCCAGCGCGTGCTGCGCCTGCGTGGGGCGGTCGCCTACGCGCGCTGCAACGAGGGCTGCTCCATCCGGGCCGGTGGCACGCTCGCCATCGGGCGCCGGCGGCTTCCGATGCGCGCGGCGCTGCGAACCGCGCAGGCGCGCCACCGCGTTCGACTGAAGGTTCGGCGCACGCGGCGCGGCACGCGTGCGCTGCGGCGCGCGCTCCGCGGGGGCCGCAGGCCCGCCGTGCGGCTGCGGCTGCGCGCCGCGGACGGCGCGGGCAACCGCTCGGTCCTGGTGCGGCGCTCGGTGCGCGTGCGGCGCTAGCGGCGGCTACACCACGAGAACGTCCCGGAGTATGGGCCAGGGCAGATACTCCGGGACGTTCATGCGTCGGGGGAGGCGTCGGCGCGCTGGCCGAGCTCCGCGAGGCGGCGCTCGAGGAAGCGCCGCTCGACCGGGTTGCCGGCCAGCTCGATCGCGCGCGTGTAGCTGGCGGCCGCCTCCTGCCCGCGGCCCAGCCGGCGCAGCAGCTCGGCCTGGGCGGAGTGGAGCAGGTGGTAGGAGTCGAGCCGTTCCACCCCCTCGATCGCGTCGATCGCCCGGAGCCCCGCATCCGGTCCCTCCGCCATCGCGATCGCCACGGCGCGGTTGAGCTCCACGACCGGCGAGGCGGTGAGCTCGACGAGCCGGTCGTAGCGGAAAGCGATCCGGACCCAGTCGGTGTCGGCCGCCGTCGGCGCTCGGGCGTGCTCCGCCGCGATCGCGGCCTGGAGGCCGTAGACGCCGCCCGCGCCGGCTCGCCTCGCGAGCGCGAGCCCCTCCTCGATCTCCGCGCGCTGCCACCGCGAGCGGTCCTGGTCCTCGAGCAACATCAGCTCGCCGTCCGGGCCGAGCCGCGCGTCGCGCCGCGAGTGGTGCATCAGCATCAGCGCCAGCAGGCCGGCCACCTCCGGCTCGTCGGGCATCAGCTCCGCCAGTAGGCGGGTGAGCCGGATCGCCTCGTCGCAGAGCTCGCGGCGCACGACGGTGTCCGCCGTGCTCGCCAGATAGCCCTCGTTGAAGATCAGGTAGAGCGCCGCCAGCACCGCCCCCAGGCGATCCGGGAGCTCGTGGTCCTCCGGCACCTCGTACGGGATGCGCGCGTCGCGGATCTTGCGCTTGGCCCGCACCAGCCGCTGCTGCATCGCGGCCTCGCGGGCCAGGAACGCGCGCGCCACCTCCGGCGTCGAGAGGCCGCCGAGCAGTCGCAGCGTGAGCGCCACCTGCGCTTCGGTCGAGAGCGCCGGGTGGCAGCAGGTGAAGAAGAGCCGCAGCCGGTCGTCCGGCAGCGAGCTGTCCGGAAGATCGATCCCGTCGGGCGGTCCGGGCATCAGGAGCTCGAGCTCGCGCAGCTTGTCGGCGTGGCGGCGCTCGCGGCGCAGGCGGTCGATCGCGCTGTTGCGCGCGGTCCGAACGATCCAGGCGCCCGGGCTGGACGGCACCCCGTCGCGCGGCCAGCGCTCCAGCGCGACCGTGAACGCCTCCTGCACCGCCTCCTCGCCGAGGTCGAAGTCGCCGAGGATGCGAATCAGCGTCGCGACCGCACGCCCCGACTCGCGGCGGAACAGCCGCTCGACCGCCTCCGTGGCTTCGCCTACGACGCGGCCCCCTGGCGCGCGCCTTGCTCGTCGGGCGCGCCGAGCGCCTCGTAGTCCAACACCGGGCGCACCTCCACGCAGCCGGTCGCGGCGTCCGGGATCTTGGCCGCCAGCGCCAACGCCTCGTCGAGGTTCTCGCACTCCACCAGGTAGAAGCCGCCGAGTTGCTCCTTGGTCTCCGCGAACGGCCCGTCGCTGAGGAGGCGCTCGCCGTCGCGCACGCGTACGGTCGTGGCGGTGGTGGTGGGCTCGAGGCCCTCGCCGGCCACGATCCGGTCGCCCGCCTCCTCGCCGAAGGCGCCGTAGGCCTCCATCGTCGCGATCTGCTGCTCGGGAGTGGCGTCCGTCCAGACCCTCTCGTCCGCGTAGATATTGAGCAGGTACCTCATGCGTGCTCCTCTCGGTCGCGCGGCGCCGTTCGCCGCGTTCACCCTAACGACGAACGGCGGCAGCCGAGATCGACATTCGTCAGGATGTCGCCCGTGGCGGAGCTCGAGGTGATCGCGGCCGACGTGACGAAGCTTGAGGTGGACGCTATCGCGAACGCCGCAAACACCCACCTGGCGCACGGGGGCGGCGTGGCAGCCGCGATCGCGCGCGCCGGCGGGCCGGTGGTGCAGCGCGAGTCCGACGAGAAGAGCCCGATCGGCCTGGGCGAGGCGGTGGAGACGAGCGCGGGCGAAATGCCGGCGCGCTGGGTGATCCACGCAGCCACTATGGAGCTGGGCGGGCCGACCTCGGCGGACATCATCGAGCGCGCCACTCGCGCCACCATCGAGCGCGCCGAGGAGCTCGGCTGCCGCTCGCTCGCGCTCGTGGCGTTCGGGACCGGGGTGGGCGGCTTCCCGCTCGACGAGGCGGCCCGCATCATGGTGGGCGCCGCCCGCGAGGCCTCGGCTTCGCTCGAGCGGATCGTGTTTGCGGTGCACGGCCAGGAGGCCGAGCGGGCCTTCCGCGAGGCGCTTTGACCCAGCCCGTCCTCGTCGCACCCGACTCGTTCAAGGGCACCTACAGCGCGCCCGAGGTGGCGGGCGCCATCGCGGCCGGCCTGCGGAGCGCCGGGCGCGACGCGAGGGAGCTGCCGGTGGCCGACGGCGGCGAGGGCACCATGGACGCGCTCGTGCGGGCGCTCGGCGGCGAGCTGCGCACGGTGACCGCTCCCGACCCGCTCGGCCGGCCGATCGAGGCCCGCTATGCGCTGCTGCCCGACGGCACGGCCGTGGTCGAGACCGCGCAGGCGAGCGGGCTCGGCCTCGTGGGCGAAGACGAACGCGACGCCTGGGACGCGTCCACGCGCGGCACCGGCGAGTTGATCGTGGCCGCGGCTCTTGCCGGCGCGGAGCGCGTGCTCGTGACGGTCGGCGGTTCGGCCACCACCGACGGCGGCGCCGGCGCGCTCGAGGCGATCGCCGAGGCCGGCGTGCGTCCGCAGCTCGAGGTGCTCTGCGACGTGCGCACCCCCTTCGAGCTGGCCCCAAGCGTGTTCGGCCCCCAGAAGGGCGCCGACCCGGCGACAGTCGAGCGGCTCGAGGAGCGGCTCGGGGAGCTGGCCCGGAGCTTCGAGCGCGACCCGCGCGGCGAGCCGATGACGGGCGCCGCGGGCGGCCTCTCGGGAGGGCTCTACGGCGCCCTTGGCGCGCACCTCGTGCCGGGCGCCGCCTACGTGCTCGACACGATCGGCTTCGACGCCGCGATGAGGGAGTCGGCCTTCGTCGTGACCGGCGAGGGCCGCCTCGACTCCCAGACGCTCCAGGGCAAGATCGTGGGAGAGCTGGCCACCCGCTGCCGCCAGGGCGGCGTGACCTGCCACGCGATCGTGGGCGACAGCGCGCTCGAGCCCTTCCAGGAGCGGATCGTGGACCTCGCCTCGGTCACGGTGGCCACCGACCTGGACGAGCTCGAGGCGGCCGGCCGGGCGCTGGTGGAGGGCTAGCTACCCGCCCGTCCGGTGCGCCACCGACACCGAGTAGGCCCGCGGCCGGAAGCGCAGGATCGGGTCGTCGGAGAGCTCGATCCCGTCGGTCACCCGGGTCGGGTCGAACACGAGGATGTCGCCGTCGCGCTCGCGGGTCGTGTCGGGAGCGGTGAGCTCGAGCCGGCCGACTTCCACCCGCTCGCGGTCGTCGGGCCAGGCGATGGTCGGGTCGTCCGGATCGTCGCCGTCGCCGGCGATCACGACGAGCATCCGGAAGGCGGTCGAGGCGCGCGCCACCAGCTCCTTCTGGAGGTAGTCGGCGCCGAGCTCGCGCGCCCGCTCGTCGGTGACCGTGCGCTCGCCCTCCTCGGGCTCGAAGCGGTAGCGGACGGCGCGGCGCCCGCCCGCCCCGCCCTCCCAGTGGAAGGCGTGGATCGAGTTGTAGGCCACCGTGGCGTAGCTCTCGGGCGGCTCGGCGCCGAGCGCCGCCTGGATCGCCGGCAGCGCCCCGGGGTGCGCCTGGATGAAGGCGCCGACCTTCGCGAGGTCCGGCCGGCCGGTCTCCGGATCGGGCTTGCGCGCCCGCGTGAACTCGAGGAACTCCTCGGGGGTGCGGACGAAGAACTGCGGCAGGCTGAGCGCCACCACGTCGGTCCTCGACCCGTCCGGCAGATAGAACTTGACCGCCAGGCCGCGGCCCTCGCGGGCGTAGTCCGGCACGCCTGGGTTGCCGCCGCCGTTGGACAAGCGCGCGGTGACCCGCACCGGCTCCGTGCCCATGTGCGCGGCGCGGGTGAGGCCCGCGTCCGACGGCGTGAAGGTGCCCGCCATCAGCGTTCCCTTCGCATGGGCGGCGCGCCGGCCCGGGTGGCGGCCCGCGACCGCGTAGATCGCCTCCACCACCTGCTCGGCGAACTCGTCCATGGGCGGACCCTATCCCTGACCGCCTAGAGCGCGAGCATCGCCGCCGCGACCTCTTCGGCGGCCGCATCGGGGATCGCTCTCGCGGCCCCATCGAGCACGAGCAGCCGCGCACCGGGGATCTCGCGCGCGAGCGCTTCGCCGTTGCCGACCGGGAAGAACGGATCGCGGCGACCGTGCACCACCAGCGCCGGGATCGCGAGCTCGGACAGGCGCTCGCGCCAGCGCGGCTTGCAGTCGAGCTTGGAGAACGCCATGCCCAGCTGATTGGCCAGGTGGGCCGCGGGCTCCGCGCCCGGCGTGCGGTCCCAGATGCTTTCGGCGGTCGCGCGGGCGGCGGCGGGGTCGTCGCCGAGGATCTCGGCCCCACCGGCTGCGAACTCGGCTACCGCGGCGCGGTCGGACCAGTCGGGCATCGAGCGCGAGAACAGCCGCTTCATCGCCGCCGGGTCATGGTCAGGCAGGTCCTTGTCGACTCGACCCGGTGCGACGGGCCGCGTCCCGGCGAGCGTGAGCGCCGAGAACGCGTCCGGGTGGTCGAGCGCGGCGACCTGGGCGACCATCCCGCCGACGCCGATGCCCGCCAGGTGCGCCGGCCGGTCGTCGAGTTCGCGGGCGAGCCCAGCAGCGTCGGCGGCAAGATCGCGCAGCGTGTACGCGGGGGCCTCGGGATCGACGGTGGTCGACGCGCCGGAGTCGCGTAGGTCGTACCGCACGACATGCCGCCCGCCGCGCGCGAGCGCCTCGCAGAGCGGGCCGGGCCAGGAGAACATGGTCGTGCCGCCCGCGAGCAGCACCAGCGGCGCGGTCTCGTCGCCGAAGTGCTCGACCCCGAGCGTGACGCCGTTCGCGTCGACCGTCGTGCGGAATGAATGGACCGTCGGATGCATCGTGAGTCTCCAGGGCAGCGTAAGGATGCCGCCGGAAAGCGACGGGCGCTCCCGGCGGGGAGCGCCCGTGCTGCCTCACCCGTGCGACGGCCGCGAGGCCGTCGCGAGTGGAGATGATTGTAATGTCTGCAACGAGTCAGCGCGACTCTGCCAGCGCGCGTACGACGGCCTCGTAGAAGCCCTCGCTCATCGGCGCCTCGGTGCGCTCGACGTTCACCCGGGCACCGCCTTCGCCGACCGTCGCGTTGGCCACGAGGAAGCCGCGCCCGACCACCTCCGCCACGTCGAGGTCCTCCGGCGAGTCGCCCACGCAGATGCATTCCTCGGGCGCGTACCCGCGCGCACGCATGTGCGCCGCCACAGCCGCCGCCTTCGAGCACACGGCCGGGATCAGGTGGAAGGCCGAGCGCTCGCTGCCCACCGGGCCGTTGTCCACCAGCCGCAGACCGCCGTGCCCCTCCGCATCGAGCAGCGCGTTCGCCTCGGCGGCGTCGAGCCTTCCCCTGAAGAGGTGGGACACCTCGCGGCCGAGGTGCCATGGCGCGTGCGGCTCGAGGCCCGCCGGCGGTCCCCCGTAGCGCTCGAGCAGCAGGTCGGGGGCGCCCGAGTCCGCGATCTGGCGGTGCACGGAGAGCCCGTCGCGCGGCTGGAGTTCGCCGGTCAGGAACGTGAGCTCCCCGTCGATCACGAGGCCCGCTCCCAGCTCGAAGGCGTACGAGCTCTGGCCGATCAGCCGGGCATCCTCCATCACCTGGGCGCGCCGCCGGCCCGAGACAATCACCACCTCCGCCCCGGCGCGGTGGCAGGCCTCGAGCGCCCGGGCTGCCAGCAGCGTGAAGTCCCCCTCGGCGGTCCGGAAGAGGGACGCGCCCCGCCCGAGCATCGTGTCGTCGAGGTCGGTGTAAACGCAGCGGACGGCCACGGTCAGGCGGCGCCGCGCGCGGGCTGCGCGGCCATCGGCGGCCGCTGGACCACTCGGACGCCGGACGTACGCCCCGTCAGCCTTCCCTCGGCTTGCAGCCGCGCCATCACGGACTGGAGCACCGTCGCGGCCATCGGCGTGAGCTCCGACAGCTCGCGGTGACGGTTCTGCCGAGTGCCGAGGTCCACCTCCGCCATCCCCTGGAGCCCCACCCGAGTCCAGACGTCGATCAGCATGCCGATCTCGACGCCGTAGTCGCAGTCGAATGGCAGCTGGAACAGGAGCTCGCGGTCGGCGGCGATCTCCCCGGCCAGCGGCTGGGCGAACACGGCGAGCTCGGGGTAGAAGGAGTTCAGCAGCGGCCGAGCGGTGAGCTCCGTCACGCGGCCTCCGCCCTCTGGTAGCACGCGCTCGCCGAGGCGAAAGGGCCGACGATAGGAGCCCTTCGCGAACTGGACACCGGGGACTTCGAGGAGCGGCCCGACTAGACCCGTCACGAAGTGCTCGCCGAAGTCCTCCGAGTCGGCATCCACGAAGCAGACGACGTCCCCGTGCAGCACACCGAGCGCGCGCCACAGCGCGTCGCCCTTGCCGAGCAGCGCTCCCGTCTCCGGCATCAGCGCGCCCGCGCGGTGCACCTCCGCGCCGGCTCGCGCGGCCAGCTCGCGGGTGGCGTCGGCCGAGCCGCTGTCCACGACCGCCACCTGATCCACGAGCCCGTCGTCGCGAAGCGCCACGAGCGGGGCCAGCGTGCGCTCGATGGAGGGCGCCTCGTCGAGGGTCGGCACGCACACGGAGACCGTGCGCGCGCGGCGCTCGAGCACGGCGCGGCCGAAGTGCCGGTGGTCGAAGGACCTGCTGCCCACCGCGACCTACTATGGCACCCGGTGAGCCGCGTCGCGCCCTCTTACCCGTGGGACCCCGTGCTGGACGCGGGCCGCGACGAGGAGCTCGTGGCGAGCTCGCGCGAGCGCGAGCAGGCCGAGGTAGCCGAGCCTATCCCCGGCGATCTCCACCCGGCGCTGCTGGACGGGCTCCGAGCTGCGGGAATCGGCACGCTCTGGGCCCACCAGGGGGACGCCCTGGAGGCGGCTCGCTCGGGGCACGCGATCGTGACCACTGGCACAGCGAGCGGCAAGTCGCTCGCCTTCAACCTTCCCGTGCTCGACACGCTCGCGGGCGACCCGGCCGCGCGGGCCTTCTACCTCTACCCGACCAAGGCGCTCGCCCAGGACCAGGCGCGGGGGCTCGCGCGGATCGCCGGGCGCTGGCTGCGCCACGCGATCTATGACGGCGACACCCCGCGCGAGGAGCGCCGGGCGATCCGCGGGCGCTCCAACCTGATCCTCACCAATCCGGACATGCTGCACGTCGGGGTGCTGCCCAACCACGGCTCGTGGGGGGACCTGCTGGCAAACCTGGCCTGGGTCGTGGTCGACGAGGCTCACGTGTACCGCGGTGTGTTCGGCTCGCACGTGGCGAACGTGCTTCGGCGCCTGCGCCGGCTCGCCCGCGCCTACGGCTCCGAGCCGCGCTTCCTGCTCACGAGCGCCACGATCGCCAACCCGCGCGAGCTTGCCGAGCGCCTGACCGGAGTCGAGGTGGCGCTCGTTGACCGCGACGGTGCGCCGCGCGCCGAGCGCAACATAGCGATGTGGAACCCGCCGCTCGTCGACGAACGGCTCGGCCGCCGCGCGTCCGCGCTCTCCGAGGCCGCCAACCTGCTCGCCGCGCTCGTGGAGCGCGAGGTGCGCACGATCTGCTTCCTCAAGTCGCGCCGCGGCGTCGAGCTGATCCAGCGCTTCGCCAGGGAGCGGCTCGAGAGCGGCGGACGGGCGGACCTCGCCGAGCGGATCGCGCCCTACCGGGCCGGCTACACACCGATGCAGCGGCGCGAGATCGAGCGCCGCCTTGCGGAGGGGGAGCTGCTCGCCGTGGTGGCCACCGACGCGCTCGAGCTCGGCATCGACGTGGGCGAGCTCGACGCTGCCGTGTGCGTCACCTTCCCGGGCACGGTGGCGAGCCTGCGCCAGATGTGGGGCCGCGCGGGACGGCGCCGGCCCGGGCTGGCGATGTACGTGGCCGGCGAGGACGCGCTCGACCAGTTCTTCTGCCGCCACCCGGCCGAGTTCCTCGAGCGGCCGGTGGAGCGGGCGATCCTCGACCACGAGTCCGAGGAGATCCACCTGGCCCACCTGGAGGCGGCCGCCTACGAGCTGCCGCTCACGCCCGAGGACGATGAGACCTTCGGCCCGCGCTGGGAGGAGCACGCCGCGCGGCTCGTGAAGCTGGGACGCCTGCGAGAGCGGGGTGGCCGCTACCTGCCTCGCGGGCAGGGCTTCCCGGCCGCGCGCATCGCGCTGCGTTCGGCATCTCCCGATTCGGTGTCGATCGTCGAGGCCGAGGGCGGCGAGGTGATCGGCAACGTCGAGACCGCGCGTGCGCACTCGGCGGTCCACCCTGGCGCGGTATATCTGCACATGGGCGCGGCCTACGAGGTCGAGGACCTCGACCTGCGCCAGCGCCGGGCGCTGGTGCGGCGCTTCCAGGGCAACTGGTACACCCAGCCGAAGAAGGAGTCCGAGACCTTCATCGAGCAGGTTCGCGACCGGCGCGAGACGGGCGGCGTCGAGTTGTCCTTCGGCGTCGTCTCGGTGATCGAGCAGGTGGTGGCCTACCAGAAGAAGCAGGTGAGCGACAACTCGGTGCTCGACCTGCTGGCGCTCGACATGCCCGAGCAGCAGTTCGTGACCCAGGCGCTCTGGTACGAGCTGCCCGAGCCGTTCCTCGCGGACGACTTTCCACTCGACGTGCTGCAGGGCTCGCTGCACGCCGCCGAACACGGCCAGATCGCGGTGCTGCCGCTGATCGCGATGTGCGACCGCTGGGACATCGGCGGGCTCTCCACCGCTTTCCACCACCAGACCGGTCGGCCCACGATCTTCATCTACGACGGCCATCCCGGCGGGGTGGGCATCACGCGGGCGGGCTTCGAGCGGTTCGAGGCGCTGGTGGCCGACGCCCTGAGGCTGATCTCCGAGTGCCCGTGCCAGGCCGGCTGCCCGTCCTGCGTGCAGTCACCCAAGTGCGGCAATCTCAACGAGCCGCTCAACAAGCGCGGCGCCGTCGAGCTGCTCACGCGCATGCATGTGTCCTAGCCGCCCGCAACTTTCGTTGCGTGAAAGAGGAATTCCGACGCGATCCTCGGGCCGCATCCACACTGCGAGGCGATTCCCGTGGCTCGCCTCCCCCGGACCCTCCTTGTCGGCTGCCTGCTTCTCTCGAGCGCCTCGAGCGCCGCGCCGGCGGCCGCTCAGACGAGCAACGGCGGCGTGCGGGCGGTCGAGCAGCCGCTCCTCGGCACAGTCCGCTCCGGCTCCAGCGGCGCGGCCGCGGGCGGCGAGAGCGGCGGCGCGGCGGTGGGCGAGCGCGCGCCCGTGCGGGCGCGCCGTGAGAGGCGCCGCAGGGCAGGGCGCGCCCCGCTCGGGCCCTCCGGCGGCACCAGGCCGACGCCTCCGGCCACGACCCCCGTGCCCACCCCCGGACCGGAGTCCGACGAGACCGGGCACCGCTTCCCTGTCGGCGGCGCCTTCGACCTCGGCGGCGAGGGCTCCCGCTTCGGCGCCGGCCGCCCTGGGCACACGCATCAGGGCCAGGACATCGCGGCCGCCGAGGGCGCTCCGGTGCTGGCGCCCTGGGCCGGCGTTGTCGAGCACGTGCGCTACCAGCGCCGGGGCGCCGGCTGGTACATCGTCCTCGACGGCGACGACGAGGATCGCGACTACGTGTTCATGCACCTGCGGCGCGGCTCGATTCTCGTGACCCCGGGCCGGCACGTGAGCGCCGGCGAGCAGCTCGCGCAGGTGGGCAACACGGGAGCCTCCTCCGGCCCGCACCTCCACTTCGAGATCTGGGTCGGCGGCTGGTACGAGAAGGGCGGCGCGCCGATCGACCCGCTACCGCTCCTCGGCGAGTGGGTCGCGCGGTAGCGCGCTAGTGGATCGCGAGCGAGATGCGGCCGCGCAGGCCGTCGGTGCTCGACTGCACCGAGCCGGTGAGGTCCTCGAGCGGGCCGGTGAAGAGCCGCGCCCCGAAGGCCTCGACGCCGCCGAGCCCGAGGGCCGGACCGAGCTGCTCGAGCAGGGCGCCCGCGAGCGCCTGCGCGTCGGCGCGCATGGTCACGGCGCCCTGGGCGTCCGGGACGCTCGCGGGCTGCTCCGCCACGAGCTGGCCGGCGCGAGCCGCATCGTTGGCGAGCACGAACGAGCCGTCGATCACCCCGAACACCACGGCGTCCCCGTCCGCCTGGGCTAGGGCGTAGAAGTCGTTGCCGCCACTGGGCCGTTTCAGCGCGACGGTGCCGAAGCCCGCCCCCTCAGCGAACGACGGCAGCACGTCGGCGAGCTTCGAGAGCGTCTCCTCGAAGGCCGCGGGGTCGCGCAGCTTCGAGCGCACGCCCAGCTGCCCGTCGACGGCCACCGTGGCCGAGAGGTCGCCGCTGAACTGGCCGAACAGGTCATCGTCGACCGACACCCCGAGCTGGTCCTCGAGGGTCTTCTTGGCCTGCTCGTACTCGCCGAACCCGCCCGGGTCGACGGCCTGCGCGGCCGCCTCGCCGAAGCTCACGACCTGCGCCAGGTCGCGGATGCCGAAGCCGATCTCCCCGTCCCGCTCGATCACGCCCGGTGACTCGTCCCCGGCTGCGATCGGCAGGTCCGCGTCGCTCAGGTCCTCGCCGTTCGTGCGCAGGTTGAACTGCATCTCGACGCCGTCGTCGGCGGCGCTGGCCGTCAGGCCGAGCGTCTCGAGCGCGCTCACCCACGGCACCTTGCGGGCGTCGCGGGTGTCCGGGTCCGAGGCGATGATCGCCCCGATGTCGGCGTACACGCGCGCCAGCGCGCTCCCAGGGAGCCCGTCGAGACCCTGCTCGAAGGTGTCTGCGTCGAGATGCTCGTCACCGCCGGCGCGCTCGAGCGCCGTGGTCAGGAGCCTCTCGGAGCCCGCGAAGATCACCATGTCGTCCTTGACCGCGAACAGGGTGCCGTCGTCCTCGTAGACGGTCGCGCCGGACTCCTCGCCCTGCTCGGTCGGCCCCGTCTTGTCGATCAGGGCGTCGAGCGCATCCGTGTCCTTCACCTGAGTCGCGGCCACGAAGTCGTCGTCCTCGGTGTCGTCCGTGAAGGAGGCCACGTTCGTGGCGCCGACCACGAACGGGTTGCCGAGCAGCGGCTTCACGTCCTTCTCGAAGTCCACGTTCTGCTCGCCGCCGGCGAGCTCCTCCTCGAGCGCCCCCTCGACCGAGTCCACGCCGAGCGGGAACTTGCCGAGCAGGGAGTCGACCGCCTCGACCTGGTCGCCCTCGAGGTCGGTGTCGATCGCGACGGCAAACGGGGCCTTCTCCGGCAGGTAGGAGAGCGCCTCGTCGAGCGGCCCCGGTGCGTCGTCGTCGCCTCCGCCGCAGCCCGCGAGGGCGAGCGCGACGAGCGCTGCGCACAGGGCGAGGATGCGGCGGGGGCGGCGCACGGCGGCGGTCGTCAGCGGGCGCGCACGCCGTCCAGGGTGAACTCGAGCTGGCGGCGCCAGTCGTAGCGCATCACGCCCAGGCGGTCGGCGGCCATCATGCTCCCGAGCCCGCACATCATCGTGCGGATGTCGTCGACGGTGAAGTCCTCGCGGATCTCGCCGGCCTCCTTCGCGCGCCGCAGCACCTCCGACCACGCCTCCTGGATGGCGTGGATGCCGGACTGCGCCTGGGCCACCGACTCCGGGGTGGTGGCGAACACCATGCTCTGGTGCACGGCGTCGCTCGCCATCACGTTGGCCTGGTCGAGCACGGCGCCCCTGAAGGTCTCCCAGGGGTCGCCGCCCTGCTCGAGCCGTGCTCGCACGATCGCCGCGAAGTCGCTCAGCTTGACGCGCACGAGCTCACCGACCAGCAGATCCTTCGTCGCGAAGTGCCGGTAGAGCGTGCCCACGCCAACGCCGGCGCGCCGCGCGACGTCGTCCATCTGGGTGTCCGCGCCGTCCTCCGCGAACGCCTCGCGCGCGGCCTGGATGATGCGCTCACGGTTGCGGCGCGCGTCCGCGCGCATGCGCGGGGCGCTGTCGGCAAGGGCCTCGGGCGTCGCCATGAAAGCTCATCGTAACGTGGCCTGTTCACAAACGGAACCGTGATTCCGGCCTTGCGCCGGCTCGCCGGGCGCGAGCCACGCGGCGAGGGTCGCGTCCGGGCGCACCAGCAGGGCCGCCCCGTCCTGCAGCCCGAGGCCCCAGGCGGCGAGCGCGTCCACGCGTCTCACGCTCACGGGCGGGCCCACACGCTCCGCGGCCCAGCGGTGCTCGGGGGCACCCTCGGGCCCGGCGATCAGGGTGAGACCGGGTGACACGAGATCGAGCGTCGAGGTGCGGCGCTCACCACCTGCCGAGCTCCAGAGGTGGCGGATGCGGGGGCCGAGGTCGACCCTGAACTCGCCGTCCGTCTCCCGCATGGTGCCCGCGGGGTCGAGCGAGCGGCGGATGTTGTGCCTCACGGCCGGCAGGCGGTCGCGCTCGTAGGTGTCGAGCAGGGCGTCGGGTGCCCAGCCCCGCAGCACCCAGCCGAGCTTCCAGCCCAGGTCGAAGCCCCCTCGGATCGCCATGTTCATACCGGTGCCGCCCCGCGGCGTGACCCGGTGCGCGGCGTCTCCCACGAGGAAGGCGCTGTCGCGCCGGAAGGTCTCGGCGAGGCCGGCCGCGAAGCTGAACACGCCGGTCCGCTCCACGTCGACCTCGAGCCGCGGCACGCCCGCGCCGGTGCGGACCGCCGCCATGAGCCGCGCCTCGGTGAGCGCCTCCGGCCCGCCGTGAGCGTCCACCGTCGCGCCATAGATCCAGCGATCGTCACGGCCGGCGGGGAGGAAGATGCCGGGTGCTCCCGGGTGCTCGATCGAGTAGAGGCCGTAGCGGTGCTCGTCGAGGAGGCCCCACAGTGACGCGCGAAACAGGACGCTCACGCTGTCGTGGAGCCTCTGCTCGTGCAGCATCCGGATTCCGAGCTGCGCCCGGATCCGGCTGTAGGCGCCGTCCGCCGCCACGAGGTAGCGCGCCCGGATCGTGTGCGGCTCGCCCGCGCCGTCGCGAAGCGTGGCCTCCACCCCGTCCGCCGACGCGCGCACGTCGGCAAGCTCGGTGCCGAGCGCCACTCGCGCCGGGCCGAGCCCGCGCACGTGCTCCAGCAGCAGCGGCTCGAGCTGGTCCTGCGGCACGCAGGCCGGCGCGGTGGGGCTGATCAGCGCGCTCTCGGCGCGCGTGGGGATGCCCACCGGCATCGGCGAGCCGCCTCCGACCGCGGCCAGCGTCTCGCAGGACCAGGCCACGAACTCCACGTCGTTGGCACGGGCGCGCAGGGCGCCCTCGAGACCGAAGCTCCGCATCAGCTCCATCGAGCCGAGGCTCAGGTAGGTGGCGCGCGGCAGGCTGGAGAGCTCGTCGCGGCGCTCGACCAGGAGGCACTCGACGCCCGCCCGGGCGAGCGCGATCGCGCAGGTGAGCCCCGCGGGCCCGGCGCCGACGATCAGGACGGGGACCTCGTCGTCAATTTCATCCGACACCTTGTAGTTCATCGGACGTACTGTAGTCCGTCGGACTATCTGTTGTGTGAAATAGCTAACATTGCGAGCCGATGGCCAGCCGCAAGTACGAGCAGCGCCTGCGGGCGGAGTCGGCGGAGGAGACCAGGCGGCGCATCCTCGACGCGGTGTACGCGCGGATGCGGGCCGCGCCGGCGCGGCCGATCAGCGTCGACGCCGTGGCGCGCGACGCCCGGGTCGCGCGCTCGACCGTCTACGCCGTCTTCGGCTCGCGCGCCGGGCTGTTCGACGCGCTCGCCCAGGAGGTCGCCGACCGGGGCGGCTACGACGCCCTGCTAGAGGCGGTTCGCGACCCGGACGTGCGGGTGACGCTGTCCAAGGGCTTCCGCGCATCGGTGGGGATGTACGCGGCCGACCGCGACGTGTTCCGCGTGCTCTTCTCGATGGCGGAGCTGGATGCGGAGGCCGTGGGCGGCGCGGTCGGCCGGATCGACGACGAGCGGCGGGCGGGCATGGCGCGTCTTGCCCGGCGGCTCGGCCGTGCGAGCCTCCTGCGCGACGGCGTGAGCGTCGAGCGAGCCGCCCACGTGCTCTGGGTGCTCGCGAGCTTCGACGCCTTCGACCTGCTCTACAGCGGCCGCGGGCTCGACGCGGACGCGGTCTCCGACGTGCTGCTCGAGATGGCCGCCGGCGCGCTGCTGGCGCCGGGCGCGCTCGAGTAGAACGTCCCTGAGCACCCCCCATAGCGACCAGTCCGGGACGTTCGCCCTCTCATCGCTCGTAGCTCCCCGGGATCCAGGTGCGGGTGGTCACGCTCACGGCGTTCCAGGCGTTGATCGCGACCACCAGGCTCACGAGCGCCGCGAGCTCATCCGCGTCGTAGTGCTCGGCGGCCGCGTCGAAGGCCTCCTGCGGCACGTGGTCGCGGGCCACGAGGGTGATCGACTCGGTGAGGGCGAGGGCGGCCCGTTCGCGCTCGCTGAAGTAGGGCGTCTCGCGCCAGGCCGGCAGGGCGTAGAGACGCTGCTCGGTCTCGCCGATCGCGCGGGCGTCCTTGCTGTGCATGTCGATGCAGTAGGCGCAGCCGTTGAGCTGCGAGGCCCGCAGGCGCACCAGCTCGCGCAGCTTCGGGTCGAGGTCGACCCGGTCGAGCTCCTTGGTGGCGGCGTTGTCGAGGTGGCTGAGCGCGCGCGAGACGCCGGCCGCGTGGGCGTCGAAGTCGAGTCGAACGGGGATCTGGACGCGAGTCGTGTCTGTTGGTGCCATACCCGGAAGCTATCCGGTGATCGGCCCAGCGCTAAGGTCCACTTCTATGCCAGAAACATGGGCCACTTCTGGACTCGACCTGCACCTCGAGGTCGGCGGCACTCGCGTCCGCGCGGGGCTGGAGGGCGCCCTGCGCGACGCCGTGCGCACGGGTCGGCTGGCGGCCGGGGCGAGGCTTCCGTCGTCGCGGTCCCTGGCGGCCGACCTCGGGATCGCGCGCAACACCGTGGCCGACGCATACGCGCAGCTGGTGGCGGAGGGCTGGCTCGTGGCCCGGCGCGGATCGGGCACGCGGGTGTCGGAGCGGGCGCCCGAACTGGCGGCGGACCCCACACCCACCGCCGAGGAGGCCGCCGGCCCCCGCTACAGCCTGCGCCCCGGCGTCCCCGACCTGTCCGGCTTCCCGCGCTCGGCATGGATGACGGCGAGCCGCCGCGCCATCCGGGCGGCGCCGTTCGACTCACTCGGCTACGGCGACCCTCGTGGCCGACCTGAGCTGCGCCGCGCCCTCGCCGGCTACCTCGCACGCGCGCGCGGGGTCCGGACGAGCCCGGAGCGGCTCGTCGTCTGCTCGGGCTTCACGCAGGGCCTCGCGCTCCTGTGCGAGGTGCTCCGCGCGCGCGGCGCGCGGGAGCTCGCCGTCGAGGCCTTCGGACTGCCGTGGCATCGCGAGCTGGCCGAGCGCGCCGGCCTCGAGCTCTGCCCGCTGCCGGTCGACGCGGAAGGCGCCCGGACCGACGAGCTCCGTGACGCCGGTGCGGTGCTGCTCACGCCTGCTCACCAGTTCCCCCGCGGGATGGCGCTGGCGCCGGAGCGCCGCGTGGACGCTATCGAGTGGGCCACGCGCAGCGCCGGCCTGCTGATCGAGGACGACTACGACGGCGAGTTCCGCTACGACCGCCAGCCCGTGGGCGCCCTCCAGGCACTTGCGCCCGAGCAGGTCGTGTACGCCGGCACGGCGAGCAAGACGCTGGCGCCCGGGCTCCGGCTCGGCTGGCTCGCGCTCCCGGCGGCGCTCGTCGACGAGGTTGCCTCCGCAAAGGCCCGGGCCGACTCTCACAGCGCCACCCTCGACCAGCTGACGCTGGCCGAGCTGCTCGAGAGCGGCGCGTACGACCGCCACGTCCGCCGCTCGCGGCTCGCCTACCGGCGCCGGCGCGACCGGCTGGTGGAGGCGCTCCACAGGCAGGCCCCGGAGGTCCGAGTGACCGGGATCGCAGCCGGCCTTCACGCGCTCGTCGAGCTGCCGGCGGGCCAGATGGAGGCGCAGGTGGTGGCGCGGGCCGAGAAGCGCGGCCTCGCGCTCGAGGGCCTCGGCGCCTACGCCTTCGAGGGCCACGAGGCCGAGCACGCGCCGTCCCTGGTGGTGGGCTACGGCACGCCGGCCGACCACGAGTTCACCGCCGCCGTGGCCCGCCTAACAGCCAGCATCGCCGACGGCGGGCGGGCGTCTTTGGAATGATCGGATCATGTCCGCGCGCTTCGAAGGGACCGCCGTGGTCGACCGGCCGATCGAGGAGGTGTTCGCGTTCCTCGCGGACGGAGAGAACGATCCGAAGTTCAGCCCGCGCGTGCTCGAGATCAAGAAGACGACCGACGGCCCCTCTGGAGTCGGCACGGTCTACGCCAGCACCGTCAAGGACGCGGGCATGAAGACCCAGCGCGAGTTCAAGCTCACCGAGTTCGACGCGCCCACGCGGATCCGCTGGACCGAGCTATCCAAGAACATGATCACCGTTTCTGAAGGCGGCTACGACCTCGCCCCGGAGGGCGAGGGCACCCGCCTGACCGTGCACAACGAGTTCGAGGGCCACGGCTTCGGAAAGGTGATCCTGCCGCTCGCGCTGCGCTCGGCCCGCAAGGGCGCCGACGACTTCGCGGGCGCGATCAAGGCGGCGGTCGAGGCGTCCTGACCTGGTGACCTGAGTCGGCCGGCTCGGCCGACCGCAGCGGCGGGAACTCGTCGGCGAGGTCGGCCGCCTCCAGCTGGAACAGCTCGATCGGCTCGGGCAGACCGCGGAAGCGCCAGGCGCCGAGGTTCGTCACGTCCGCGCCGTCGGGCAGCGAGTCCGCGACGGCCGCGCGGACGGCCGACGACATCACCACCTGGCCGCCGTGCGCCGCGAAGCAGATGCGCGCCGCGGCATGCACCGAGAGGCCCACGTAGCCGGTCTCGGTCAGGGACGGCCGCCCGCGGTGGAGCCCGATCCGCAGGCGAACGTCGCTCCCGTCAGGCCAGTCGCTCACGCGCGTGGCGCGCTGAATCGCGAGCGCCGCGTCGACCGCCGCCGGCGCGTGCTCGAACACCGCGAAGTGGTCGTCGCCGCGGGCCGACGCCTCGTGCCCTCCCGCCGAGCGCACCGCGGCGCGCACCAGACGGCGCACCCCGGCCAACAGCGAGGCGTAGTGGTCACCGGTGCGCCGGAGCAGCTCGGTCGACCCCTCGATGTCCGTGAGCAGGAAGGTGACCTGCCCCCGCGGGAGCTTCTTCTGCGGCTGCAGCTGGGCGTTGATGAAGCCGATCGGCATGATCCCGTGCTTCTTCGCCGCTCGCAGGAGCTTGCTGCGCGCCCGGTCGCGCGCGTCGTCGTCCTCGAACGCCACCTGGTTGAAGCGCGACAGGGCGTTGCGCACGTGCGCCGGATCGTGCATCGGCAGGCGACGCTTGCCCTGCGAGTCGATGTACGCGAAGGCGCTGTCGGGGAGCTGGGCGCGCTCCTTCGCGCTGAGCGGCGGCATCCCCGGCATGATCGCAAGGCCGGGCGGCGGTAGGTTCGTAGCATGGACAGGGAGCAGATCCTCGCCTTCCGCCTCGCCCGCACCGGCCTGGCGCGGCGCGGCGCGACCAGCCTCGCCGAGGCGGCGGCCACCCCCGCCTCCGACTTCGCGCGCGACGCCGCCCTGCAGGCTCTCGCGGCGCGGCGGCGCGACTCACTCACCCGCGCGGCCTACGACGACGCCGTCGAGAGCGGCGAGGAGATCGTGGTCGCCCACGTCGTCAGGGGCGCGATCCACGCCCTGCCGGCGGACGACCACGCCCTGTTCGGTCGCGCCCTGATCGCCACGGACGACGAGGAGCTCGGGCCGCAACTGGGCCGCCAGGTCCAGCGGCTCGCAAAGGAGCACAGCTTCGCGCCGAGCGCCGCGCTGGCCGAGGTCGCGGACGCCACCGCGGACGCGCTCGCGGGTGGCCGGGCGCTCAGCAAGAACGAGCTCCACGAGCAGCTCCGCCGGCGGCTGCGCAAGGAGCTGCTCCCCTGGTGCAAGGGCTGCAAGAGCCACCACGCGCCCCCGATGCTATGGCGCTACGCCGGGGTGCAGGCGGGCGCCCGGCTCGACCCCAAGCGCCGCTACCTGCTGGGCGCGCCACGCGGCAGTCCGGCGGCCGCCGAAGCGGCGCGGCGTTTCCTCGCGAGCTACGCACCCGCGACGGCAGGCGACCTGGCCGACTGGGCGGGCATCGCAAGGTCGCACGCCGACCGGGTCTGGGCCGAGATCGCGGACGAGCTGATCGAGGTCAAGGCCGGACGGCGGACCGTATACGCCCTCGCGGCCGACCGCGCGGACCTCGAGGATCCTTCCGCCGCCGAGGGCGTGGTCCTGATCCCGCCGGGCGACCCCTACCTGCAGAAGGTCAACCGCCCGCTGCTCGCGCCCGATCCCGAGCTGCGCAAGCGCCTCTTCCGACCGGTAGCGAGCCCCGGCGTCGTGCTTGCAGGCGGGCGGCTCGTGGGCCTCTGGCGCGCGAAGTCGAAGGGCAAGAAGGCGGAGATCGCGGTCGAGAAGCTCGGTCGCGTGGCGCGGCACGACCTCGAGGCGGAGGCGGAGCGGATCGCCGCCCTGCGCGGCGCGGGCGAGCCCGTGCTCGTAGTGGACTGAGCGCGAGCGCTCAGTCGGCCCATTGCCCAGCGCCGGGCGGCGGGGTCCGCACCACACCGCGTAGAGCGCTTGACAGCGCTCGAGCCGCACCGAGATACTGAACCTCGTCTGCTCGGTCCGATGCCCGAGGTCCGGCGCGTGTCGCCGGGCTCGGGCTCTTTAGACGGTACAGCTGCAAACGATTGCAGACGGGGAGAGAGGGGTGACCTCATGGGCGACGGGTCTGTAGGGAAGTTCCGGCGAGCCGCAACGGTGCTGGCCGCGGCCGCCGTCGCGGCCGGATCGACCGCCGTGCTCGCGAACGCGGGCGGCGGCCAGAACGACGATCGGGGCAACGGGGTGAACCTCGGCACGCTCGGTGTGCCGACGATGATCCTCTACGACGGCAAGATCTCGACCGTCGACAGGCGCAACTCGACGGTCGAGGCGATCGCGCTGCGCGACGACGAGATCATGGCGACCGGCAGCACGCGGTCGATACGGAGGCTCGCCCGGCGCGGCACGACGCGCATCGACCTCAACGGCCGCCGCGTGCTTCCCGGCCTGATCGACGGGCACCTTCACGGCATGCGGGAGGGCTACCACTGCTGGACCCAGGTCGTGCGGCTCGACCTCGTGACGAGCCGGGCTGAGGCGCTGGCGAGGTACCGGGCGAAGGCGGACGAGCTCGCCGATGGCCGCTGGATCTGGACGACCTCCGGGGGCTGGAACCTGAACCAGCTCGACGACCCGACGGTGTTCACCTACGACGAGCTGAACGCCGCGGCGCCGAACAACCCCCTCTGGATCCAGGGCAGCGGCTTCAGCGGCGCGCGCGTGAACAGGGCGGCGCTGAGCGCTGCCGGGCTCACGGAGACCTCACCCGGCGTCACGCTCGGCCCTGACGGCCGTCCGACCGGGGCGGTCACCGGCGCGGCGAGTGCGGCGATCAACGCGGCGATCCTCGCCCAGCTCGACCAGCTGGGGATCGATGGTGAGGCGGGCTGCCTGCAGGACTTCATCGCCGAGGCCAACAGCCGCGGCCTGACGGCCTGGAAGGACGCCGGCGGCAATACGGCGCCGTGGAGCACCATCGGCGCGATCAACGAGGGGACGCACGTCGAGGAGGGCGCCATGGCGCTCTACCGCGAGCATGGCCTCAATGCGCGCATCGCGTTCAACGCGATGAGCGGATACGCCGGCTGGCCACGGCAGGAGCAGGACATGCGCAACGAGTTCGGCTTCCTCGGCGACGACATGTTCCGCTACCTCGGGCCCGGCGAGGACATGATGCCGGACGACCCCGACTACCAGACGTACACCCGCGCCGCGGCCAACAAGCGGCTCAGCGTCGAGACGCACGTCGGCGCCCTCGATCCCTTGCTCGCCGGTTTCGAGGAGGGCAACAAGGTCTACTCGGTGTCGAAGCTCAAGTGGCGGGTCGCGCACCCGAACAACAACGAGCCGAGCGACGCGCAGCTCGCCCGTGCCAACGCCCTCGGCGTCGGCTGGGCGCTCACGTTCTCGGCGGTTCGAAACGGTGCTCCCGGTCCGCGCTACAAGACGGTGATGGACAGCGGCGCGCACATGTGCCTGGCCACCGACGCGATGAACGTCGCGCCGTGGGCTCCGTTCCAGACGCTGTGGTACGTGACGACCGGTCAGACCATGCTGCCCGGCGTCACGGGCGTCCCGCCGGAGCAGCGGCTCACCCGCACCGAGGCGCTTCGCCACGCGACGGTGGAGTGCGGGTGGTTCATCGACCAAGAGGGGCGCGTCGGCTCCCTCGAGCCCGGGCGTCACGCCGACCTGATCGTCCTGAGCGACGATTACTTCAAGGTTCCTGACGACAGGATCAAGGACATCCGCTCAAACCTCACGATCGTCGACGGACGGATCGTGCACGCGGACGGCCCGTTCAACGACGTGCGCTAGGAGAGGTAACCGGCTGAGCCGGCCGCGGGCCCGCCCCGCGGCCGGCCGGCTGGGCCTGCGCCGCGCGGCGTACCCAGGAGGAGCTCGAGGACGGCCAGCGCCGGCCCTGCTGCTGGCCGGGGTGCAGCCACCGCGAGCCCACCCGCCGCCAGCGCTGCGCCTGCTTCCGTCGGTCGTCCTGGTTCCATGTACTCACCTCGCCCCCCGACCAGGAGGTCCAACGTGTTCCGCAGGTCCAGGTTCAGCTTCAGCCCCGCCACGGTGCTGTCGCTGATCGCCCTGTTCGTCGCGCTCGGCGGCGCCTCGTACGCGGCCGTGACGATCAACGGGCAGAACATCCAGAACAACTCGATTCCGGGCAACAAGCTCAGGAACGGCGCCGTGACCAACAACAAGGTCAAGTCGAACTCGCTCACGGCGAGCCGCCTGACCTCCGCCGCGCGCGCGAGCCTCACGGGCGCGCAGGGACCACCCGGGCCACAGGGAGCGACGGGCGTGCGCGGTCTGGAGGGTCCGCGGGGTGCCGAGGGTCCGCGGGGTCTCGAGGGCCCGCAGGGTCTCCAAGGTCCCGCGGGCGTGGCAATTGCCTACGCCGAGGTGAACGCCCAGCCCGCGACCCCCTCGCTCATCGCCCAGCGCACGAGCGGCATTCTCGCTGTCTCGCGCCCGGCCGGAGGCACCTACTGCCTCTCGCCCACGACCGCGGTGCAGGCCCAGGCGTTCAGCAGCGGCCAGGCGACGCGGCCTGTGGTGGCCAGCGTGGACCTCGACAACACCACCAACCCTGGGGACCCCCTGGTGTCGGTCGTCGTTCGCGGAAGCAACGCCGATTGCCCAGTCGACACGTTCGAGGTCTTGACCTTCCGCAATAGCGCGCCCGACAACACCATCTCGTTCACCCTGATCGTCCCGTAGGCGACAGCTCATCTCCGACGCGTAGCGGCCGGGGCCCAGCGCCCCGGCCGTTCCGCGGTCGCCCACGGCGAACAGCGAGAGTGCATCTAGCTTTATTCGCATGGCGAGGGGTCGTGAGCGTGATGGGCGGGCCGGCACGCCGCGGATCAGTCTCCCGTTGAGCGCGCTCCACCTCGTCGTTCTCTCGTCATTCGCGCTCGCCTGGCGGTACTTCGAT
Organism: Thermoleophilaceae bacterium; assembly: GCA_035650215.1. Classification (GTDB taxonomy): domain Bacteria; phylum Actinomycetota; class Thermoleophilia; order Solirubrobacterales; family Thermoleophilaceae; genus JACVRW01. Next base: position 52,508 of record DASRIC010000055.1, read on the forward strand.
CCGCTCCGCGAGACCCCCCAATTCTTCATCGTGCGCGGGCTCGGGGCCGGCGAGATCGTCTTTTATGCGGTGACGGTCCTCGTGTTGCCGCCAGCAATCCTCGTCGGCATCGAGTGGATCGCCGGGCTGGCGTCCGCGCGCGCCCGCGATGGCCTTCACCTCCTCTTTGTCGCGGGCTTCTTCGCGTTGATCGCCTGGCAGGCCGCGAACGACATCCTCAAGCCCGCGCCTTCGTCCGCGACCGTGATCCAGCTCGGTTCGGTGGGGTTGGCGGGAGCGGCTGGGGTGGCGTACCGGCGATTCGCGGGGTTCCGCGCATGGCTGACGGTGCTGGCACCCGCGCCGCTGGTGATCCTGATCCTGTTCCTTGTCTTCTCACCGATTCGCCCGATGGTCTTCGGCGGCGGCGGCCCAGCCCTGGAATCGATCGAGGGGAGCGGCGCACCGGTCGTGGTCGTTGTGCTCGACGAGTTGCCGGTGGTGTCCCTCCTGGGTCCCGACCGAAGGATCGACGCCGAGCGGTATCCGCACCTCGAGCGGCTGGCGGCAAGCTCGACGTGGTATCGCAACACCGCCAGCACGGCCGACTACACGTCCCTGGCTGTACCCACCCTCCTTACCGGCAGGCGAGGCGACCCCGACCAGATTGAGATCGCCGCCGACCATCCCAGCTCCCTGTTCACGCTCCTCGGCGGCAGCTACCACCTCGACGTGTCCGAAGAGGTGACCGACCTCTGTCAGGCGGCATGCCCCGAGCAGGTCAGGGCACCGCTGGGGATACGGTTGCGCAGGCTCTACAGCAGCTCGATCGAGGCCATTCCGGCCATCCCGAGCTGGATCAGAGAACCGATCGCTGCCCGGCTCGAGCCACCGGCCACCGACGCGCCGCAGGTCGCGACCTACTCCCGCAGCGTGCGGCGCTTGAGGCATGCCCCGGCGGAGACCCGGTTCCGCGACTTTCTGCGAATACTCGGCCGCGGGGCGAGCGCGAGTCTGTACTACTTGCATGTGGGCCTGCCGCACCGCCCCTTTCACACGCTGCCGGATGGCCATCAGTACGAGCCCGCCCTGAACACCGATTACTACGAGCGCTGGCCGCCCGACGGCCATTTCGCTCGAGAGGCGTATCGGCGACATCTGCTCCAGGTCGGCTATACGGACCGTCTCATGGGGTCCCTCACACGTCGCCTGAAGCGCGTAGGGCTGTTCGACAGAGCCCTGATCGTGGTGACCGCGGATCACGGAGCGAGCTTTCGGCCGGGCGACCAGTCGCGCAACGTGACCCAGGCCAACGCGGCCGAGGTTGCGAAGGTGCCTCTGATCATCAAGGCGCCTGGGCAGCGACGAGGACGGATCTCCGACGCGCGCGTCGAGACACAGGACGTGCTGCCGACCATCGCGAAGACGCTCGGGGTACAGATGCCCTGGAGGGTCGAGGGCCGCCCCGCCGGCGAGGGCCGCCCGAGGGACACGGTCGTCATCCAGAGGGTCCAGGCCGGCGGGACGGTCGCAATCGACTGGACGGCATTGGACCGTGACACGGACGCCGCGCTGGGACGGAAGCTGCGGCTGTTCGGCTGGGGCCGGTCGCGGCCGGGGCTGTTCGGGGGCGGGCCCGCCCCAGGTCTGATCGGACGCCGAGTCTCGTCGCTACACCTCGCGCCGCGCAGCGACATCCACACCGAAATCACTGGTGAGTGGCGCTATCAGGATGTCCGCTTGGCAGATCGCGTGCTGCCCGCCGAGGTGAATGGTCGCGTGACGGGACGAGGAACACCTGGTCGCACGATCGCGGTGGCGGTGAACGGTCGCGTCGTCGCGACAACATGGTCGGCCCCGGACACAGGGCAGTTCTCCACCGTGGTCCCGCCCTCGTCGCTGCGGGACGGTGCGAACCACATCGAAATTCTCACGCCGGTCCAGGCCGCGCAGGAAGGAGCGCTGGCAGTCCTCCGCGCAACCCGCGACTAGCGCGCGCGTGTCGTCGAGCACCTCGCCGCCAGGGGCCGCAATCCGACCACCCCTCCTTCGCGGGCACCACGAGGGATTAGGACCGGTACCGCGAATGATTCCCCGAGCCCCGTCGAAGGAGCAGCTGTGAACGAAGTCCGCCCCGGCGGCGTCATCGGACGCGCGTGGGACATCTACAAGAGCCAGTTCGGCCTGCTGTTCATCGCTGCCGTGCTGCTCACGCTGATCACGCTCGCGGTGGCGTTCATCGTGGGTCCGCTCGTCGGCGTGGTCAACTTCGTCCTCGGCCTGTTCTACACCGGCGCTGTCGTCCGGCTGGTCCAGGACGTGGAGGACGGGCGGCGCGATGAGGAGGCGAGTACGTTGTTCAAAGACGTCGCGCCGGTGTTCTGGCAGCTCCTCGCCGTAGCGATCCTGGCCGGTATCGCGATCGCGATCGGCTTCATCCTGCTGATCATCCCGGGTCTGATCCTGATCACCATCTGGTCGGTCGTCGTGCCGGTCGTCGTGCTCGAGAAGCCCGGCGTGTTCGCGTCCTTCGGTCGCAGCCGCGAGCTCGTTCGCGGGCACGGCTGGCAAGTATTCGGCACCCTCGTGCTTGCCTGGCTGATCGTGGTAGGCCTGGCGCTGGTCGCGGGCTTGATCGTCGGAGTGGCCGGAGCCGGCGACTTCGTGGTGGCGGTCGTGAACTGGCTCTTGACCGCGCTGACGCTGCCGCTTGTCGCGCTCGTGGCCTCGGTCCTCTACTTCCGCCTCTTGGCGATCAAGAACGAGGTGACGGCGACCGATCCGCAGCCGGTCGACCCGGGCCAGCAGCCGGCGACCTAGAGCTCGCACACCCGTCTGTTTCTCCCGCCTGGCGAGGGCCAGACTCGAACTGGCGACACCACGACTGTGGCGCGGGCGATCTCGACCGGTGAGCGTGGGTTTCCGCGGTCGGCCGCGAGTTGATTGAGGTCGTCGGGGGCGCCGCTGGCCGACTCGATTTAGACGAGTGGTTTGCACCGCGTTCGATCCGTGAGACATGAGACAGTGGACGGGTGCCCTGTCGCGTTGTCTTCGAGGGCGAGTTGGCGAAGCTGCGCGTCAGCCTGGTGGAGCGTCAGGAGGAGCTCCCGTCGGAGACGGCGGTTGTTCGCGCGCGGCGTAATTTCGCTGAGCTCTTCGAGGGGCGGGACACCGGCCTGGATCCCGAGGAGTTGCGGAGCAGTCTCGAGGCCGAGCTGACCGATGAGGCTCGCAGGCTGCTTGCGTCAGACGAGGTAACCGTCGAGCTGGAGTGGGAGCGCGGCTCTCTCGAGGTCCTGGCGCTGATCGCCTGCGGGAAGGTGGTCGCCGACATCGGCGCCTTTCTCGGCGGCGTTCGCGAGATCCGCAACCTGTTCCCTGAGCGCGTGCGGCAGCGGATCTCGGCGTGGCTCGGCCGCGATGTCGCGATGCGTCATGCGCGCCTCGAGTCGGGGGCGGGGTTGCTCCGCGGCAGGCCCGCGGACGTGGACAAGGCCGAGGCGGCTCGTGGGGGTCGGCCGTTCAGAGTGGGCGAGCTTGCGGCGTACGCCGTGCTGGCGCTGGCGGTGCTGGTGATCGTCGCGGCCGTCGTGATCGGCGGCGCCGCATTGCTCATCAGAGGGCAGTGAAGCCCAAGGTCAACGTCAACGTCAGCGCGCTCGTGGGGGGGGTGACGGCGCTCTTCGGGGTGATCGGCGCGCTCGCGGCCACCGGGGTGATCGGCCGGCTCGAGCGCAACGAGCCCGAGGCGCTGATCGCCGCGGTACTGATTGTCCTGCTGGGGTCGGCCATGCTCGTGATCGCCGGTCTGCCGATCACGACGGGCGGGTCGGAGCTGTTCGCCATCCTGGTCGGCACCGGATTGACGCTCATAGGCATTGGCTGGGCGGTCGCCGCGGGCATCAGCGACGCGAGGCGCAGCGAACGCCCCCAGCTGGACGTCTCCGTGGAAGCCAAGGAGTCGCTGGTGAAGGGCAGCGTCAAAGCCTCCAACCTGGCGTCGACCAGGACGCTTGTCGTCCTGGTCGAGGGCCTGAAGCCGAGCGCGGCCGAAAGCCGCAATTGGGAAGTGGCGACCCTCGCCCAGTTCTACGTGGGGCCGGACGCCGACGGGAAGGTCGACATGCCGCTGAGCGTGATCGTGCCGTCGAAGGGCTACTCGAACGTGGGCATCAAGGCGAGGACGAGCGACAGCGACACCTGCGCCGAATACCCGAGGCGCGGCGGAGACGAGACCTTCAAAGACCAGATCAACGAGGCGGGCGCCGGCTGCGCGGTGCTTCCGTTACCGGCGCAGAAGGAGGCGGAGGGGTCCGCGGCGACCGCGAAGCCGAAGGCCACGGTCAAGTGGAAGGGCACCCGCCTGAGCGCCGGGCGGGTACGGCTCCAGGTGACTGCGACCGGCGCCGGAGAGCGGGTCGCCCTGCTCGTGGGCGGTGTTAGGCGCGAGCGGACACAGCAGCTTCTTCGCTCCGTCAACCCGATCGGCAAGGACGGCGCCTACCGCTCGAACATCGCAGTCCGGGTCGGGCGCGGGTTGACGCGCCTGTGTGCGCGAGCCGACGTCCTCGACGCCGACGAGCGCGCGCCCACGCGCCTGCGCCGCTGCCCGCTTCCGCGCTCCATGAGGGTCGGCGCCGCGGGCGACGAGCTGCGACTGACCCGTTAGGGCCGGTCGCGCAGCGGGCGCCCGTATGCTCGTGCCGGGCGCGTTAACGCCCCGCTCGAGCTGGCGTTCCGGCTGGGGATCTCGACGCTCCGCAACTCGGCCGCCACAAGGCCCATCTAGGCCCGCAGCCTCCGGCCGCCGCTGATGGTCCGCGCGGAAGTGCGGGTGGACGACCACCGATTTCACGATTATGAGTCGTGCACGGGGCTGTGAACCGCGGGCATGCGCGGCGCCTCGAGCACACGAAGCCCTGGAACTCGAGATATCGCGACCGCGACGCTCTGCCGCGCTTACCCGGGGTTGTGCCCCGGCGTCGACGCCTGGCGGAGCCGAGCGGCGGCGAGTACGGATCGCGATCGCCGCCAGGAATGCCGGAACCGCGGAGGAGTCGCCATGGAGGCGGCCGTGGCCCGGTCGCCTGCCGGGCCGGTCCTCAGCGGGCCAATTCCACCAGCGCGGCGAGCCGCGCGAGCGCCTGCGCGGCTCAGAGTGCATCTTCGCGCCAGAAGGGCAGCGCGTGGGTTCATGTCTCGACCGCGTATAGCTGCCACTCTCCGGGCGCTCCTTTCAGTGAATGGATGCCGCGGTCGTGAACGGTATGCCTGAGCCAACGACGAGGTCTTTGAGCGTGCCCGACACGACTACCTCGCCCGGGCCCGCGATGCCGGCCCCGCGCGCACCGATGTGCACTGCAAGGCCCCTCCTCCCATCGAACGCGCCCGCTTTCCCGCGGATCGGACACTCTCTCCGCACGACTCCTTCGGCCATGAAGCGAGGCGTCGCCGCCGAGCCGAGGAACGGGCGTTCTCCCTCGCGCGCTGCCGGCGCGGGGCGCTGAGGGGACGTCGTGACGGACTTGTGCAGGCGGCGGGCTAGCCGCGGTCCCGCCAAAAGAAGTAGTCGGCGCTGTAGGGCACGGCCGTCGTGGCGCCCGGCGTACAGGTCCCGGCCGGAGCGACGCCACCGGTCGTGTTGAGCCTTTGGATCCACGTGGTCTGCCCGAGCCGGCCGGGACTCGTGGCGACCGCCTGCAGGAGCAGCCAGGCGATGTTCCCGGTGCCTCCCGCCGCGCTCTGCGTCCGCGAGGCCTCGACCGAGCTGCCCCCCTTCCACTGCCACACGGGGAGCCCGGTCGAGAAGTTGAGGAAATGGGTGCCGACCGGCTTCGGAGCGCCCGTCGTCTTGTAGAGCGTCGCCTCCGGATCGGTGAACAGCCAGGAGCCGTTCACCTGACACGTGTACTTCTGGACGCCGCTCGCCTGCAGGACGAGGTAGAGCCGACTGTCGGGCGCGTACGTCCGCGGATCGAGCAGGTCGCCGGGAGCGGTCTGCGGCGCCGGCCGCGCCGACGCGGCGGCTGCGACGACAGCGCTCACCGCGACGACCCCTGCGAAGACGACGGTGGAGCGAGCAAGGCGACGGTTGGTCTTCACTCTCGATCTCCTGGGGACTCGGCTGGGCAGCTACTCGCGTGATCGTCTCATGCTCAGCCGTCGGCTGCACCTGACAATCATCGCCCTGTCCGGGCCGCGGTCGGGTCTCGAGCCCAATCCGCACACCCCGATACAACCCCTTCGGCGACCAAGCAGTCGCCTCCTGGCCGCCGGCGCGCGCTATCGCGAAGGACGAGCAACATCGCTGGCTGGCGGCGAGATCTCTCCGATCTCGCCTCCTGCATCGTCCTGCAAACCGAAAGTCAAGCGAGCCCGGAACCGCGGAGTCGATAGCGCTGGGGCTCGTCCCTCGTGACAGCGACGCTCACCCCGCATCGGCGCGTGCTTCTGCCTCAAGCAGCAGCTCGTGCGAGTCCTTGACGCACGCCGCTGCATAGACGTCGTCCGATTTTGTGGATCAGCCCGCGTTAATCAAGTCATCGACGGCGGTCCGCCAACGAGCCTCGGCCTCGGCGACGTCAGCCGTCATCGCTTCCATTAGCTGGGCATGCCGGCGTCAAGTTCGTCGCGCGAGATCGACAGTCGTTCACCACTAACCTCTGGTGGTGCCCAGCCGCGTGTGACCGGACCAACCTGTTCCGAGGTGCCGAAGAAGCCACCGAGCAGGTGTTCGGCCGACGCCCGGACGGCAGGCGTGCCAAGGAGCATCACCTGCGCGAAGACACGCAGTACATCGTCGCGCTCTTCGACGCGCACCACAGGTGTGCGCGATTCCCAGTCGGTCAGACGCCGCTGATCACAGCGGCTTGCCCATGCGTGACTTGTTCGGACCTATCCCGCTATGAGCACGGAGGCGGGCCCACGACCTGCCCAGAGCGGAGCGGTCGTGTTCCCGGATCCCCTGGGATAACCGGCCAGGCAAACCCATGCCCTAGCCCGGCCCTCGAATGGCTGGTGCCCGAAGCCGCGAAGGCGAAACCAGGCGGGCTGTCTAGTCGGCTTGTCGCTCGAGGTAGAAAACCTCGGACGACACGTCGCTGTCCGGGTCGATGCCCGACACGAACGCCCTCACCTTGCGGCCGGTGATTCGCTCCACGGACTCGCGAAAGTTGTCCTGGCAGGCATGCTGGAAGAACATCCGCGTCTCGCGCAGGCGCTGGTGCTCCCCGACCTCCACCAGCTTGCGCTCGGCGGGGGTCAGCGAGTCCTCCAACGTGCACAACAGCGCGTCGCGCCCCGCCCAATCGGCCCGCGTCCGCGTGGGGCCGCGGCCGAAGATCTCCTTGTAGATCCGCACCATCTCGTTACAGAGTGCGTGCGTCACGCTGGCTCTTGCTGAAAGCTGCCCGTTGCCCTGAGCGATCGCCTGCTGGTCCATATCGGCCTTCCGGTGGGTCCTCTGAAACCGAGGCCGCGCGAGGGGAAGAGGAACCTTAAAACCGGACGGGCGACAACTACAGGACCCAACGGTAGTCGCTCGGAAGCGATCTGTCCACGCAACACGGAGTGGCCACGGGGAGACCTCTATGTTTGGCCAATAGCGGGAGCCCGCCCAAGGCTCGCTGCCCCACGCCTTGCCCATGCGTGAGTTGTTCGGACCGATCCCGCTCTGAGCCGCCCGGACTACCGCTTGCATGGAACTCGGAAGTCGTCCCAACGCCGGTGCGGCTTGCGCTTCCAGGCGGAAGCGGAAGTGGCCGTCGTACCGTTCGGTCCGTTTCCGACTTGACACCCCGCCGGGCCGGGCGTAGCGTCGAAGCAGGTATGCGCCACCTGGCCGCCCTCGTCAGTGCGGCGCTGTGCTTTGCGCTCGCCGCGCCTACCGCCGCCCAGCCGTTTCCCGACTCGATCCCGCTGCCGGACGACTTCGCTCCCGAGGGCATCGCCACCGGCGCCGGCACGACGTTCTATGCCGGCTCGATCACGCTCGGCGACATCTACCGCGGCGACCTGCGCAGCGGGGAGGGTGCGATCTTCATCGACGCGCCCGCGGACCGCAGTGCCCTCGGGCTCAAGGCTGACCGGCGGCACGGCCTGCTTTTCGTGGCCGGCGGCTTCACCGGTGAGGCATACGTTTACGACCTGCGGACGGGCGCGCCGGTTGCGAGCTACCAGTTCGGCACCCCGGGCGCTTCGCTCGTCAACGACGTGATTGTCACCCGCGACGCCGCCTACTTCACGGACAGCTTCGCGCCCGTCCTCTACGTGGTTTCGATAGGTCCGGGCGGGGAGCTCGGACCCGGCGAGACGCTCGCCCTCAGCGGACCGGCGGCGGCCGTCGTCCCTGGCGACGTCGGCCTCAACGGCATCGAGGCGACTCGCGACGGCAGGACCCTGATCGTCGACCACACCGCCCTTGGCGCGCTCTTCACCGTCGACGCCGCGACCGGAGAGAGCACCGCGATCGACGTCGACGGGCTGATCGCCGGAACGCTCGACGGCCTGCTCCTCCACGGCCGCGACCTGTGGGTCGTCGAGAACTTCCCCAACACACTCGCACGCGTCAGCCTCAGCCCCGACCTGTCCAGCGGCGAGATCACAGCGACGATCATGAGCCCGCTCTTCCGCGTGCCCACCACGATCGCCCGCCACGGGTCGCGCCTCGCCGCCGTCAACGCGCGCTTCGACCTCGGTTTCCCGCCGCCGTTCGGCCCTGGGGCGCCGCCCGGCACCGACTTCGACGTCGTGCTGGTCCGGGCGCGCTGACGCCGCTCAAGCGACGGGGGCGACCCGCGCGTGGCTCTCTATCGCCATCGCTCATCCGCATCGCGCCGTAGCTAGACGGGGCCGCGTCCTGCCTGCGGCTCGGCAGCCGCGGCTGCCAGCGCGGAACGTTCATCGCCTGCGCGGTGGCTCGCGCGTGCGGCAGCTGCTTCGAGGCAAAGCAGCAGTCGAGGCGACCCGCTTCGGCAGTGCTGAGTTGGACGAGACGGAGGTATCGGCGGGCGTGCAAATCGGCTGCAGCGCCGCGCTTGCTCCCGTTGAAGAGCAGCGCTCCGAGTCTCCGCTGGTGGGTGGTCGTCCAACCCAGTCGCGTGCGGGCGGCGTCGAGAGCGAAGGCGATCTGCTCGCTGTCCCTATTTGACGGTTACTGCGCTGATCATTCCGCGCACGATGTGAGGGGGTCCGCCTCGCCGGTCTGAGACGAAGCAGTAGAGGGCGTATTTGCCGGGCTTGAGGTCGAGCGTGATGACCTGGGAGGTGCCGCGCTCGAGGACGCTCGTCGCCGCTTCGCTGCCGGCGGGCGGGAACGGACCCGAGCCGCCGTCGGTATCGGAGAGCAGGAACCGCTTGGCGTCTGCGATCGTCGCGCCCTTCCTGAGCTGGCCGAGGAGGAGGTGGTGTGGCTGGCGGCCGGTGTTCTCGAACGTGACCTCGTTGCGGCCGGAGGTGAGGCCGTCGGTGGTGTACCCGTGGTCGGTTGCCGAGATCGTGGCGTTTGTCTCGGGTAGCGCGCCTTCCTGATCTCGGCTGATCTCGATCTTGTGCAGGTCGGAGGGCTGCGGCTGGCCCTCGGCGCTGGCGTTGAAGACGTAGTAGGTGGTGCCGGCTGCGAGTTCCTGCGTCGCGGAGCGCGTGTCGCCGGGGTCAGTCATGCCGACGCCGCCCGCGGCGAACAGGAAGTCCTTCCACGGCTTCGCCGAGGCCGCCCTGCCGAGCGCGTCGAGCACCTCGCTGCGGGAGTGGTCGCCGTCGATCCTGATGAGCTGTGCCTCGGCATCGCCCTTGCTCTTGTTTCGCAGGGTGAGCTGGATCACGCCTGGCGCGGCTCTCTTGGGCACGGTCAGCGCGCCCTTCGAGCCGGCTGTGAGCTCCAGCGTCGGGACGCCGGGGTCGCCGGACACGTCGTCCTCGCCGCAGGCGGTGATCGTCATGGCTGGCGTAGCCGCGGCTGCCAGAAGGGCCAGAATCGTTCGAGTTCGTGTCTTCATGCCCCGGAGCTTGCGCCCGGGGCGCTCGTGCGTCGTCACTACGGCGGGTGATCGTCGCGGCCGAGGTCACCCTCGAGAGTGAGCGGCGATTCGGCTCCGGGGCGCGACGATTCAGCTCTGAGGCGCGACGAGCCCGGTTTCGTAGGCGAGCACGACGGCCTGCACGCGGTCGCGTAGGCCGAGCTTGCCGAGCACGTGCGCGACGTGGGTTTTGATCGTGTTCTCGCCGAGCACGAGCTCTGCCGCGATCTCGGCGTTCGACAGCCCGCGCGCGACGAGGCGCAGAACGTCGAGCTCGCGTGGAGTCAGCTCGCCCAGGGCCTCGGGAAGCTTGTCCGCCGGCGGCCGCGCGGCGTGGGCGAACTGCTCGATCAGCCGGCGCGTGATCGACGGCGCGAGCAGCGCGTCACCGGCGGCGCCGACGCGCACCGCGTCGAGCAGCCGGTCGGCGGGGGCGTCCTTGAGCAGGAATCCACTGGCGCCGATGCGCAGCGCCGCGTAGATGTACTCGTCGCGGTCGAAGGTCGTGAGCATCAGGACCGCGGTGTCGAGCTCGGGGTCGGAGAGGATCTGCTCGCCCGCCTTCAGGCCGTCCAGCTCGGGCATGCGGATGTCCATCAGGACGACGTCGGGGCGGGTGCGCCGAACGATGTCGACGGCGCTGCGCCCGTCGGCGGCCTCGCCGACCACCTCGATGTCGGGCTCGTCGTCGAGGATCACGCGGAAGCCGGAGCGCACGAGCCGCTGATCGTCGGCCACGACGACCCGGATCTGTCGCGGGGCCACAGCGGACTCCCGGGCCGTTCCCGCCTCTTCGCGCCAGGCCACCTGGCCCGCGGCCACCCGCTCGGCGACACCGCGCAGCCGCAGCGCGCCGGCCGGCTGGATCGGCTCGGGGATGCGCGGTCCCGCCACCCGGCAGACCACCTCAGAGGCGAGTATCTCGCCGCCGGCGGCGCTGTCGCAGAGGCGGCTCGCGACGATCACCGGCGTCCCGTAGAGGTCCTCCCCTTCGGGCAGCGGCTCGCCCGCGTCGAGGCCGACGCGCAGCTCGTGGCCGGCGTCCGCCGCGGCGCGCTGCATGTCCACGGCGCAGCGCACGGCGGAGACCGCGCTGGGGAATGCGACCATCAGGCCCTCGCCGGTCGACTTGACCTCGCGCCCCCCGTGCTCGGCGACGGCATGGCGGAGGAGGTCGAAGTGCTCCCGGCGAATGGCGTCCGCCGCCTCGTCCCCGTGCCGGTCGAAGAGCGCGGCCGATCCGACCAGGTCGGTGAACAGGATCGTGACGAAGGGCTCACCCATGCGACGGGGACATCATCGCCGCTGTCCGAGTCCGGTGGGGTCATTCCGGCGGGTGAAGGGCGCGCCGCGATTCACCCCGTGGAGTGAGGACGACTCGTCGGCGGGAGCCGATGCTCTGCGCCTCCGAGGAACGCTTTACGAAGGAGAGGTGCAGGGCCATGATGGAGTCGATGAGGAACTCGCTCCGGGACATCGCGAGGCGAGATGTCGTGATCGCGTCCGTCGTCAGCGTGCTCGGTCTGGCGTTGATGTACCTCAATGTGCACGACCACAACGCGGACCCCGCGGAGTTCAAGGAGAACACCGCCATCTACTTCGGCGGCCTCCTGCCGTACGAGTTCGCCATCCCACTATTCCTGCTGGTCACCGTGCCGCTGCTCTGGCGACGGGTCGCACCGATCGAAGCGATGCAGGCGGCGTTCGCCGGCCTCGTCATCAACGAGCTGCTAGTCGGCACCGACGTCCTTCGCTGCGGCGTGGTCTTCCCGACCGCCTTCCTGTTCGCCTTCACGGCCGGCGCCCAGCTCCAGGGTCGCGAGTCCCGCAACGGTCTCGCGCTGTCGCTCGGACTGATCGTGCTCGTCGGCGCCGTGGAGCTCGGGCCGCCCACCACAGCCGTCTTCGCCGCCGTGGGGTTGGCGATCTGGGCCATCGGCCGCATCGTGCGCTCGCGCACGCGGATGGCGAACGAGCTTGAGGCGCGCACGGCCGAGCTCCGCGAGGCGCGCGACGAACGCGCGCGCCTGGAGGTAGCGACCGACCGGACGCGAATCTCGGCCGAGCTCGACGAGCTGCTCCAGCGCCGTTTGGGTGAGCTGGCGCGCATGGCCGACGCGGGCACGCGCCCGACCGGCGCTGCCGACGCGACCGCGACGCTCGTCGACATCGAGCGCGAGAGCCGGCGCACCCTCGAGGAGATGCGCGCAATCGTCGGCGTGCTGCGCGACGACTCCTCCGAGGCCCCGACCGCCCCGCAGCCGACGCTCACGCACCTCGAGGCGCTGCTGGTGCGAGCCAAGGGCGGCGACGCGCGGCTGATCGTTGAGGGCAACCCGAGGGTGCTGCCCCCCGCCGTCGAGCTGTCCGCCTACCGGATCGCCGAGCAGCTGCTCGCTGCCCTGGAGGACGCGCCCGACGTCGAGGTGCGCGTCCGCTTCGGCGACGGTGCGCTCGAGCTCGCCGTTTCCGGCCCGGCGCGTCGGCGCGCCAAGGCATCGATCGAGCGGGCTCGCGAGCGTGCGCGGCTCCAGCAGGGCACGCTCGAGGCGACGGTGAAGGGTGGGCGCGCCGAGGCCGCGGTCTCGCTGCCGCTGCTGGCGGCGGTCTGAGGTGTCCTCTCGGCGTACCGAGGTGCTGCTCGGTCTCGGCGCCATCGCCGTCGGCGTCGGCACTGCTCCCCTCGAGCAGGCCGGCGCCGCGAGCTACCTCGCCGGCGTGATCATCGGCGCGGCGTTTGGCGCCGGGCGCCGGCACCCGCGTGCTGCGTGGGCGGTCACCGCGATCACGCTGATCGCCGCCACGCCGTTCGGGCCGCTTCCCGCAGGCGTCAGCCTGGTGGCGGTGGCACAGGCCTTCTGGGCCGGGCGTGGCGACGATCGCTGGTGGGGGATCGCCGGCCTGGTCGCGCTAGTGGCCGCACTGGAGACCAACCTGCTGGGAACCGATTCGTTCGTGCCGGCGTTGATACTGCCCGCCGCCACCTGGGGCGCGGGCCGGGCGCTGCGCGAGCGCGAGCTGGTCGCGCAGCAGCTGGCCGAGCGCGCCCGCGAGCTGGAGGAGGAGCGCGAGGCCCACGCGGCACTCTCCGTCCGCTACGAACGCGCCCGGATCGCCGCCGAGCTGCACGACATCGTCGCCCACGCGATCAGCGTGATGGTCATCCAGGCAAGCGCCGGACAACGCCTGGCGCTGCGGGACCCGGAGGCCACGGTCGAGACCTTCGAGGCGATCGCGGGCGCCGCGCGCCAGGCCGAGCAGGACATGGGGCGGCTGGTGGCGCTGCTCGGCGACGAGCGTGCGATCGGCCCCGCTCCGGATCTCGCCCTAGTCGAGGAACTCGTCGCACGCGCCGCGGGCAGCGGACTCGACATCACGCTGCGCCTGGAGGGCGACCGCGAGGGGCTCGCCGCGCCGGTCGGCGAGACCGCCTTCCACATCGTCCAGGAGGGACTGACCAACGCGCTCCGCTACGCGGCGGGCGCCGCAGTGCGAGTGCTCGTCCGCGGCGACCGCGACGCCCTCGTGGTCGAGGTGCTCAACGCCTCGACCGAGAGCGACGCCTCGCTCGCGGGGGCCGGCACCGGCACCGGTCTACAGGGACTGCGCGAGCGGGTCGTAGCCTGTGGCGGTCTGCTCGAGGCGGGCCCCACGCCGGACGGCGGCTGGCGCCTCAGCGCGCGCCTGCCGCGACGAGTCAGCGCCCCGGCGAGCTGACCGGACGCGCCGGGACCCATCTCATCCACGCGGGTGAGAGTGGGCGGCAGGGTTCACCCACAGGAGCGACGACACGCGGGCCGCGCCAGCGGATGCTTGCGACGACCTGAATGACCCAACTCCAGGAGGCTCGCATGTCACAGCTCGCACACGCCCAGCCCCGGCTCCTCGGCCCTCGGCTCCCACTCCGGCTCAAGCTGGCCGCGGTGGCCCTGATCGCCGGCGCGGCGATCGCGCTCTTCTTCGTGATCTCCGCGGACGACGAGGCGATCCGGACACCCAACGCCGCCGTCTCGGACACCGCGGCCGGCATCCGCTACGACGGCGGCCCCGAGGAGGGCACGACCGGCATCGTCCCGCCCGGCCCGGCCGCCGGGATCCGCTACGACGGCGGCCCCGAGGAGGGGACGAGCGCCGTCCGCCCGGCACCCTCGCAGCCGGACTCGGCCACCAGCCCTCTCGCCCCCCGCTACGACGGCGGCCCAGAGGAGGGGACGAGTGCCGTGCACGCCTCGAACTCAGACTCGAGCACCCTCTCGGGCATACGTTACGACGGCGGCCCGGAGGAGGGATCGGCGCTCGCCCGATAGCTACCTCACCGAGTTCGCCGGCGGGCTTCCCCGCGGTGCCAGGTCAACGCGAGACAAGGGGGGCGACAAGTGTCGCCCCCTCGCCGCTTTGCAGACGGCCATTCCGACGCCCAGGCACCCCGGCCGGCGCGACCGCTTCGCCCACAAGACCAGTCGCGCCGCCGTTGTCGCGGCATCCCCTCGCTCAGGACGAGCAACAGGCGTGGGACGGCGCGAGATGCGCTCCGATCTCGCTCCTGCATCGCCAGGCGAACCGAGAGTCAGACGAGCCCGGGACCGCGACATCGAGAGCGCTGAGGATCGTCCATCGCGACAGCGTCGTCCGTTCTCGCCTCGCCGCTGCTCTTGCTGCCCAAGCAGCAGCTGCGCGGCCCGGCTCACTCGCTCTGTTGCGTCGGACGACGATCAAGTCCGCGGCCTGAGAGGGCTGTCTTCGAGGAACGAAGAGATCTTCTCCTGTCCGACGAGAGAGCCCGCATCCAATCATTCGGTCGCCCAGACCGCCGACCTCTCGGCGATCCGCGGCCTCGGCGATGCTCCTGCCTCAAGGAGCAGCGCCACCTACTCTTGTTGGCTGCGATAGGGCTGTCACCAGATTGTCGGCTGGCTGGCGCTGGCCCCCGCGCTGAGGCGGGGGCCAGCTGCTGCCTCCTCGAGTACAAGCTGGAGCCGCGGCTACGAGGTGACGTTCGCGCAGATCACCCAGGCATAGGAGCTGAACGCCTTGCTGGAGGAGTTCTCGAGGCCGACCAGCCAACCCGTCGCCTCGCCGCCCTGCGCGCTTGCGGTCGGCGCGCTTTGACGGACTCGAACGTGCTCTCCGCCCAACGGCAAGTCATTGCTGATGCCGCCTCCGAGCGCCTTCTTGCCGCTGGAGCAGGCGACGTCCCACTGGACGACCCTGTACGCAGGGACCGCATAGCCCTCCACGACATACTCCCAGCCGCTGATCCCGCTCGGGCCCCGCGGGCCGGTGGAACCGGTGGGACCGGCCGGTCCGGTGTCGCCCTTGGGGCCGGCCAGGCCAGTCGGGCCGGGTGCGCCCCTGTCGCCTTGCGGGCCGGCCGGGCCCGGTGCGCCCTTCTCGCCCTGCGGGCCGGCGGGGCCGGGCTTCCCTGTCAGCGAGCTGACGGCGCTCGGGCTCAGCTTACTCGTGCCGAGCGCCCGGTTCTTGACGTCCTTGCCGGTGATCGTGCCGTCCTTGATCTGCTTGCCGGTGACGGTGACGGCCGCGTAGGCGCTGCCGCCGAGTGCGGCGAACAGCGCCAGATAGGCGACGGCGGTCGTGTGGCGGCCCAGGAGCCGCTTGAGAATGGATCGCATTTGGAATGTCCTTCTTGTTTAGTGGGCGGTGCCGCATCGACGGTATCACTCAAGTTCGCTCATCACAAGAGAGAATATGATTGGATGTGACGGATGACACGGAGCGCGCACCACGCCGAGGAACGGCTCAGCCGCATCGTCGACCTGCTCGCCCAGCAGGAGCTGGCATCGACCGCGGAACTGCGCGAGCTCACCGGCGCAAGCGAGGCGACGGCCCGCCGCGACCTCGACGAGCTCGAGCGCCGCGGGCTCCTCGAGCGCACACGAGGTGGGGCCCGTCGGATCAAGCGCGACACGACGCTCGACGAGGCCTTCGAGCGCCGCCGTCGACGGAACGCACGGACGAAGGCGGCGCTCGCGGCGCGCGCCGCGGACCTCGTCCCCCCAGGAACCGCGGTGTTCCTCAACGACGGCAGCACCATGTTCGCGCTCGCACAGGAACTCGCCCGACGCCAGTTCGAGCTAGCGGTAGCCACATCCGCGCTCAACATCGCCGAGCTCCTGGCCCGCTACCCGACGATCGACGTCACCGTCATCGGCGGGTCGCTGCGGCGCACCTCCTTTGGCACCATCGGGCCGCTCGCCACCGACGCGATCTGCACGCTCCACGCAGACATCGCGTTCCTCGGCTGCGACGGCTTCGACACCCGCCAGGGCATCCACTCCAACAGCCTCAACGACGCGGCGGTCGCGCGCTCATTCGCCGAGCAGGCCGACAACACGACAGTTGTGGCGGATGCCAGCAAGCTCGGCAACCGCGCCCGCGCGAAGATCCTCGGCTGGGGAAACGTCGACCGGCTCGTCACCGACACCGACGACAAGCCACTCCGACAGTCACTCGCGCGCAACGGCACCAACACCGTCCAAGTCGCTCCCGCCTCCTAAACCCGGTCGAAGCGGGCCGGCCGGGAGCGGCGAGACACGACACCCCCACCGCCCTCCGCGCCACCCGCGCTAAGAGTCACAACCATGCGAACGCGAGGCCCTACGCAGTCCCACGAACACTGTCACCTTCGACGACAAGGGATTGCCGTCGGGGCCGCGATCGGCCACGGCGCCGTGCTCGGTCCTGTCAAGGAGCAGCACTATCAGCTCTTGGGGCTACGGCTTCGCCACGCAGTCGTCGGCACCGGCCTCGAGCACGCGCACCTTCTGCGACGCCGACAGCACGATGGTCGGCATGTCGCTCCGCTCTCGGATCGAGCGGCACACGTCCAGCCCGTCGTCGGGGAGCACGAGGTCGATGATCGGCGCGTCGACCGGACCGACGGCCCTGTCGAGTGCCTCCTCCGCCGTCGTTGCAGTCGTCACCTCGAACCCGCCGTCGCGGAGGATCACTCGGAGGGCGCGCAAGATCTGGAGCTCGTCCTCGCAGACGACCCGCAATACGGCCTCGGCATGTCGGCGCGGGAGATCCTTCCGGTCGAGGCGCCAGTCTCCACGCCGGGCGGCATCGGTCGCGTAGGGTGACGGCGATGCGCAGCGAGACGCCGGTGTTGATCGTCGGGGGCGGTCCAGCGGGGCTTGCCGCGTCGTTGACGTTGTCGAATATGGGTGTCCCGTCGTTGCTGGTGAACAGGTATCCGGGCACGCTCGAGCACCCCAAGGCGGTCGCGATCATGCAGCGCAGCTCTGAGCTGCTGCGGCAGTGGGGTGCCGAGGAGGAGGTGCGCCGGCGCGGCGTCCCGCGCGAGTTCTGCGGCCGCATGGTTTGGACCACGACCCTGTCGGGCGAGGAGCTTGGGCGCACCGAGACCGTCGAGCCCGACGACCGGGCGCCGGAGCCGCAGAGCCCGGTCACGGGGCTGCGCTGCCCCCAGAACATCACCGAGTCGGTGCTGCGCGCCCGGGCCGAGACCCACGAGATCGCCGACCTGCACTTCGGCTTGGAGCTGACGGGCCTCGAGCAGGACGAGGACGGGGTGACCGCCACGATCGTCCCCCACGCGGGGGGCGCATCGAGCACGGTGCGCGCCGAGTACCTGATCGGCGCGGACGGCAACGACAGCACGGTGCGGAACGCAATCGGGATCGGCCGGGACGGCGAGGCCGACATGGGTCACTTCGTCAACGTCTTCCATCGCGCTGCGCTCGGCCCGTTGGTGCGCGAGCGTCCCGCCTGGTCGTATGCGGTGATCACGCCGCATGTCACGGGATCGTTCGTCACGATCAACGGCGACGACGTCTGGCTCTTCCACGTCAACCTCTCCCCGGGCGAGGGCATCGAGGATTTCACCGAGGACCGTTGCGTCGAGACGATCCGGCAGGCATCCGGCGTCGAGGACCTCGAGGTGGAGATCATCAGCATCAAGTCGTGGATCATGGGCGCCGAGCTCTCTACCGCGTTCCGCGACCGGCGCGTGGTGCTGACGGGCGATGCGGCGCATCGCACGACACCCGACGGGGGCGTCGGGATGAACACCGGGCTCCACTCCGCCCACAACCTCGCGTGGAAGGTCGGCGCGGTCGTGTGGGGCTGGGCCGGTCCGGCGCTCCTTGACACCTACGAGGTCGAGCGGCGGGCCGTGGCGGAGAACAACGTGGCCTACAGCGCGAGGCGCGGCAGCGGGATGATGAAGATGGTCGAGGCGGTGCGCGCGGGCGATCTCGACACGGTCCGTGCGGGCATCGCCGCCCGGCCGCCGGGAGGGCGTCAGGGCATGGATCTCGGGTTCCGTTACGACGACGGCGCCGTGGCATCCGACGGGAGCACCCCGCCGCCCGTCGACAACCCGGCCGCTTACGTGCAGAACGCGTGCCCGGGGGGCCGCGCGCCCCACCTGTGGGTGCAGCGCGACGGCGAGCGCGTGTCGACGCTCGACGCATTCGGCGGCGGCTTCGTGTTGCTCACCGGGCCCGACGGGGCCGCATGGCGTGCGGCCGCGCAAGAGGCCGCCGCTCCGCGGCAGACGCCGATCGAGGTGCTCAGCGTCGGCAAGGCGGGCGACCTCCAGGCCCCGGCAGGCCGCTTCGAGACGCTCTACGGGGTCGAGCCCGACGGCGCGGTGCTGGTCCGGCCCGACGGCTTCGTCGGCTGGCGCGCCCATCGAGCAGGCGACGCGCCGGCCGAGGACCTGGCGAGAGCGCTCACCACGATCCTGAAGCTCTGAGCCCGCGTCCCACCGAGCCACCGCTCCTTGGGACGCCGCGGGCCCCCGGTCGTCAACAGGGTTCGTTGGCGGCGCTGTTGCTAGGGACGTGGGGTTCGAAGGGGTAGAGCGAGATCTCCCGGATCGAGAATGAGCGCTGAAACGGCGTCCACACCTGGGGCCCTCCGGGGCACGAAAGACCTGCGAGAGGCGCTTTCCGGTCGAGAGCAGGAGTCCGCACGGCCCCTGTGGCCGACCTGATGTACCTCTCTCGTACCTCTGGGCTCAACGGCTAGAAGGCCCGCACGCGGAAGCCTCGACCTGGCAATTACGAGCCGTGCTCCGCCGTGTAACGGCGTGTTCATGCGGGATCAAGGTGCCTCGAGCCCGCCAGGGTCGAGGCCATCCGCACCGTCATGCTCGCCCAGGGGCGCTCCTACGCGGCGCTGATGGTCTCTCTCGCCGCCTACGCGGGACTGCGGATCCCCGAGGAGGTGCTTGCCGTCGAATGGGCCACGTCCGCGACCGCACCCTGCTCGTCGAGCAGCGCCTGATCAACGCCGTACGACCTGCGCCACTCATTCGCCTCCCTGCAGATCCGAGCGGGGCTATCGCTGCCCGAGCTCGCCGAGCAGCTCGGTCACGCGCCGCAGATGAAGCTCGCCACCTATGCCCACGTCATGCGGGAGCTCCGGGGCCTCCCCGCGCTCTCCGCCGAGGCTCAGATCCAGGCCGCTCGCCAACCGCGCAGCCCACAGGTAGACCACGAGACCCAGCTGCAGCTCGTACCCGACGACGCCCAAGCCCAGAAAACCCCTGCAAGCGAGAAAATGGCGAGGGCCGGAATCGAACTGGCGGCACCACGATTTTCAGTGTTCCGCGGGGACGATAAGGGCAGACGTGATCGGAGTCTGGAGGAGTAGAAACTCCCG
>DASRIC010000056.1:0-46236 GCA_035650215.1 Thermoleophilaceae bacterium
CAGATCAGGGCAACGAGCGCCAGCTGGACCTCAAGCGGCTCGAGGAGGAGGGGGACCGCCTCACAGGAGCGGTGATCCGGCATCTGCATGCGCGGGCAGCGACGCCGTTCCCGGCGGCGGAGGCGCACAGGCTGATTTCCCGGCTCGACGACGTGCTGGACTACGCCGAGGAAGTGGGCGACTTCATGGGCCTCTACCGCGTGGAGGCGGCCACCGATCAGGCCGTCGAGCTGGCGGGGATCCTCGAGGCGGCGGGTCGTGAGCTCGGGGCGGCGATGGCAGGGCTGGACGATCTTGGTGCCCTCCCTCCGCGCCTCGTGACGCTCAACCGTCTCGAGGAAGACGGGGACCGCGTGGAGCGGGCGGCTCTGGCCTCGCTGTTCGACGTCGGGATCGACCCGATGGTCGTGATCCGCTGGAAGGACATCTACGAGCGCCTCGAGGATGGCATCGACGCGGCTGCACACGTAGGACACACTCTCGAGGGGCTGGTGGTGGGCCGAGCGTGAGCGGACCCGGCCAGACCCGGCGCCAGGTGATCGGCGCGGGGATCGGAGGGGTCGCGGCGGTGGCGCTCGGCGGCGCGTTCTGGCGCGAGGTTCTGGGCTCCGACTCGGGCGCCCGCGCTCAGGGGCTGGGTCCGTACGGTACGAGGCGAGGCCCGAATGAGCTCGGTCTCAGGCTGCCGGAGGGCTTCGACGCGCGGCTCGTGGCGCGCGGCGACGAGCAGGTGGCGGGCACCGGCTACGTTTGGCACGAGGCCTCGGACGGGAGCGCCACCTTTCCCGCGACCGGTGGCGGCTGGATCCTGGTGTCCAACTCGGAAGCTCTCGTCGGTGGGGCCTCGGCGATCCGCTTCGGCCCTGATGGTGAGGCGGAGGACGCGTACCGCATCCTGTCCGGCACGACGCAGAACTGCTCCGGCGGCGGCACGCCATGGGGCACCTGGCTGTCGTGCGAGGAGACCGAGGCCGGGCTCGTGTGGGAGTGCGACCCGACAGGACGGCGCCGGGCGGTGCCTCGTCAGGCCATGGGCGTCTTCAAGCACGAGGCGGCCGCGGTGGATCCGCGCGGCCGGCGCATCTACCTCACCGAGGACCTGGACGACGGCGCCTTCTATCGCTTCACCCCGCGACGCTGGCCCGATCTGAGCGAGGGGCTGCTCGAGGTCGCGCTCGTCGAGGCCGGTGGCCGCACCCGCTGGGCCTCGGTGCCGGATCCCTCAGCGCGGCGGGACCGCACCCGGCGCCAGGTGCCCGGAGCGACGGCCTTCAAGCGCGGCGAGGGCATCTGGCACGACGGCGGCATCGTCTACGTGGCCACGACCGCCGACCACCGCGTTCATGCCTACGACACGCGACGCGAGCGCTTCGATCTGATCTACGACGGGCTGGCCTCGCGCTCAGCGCCGTTGCTGCGCGTCGATCAGCTGGTCGCGAGCCGCGCAGGCGAGGTCTTCGTCTGTGAGGACATCGCCACGGATGAGATCGACATCGGCGTGATCGACCGCCGCGGTCGGATGACGCGCTTCCTCTCCGCCGCCGGCACCCAGCACCAGGCATCCGAGCTGACCGGCGTCACGTTCGACCCCTCCGGCTCGCGCATGTACTTCGCCTCCCAGCGGGCCTTCGGGAGCTCGGACGCGCCCGGACCCGGGGCCATATATGAGGTGAGCGGTCCGTTTCACGGGCGGGTCGAGGCGTAGAGCGCGCCCGTCGACCGGTCCCGTGACAGCCAGGCTGTGAGCGCATCGAGATCGGTTCCCAGCTGTTCTCGCTCGATGGCGTGCGCGAACGGCTCGCGCTCGGCGACGATGCCGTTTGCGGCCACCGTGTATGTGGCCTGCGGGTCGAGATCGCGTGGTCCCGACACGAGCAGTCCGGGCTGTTCGGCCATCGCCTCGAGCAGGTCCGCGCCGCGCATGCGAAGCCGCCAGACCGGGTGCTCGTAGGCCTGCACCTCGGCCGCCTCGGCGTAGGTGATCGGCCCGGCGCCGATCTCCGAGCGCGTGTTGCCCGGGTTGAGGAAGGCGAGGTCAGCGCCCGCCCACGCGCGCTCGGAGCGCACTGCGATCCGGTCGACGGCGGCGTTGTCGAGTGCGCCCGCGGCGTGTCCGACCACGCGCTCGGCCAGCGGTGCGACGGCCTGGCGGTGGCGCTCGACCAGGGTCGCGAGCTCGGGGTCGGGCCGGATGCCGCCGTGGCGGGTGGCCACCACCAGCGCCGACTTGGCGACGACATCGCCGCTCGTGCGGTCGACCGTGAGCCTCACCCGGTCGAATGCCGTCCCGTAGGAAAGCGCCTCGACGATCAGTTTTCCCCCGACCCGTAGGTTGAGCTCGGAGTGCGTGTGCCCGGCGATCACCACGTCGACCGCATCGTCCATCTGCCGTGCTTCGTCGACGATCTCACCCGCTGCGCGACGCCCGTCACCGAAGGCGCCGGCGTGGGCGAGCACCACGATCGCCTCGACCCCTCGGGCGCGCAGCTCGGCGACCCAGCGGTTGACCGACTCCGAGAGGTCGAGCCAGCGGTACTCCCGCGCGAACTGCGACAGCAGGAAGTAGGGCGTGTCCTTGGTGGTCACGCCGATGAAGCCGACCTTCGCGCCGGACCGCTCCACGATCCGGTAGGGCGGCAGGATCAGCTCGCCGCCCTCACGCGAGACGGTGTTGGCCGCGACGTACGGGTACCGCGCGCGGCGGACGAGCCTCAGCGCCTCGGCGCCGCCCTCATCGAACTCGTGGTTGCCGAGCGTGCCCACGTCGAGCCCCATCAGGTTGGTCGCCTCGATCGTGGGCTCGTCATCGAAGTGGCTCGAGATCAGCGGGGAGACGCCCACCATGTCGCCGGCGTGCACGCGGATGGTGCGGTCGGGGTGGGAGGCCGCGGCTCGGTCGAGCCAGGCCCCGAGCCAGGCCGCCCCACCCACGGCCGGCTCGGGCGGCTCGAGATGGCCATGGAAGTCGTTGACGCCGAGCAGCTGCAGCTCGACGACGCCCGCGCGCGCTGGGCCGGACTCGCGCGCGCCCGCGCTCAGGCCCAGCAGCGCTACGAAAAGAGCGGCCGCGAAAGCGGCCGCTCCTGGGAGCAGATGGTGGCGCTCGACCATTCTCATGTCCGCAGCGTAAGCCGTGTTTTCCAGGGCTTTTGTGACCAGCTGATGACGCCCTCGTGAACTCCCGGTGAACGGCCTGGCAGGGGGTCGCCGCGCGGCTCGACGGCCTCATCCCCAGCCGCCGGCCCGGGGGCTCCTGAGCGATCCGGATTCGCGGGTACGCTGGCGTGGATGGACCGCCCTGAGCGGCTGCGGCTGCGCGATTCGGCACGCTACGTAGGGCGGGTCTACGCGGAGCAGGCCGGGCCGCTGCTGGCAGTTGCGGTGTTGCTGTTCGTGCCGCTCGGGTTGCTGGACGCGTTGGGCGAGCACGGCTGGGAGCTCGATACCGACGACCTGAGCGTGGGCAAGGTCATCGGCCTGATGCTGGGGATCGTCGCGCAGGTGACCACCGCGACGCTCGGCGAGGTCTTCTACGCCGGGGTGGCCATGGCGGCGGTGATGCAGTCGATGGAGGGCCGGCCGCGCGCCCCGCTCGACCGGGTGATGCGGAACCTCCCGTACGGGCGCCTGATCGTGGTGGACATCCTGTTCTCGCTCGGCCTCGCGGTGGGCCTGGCCCTGCTCCTGATCCCGGGCCTGGTCTTCTTCGCGCGCTACATCCTGGCCGCGCCGCTGCTCGAGATCGAGCGCTACGGGGTGGCCGACTCGTTCCGCCGCAGCCGCCGGGTCGCGCGTGGCCACGCCCTCCCGCTGCTGGCACTGCTGGGCGGGCTCTGGGTCCTGACCGATGGGCTCACCAGCCTGCTCCAGGACGGCGCGACGGGGTCGCTCGGCGAGGGCCTCTGGGCGGACTGGGCGATCGCCGTGGTCACGTCGGTGGCCTTCACGCCGCTCTGGGCGGTGGCCGCCTGCGTGGCGACCTGGCAGCTCCTCCAGGCGGAGCGCAGCGCCCGCGCCTGAGCGCCATCTGCGGCGCTCAGACCCAGACGAAGCGCACGTCGATGTCGGCGAACTCGTTGAAGCGCCGCCGGTTGATCATGTGGGGGGCCACCTCGACCACGAAGCGCTCGGCCGGGCGCCAGAGCGCCACCCAGCCGACCAGCAGGATGCCCTGGGAGAGGCCCTGGATGAAGATGTTGTCGCTGGCCTGGTCCATGGCCGTGGAGGCGATCACGCAGACCAGGAGGAACATGATCCCGATGCTGGCCGCCACCTTCTCCTGGCGCGGGAGCGGGTCGACGCGGCGGAGCGGGCCGGATGCACGCCGCAGGCTCGTCCAGATCGCGCTCCGCACGGCGTCCTCGTCCGTGGCCGCGCGGTCCGACTCCGGGGCGTACACCGCCAGGTACGAGGGCTCGGTGCTGCGCACGCGCTCCCACTCGTCCAGCAGGTACCAGCGCGCGTCGCCCGAGAGCGTGCGCTCGGCCACGGGGCGGCCGTCGAACTCCCAGAAGAGCTGATCGATCGACGACACGCGGATCGCGAACTCCGGCCTGGGCTGTTCCGGACCCGCCATACGAAGTGCTCCTTCGCGGCTGCGGGTCGCTTCACCTGCACGCGATCGACGCCAGGGCGGCGAACTGCCGCCGACCGCGCGTGAGCTCGTCGAGCCGGATGTGCTCCTCGTCCTGGTGGGCGAGCTCGGGATCGCCCGGCCCGAAGATCACGGTCGGAATGCCCCGTGCGGCGCTGATGCTGCCGTTGGTGCCGAAGACCGCCGGGGGGCCGACGGGGACGGCGCCCGAGACGGCGTCGACGAAGCCGGTGCGCTGCTCGCGCCAGGCGGGGAACCAGCGCGCGGCCGAGAGCCGGCGTCCCGTATAGGTCGTTACGGCGGCGTCCGAGATGGAGACCTCGGCGCGGGCGCCGTAGCGCTCCGCCTCGGCCAGGGAGGGTTCGAGCTCGGCGAGCACGCCCTCCGCGCTCTCCCCGGGGAGCGTCCGCCGGTCGAGGCGCAGCCGGCAGAGCCCGGGCACCACCGAGTTGGCGGGGAACGGCTCGGTGGCGGCCTCCGTGGCCACGAGGATCGCGGCGCCGAGCTCCGGGTCGCGTGCCACCTCCCTGTCGCCGAGCGCGCGCAGGATCGCCGCGGCGGCCTCGAGCGCGTTGGCGCCGTTCTCGGGGTACGCCGCATGGGTGCTTTGCCCGGTGACCTCAACAACGAGCTCGGCGCGGCCGCGCTGCGCGAGCGCCGCACGCCCGCCCGTGGGCTCGACGATCACGGCCGCGTCCGGGCTCGAGCGTGGTCACGGCCACGCCGACCTGCGCCTGGAGCGCGCCGTCCCGGGCGGCGTCGGCCACGCCGTGGATCAGCGCCGCCATCGGCCCTTTGACGTCGCAGGCGCCGCGCCCGATCAGGCAGCCGTCGGCGATCGTGGCGCCCTGCGCCGCCGCAGCCACGGTGTCGGCGTGCACGTCGAACAGCAATCGCGCGTCGCCCCGGCCGACGGTCCCGAGCAGCTTGCCCTCCGGGTCCCGGGAGAGCTCGTAGCCGAGCCGCTCCATCTCGGTGGCGCACAGCTCGATCACGGCCCCCTCGTCGCCCGACGGCGACGGCGTGGCCACCAGGCGCTCGGCGAACTCGATCACCGCGTCAGCGCTCTCCGTCGGGCTCGTCTCCCTCCGCGAAGCGAACGGCGTCGTCGCGGTTCGCGAACGACTGCAGCCGGATCGCCCGGCCGTCGCGGAGCGTCCAGACGTGGGTGAAGCGGTGCTCGACCTCGGCGCCGCTCGCCTTGCCGCGGCCGCGCTGGCGCATCGAGGCCAGCACATGGCCGGCCAGCTCCTCGATCTCGATCAGGTCGACGGTGAAGTCGTCGAACGCGTCGTCTCCCTCGTCCAGCCAGCCGAGCAGCGCCTCGGGGCCGCGGTAGGCCTCGACGGTCGTGCCCACCACGATGTCGGGGTCGCTCAGCGCCCTGATGGCGTCGCGGTCGCGGGCGTTGATCGCCGCGTACACGCGCGCCGCGAACTCGCTTCCCTCCGGCACCCGGCACACGCTACCCACCCATTACGCCTACAAGCTCTGAGCGATTGAGAGCGAGTTGCCCTCGCTGTCGTAGAAGAACGCTCCCCTCTCCCCGCGGCCCTTGCTCGGATAGTTGTCGGGCACCACGACGATGTCGCCCTCGAGCTCAACGCCGGGGATCTCGAAGCGCTCGAACTCGAGCCCGCGCGAGCGCAGGTCCACAACCACGGGTGGAACTCGGTGGCTCCGCACAGGTAGCGCAGCCCGCCGTCGCGTTCCTCGACCGGCTCGAGTCCCAGCCGCTCGCGGTAGAAGCGTCGCGCGCGCTCGAGGTCTTGCGCGGGCAGCTCGCCGACCGTGTGTGCGGATGTGAGAGGTCCAGTCATGGTCGCTCGGGTGCGCGTCACTCGCGGAGCGCCTCGACCAGCTCCGTCTTCGACATCTTGGTGCGGCCGGCGATCTTCCTCTCCTGGGCGCGCTCGTACAGCTCGTCGCGGCTCAGCTCGTCGAGCTCGCCGTCGGCACCGTCGTCGCCCTCGGGCCGGCTCCTCGCGTCGCGCCCGGCGCGCACGTTCTCGACCGCCTGCTGGAGCGCCTCCATCAGGTCCGGCACCGGCTCCGGCTCCGTCTGAGGCGTGGGGACCTCGATCTTGCGGCGCTTTCGCTTGCTGTCGATCACGCGCCGCAGGCGCTCGCGGTAGCAGTCCTCGTAGTTCCCCGGATCCCAGTCGGTCGCAAGCGCCTCGATCAGGGCCGCCGCCTGATCGACCTGCTTCTTCGCAGGCTTGCGCCCGCCGGTCGGCACGGGCTTGGTCGGGCGCACCTCGTCGTGGAAGCGCATGGTGGTGAGCAGCAGCGCGCCCTCGCGAACGCGCACGGCGGCGAGGTACTCCTTGGTGCGCATCACGAAGCGCCCCAGCGCCGCGCGCTCGGTCTTGTCCATCACCTCGACCAGCAGCCGGTAGGCGCGCAGCGTGCCCTCGCTGTCGCCCGCCGGCACGAGCACGTAGGGGTGGTCGAAGTAGATCGGGTCGACGTCCGCGAGCTCGACGAAGGCCTCGATCTCGATGGTGCGCGTCTTGCGGGGCTCGACCGAGGCCAGCTCCTCGTCGGTCACGATCACCTGCTTGCCGTCGAGGTCGTAGCTGTGGGCGATCTCCTCCCAGAGCACCTCGGCGTCCTCCTTCGAGCAGAAGCGGCGCTGCTCGATCCGCACCTTGTCCCCCGCGTGCAGCTCGTGGAAGTGGTAGTCGAGGTCGCGGGCGGCGCTCATCAGTTGCACGGGCACGTTCACGAGCCCGAAGCTGAGCGACCCGCTCCACAGCGCGCGCGGCACGGCTAGCGGCGCCTCTTCCCGAGGCTCGCCTGCAGCGCGGCGGCCAGGTCGTCGCCCTGTTCGGGCTCCTCCTCGGCGAGGAGGTCGATCTCCTCCCCGCGCCCCTTGCGCCCGATCAGGTCGAGCACCGCGTCGCGGTAGCTGTCCTCGTAGCTCTCCGGCTCGAAGTCCTCTTGGAGCGAGTCCACGAGCTGCGACGCCATCTCGACCTCCTTCGGGCGCGGCTTCGCGCGCCCCAGGTCCAGCTCGAGCTCGTCGCCGTCCACCACCTCGTCGTGGAAGCGCAGAGTGTGGAGGGCGATCACGTCGTCGAGGGCGCGCACCGCCACGAGGTACTCGCGGTCGTGGAAGGTGAACCGGCCGATGCCGGCGCGGCCTGACTCGCGCAGGGCCGCATGCAGCAGCCGGTAGGCGTCCTCGGCCTCGCGCGAGCCCGCGTAGTAGGTCTTCTCGTAGAAGACCGGGTCGATCGCGGCCGCCTCCACGAACTCCTCGAGGTGCACGACCTTGCCGCGGTCGCCCGCGGCTGCCTTGACCTCGTCCTTCTCGAGCACGACGTAGCTGTCGGCCGACACCTCGTATCCCTTCACCGTGTCGTCGTAGTCGACCTCGACGTCGTGCTTCGGGCACCAGCGGCGGTGCTCGATCTTCGCGCCGTCCTTCACGTGCACCTCGCTGAAGCGCACGGTCTTCGACTCGGTGGCCGTGTACAGCTTGATCGGCACGTTCACGAGCCCGAACGTGATGGTGCCGTTCCAGATCGAGCGCGGTGCCATGTTCGTCGCGTACCCGGGTCTCAGTTTCTCGACCTCGGCCACGGGTAGCCAGGCGACATGGCAGGCGAACTTCAGGGAAAGACGATCGCGATTCTCGCCGCTGACGGCGTGGAGCAAGTGGAGCTCGAGCAGCCGCGCCAAGCGGTCGAGCGGGCGGGGGCGGACACCGAACTGCTGTCGATCGATTCGGGTGAGATCCAGGCGGTCGAGGGCGACCTCAAGCCGACCGCCAAGGTGGCGGTGGACCGCAAGGTCGCGGACGCCTCGGTGGACCAGTACGACGGCCTGATCCTTCCCGGCGGCGCGGTCAACCCGGACAAGCTCCGCAGCGACGAGGGCGCGCTCCGCTTCGTGCAGGAGTTCTTCAAGGCGGGCAAGCCGGTGGGCGTGATCTGTCACGGCCCCTGGACGCTGATCGAGGCGGACGTCGCGAAGGGCCGGACGCTCACCTCGTGGCCCAGCATGCGCACCGACCTGCGCAACGCCGGCGCGAACGTCGTGGACGAGGCCGTGGTGACCGACCAGGGACTGGTCTCGAGCCGCGGGCCGCAGGACCTCGACGCCTTCTGCGAGAAGATCGTCGAGGAGTTCGCCGAGGGCGAGCACCGGGTCCATGACGCGGGCGCGACCGCCCGCGCCACGCGCTAGCGCAGCGGCAGCGCAGTCTCGCCGGCGAACTGCTCGCCGCTCACCCCGGTCACGAAGCGGCCGCCGCGAATCAGGCCGCGCGCCTCGAGACGGCGCAGCGCCCAGAGCACCTCCCGCCAGGGGACCGTCAGCCGCTCCTCGAGGTAGACGTCGCGGAAGACGACGCCCCAGCGCAGCAGGAGCTGCGACGCCACGGTCTCGGCGAGCTCCTCCACGTCGTCGGTCGGGAGCGCCGGGGGAAGCAGCGTCCAGCGCCCCTCCACGCCCTGGCGCCAGCCGCCGCGCCGCGCGCGGGCGCCCGGACGCGGGCGGGGTGGCCGGCGGCGGGCAACGCGGGTGCCGGCGTTCAGGAGCGAGCGCACGGCGTTGAAGCCGTCGGATGCGATCAGCCCGCGGGCCACGCCGTCCCACAGGCCGTCCTCGATGTCGGTGGGGCCGCGCCCTGTGAGGGCCTGGAGCTCGGAGTGGAACAGCGCGCCCTGGCCGCGCAGCGCGTCGAGCACCTCGCGACCGGGTCCCACGCCGGGCTCGGCCGGCACCACCTCGCCGCGATGGGCTTGCAGCAGCCAGGGCAGGTCCTGGCGGAGCATGAAGGTAATGGGCGTCCTGCGCGACGGCCGCTTGCCGGTCGCCGGGTCCGCGGCGGGCTGGTCCTCCTCGGAGGCGGGCTCGAGCACGGACAGCCGGCCCCACACGACCTCCCCCGACAGGCACAGGTCGTCGAGCCACTCGGGCCGGTAGGACTCGACCCGCTCGGCGAAGACCCGCTCCCAGTCGCCGGCGGGCAGCTCGAAGCCCTGAAGCTGCTCGATCACCTCGGCGAGCCCGGCCCGGCCGGCCAGGAGGGTGCCCGGCGCGGTGTGCCACCAGGACTCGAGGAAGCTCTGCCACTCCTCCTGGCTGATGGGTTGGACCTTGGCTCGCCGGCGCTCGCGCGTGTAGCCGTGGATGCGCGCCAGCAGGCGGCGCGCGCACCACTGCTCGCCGGCGTCCGCCTCGAACCGCCCGCTCACCGCGAAGCCGCGCCCGCGCAGCGCTTCGAGGGCGATGGTCGCCGACGAATGCGAGAGACCGATCTCGTCTGCGAGGCCGTCTACTGTCACGGGCCCGCTGATCTCGAGATAACCACGCGCCATGGCCACCGCGGCGTCCTCGGCGCCCGCCGCGTCGAGCGTGGCCGGCAGGCCGGCCGGCAGCGGGTGATCGGGCGAGAACGTGGAGCCGGGGAAGAGGGTCTCGACGTGAGCGCGCCGCTCGGTGGCCGCCCACAGGATCCCGGCCCCGTCGCCGCCGCGCACCTCGAAGCACCGTCCCGCGGCGGCGAGGTCGGCGAAGTGCTCCGCCCACTCGTCCCGTGGCCGGGCGGCGACCAGGGACAGAAGCACGTCGTGGAGCTCGTCGGGGTCGCGCACCTCAGGTGTCGCCTCGGCCCGCACCCGCGCGATCGCAGCGGGGTCGAGCCGCCCCAGCTCGCGGGGCTCCACCGGGAGGCCCCGGCGCAGCGGCACGGCGCGCGACCGGCGCTCACCGATCTCGGCGTCCTCGTCGAGGTAGGTGAACGGAGCGCCGTTAAGGATCTCGTGCGCCAGCACGCTCGGCTCGACCGTGTCGACGAAGTGCAGGCGGACGGTCCCCTGCTCGAAGCGGTGCAGCAGGGCGCGCAGGCCCTCGATGTCCATCGCCTCGTTCAGGCAGTCGCCGAGGGTCTCGCGCACGAGCGGGTGGTCGGGTATCTCGATCGGACCGGCCGGGGCGTTGTCCTGGCAGGCGGCCAGCGAGGGAAACACCGCGGCCATCAGGTCGTCCGACTCCATCCGCTGGATGTTGAAGGGGTTGAGCCGGCCGCCCTTGCGGCGCAGCACGGCGAGCGAGCGGTTGAGGTTCCAGCGCCAGCGGGCCGTGAACAGCGGGCTTCGGAGCACCGCCTGCGAGACGGCGTCCTGCACGTTCCGCGAGCGCAGGAACGCGGGCACGTCCTCCAGCGGGAACGAGTGCTGGGGGCCGAGCGAGAGCAGCACGGCGTCGTCGCTGGCGGCCGCCTGCAGCTCGAAGTCGAACGTGAGGCAGAACTTCTTGCGCAGGCCGAGGCCGAGCGCACGGTTGACCCCCACGCCGAACGGCGAGTGCACAATCAGCTGCATCCCGCCCGCCGAGTCGAAGAAGCGCTCGAAGACGATGTCGTCGTGGGTGGGCAGCACCCCGCCGAGCGCCGCGCGGCCGGCGGCGAGGTAATCGACCACGAGGGCGGCGGCAACGACGTCGACGCCGCACTCGTCCTGCACGAGTTCGATCGCGGTGTCCCGCCCGCCCGCGTCGAGCTCGGCGCTGACGGCACCGCGCAGGCGCGACACCTCCTCGGAGAGCTCATCGGTGCGGCCGGGGGCCTCGCCAAGCCAGAAGGGGACGGTGGGGTGCTTGCCGGCGGCGTCGCGCACCCGCAGCTCCGCGCCCGACACCTGCACGATCTGCCACGGGTGGGTGCCGAGCAGGAACACGTCGCCCTGCTGAGACTCGATCGCGAAGTCCTCGTTCACCGTGCCGAGGAACACGTCGCCGGGCTCCATCAGCACGCGGTAGTCGCCGCTCTCCGGGATCGCTCCGCCGGATGTGAGCGTGGCGAGCCGCGCGCCGCGGCGGGCGCGCAGCCGGCCGCCCACCCGGTCGCGATGGAGATAGGCCATCCGCCGGCCGCGCCCGGTCTCGATGCCGGCCGAGACCAGCTCCACCAGCTCCTCGAACTCGTCGCGGCTCAGCTGCCGGTAGGGCCAGGCGCGCGTGACCAGGCCGAACAGCTCGTCCTCGGTCACGCCCCCCTCGCCCCGGGCGGCCGTCTCGGCCACGATCTGCTGAGCGAGCACGTCGAGCGGCTGACTCGGCGCCACGAGCGTGTCGAGGCGTCCCCGCCTCACCGCGCCGAGCAGCGCTGCGCACTCGACGAGCTCGTCGCGCGTGGTGGGGTACAGGACGCCTCGCGGGACGCCCGTGAGGTGGTGGTTGGCCCGGCCCACGCGCTGCAGGAACGTGGAGATGCTGTGGGGCGAGCCGATCTGGCACACCAGCTCGACCGGTCCCACGTCGATGCCGAGCTCGAGCGACGCGGTGGCCACGAGCGCGCGCAGCTCGCCCGCCCGCAGCCGCCGCTCGACCCGCTGGCGGCGCTCCCGCGACAGCGACCCGTGATGGGCGGCCACGAGATGCTCCCCGAGCCGCTGGCCCAGCTCGTGGGCCACCCGCTCAGACAGCTTGCGGGTGTTCACGAACACCAGCGTGGTGCGGTGCTCCGCCACGTGGGCGGCGATGCTGTCGAGGAGCTCGCCGAACTGGTCACTGGGGATCGCCGCCTCGAGCTCGCCGTCCGGGAGCTCGAGCGACAGGTCGAGCCGGCGCCGGTGCCCGCTGTCGACCACGGATGGGGCCGGCTCCTGCGCTCCCACGAGCAGGCGGGCCGCCGTCTCGACCGGCTTGACGGTCGCCGACAGTCCGACCCTCGTGGGCGGTCGCTCCGTGACCGCGCGGAGCCGCTCGAGCGTGAGGGTGAGGTGCGAGCCGCGCTTGTCGCGCGCGAGCGCGTGGATCTCGTCGACGATCACCGTGTCGACCGTGGCGAGCGTGGTCCGGGAGCGCTCGGCGGTGAGGTAGAGATAGAGCGACTCCGGCGTGGTCACGAGGAGGTTGGGCGGGCGCCGGATCATCAGCTGCCGCTCCCAGGAAGTGGAGTCGCCGGTGCGCACGGCCACGGTGATCGGCGCCGGGTCGTAGCCGAGCTCCTCTGCCACCTCGGCGATCTCGGCCAGCGGCTCCTCGAGGTTGGTGTGCACATCCACCGCGAGGGCCTTCAGCGGGCTCAGGTAGACCACCCGGGTGGCGTCTTCGATCGCCTCGCCGGCCTCGTGGGCGTGGTAGAGCGCGTCGATGGCGGCGAGGAAGCCGGCGAGGGTCTTACCGGAGCCCGTGGGGGCGCAGATCAGCGTATGACGGCCGGCCACGATCGACGGCCAGCCCCCCGCCTGGGCGTCCGTGGGCCCATGGGGGAACCTCCGCTCGAACCACGTGCGCACCGCCGGGTGGAAGCCGCCGAGTGCACCCGCGGCCAGGGCGACGGCGGGCGACTGCGGCGGGCTCACGGACACCGGGACATTCTTGCAGCGCCACAGCTCGCCCTCCCGACATCCAGAGTCGCGCACCCGTTCGGCGCGCGTGACGCCGGCCGGTAGCGTGGCCCCATGGCGATTCCATTCATCAGCGTGCGGCATCCGCGGGCGCACGACATCGTGGACGATCCGCTGGAGGTGGCCGGCGTCGGAACCGGGTTCGAGGGCACGCTGAGCTGCCGGCTCCGCAACGCCCAGGGTCAGGCGATCGCCGAGAAGTCGTTCCAGGCGGGCGGCACCGGCATCTGGGGAAACTTCTTCTTCCGGATCGACGTGCCCAGCGTCCCGCAGCGGGCGCGCGGGACGCTCGAGGTGTTTGAGTCGTCCGCCGAGGACGGCAGCGACCTGCACAAGCGCGTGATCCCGATCCTGTTCGGGCGCGCCCTGGTCGACCCGTTCGCGGGTTTCGCGATCCACACCGTGCAGAGCGGCGAGACCCTGTCCGGGATTGCGAGCGACTTCTACGGCGATCCGGCCAAGTTCCGGATCATCTTCGCCGCCAATCGCGAGATCCTCGACGACCCGGACGTGATCGTGCCCGGTCAGGAGCTCCGCATCCCGCAATAGGGCAGGTAGCGTGCCGGGCGTGGACGAGCGCGTGGCCCTGGTCCGGCGCCCGAGCCGGCGGATGGCGGACGGCATCGTCACGCATGTCGAGCGGCAGCAGGTCGACGCCGAGCTGGCCTTGGAGCAGCACGCCGGCTACGTGGCGGCGCTGGCGGACGCGGGCTGGTCGATCCGCGAGGTGGCGCGGGCGGACGACCTCCCCGACTCGGCGTTCGTCGAGGACACCGTGGTGATGTCCGACGAGCTGGCCGTGCTCGCGCGACCGGGTGCGGCCGAGCGGCGAGCCGAGGTCGAGGGGACCGAGGAGGCGCTGCGCGCCCTCGGCCTCGAGATCGCCCGGATCGAGGAGCCGGGCACACTCGACGGCGGCGATGTGCTGCGGGTGGGCGCCACCATCTACGTGGGCCGCGGCGCGCGCACAAACGGCGAGGGCGTCCGCCAGCTGCGCGCCCACGCCGCGCCGCGCGGCCTGGGCGTCGTGCCGGTGCCGCTCCGCGAGGTGCTGCACCTCAAGTCGGCCGTGACCGCGCTCCCGGACGGGACGATCATCTGCGCCGACCCGTCGCTACTCGACCCCTCGGCCTTCGCCACGATGCGCCCCGTGCCCGAGGAGGGCGGCTCGCACGTCGTTCTGCTCGGCGACGGCGCCGTCCTGATGGCCGCGTCGGCGCCCCGCTCTGCGGCGCTGTTCGACGACTGGGGCTTCGACGTGGTCGCCGTCGACATCAGCGAATACGAGAAGATGGAGGGCTGCGTGACCTGTCTGTCGGTGCTCATTGGCTCTTGAGCGCTCGATACGCCGTCGTCTGGGCGTGCTGCTCGCGCCGGTGGCGATCGCCGTCGCGCTCGCGGCCGTCACGCCGCCGGCCCAGGCGGCGGCCGCCCGGCGCGAGGCGTGCTTCCCGTCCGGAGCGCGCACGCTCGAGGCGTCGAGGCGGGCGCGGGCGTTCTCCCTGCGCCGTCGCGGCGGTGCGCGTCCGGTGTTCGCCTGCCTGTACGCAACCGGAAGGCGGGTCAGGCTCGGGGACATGGTCGAATGCGCCGGGCAGGCCGCGCGCGACGTCCATCTGGCCGGCCGCTTCGTGGGTTTCATCGCCGAGTTCTGCCCGTCGCCCGGCGGCTCGGGGACCAGCCTCGGGCTCGTCGACCTTCGACGCGGTCCGGTGCGCCTCGTGTCGGGCCTCTTCGCCTTCGGCGCGGGGGTCACCGACTTCGTGCTGAGGGCGAACGGCTCGTCGGCGTGGATCGAGCAGCCCGAGGTGGGCGCGCCGGCGTCGGCACCCCTGCGCGTGGTGAAGCGCGACGCGGGCGGGCGGACGCTGCTGGCCTCGGGGACGGACATCGAATCGTCCTCACTCGCTCTCGCGGGATCGACCGTGTACTGGATCCAAGGCGGGGTCCCGCTGGCGGCGGTGCTGAACTAGCCGAGAAGGCTCTTTGCCAAGGGCCAGCCTCCAGGTTCGCCGCGTCCGGCCCCATCGGGGCCCGCCGAGGAGCTCAGTCCGCCGGCTCGGCCTCGCTCGGCCAGAGCCGCGGGAAGAGCGGATGCTCGAGCCTGTCGCCGTGACCGAGCACGCCGTCGAGCTCGGGGAAGGTCGGGCTCGTGGGGTTCGGCCGGACCGCGATCCGCACGTCGTCGCCCACCAGCCGCACCGAGAACGCGCGGCGGCGGCGCTGCGAGCCCGCGGCCGCGTGCAGGGTGAGCATGTTGAACGCCACGGCGTCGCCGGGCTCGAGCGGCCAGCCGAGAATCGGATGGGCGCCGCGGTCGGCCTCGACGTCCGGCACCTCCTCGAACGTGCCCTCGTCGAATACGAGCGCGCGGTCGTCGAAGAAGCTGCGCGGCATGTACCACGTGCGCGAGGCGTGGGAGCCGGCCACGAACTCGAGCGTGCTCTCGCGGGGCACGGGGTCGAGCGGGATCCAGAAGGACACGGTGTCGAAGCCGTCGAGGTTGTAGTAGGGCTGGTCCTGGTGCCAAGGGGTCCGGATCGTGGTGCCCGGCTCCTTCACGAGCAGGTGATCGTGGTGCAGGCGGACCTCGCGGGAACCCATCAGCCGCGCCGCCACCTCGCCGAGCCGCGAGCCGCGGATCACCTCCTCGTAGTCCGCGATGCGAGTCCAGTTGCGAAAGTCCTCGAAGAAGCGGCCCGAGCCGGCGCCGCCGCCCTCGAGCGCGCGCTCGCTCGGCGCAGCCATGTTCTCCTCGATCCCGGCGCGCAGGCGGGTGACCTCCACGTCGTCCAACAGCCCGCGCACGACGCAGGCTCCGTCGCGCT
This sequence comes from Thermoleophilaceae bacterium, assembly GCA_035650215.1. Taxonomy (GTDB): domain Bacteria; phylum Actinomycetota; class Thermoleophilia; order Solirubrobacterales; family Thermoleophilaceae; genus JACVRW01. Next base: position 15,786 of record DASRIC010000056.1, read on the forward strand.
GGAACTCGGCGGAGAGCCGGTCGAGATCGTCGAGCGGAGCCCGCGTGGCCATCGCGACAAGGTACCGGCGGGGCCCGCAACATGAACGTCCCGGACCAGCTGCCCTGGCCCACACTCCGGGACGTTCAATGCGGAGGAGAGGGGGCAGCGCCGTGAACGTCCCGGAGTAGCTGCCCTGCCCCACACTCCGGGACGTTCAATGCTGAGGCCCGCGGCTCGAGAGGGAGCGTTTCCCCGGAGCTCGCTCCTGTCACCCCGCGGGGTGCCCGCGACCGGTGGGCCACGATCAGGGCGGCAGCGCGGCGCGCGCGCGTTCCCCGAGCAGCGCGATCCGCTCGACTGGCTCGTTGCTGAACACGAACCGCAGGTAGCGCTCCGCCACCTCGCCTCCCCAGCCGGACATCTGGGTCGCGGCAACGCCGTGCTCGAGGAGCCGGGCCGACGCGTCGGCGCCGTCGATGCCCAGCTCGCCCACGTCCATGAGGGCCGCCCACCCGCCCGACGGCTTGACGATCGGGAAGCCCTCGAGCTGGCGCAGCGTCTCGTCCCGCCGCCGCTCCCACTCCCCGTTCGCCCGCTCGAGGTCCTCGTCTCCCACCAGCAGCGCCTCTCGAGTGCCGATCTGCGCGAAGCCGCTCGCCACCAGCCCGTTGTAGATGTGGCACCGGGTCACGGCCTCGGTCAGCTCCTCCGGCGTCACGACCCAGCCGACGCGCCAGCCGATCATGCGCTGCTCGGAGCTGGGGGCGCCCACCGTCACGGTCCGCTCGCGCATGCCGGGTAGCGCAGCCGGTTGGCGCGGCGTGAGGCCGTCGAAGAGCACGCCCTCGAAGCCGCCCCAGTAAAGGAGCCACAGGTCGTTCTCGACGCAGAGCGAGGCCACCGCGCTCCACTCCTCGTCGCTCGCGACCCAACCGCTGGGGAACGACGCGTTGTTGAGGAAGACCACGCGGCTGCGCGGGCTCACCGCGGCGCGGAGCGCGTCGAGGTCGAGCCGCCACTCGCCGGAGTCCGGGTGAAGCGGCACCAGGCGGGGCTCCGCGCCCACCAGACGCACGCGGTTGAGCATGCCGGCGTAGGTGGGGTCGGTGAGGATCACCTCGTCGCCCGCCTCCGTGAGGCAGAGCAGGGCGTCGAGCATCGCCTGACCCTCTCCGCAGGTGATCACGATCTCCCGCAGCGGGTCGTACGCGGGCCCGCCGCGACGGCTCACGTACGCGGCCACCGCCTCCTTGAGATCCGCGCGGCCGCTGAAAGGGAGCCAGCTGTTGGCGTCGTCCTCGCCGATCGCCGCGCGGGTGGCCTCGAGCGCGACCGCGGGCGGGCTGAGGTCGGTGTCGAGATTCTCCATCCGCAGGATCTCGGGGTCGTCCCCCGCCGCCGCGGCCACGGTGTCGATGTTGAAGCCGGGGATGTCCCGCAAGCGCTCGCCGGGCACGCGGCCAGCCTATCCGCGCGGAACCGCTAGCCCGGGAAGTCGAAGCTCTTCAGGATCGCGTCGAACAGCCGATAGTCGCGTTCCGGCGGCGAGCCCTTCCCGCGCCAGATCACGCCGTAGCCACGTCCCTCGTGCACGAACGTGGCGGCTTGCCGGTTCGGATCGGCACACCCGCGGTAGGCTGCGACCCGGAACTCGGTGCCCGCCACAACGAGGCGCCGGGAGCCATGAGGCGTGCATCCGGCCGACTCGAGCCGCCTGTTGAAGCTCGCGGTCCAGCGAGCGAGCGTCGTGCCGGCAGCGAGGTCCTGCGCCCGGACCGAGAAGCTCGGGAGCGTTCCGCTCCAAACGTGGAGGGCGTAACGGTCGGCGGGACCCGTCGTGTCGAAGGACCAATGCGCAGGGATGGCGAGCGAGTAGCCGAAGCGGCGAGAGGTGAATGGGTGCGAGGCCCATCCGAGCGGAAGCCCCGCGCGCACCTGCGCCGGCTCGACGGGCCGGAGCGGCGTGGTCACGAGCGCCCTCACGCGTGCGGGAACGGGGTCGTGGATCTCCTTCAACCGGAGCGCGCCGCCCTCGATGCGCCATCGGTAGACGCCGGGTGACGAGTCCTGCGTGCCCGTCAGGGTGAGCTCGTGGCCGTCGACCTCGAGCTTGCCCCAATCGTGGGCGATCCCGCTCGCCGAGTCTCCCAGCGTGAAGCAGGGAGCGGAGGACCCGACCCCGAGGTTCGCGCAGCGATCCGATCCGCCTGGGTACAGGCGAAGCTCCCGCGGCGGCGCGTGCCAGGTGCCGCTGAGGGGGGCCGGGACGCCGAGGTCGGCGGAACGCTCCGGCGACGCGGCGAGGAAGGCCGCGGCGGCCGCCACCGCCAGCGCGAAGAGCACCGTCGCCAGGGCCGCCGCGGGCACGTCTCGAAGCGTCACCCGCAGGCGGGGAAGCGCGACGCCACGCAGGCGTCCCGAGCGCTCGCGCTGAAGTGCGGCCCGGTGCAACTCGGTCTCGAGCCTCGTCACGAAGTCGGTCATTGGCTCTCCTTCACCCGTCCCTTCAGCACGGCGAGACCCCGGCTCACTCGCTTGCGCACGCCGGCCGAGGAGATCCGAAGCTCGGCGGCGATGTCCTCGTACTCGCGCTCGTGGACCACCCGTTCCGTGACCGCCTGGCGCTGGTCCTCCGGCAACTCGTCCACGAGTGCGGTGACCTCCACGTCGGCGGCCAGCGAGTCGATCCAGCGCAGGTCGGCGTCCGTCGGCTCGACGCGCTCCATCCCGAGCCGCCGCCGTGCGCGGTCCTCGGCGTAGCCGCGCCGGCGGTAGTCGGCGAGCTTCTTTGCGGCGATGCCGAACAACCACGCGCGAGCGGGCGGCCCGCCCGGGGTGAACCGGTGCTTGGCCTCGAGCGCGGCGGCGAACGTCTCGGCCGTGAGGTCGGCCGCGACCTCCGCGTCACGTGCCCAGCGCATCTGGTAGCGCAGGACCGCCTCCACGTGCCGGCGGTAGAAGACCGCGAAGCCATCAGGGCCTCCATCCGTCAGCAGCTCGTCGTCGCCGCACGACTGAGTTACGACCACCGCTCCTTCTCTCGCGGATCGGGCGCGCTCTGTGACAAGCCTCTCGGATTGGGCCGATTTGCGCGAGTTCGGTCACAGGACGGCTGGACGCGCGAGTGAGGGGAGTGCATGTCAACCCCAAGGAGGCTCTGATGAACTCAGCCAGGCGCGCCTTCGCCGCACTTGCAGTCGTGCTCGCGCTCCTCGTGGCCCCGGCGGCCCAGGCCGCGGTCGACTACAGCATGAACGCGGCCGGTGGCGACTATGCCCCCGCCGTCACGCCCCCGGCCGACACCGCAGCCGGCTCCACCGACTCGGACTTCGCGTGGGGAGCGGCGGCACTCGGTGCCGGGGTGGCAATCGCCGGCGTCCTCCTCGTCGGCGCGACTCGCGTACGGCTGACCACCGTGCGCGCCCGCCGAGAGGCCGCCTGAGCGCCGAGCACGCCCCGGCCCCCCGAGCCGCGCGGGGGCCGGGGCGTATCCTCTGCTGCTCGCCATGGCGCTCGTCAAGACAGAGGTCACCCAGGAGGTCGTGGACTACCTCGCCCGCCACGCGCGGCAGGACGAGGTGCTCGAGCGGGTGGCCCGTGAGACCTCCGAGATGCCGATGGCGATCATGGCCACCACGCCCGACGAGGCCGCGCTGCTCACGATGCTTGCCCGCCTCACGGGCGCGCGCCGCGCGCTCGAGGTGGGCACGTTCACCGGCTTCGGCGCGATCGCGATCGGGCGCGGGCTCGCCGAGGGCGGCCGGCTCACCTGCCTCGAGCTCGACGAGGAATACGCGGCGATCGCGCGCCGCAACCTCGAGGACGCGGGCCTCACAGACCGGGTCGAGATCGTGGTCGGGCCGGCGCTCGAGTCGCTGCGCGCGATGCCGGCGGAGCCGCAGTTCGACTACGCCTTCCTGGACGCGGACAAGACCGGCTATCCCGACTACTACGAGGAGATCGTCCCGCGCCTGGTGCCCGGAGGCCTCCTGCTGATCGACAACGTGCTCTTGGGCGGGCGCGTGACCGCCCCGCAGGAGGAGCGCGAGCGCGTGATCGACGCGCTCAACGATCGCGTGACGGCCGACGAGCGGGTGGACAGCTTGATGGTGCTGGTGGCCGACGGGCTCACGTTCGTCCGGCGCCGCTGACCGGCCCGGTGCGCGCCGTTCTGGAGGCCACGGAGGGCTGGCGGAGCGCCTTTCCCGCGGCGGTGGCCGGCGCCCTGGTGATGCGGGCGGTCGCCAATCCCGAGCAGAGCCCCGCGCTCGAGGCCGCCAAGCGAGCGCTCGAGGAGCGGCTGCAGGCCGGTGCGGGAGCGGACGAGGGCGAGGAGCGGGTGCTCGCCGCCTACGCCGACTACTACCGCGCCCGCGGCAAGACCTACCACGTGCGGGCGCAGCGCGAGTCGGTGGCCTCGGGGCGCCGCCCGATCCCCAGTCGCGCGGCCCTCGTCAAGGCGATGTTCATGGCCGAGCTACAGAACCTGATCCTCACGGCGGGCCACGACCTCGACGCGGTTGAGCCGCCCGTGCGCGTGGCGGCGAGCGAGGGCGGGGAGCGCTACGTGCAGCTGAACGGCTCCGAGGCAGAGCTCGAGGCGGGCGACATGATGATGGCCGACTCCGCCGGGATCATCTCGAGCGTGTTGCGCGGCCCCGACCGGCGGACCCGGATCGAGGCCGGCACGCGCACCGTCCTCTTCGCCGTCTACGCGCCCGCCGGCGTGGGCGAGCAGGCGGTGGCCGACCATCTCGACCACATTCGCGCGAACGTCCTCCTCGTGGCGCCGGAGGCCGAGACCGAGCTGCTCACGCAGGTCCAGGCCTAGCTGCGGCCGCGCTCAGGGCGCCCCTGCCCGCATTGAACGTCCCGGACTAGCTGCTGGGGCGCATACTCCGGGACGTTCGTCGCGCCGCGCTCTAGCCGTGCCCGCCCGGCCCTCGCGCGCGCGGCCACCCCCCGCGCGGCTGCTCCGCATGGCGTGTGGCCGGCGCGCACCGGGTATCGCCGGACTATGGGCTTTCTCGACCGGCTTCTCGGGCGCGGCGAGCGGCAGCCGCTGCCGGAGGCGGCCGACGAGCAAGCGCTCGAGCGCTACCGCTATCTCGTTCGCACGGCGCCGCCCGAGCGCATCGAGGAAGCGCACCAAGAGGCCTTCGCCAAGCTCTCGCCCGAGCAGCGGCAGGAGGCTCTGCGCGAGCTGAGCGCGAACGTTCCCGAGGGCGAGCGGGCGAGCGCCGACGACCCGCGCTCGCTCGCGCGCATGGCCACCCGCGCCGAGGTGCGCGAGCCCGGCACCGTCGAGCGGGCCTTCGGCGGCGGCCCCGGCGGGCTTGGCGGGATGGGAGGCACCCTCATGGGCAGCTTCGCCGCCGCGTTCGCGGGCACGGTCGTGGCCCAGGCGCTGTTCGACGAGCTCGGCGACCCCGGCGCGGAGGCCGAGGGCGACTCCGCCGGGCAGGATGCGGGCGACGCCGGCGGCGGGGACTTCGGGGGCGGCGACTTCGGCGGCGGAGACTTCGGCGGCGGGGACGTCGGCGGCTTCTGAGCCGCCCTCCGCTCAGGGAGGAGCCACCGGCTCGCCCTCCACCTCGGGATCCTGCGCCGGCGCCCCGAGGGTCTGCACCAGGATCGCCGCGATCACGATCGCGCCGCCGATCAGGGTCGCTGTGTCGGGGCGCTCGCCGAGAGCGATCCAGACCCAGAGCGGCCCGAGCACCACTTCGAGCAGCGAGATGAGGGCCACCTGCGCCGTGGGGATCAGCCGGGCGCCGATCGTGAGCAGCACCAGTCCGAGCCCGATCTGGCCCGCGCCCAGCAGCGCGAGCCAGCCAAGGTCGCCGCTCCCGAGCTCGCTCGGGCTCGCGAAGGGAGCGAATACGAGGACCAACAGCACCTGCGAGAGGATCGTGGCGGGCGCCATCGACACGTCGCGGCGGTGGCGGGTGATCACGAGGGCGAGCGCGAAGCCGATCGAGGTGAGGAAGGCGATCGCGTCGCCGGTGAGGTTCCCGCCGCCGGGGGAGCCGACCATCACGGCCACCCCGGCGAAGGCCATCGCCATCGCAAACGCCGAGCGGCGGCTCACGGGCTCGCCGAGGAGCATCCACGCGAGTGCCGCCGCGAGCATGGGCGAGATGGCGAGCATGAAGAGCACGCGCGCCACGCTCGTCTCGTTCAGCGCGGCGATGAAGCTCCCGGACGCGATGGCGATGCACACCGCCACCCCGACGCCCGCGAGGCCGACCGAGCGGAACGCGTGCTGAACCCGTCCGCGTTCGACGATCGCGACGTAGAGGAGCAGCGACAGGCCCGCGAACACCGCCCGGCCCGCCACCTGGGTGGCGGTGTCCACCTCGACCTGGCGCTGCAGCACGCCGGCGGTCGACCACGCGATCGCGGCGAGCGCGACGTAGATCTGGCCGCGGCGCTGCTGCCGCGCGTCGTCGAGGACCGGTGCCGTGGCCGTCGCCATGCCGCGGCCCAGTATCCCGATCTCACGTTCGCGGCCCCGCTCGCGTTCCACCCACGAACCCGCGAACGAAGGAGAGCCATGGATCTCGAGCTGAACGGCCGCGTGGCCGTGGTCACGGGCGCCTCGAAGGGAATCGGTCTCGCCGTGGTGCGCACGCTGCTCGACGAGGGCGCGCGCGTGGTGGCGGCGTCGCGCAGCCGCAGCGCCAAGCTCGACGCGCTCGACGGCGAGCTGTTGCACGTGCCCGCCGACTTCACGGACGCGGACGCCCCGTCGGAGGTGATCGCCGGCGCGCTCGAGCGCTTCGGCGCGGTCGACGTGCTCGTGAACAACGTCGGCGGACCCCCGCCCGGCACCAAGATGCCCCAGTTCGGCTTCCTCGAGCTGAGCGACGGCGGCTGGCGCGAGATGTTCGAGTTCAACCTGTTCTGGGCCGCGCGTTCAGGTACGCCTCGAGGCGGTACCTCCCCGGCCGCAGGCAGGCGGGATACGGCGAGAGCTCGAGGTAGTTCACGACATCGAACCGCCGGTTCAGCACCGGATCGTTCCCATAGTCGTTCTCGGACGAGCCCGCCGGTCCCGACAGCTCCGCCACGGCGCCCCAGCCGAGCTTGGGGTCGCGGTGGTACCACTGAGCGAGAGCTGGTCGCGGCTCGGCTTGAAGCCCTTCTCGCCGTGAATCAGGTAGCTCGCCCGCGTCGGGAAGACCGAGAGCTCGAAGCGGGCTACCCTCGCTCGAATTAGAGCAGCTACTCTACTAAGGCTCGGACCACGAGGACGGAGGTGGCAGCGTGAGGATCTTCGTTGCGGGAGCCAGTGGCGCCATCGGCCGGCCACTCGTGGCGAAGCTCGCGGCCGCCGGTCATGACGTGACAGGCACGACACGATCCGAGCGGAGCGCCGAGGAGATCAGGATGGCCGGTGCTACCGCAGCGGTGGTCGACGTTTTCGACGCCGGGGCGCTGCGCGACGCGGTCGCCGCGGCCCGGCCCGACGCGGTCGTGCACGAGCTCACGGCGCTCCCCGGACGCTTCCAGCCGCGCAGCAAGAAGATCTACGACGCCACCAACCGGGTGCGCGCCGAGGGCACGACCAATCTGATCGCCGCCGCCCGGCGGGCCGGCGCGCGGCGTTTCATCTGCCAGAGCATCGCGTTCGCCTACAAGCCGGCGGGGGAGCCCGGGGTGGTGGGCGAGGACGCCCCGCTGTTCGCCAACGCGCCGGCGCCATTCGGCGCCGCGGTGCAGGTGCTCGAGGAGATGGAGCGGCAGGTGCTGGAGGCCGGCTCGCTCGAGGGCCTCGTGCTCCGCTACGGCTGGTTCTACGGCCCCGGCACCTACTTCGCCCGCGACGGCTCCACGTCGCGGGACGTGCGCAAGCGGCGCTTTCCGGTGGTGGGTAGCGGCCGCGGCCTGTGGTCGTTCATCCACGTGGACGATGCCGCGGACGCCACCGTCGCGGCCGTCGAGCGTGGGGCGCCCGGCGTCTACAACGTGGTGGACGACGAGCCGGGCGCGATGAGCGACTGGCTGCCGGTGCTCGCCGATGCCCTCGGCGCGCGGCCGCCGCGTCGCGCGCCGCTCTGGCTGGCGCGGCTGGTGGCGGGCAGTGCGGTGGCCACCATGGCGACGGTGCTGCCCGGCGCAAGCAATGCGAAGGCAGGGCGCGAGCTCGGCTGGCGGCCGGCGCACGAGAGCTGGCGAAGCGGGTTCGCGCAGTCGCTGCGCGCATAAGCTGCTCGCCCGCGCCGTCGCCTGCAAGAAGCCGCCCAGGAAGCAGGAGACCTCCGTCCGGCGCCGATCGGTATGGTGACCACGTCGTTGACCGCCGAATCGTCCGTCCGGCAACGCGGGCGAGCGGGGGAACCAGTGGCCACTTGTGGCCTGGGGCGAACGCCGCGTGATCGCGGCGAAGCGCAACACCAGCGCGAGCCCGACAGCTAACCCCGTAGGCGACCGTCGCCATGACAGCTCGCGCCGCGAGACACCTGAGCCTGTTCGCCACCGCATTGGCCGGGCTCGTCGCTATGCCGAGCAGCGCCAGCGCCGACACCTACGGCTCGCGCACGCTCAGCGTAGGAACGCGCGGGTCCGACGTGAAGCAGCTGCAGCGCTACCTGGCGCTGGCGGGGCACCAGATCGTGCGCGACGGCGAGTTCGGATCGCGCACGGCCCGGGCGCTGAAGGTCACCGAGCGCAACCTCGAGTTGAACATCGACGGCGTGGCGACCCGCCGCGAGCAGCGCGCCATCCGGCGCGCGGTCAAGCGCCCGGGCAGCGGCGGCTCCGCCTACGCCGCACCGCCGCCTCCACCTCCGCCGCAGACCGTGGTGCCGGGCGCGGCAGGGCAGGTGGGCGCGGACGGCTTCGCTGTGGCTCCCCAGTCCGCGCCGCCCGCGGTGCAGAGCGTGGTCGCCGCCGGCAACGCGATCGCCCTGACGCCATACAAGTGGGGCGGCGGCCACGGCAGCTGGATCGACACCGGCTACGACTGCTCCGGGTCGGTTTCATACGCGCTGCACGGCGCCTCCCTGCTGAACAGCCCACTCGTGTCGGGCGCGTTCGCCGCCTGGGGCGAGCGCGGACCCGGGCAGTGGATCACGATCTACGCGAACGCGAGCCACGTCTACATGGTGGTGGCGGGCATGCGCTTCGACACGAGCGCCCGTTCCCAGACCGGATCGCGCTGGACGACGACGATGCGAAGCTCGGACGGCTTCGCCGTCACCCACCCGGTCGGCCTGTAGCTGGTTGATTCCAAACCCCCGCGTCGCCAGCCGGTGCCGGACCCACCTCCTAGCCGATAGCGCTTCGGCTATCCAGTTCCGTGCGCACCCGGCCGAGCCGGGTGCTTCCGGCCTCGGCTTCGTCGGCGGTCGGCGCACAGCTCGGTCTGGCGCGCCCCTGGGGGCACGCGGATTCGGAATCAACCATCTAGCGCGGCTCGCAGTTGGCCGCGTGCGAGGCGGCGATCACCTCGGCGAGTCCCCCCGACGCGCGGGCCGTCCCCGACACGAGCCGACCGAAGCCCGCGCCGAGCTGCTGCGCGTTGCCGGAGACGAAGGCCCCTTCGGCGGCACAGCTGCCCTGGCCTGGGAACGCGCCGGCGGACGCCGGCAGAGCGGCGGCGGCGGTGATTGCGAGGGCGACCGAGATGGTCGTGATGCGCATGCGAGGCTCCTTTCTGCCTGCGAGTGACGGCTGAAGTGCTCCGGGTATGCTCGCGCCGTCGTTCAGGAAAGTCGAGTGAGGAGTCGCTCCATGGGTGTCATCGATCGCCGGGCGTTCCTGAGGCGCGCCGGACTGTCCACCGCCGCGCTCGCCACTCTTGGCGGGCCGCTCCAGGGATTGCTCGCCCGCGGGGCGCTCGCCGCCGGCTCGACGGGTGTGGCTCCGAACAACGGCGGCTATGGCCCGATCGGACCGGTGCCCGACCTGATCGACGACGTGGTGCGGCTGCACCTGCCCCGGGGCTTCGAGTACCGGAGCATCACCCCGACCGGCACGCTGATGAACGACGGCGTGATCACGCCAGGGCGCCACGACGGAATGGCGGCCTTCTCCTGGGGCAAGAGCCGCTACCGGCTCGTGCGCAACCACGAGATCAACGGCCCCGTGGGCGCGATCGGCACGACGAGCAAGGCGTACGACTCGATGGCCGGCGCCGGCACGACCACGGTCGAGGTCAACCGCCATGCGGCGAAGGTGGACTCGTGGGTGAGCAGCAACGGCACGCAGATGACCTGCGCCGGGGGCACCACGCCGTGGGGCACCTGGCTCACCTGCGAGGAGACCGTGAACGGCCCGGACGTGGGCCCCGACTTCACCGGCGCCGACAACAGGCTTCTGAACCAGCGTCACGGCTACGTGTTCGAGGTGCCGGTGGAATGGGGCCCCGGGCAGTACACGAAGCTCGAGCCGGTGCGGTCGGCCGGGCGCTTTGCGCACGAGGCGATGGCCCTCGACCCGCGCACCGGGATCCTCTACGAGACGGAGGACAACTTCCTGTTCCCATCGGGCTTCTACCGCTACATCGCGCCGCGCAACCCGATGCAGGTGCGGGAGCTGCGCGACGGCGGCAGGCTGGAGATGCTCAAGGTCGCGGGCGTCACGAACGCGCAGCTCGACCACGGTCAGACGCCTGGCGTGACCTACGACGTCGAGTGGGTCTCGATCGACACGCCCGACACGACCTTCCCGGCAGGCACCACGAACGACCAGGCGAGCGTGTTCGTGAGCGGCCAGGGCTCCGCCAAGGGCGCCGCGACCTTCAGCCGTCTCGAGGGGATCTTCTACGACTCGGGCAAGGTCTACCTCGTCTCGACCCAGGGCGGGGACACGCCTCCGGGCGAGACGCGACCGAGCGGCGGCTACGGCGACGGCTTCGGTCAGCTGTGGGTGTACGACACGGACAACGAGACGCTCACGCTGCTGTTCGAGTCGCCCAGCCGCACGGTGCTGGAGCTGCCGGACAACCTCTGCATCAGCCCGCAGGGGTCCTCGCTCCTGTGCGAGGACGGCCCGATCGAGAACTACCTGCGCGGCGTGACGCCCGAGGGCAGGATCTTCGACTTCGCGCTCAACGCGATGGAGCGGCGGATGGGCGACGAGTTCGCCGGCTCGACGTTCACGCCCGACGGCAAGGTGCTGTTCGTGAACATCCAGGCGGCCGCCGGGCTGACCTTCGCGATCTGGGGCCCCTGGAAGAAGGGCGCGCTCTAGCTGTAGGTCCTACCCGCTCAGGCCCAGCCGGCGGCGCCGAATGCCTCGTCCTCACTTCGGTAGACCTTGGCCCATACGACCCGGTGGTCCCGAAGGCGCAGGACGAAGGCGGCGCGGTCGTTCAGCTCGACCGTCCGGTGGCGCGCGTGGATGCGCCCGGTGGCCACCACATAGTCGTGGCGGGCGCGGATGTCGTGGATCGCGACCTCGAACTTCTCCCACGTCTCGTCAAGGTCGTTGAGGTAGCGCCGCAGGCCGGCAACGCCGAGATAGGGGGTACGCCGCTCGACGGGGGTCGAGAGCGGCTCCATCATCACGCCGCGATCGACGAGCCCGACGGTGCGCTCCACGTCGCGGGCGGCGAACGCGTCGAACAGCTCGCGCACGACGCGGCGGTTGCGCTCGGTCGTCTCGGGCCCGGGCTCGCGCTCCGGGGCCCGGCTTCCGGGCAACCACTTGGTGAGCCTCAGCACCGTCTCGCCGGGACGGGCGTCGAGCCGCACGTCGTCCATGAGCAGGTTCATGAAGGCAAAGCCGCGGCCGCGCTCCGCCACCGGGTCGGGGTCCGGCGCCCCCGCGTGCGCGAACTCGCCGCAGTCGCGAACCGAGAGCACGAAGCGGCCCGACTCGACGCTCGCCTCGAGGTGGATATGGCGGTCGCCGCAGGGCACGCCGTGCTCCATGGCGTTCGAAACCGCCTCGTTGGCCGCGACCGTGACCTGGTAGCGAGCGTTCGCGTCGAAGCCCGCGGCCGACAGCACCCGCTGGACGAACTCACGGCACTGGGAGAGGCCGGCGGGGCCAACCGGCACGGCGAGGGCCTGCGAGGGCATCCGCGTACCGTAAGTCAGTGGCCGCGCACGCGCCCGAGCTCGATGCGCACCGGCACGCTGTAGCGCCCTGCGAAGGTCTCGGGCGTCATCCCGATCCGGGCGATCTGATCGTCGTACTTCGCTCGGTACTCCGAGGCCCGATCGACGGGAGGCGCCTCATGATCGATCGTGGCCGTACCGGAGAGCACCACGATGTCGCCCCCGCGGCCGTCGCCGGAGAAGTTCAGCGTTACGCGCGGGTTCGCCTCGACGTTGCGGACGCGCGCTCCCGGCTGGCTGTACATGAGCACGGATCCGGCCCCGTCCCAGATGAACCAGACCGGCATGGGGAGCGGCGAGCCGACCGGGGTGACTGTGGTCATCCAGGCCACGATCTCGTCGCGCAGGTGGCGGGCCACGCGCGCGCCGAACTCGGTGCTCTCGTCGATCACCGCTTCGATGATACGGCCGGGCCAGTGGCGCCCGCGCGTACTGCATCAGGCTGAATTGAGGTCGCACCGGGTATCGGCAGGCCATGGACGCAATCAAGGTGGGCCAGCACGGATTGACGGGGTGGCGCGTGAAGGTGGCGGACGGGGCGGCCAAGCCGTTCGAGTCGCGCACGAAGGTCGAGCCAGACCAGGTGCGCGCAGTCCTGGGCGCGCTCTTCTTCCTGCTCTCGATCTACTACGTGATCAGCACGTCGGCGAAGATCGTGGGCGAGCTGCGCAGCTAGGAGCGGCCGATCGACCACATCCTCGTCGTCACCTGGGCGCCGGGCGGAAACCTCCCGCCGCTCCTGGCCGCCGCGCGGCTGATGGCGGCCCGCGGGCACGAGGTGCGAGTGCTCGGCTCCGCCGCCACACGACCCGCGGCCGAGCGGGCTGGCTGCCGCGCGGAGGCGTACCGCCGTGCTCCCGAGCCGGACACCCGGATCCCGTTCGAGCGCCAGGCCGCCGCGATGATGGCCACCGCCGCCGGTCTCGAGCTGGCGTCGGATGTTCAAGACACGCTCGCCGGCGACCGACCTGCGCTCGCGATCGTCGACTGCATGCTGCCCGCCGGGCTCGCGGCGGCGAGGGCCACGGGAACGCCGGCGGCATCGCTCGCGCACTTCCTCTACGGGGTGGCGAGGCGTCACATGGCCGCCCGCGGCGGCAGCTGGACGACCGACCTGCACACGCTGCGCGCCACCTGCGGCGCCATCGGCCTCGAGCCCCCTGCGAGCGGCCTGGACGCCTGGGAGGACTGCGACCTCGTGCTGGTCAGCGCGCCGCGCTGGCTGGACGCCGAGATCGACTACCCGGCCCGGGTGACCCACGCGGGACCGCTCGGAATCGAGCGAGCCGCGGAGGCGTCCGACTCGGGTCCCCCTGAGGGGCCGCCAACGGTGCTCCTCAGCTTCAGCACGAGCGCGATGGACGGCCAGGCCGCGCTCGCACAGCGCGTCTGCGACGCGGTGGGCGAGACCGGCGTGAGGGCGCTACTCACGCTTGGCCCCGCCATCGACGGCGGGGAGCTGCGCGTGCCCGCGGGCGTCGCGGTGAGCGCCTGGGGAGACCACGATTCGCTCCTGCCCTCCTCCGCCGCCGTGATCGGCCACGCCGGCCTCGGCACCACGCTGCGCTCGCTCGCGCACGGAGTGCCACTCGTGCTCCTGCCGCTTGGCCGCGACCAGGCGCTCAACGCCGCGCGGGTCGAGGAGCTCGGCGCCGGGACCGCGCTGGCGCCCGACGCGGCGCCGGCCTCAATCCGCTCGGCCCTCGGCAGGGTGCTGGAGGAGCCCGGCTTCGCGGCGGCCGCGCGCGCGGCCGCCGCTCGCATCGCCGCGGACGAGCCGGACCGCCGGGCCGGCGAGGCGCTCGAGGCCTGCTTCCGCTAGCTCAGGCCAGCGCGTCGCAGAACACCGTGAGCGCGTCGCTGATCGGCCGGCCGCCGTCGATCGCCTCGCGGGCGGGATGGGGGCCGGCCGAGAACACGATCACGCCGTTCTCGAGCACCACGCGGCCCACGTCCTTGAGCTGCTCGCCCCGCAGGTTCAGCGCCAGCCCGTTGATGGCCACCGAGGTCACGCCGCCCTCGAAGGTGATCACCTGCTGGAAGGAGTCCGGGCCCTCACGCAGGAGCTTGCCGGAGGTGAGGTTCTCCACGGTGTTGTCCTCGCGCACCCGGTCGAGGATCCGCACGAGGGTGCCGTCGTTGTCGAAGAAGCGCGTGCGCTCGACGTTCAGGTCGATCGTCCAGCGCACCGGGAAGCCGCAGGCCTGGCCCTGGTCCTCCACGACGTTGTGAACCACGAACGTCTGGGTGGTGGGGGGCACGGCCGCGGCGGACGCCGGGAGCGCGGCGATCGCGGCGAGCATGAGCAGGGCGAGGAGGGTGAGGAGGCGGAGGCGCATGGCCGGGAAGCTTGCCACTCGAGGGCGCCGCGCGCTCTCGCCAGATCAGCCGGCCGGCCAGGCGTCGTGGATCTCGCGCACGTGCCGGTGGTCGGTGCCGCAGCAGCCGCCGAGGACATTGAGGCTCGGCAGCAGCTCCCGGAGCGCCGCGTAGCGGGCGCCGAGATCGGCCGGGTCGCCCTCGTCCAGCTGGGTGGCCTCGTCGAGCTCGGCGTGGCTCCTCGCGGAGGCGTTCGCGCGCAGGCCGCGGATGCGCTCCTGCCAGCCCGCGCCATCCTCGAGCACGTCCTCGAAGTGCGTGGGGTGGGCGCAGTTGATCATGTAGTACGCGGGCGCCTCACCGGTCTCGCGGTCCACCTCGGCGATCGCATCGCCGAGCGCCTGACCGCTGGGAAGGCGCCCGTCCGTCTCGACGGTGAACGAGATCACGACCGGCATGCCCGCCTCGCCTGCCGCCCGGGTGATGCCCAGCGCCTCGTCCACATAGGTGATCGTGAGCGCGCTCACGAGGTCCGCGGCGGTGTCGGCGAAGGTGGCGATCTGGGTCGAGTGGTAGGCCTGCGCGACGTCCGCCGTGAGGATCTCCTGCGGGTCGTAGCCGTCGTCGTGAGGGCCGATGTTGCCGCTGATCACGAAGGGCGCCTCGTCACTGCCGTACTCGTCGCGGAGCTCCTCGAGCAGCGCGATCGCTCTGCGATTCAGGCGGTCGAGCTCCTCGTCGGAGTAGCCGAGCTCAGCGGCCCAGCGCGGGCTCGCGCGCCAGGTCGGGCTCTCGAGCACCAAGCCGACGCCGCGCTCGCGGGCGAGCTGGGCGTAGGGGGCGTAGCAGCGGCGCAGCGTCTCGATGCCCTCCTCGTCCTTGAGCAGGTCGAAGGCCGCGAACAGCGGCAGGTCGATGCCTTCGTGGAAGACCAGGGTGGTCTCGATGCCGCCGTCTGTCAGGTACAGCCCCGAGTCGAGTTGGGGCAAGCGCTCTCGGTGGGCCATGGGCTCCCCTCCTTGGAGGAGCGAGCGTAATAGATTCGCCGCGGTGGCCTCCGAGGAGACCGAGCCGCAGGCTGCGCTCCGGCGCGACATCCGCGAGCTCGGCAACCTGCTCGGGCGCACCCTCGTTCGCCAGGAGGGCGACGACCTGCTGGACCTGGTCGAACGGGTCCGGCAGTCGATCCGCACGGACCGCGAGGCCGCGGCCGCCCTGCTCGCGGACGTGGATCCCGGCACGGCCACGAGGCTGGTGCGGGCCTTCACCACCTACTTCCACCTCGCGAACGTTGCCGAGCAGGTGCACCGCGGGCGCGACCTCGCCCGCATCCGCGCGCGCGAGGGGAGCTGGCTCACCCAGGCGGTAGACCGGATCGCAGCGGCTGAGATCCCGCAGGGCGACCTGGCTTCCGAGGTGGCTCGACTCGCCGTGCGGCCGGTGTTCACCGCCCACCCGACCGAGGCCGCGCGGCGCACAGTGCTCTACAAGGTGATCGGCATCGCCGCCCTGCTCGAGGAGTGGCAGGACGAGCCGGACGCCGCCGGCGAGCGCCGCGTCCGCGGCCGGCTCGAGGAGCTGGTCGACCTGCTGTGGCAGACGGACGAGCTGCGCATCGCGGCTCCGAACGTGGTCGACGAGGCGCGCAACGCGGTCTGGTATCTCGGCGCCCTGTACCGCGACGGCGTGCCCGAGGTGCTCGAGGCGCTGGCCGGCGAGCTCGGCCGCCTCGGAATCGAGCTCGACGCGGGCGGCCGCCCGCTCGCGTTCGGCAGCTGGATCGGCGGCGACCGCGACGGCAACCCGAACGTCGGGCCCGAGAGCATCCAGGGCGTGCTGGACCTCCAGCACGCGCACGGGATCGACGGCGCGCTCGCGCTCGTGGACGGGCTCCGTCGCGACCTCTCGTCGTCGGTGCGGATCGCGGGCGTGACCGACGAGCTCGGCGAGTCGCTCGCGCGCGACCTCGAGCTGCTGCCCAACGTCGAGCCTCGCTTCCGGCGGCTGAACGCCGAAGAGCCCTACCGGCTGAAGCTGACCTGTATGCGGGCGAAGCTCGTGAACACCCGCCGCCGGCTGCAGGAAGACCGGCCCCATGAGCGAGGCGTCGACTACCTCGGCTCGGCGGAGCTCCTGAGCGAGCTGGAGCTGATCCGCGACTCGCTCCTGGCCCACCGCGGCGAGCTGATAGCGCGTGGCCGCGTGGAGCGCGCTCGGCAGACCCTGGCGTCGTCGGGCCTCCACCTCGCCACGCTCGACGTGCGCGAGCACGCCGATGCCCACCACCACGCGCTCGGCCAGCTGCTCGATCCGCTGCGGGAGCCCGGCGATCCTCCCTACGCCGAGCGCCCGCGCGACGAGCGGCGCGAGCTGCTCTCGGGCGAGCTCGCGTCGCGACGGCCGCTGGCCTTCTCGCCGCCCCCGCTCGACGACGCCGGCGCGCGAACGCTCGCGACCTTCGAGGCGATCCGGGCCGCTCACCGGCGCTACGGCAGCGAGGCGATCGAGTCCTACATCGTGTCGATGTGCCGCGGCGCCGACGACGTGTTCGCCGCAGTGCTGCTCGCTCGCGAGGCGGGGCTCGTGGACGTGCACGGCGGCGTGGCCCGGCTCGGCTTCGTGCCGCTGCTGGAGACGATCGACGAGCTTCGACGGGCGGGCCACGTGCTCGCCGAGCTGCTCGAGGATTCCGGGTACCGCCGCGTCGTGACCCTGCGCGGCGACGTGCAGGAGGTGATGCTCGGGTACTCGGACTCCAACAAGGAGGCCGGGATCACCACGAGCCAGTGGGAGATCCACCGCGCCCAGCAGCGCCTGCGCGACGTGGCAGCCCGCTACGGGGTGAGGGTGCGCCTCTTCCACGGCCGCGGCGGCACCGTGGGTCGCGGCGGGGGGCCGGCGCACGACGCGATCCTCGCCCAGCCGCCCCGTACGCTCGACGGCGAGATCAAGGTGACAGAGCAGGGGGAGGTGATCTCGGACAAGTACCTGGTGCCGAGCCTCGCCCGCGAGAACCTCGAGCTGACGCTCGCCGCGACCCTGGAGGCGACGGTCCTGCACCGCCGGCCGCGCATGACGCCCGAGTCGCTCGCGAGCTGGGTCGAGGCGATGGAGACCGTCTCGTCGGCGGCCTTCGCGCGCTATCGCGAGCTGGTCGAGGACCCGGCCGTTCCGCACTACTTCTTCGCCTCCACGCCGGTGGGCCTCCTGGCCGAGCTGCACCTCGGCTCGCGGCCCTCGCGCCGGCCCGACAGCGCGGCGGGCCTCGAGGGCCTGAGGGCGATCCCGTGGGTGTTCGGCTGGACCCAGTCGCGGCAGATCGTGCCGGGTTGGTACGGCGTGGGCAGCGGGCTCGCCGCGGCGCGGGCGGCGGGTCTAAGCGACCGGCTCGCGGAGATGCACGAGCGCTGGTGGTTCTTCCGCAACTTCCTGTCGAACGTGGCCATGACGCTCGCCAAGACCGACCTGGTGATCGCGGCGCACTACGTCGAGCGGCTCGTGCCGGCGGACCAGCGCGGTCCGTTCGAGTCGATCAGCGCGGAGTTCGAGCTCACGAAGGAGGAGCTCCTGCGCCTGCGCGGCGAGGACGAGCTGCTCGGCACCGACCCGGTGCTGCAGCGAACGCTGCGGGTTCGCGACGCCTACCTGGCGCCCCTCCACTACCTCCAGGTGGCGCTCACCGACCGCCGCCGCGCGGACGCGCAGGCAGGAGAGGAGCCGGACCCGGAGCTCGCCCGCGCGCTGCTGCTCACCGTGAACGGCATCGCCGCCGGGCTTCGCAACACGGGCTGAGCCGGCCACCTCTCCGATGAACGTCCCGGAGTAGCTGCCAGAGCGCATACTCCGGGACGTTCATGATGGGGACGGCAGCGGCTGAGGCTCGGTAGGGTGCCGCGCATGGCGGTCCGCCTTCACCGCTGCGCGAACGTCTGGGTCAAGCTTCCGGCGCATCCGTGCTGGCGGGTGCAGAAGGCGCTCGACGAGGCCGGTACCGAGTACGAGCTGGTGAAGGGGCCGGGGCGGCGCGGCAAGCGCGACGAGCTCGATCGGCTGACCGGGCAGCGCAAGTTCCCAGCCATCGAGTTCGAGGACGGGTCGGCCTACCGCGAGGAGTCGGCGGCGATGGCGGCCACGATCAGCGCCGGCCGCCTCGACGAGAAGCGCGGGGGCGCCGCGCCCGCCTAGCGCGAAGTCGGCCCGCGAGCGCCGGAGCCACGAACGTCCCGGAGTACCCGCCAGGGCGCATACTCCGGGACGTTCAACGCGGAGGCCCGGCCCGCACTCAGCCCTCGAGCGCCGACATCACGTGCTTCACGCGCGTGTACTCGTCAAACGAGTACTGGGACAGGTCCTTGCCGTAGCCCGAATGCTTGAAGCCGCCGTGCGGCATCTCGGCAACGAGCGGGATGTGGCAGTTGATCCACACGCAGCCGAAGTCGAGCGCCCGTGACACGCGCAGCGCGCGCTTGTGGTTGCTCGTCCACACGCTCGAGGCGAGGCCGTAGTCGGTCCCGTTGGCCCAGCGCAGGGCCTCGTCTTCGTCGCTGAACGACTGCACGGTGATCACCGGCCCGAAGATCTCGTTGGTGGCGAGCTCGTCGGCCTGCTCCACGCCCTCGATCACGGTGGGTGAGTAGAAAAAGCCGTTGTCGGTGGCCCGCTCGCCGCCCACCAGCACCTGGGCGTGGTCGGGCGTGCGCTCCACCATGCCGCTGACCTTGGCTAGCTGGTCGGAGTTGTTGATCGGTGGGATGAAGAAGTCCTCCGAGCCGTCCTCCTCGTCCTTCGAGAGCCTGACGGTGCCGGCCTGCTCGACGAGCGCGGCCGCGATGTCGCCGCGCACCCGCTCGCCGGCGAGCACGCGCGTGGCGGCGGTGCAGTCCTGTCCGGCGTTGAAGTAGCCGGCCACGGCGATGTCCTCGGCGGCGGACGCGAGATCGGCGTCGTCGAACACGATCACGGGCGCCTTGCCCCCGAGCTCGAGGTGCGTGCGCTTGAGCGTGTCGGAGGCGGAGCGGGCCACCGCCTTGCCGGCGGCGATGCTGCCCGTGATCGACACCATCTGCGGGATCGGGTGGGCCACCACCTCGGCGCCCGTATCGCGGTCGCCGCAGACGACGTTGAACACGCCCGGCGGGAGCACCTCGGCGAACAGCTCCGCCATGTACACGGTGCTCGCCGGGGTGGTGTCGGAGGGCTTGATGACCATCGTATTGCCCGCCGCCAGGGCCGGCCCGAACTTCCAGACCGCCATCATCATCGGGTAGTTCCAGGGCGTGACCGAGCCGATCACGCCGATGGGCTCGCGCCGGATCGAAGACGTGAAGCCGGTCATGTACTCGGCCGTGGCTCGCCCCTCGAGCATCCGCGCCGCGCCAGCAAAGAAGCGGATCTGGTCGCACATCGGCGGGATCTCCTCGGCGAGCGTGAGCCCCTTCGGCTTGCCGGTGTTCTCCGCCTCGATCTCCACGAGGCGCTCCGCGTTCTCCTCGATCGCGTCCGCCATCTTCAGCATGGCCGTCATGCGCTCGCTGGGAGTCGTGTCGCGCCAGCCGCCGTCGAACGCGGCCTGGGCGGCCGAGAGCGCATCGTCCACGTCCGCGGCTCCGGACTTGGGCGCGCTCGCGTAGACCTCGCCCGTCGAGGGGTTGACCACGTCCATGGTCTCGCCGTCGCGCGGCGCCTTGAACTCTCCGTTGATGAAGTTGCGCAGCTCGCGCGGCTCGGTCATCGGCGGCTCTCCTGTTCGTCTCGTGAAACGGGAGCCGCGTTTATGGCACAGCCGGCGCGGCCGTGCAATGCCGGCCGGCTAGGAGCCGAGGACCGGCGCGGGCGCGCGGCGCCGACGACCGAGCGCGTCGCGGATCACCGAGGGGCGCCTCCGGCGCCGCCGCGACACGGTCACGGGGTAGGTCGGCCGGTGCTCGGCTGCCTTGGCGGTGTAGTAGAAGGGTGCGATTCCGATCATGGAGGCTCCAGTGGCTGGCGGAGGGCTGGAGCGACACTCGCTCAACCGGGCGCCGCGCGGTGAGCGATCCGTCACACAGCGATCCGGAAGGGCCCGTCCGTATCATCGACACATGGCCGACATGCCAGCGCCCAGCGAGGGGATTGTGCTCACGCACTTCATCGTGAGCGACGACGTGCCGCGCTCGCGCGACTTCTACGTCGACGTGCTCGGCGGGGAGCTGGTCAGGGACGGGGAGCCGGCGTTCGTCAAGCTCGCCAACAGCTGGATCATCATCAACGTGGGCGGCGGGCCCACCGAGGACAAGCCCGACGTGATCCTCGAGACGCCGCCGGACCCCACCCGGACGAGCGCCTTCCTCAACATCCGCGTGGCCGACATCCAGGCCGTCTATGACGACTGGAGCTCCCGCGGCGCGCAGTTCATCACCCCGCCGCAGGACCGGGGCGCGGAGATCCGCTGCTACATCCGCGACCCGGACGGCCACCTGATCGAGGTCGGCCAGGCCACGCCGTAGCCGAAAGTCGCCCCCGCCGGCAGGCTCCGGCACTACACTGGTCGGTCCGGGGGACTCCGCATGGGACTCGCATTCGGCGATCGAATATCTGGCCTGACCGTCGACGGTAGGGAGCTGCACGCCGCCGTCTTCAACGAGAACCAGGTTCGCGCCGCGGCCGGGCTCACGCTCGTGATCGGCGCAGTTGCCTTCAGCTTCGCCTACTTCGACCAGGAGTACGTGCCGCTCCGGGTCGCCTCGACCTTCTTCTTCGTCGAGTTCCTGACCCGGGTGACGCTGGGCATCCGCTACAGCCCCGTGGGCGTCATCGCCGGCTGGATGACTCGCCACCGGCCGCCGGAATGGGTCTCCGCCAAGCCGAAGCGCTTCGCCTGGGAGATCGGCCTCGCTCTGGCCCTGTCCATGACGATCATCACCAACAGTGGCATCACCGGCACTCTGCCGAGAACGCTCTGCGTGATCTGCATGGTGCTGATGTGGATGGAGTCAGTGCTCGGCCTCTGCGCCGGCTGCGAGCTCCACGGCTACATGGTGCGACGCGGCTGGACGACCAAGGATCCGGCCTTCGAGGTCTGCGCCGGCGGGGCCTGTGAGATCCCCGCGCAGCCGGCCACCAGATGACGACGGAAGCGGCGGCTCGCGACCTCGTCGAGGCGGAGGCCGCCTTCCTCGAAGCCAACCCCTCCTTCCGGGAGACCGCCGTCGTCGACGAGCTGCGCGCGACGGACTACGGGCGACTCGACGCCAACGGCGACGTCTACCTCGACTACACGGGCGGGAGCGTATACGCCCAATCGCAGCTCGACGAGCACATGCGCCTGCTGCGCGAGAGCGTCTACGGCAATCCCCATTCGGTGAATCCAACCTCGTCGGCCTCGACCCGGCTCGTCGAGGACGCGCGCGCCGCCGTCCTTCGCTGGTTCAATGCGGACGACAGCGAGTACGACTGCGTCTTCACGCCGAACGCGACGGGCGCACTGCGGCTCGTCGGGGAGGCCTACCCGTTCGGTCCGGACGACCAGTTCCTCGCCACCTTCGACAACCACAACTCCGTCAACGGCATCCGCGAGTTCGCCCACGCAAAGGGGGCGGGGTCGGCGTATGTTCCGCTCGAGGCGCCCGATCTCCGGGTGGGTGACGATCTGCTCGAGCGCTACCTCGACGCGGGTGCGGGCGAGGGCCGCCACAACCTATTCGCCTACCCGGCGCAGTCGAACTTCTCCGGCGTCAAGCACCCACTCGAATGGATCGCGCCGGCGCAGGAGCGCGGCTGGGACGTGATCGTCGACGCGGCCGCGTTCGTGCCCACGAGCCGCCTGGACCTGTCGGTCTGGAAGCCGGACTTCGTGCCGGTCTCGTTCTACAAGATGTTCGGCTACCCGACCGGCCTCGGCGCGCTGCTCGCCCGGCGCTCCGCGCTGGAGAAGCTGCGCCGTCCGTGGTTCAGCGGCGGCACGGTGGTGGCCGCGAACGTCCAGGCTGAGATGGTTGTGCCGGAATCCGGCCACGCGCTCTTCGAGGACGGGACGGTCAACTACCTCGGCATCCCGGCGATCGCGATCGGCCTACGCCAGCTCGAGCGCATCGGCATCGACACCGTCGCGCGCCGGGTGGACGCGCTCGGTGCGTGGCTGCTCGAAGCCCTCCAGGGCCTGCGCCATTCGACCGGCGAGCCGGCGACTCGCGTGTACGGGCCGACGACATGGGACCGTCGCGGCGGCACGATCGCGTTCAACTTCCTCCACCCGGACGGCGCCGTGGTCGACGAGCGTTTCGTCGACATCGTGGCGGCGGAGCACAACATCTCGATCCGCACGGGCTGCTTCTGCAACTCGGGTGCGGGGGAGACCGCCTTCTCGATCTCGAAGGACACGCTGATCGGCGCCGAGTTCGCCGAGGGAATGATCCTCGACGACTACATCCGTCTGGTGGGAATGCCGACGGGCGGCGCCGTGCGGGTCTCGCTCGGGCTCGCGACGAACTTCGCCGACGTCTACCGCTTCGTAAGCTTCGCGAGGGAGTTCCTCGACGTCAGCGACGTGCCGGCGGGCCTGCCGCCGCGGCTGGCCTGCTGACCGCCTAGCTCAAGGCCAGCCGAGCGTGCGGGCGGAGCACCTGCCGGAGGTTCGCCATCAGGTCGCGGAGGACGACGTCGAGGAACGCGTGCGACGCGTTGTCCTCGCCGTTGAACATACGCTCGAACGGCTCCTGCGGCAGCACGAGTAGGAGCGTTCGCTCGCGCGTGGTGGCGGTCACCGAAGACGGACCGCCGTCGATGAGCGTCTCGTAGCCGAAGGCATGCCCGGGCCCGACGAGGCTGACCCGGATGCGGCGGTCGCCGCGGATGATCACCTTCTCGACGGCGCCGTTGATTATTACGAAGCACGCCGTCGAGGGAGTTCCCTCGGTGATCAGCGTGCGGCCGGGTGGGCACAGCGCGTACCGACCGGCCGTCAGGAAACCCCAGAGCGCGAGCGGGTCGAAGTCGTGGAAGGCCGCGAGTCGCCGCACGTACTTGCTGTCGGGGGGTCCGCGGAACTCGAGCTCGGCGATCTCATCGGCTGGCGGCTCGGGCGGCGCGTCGCCGCCGAGCGAATTGGCGAGGGCCGCGAGCTGGTCGCGAAGGCGCGCACAGGCTACCCGGGCGATTCGGCGTTTGAGCTCGAAGGCCGTCGGATGCCGGCGCGAGACGAGCCCGGCGAAGTCCGCGCGGCTCAGGGACAGCAGGGTGGCGGGCTCGGCGACGGTCGCCGTGGCCGAGTGCTGCCCGCCGTCGAGCAGCGGAACCTCGCCCAGCACCTCGCCCGCGCCCAGGCTCGTGACCTCGACCACGCGGTCGCCGGGCAGCGGAACTGAGACCGAGATGCGTCCGTCGACGATCAGGAGCATCCCCTTGACCTCGTCGCCCTTGCGCCAGAGCACCTGGCCCACCGGCAGTTCCTGGCGGCGCATGATCTGCGCGAGCTCCCCGATCTCCACCTCCGACATCCCCTCGAGGAGCGGAACGGTCGGCAGGAACGCCCGCGCCTGCTCCTGTGCGGCAGCCGGGTCAAACATCGAGGTCGAGCGTCTCATGCTCGAGGACGTTGTCGCGCCGCGTCGCGGTGATCATCGAGTATTCCGGCACCTCGAGCCAGGTGGAGATGTCGACGGTGAGTGGCTCCGATGCGATCAACAGGGAGCGGGGAACATCGCTGGCCGCCATCGCCGAGCCGTTCTCACTCTGCACGTACTCACCGCCGACCGTGTACCAGAGACTCACGTACGGCAGGTCGGTCTCGAGCAGGTGGTCCGCGTCGGGGTACCAGCCGTAATCGAACGAAAAGCGCGTCGCGACGAGCACCTCGCCACTCGAGAGGCACAGGTTCACCGGCGATGACGTATCGATCCCGTGCGCCGCGCGGACCTTGCGCAGCACGCGCAGCGCGGCCATCGTCGCCTGAGAGAGCTCGTCCGCGTCCGGACGTCCATATGGGTCCTCGAGCTGTGAGAGGACGAGCGCGTAGATCCACTCCGAATCCGTGGTTCCCTCGATCTCCCGTGCCAGCTCGGGCCTGACGTGCTCGACGAGGTCGTAGCGCATGCGGGTGAAGTCGCGCAGGTGGCCGTTGTGCGCCAGCGCCACATTCGCGCCGCGAAAGCGGAAGGGGTGCAGGTTGGACTCTCCGACGATCTCCCGCTCCGTGTGCGTCACGCCGCGGACATGGGCGATCAAGCACGTCGGGTCGAGCTTGCTCGACAGGCTGCGCAGGTTGCGGTCGAACTCCGGGAGGGTCGTGGCCCGGTAGGTGAACGGGTCCTCGGCGCGGAGCGAGCGCTGGTCCCAGGCGACCATTCCGAACCCAGCCAGGTTGAGGAAGGTCTCCATCATCCGCGGGTTGTAGGACTGGCGAACGAGGCTGCTGTCGGTCTCGAACAGCACGTGTGAGAGGCCGATCGGCTCGCCGAGATATGCCAATATCCGGCACATCCGGGCGATCGTAGCTGGGTAGGCTTCGTCGGGAGCCAACAACGAACGGGGGGCAGGTGAAGGAGTTCATGTGCGGGGCGATCGTCCCCGGTTGCGACGCGAGGTTCGAGGGCGCCTCCGAGGAGGAGATCCTCGAGCAGGTGGCCGTCCACGCCCGCGAGGAGCACGGCATGGACGAGGTGCCGCCCGACGTCGCGGACAACGTCCGCGCGCTTATCACCGAGGTCTAGTCCATCCCGCGGCGCTCCGCGAACGCGCGCAGGGCGGCGCGCGCATCCGGCTCGCCGAACAATCGCACGCAGTGATGCGTCTCGCGATCCATCGCCGCGGGCAGCTGCTCGCCGAAGCGCTCGTTCAGCATCGTCTTCGTGGCCGCCACGGCCGCGCGCGAGCTGCGGGAGAAGACGCCCGCCCAGTGCTCGATACGCGAGTCGAGCAGCTCCGCGCGCACCATCTCGGTGGCGAAGCCGCGCTCGCGAGCCCAGCCGGCGTCGCGCTCCTCGCCGCCCAGCAGCAGCTCGCGGGCGGCCGACTCGCCGAGCAGCTCGGGCAGCAGCAGCGTGCCCGCGTTGCTGGCCACCAGGCCGATGCCGACCTCGGGAGTGAGCAGCCGCACGCGGTCCGTGCACAGCCGCAGGTCGCAGCTCGCGGCGAACTCGAGCGCGCCGCCCACGCACACGCCGTCCACGGCGGCGATCGCGGGCACGGGACTGGCCAGCACCACGCGGGTCATGCGCTGGAAGCCTTCGATCGTTGCCTCCCACGCCTCCGCGTCAGCCTCGAGAGCGGCCTGCAGGTCGTCGCCGGCCGAGAAGTGGTCGCCCTCGCCGCGCAGCACCACGCAGCGCACCCGCTCGTCCGCGCCCGCTGCCTCGATCGCGTCGGCGATGGCGCTCATCGTCTCGAGGTCCCAGGCGTTGCGGCGCTCCTGGCGGTCCCAGCGGACCAGCCGGGCGGAATCGAGGTCCGAGGTCGTGACGGTCATCCCTGGCTCTCCTTCCTGAGTGCCTCGACGGCGGTGGGTAGCTCGTCCCCGCGGGCGCTCCGGTGGACGATGCGAGTCTTGTGCTCGGCCACGGGCAGGGAGCCGGGCTCGAGCCGGATGACGGCGAAGCGCGTCCGCAGCGCGGACTCGAGCGCGCCTCGCAGGCCGCCGAGGTCGAGCGCGGCGGGCGCCTCGACGTACACGTGGAGCGGCGGCGCGATCGGGTCGCCGTCCGCCACGATGCAGTGGCGGCCGAGCCGCGGCTCGCCGGCAAGGATCGCGCCGACCGCCTGCGGGTAGACGTTCACGGCCTGCACGCGCAGCATGTCGTCACGGCGGCCGTCGATGCGGATGCGCGGCGTGGTCCGCCCGCACGCGCAGCGCGAGGTCCAGACGTGGCCGAGGTCCGCCGAGCGGTAGCGCAGCAGTGGCGAGGCCTCCCGGCGCAGATGCGTCCACACGAGCTCGCCGCCGGCGCCGTCCTCCAGCGGAATCGGCTCGCCGCTGTCGGGGTCCACCAGCTCGAGCACGGCGTGCTCGCCCACGGTCAGGTGCAGCCCCTCGCCCTCGCCGCAGGCGCCACCCATCGTAGACCACACGTCGCTCATCCCGAAAGTGTCGGCCACGCTCGCGCCCCAGGCCGCCTCGATCTCGCTGCGCACGGCGGCGAGTCCCGCGCCCGGCTCGCCCGCGGTTACGATGTGGCGAAGGCCGAGCGCAGCCGGATCGATCTCGAGGTCGCGCGCGCGGGCAGCCAGGTAGGCGGGGAAGGGGAGCGTGCCGAAGATCGAGGTGATGCCGAGCCGCGGGATCAGGTCGAGCAGCCGGCGCGACTGGCCGGTGCCGAAGGGCACCACGGTCGCGCCGCTCGCCTCGAGCGCCATGTGATCGGCGATGCCGCCGGCGTAGAGCGCGTAGTTGAGGCAGTGGGCCACGACGTCGGCCGGCTGTAGCCCTGCGATCCGGAACGCCTCGCCGCCCACGGCGCTGTTGGCCTCGTGGTCAGCCCGGGTGAAGCCGACCGCCACCGGGGCGCCCGTGGTGCCGGAGGTCACGTGCATGCGAACCAGGCGCTCGCGGGCGGCGCACAGCTGCGGGCCGAACGGCGGATCCGAGCGCTGGCCCTCGCGCAGCTCGTCCTTCGTGGTGAACGGGAGCCGCGGGAGGTCCGAAGCGCGCCGCACGGGCGGGCGCAGGCCGCGCAGGCGCTCGGCGTAGAACGTGCTCGACGCCTCGAGGTAGGCCAGCTGCTCCTCGAGGGCGGTCACCCGCGCGCGGGCAGCTCGCCCGCCGCGGCGAGCTCGAGGGTCGCCGTGACGGTCCGGCCGTAGGCCTCGAGCGCCACCCGCAGGTCGGCCTCGGGGGTGTCCTCCTCCTTCGTGTGCGAGACCGGCGGGGAGGACGACGAGAAGATCATCACCGTGGGGACGAGGCGGGCCATCTCTGCGGCGTCGTGCAGCGGCCCGCTCGGGATCGCCGTGTCCTTGCCGCCCGAGTCGGCCACGGCCTCGCGCGCGACTGCGATCAGGCGGTCGTCGAACGGGATCGGCGGGATCGACCACAGGTGCTCGAGCGCCACCTCGCAGCCCTGGTCGGCGGCGGCCCGCTCGCAGGCGGCACGCGCCTCGCCGAGCATCGCGGCCAGCTCGCCGGGGTCGAGGTGGCGCTGGTCGAGCAGCATGTCCGTGCGGCCCGCCACGGCGGTCACGACCCCCGGCTCGCTCGTGGCTCCGCCCACGGTGCACACCCCGCCCTCGTGGGCGAGCCCGACGTCGCGGATAGCAAGGGCGGCCTGGGCCGCCGCGGCGAAGCTGTCGTGGCGGAGCGCCATCGGGGTTGCCCCCGCGTGCGCCGCCTGGCCGCGGAAGACCGCCACGTGGCGCTCCACCCCGCAGGTGCCGAGCACGGTCGCCGCCGGCTCCCCGCGGCTCTCGAGCACCGGGCCCTGCTCGATGTGCAGCTCGAGGTAGGCGCGCGCGCCGCTCAGGCGCTCCCCCGACTCGTGCGCGCGGTCGAGCTCGACGCCCTGGCGCGCCACCACGTCCTCGAGCCGATCGCCATCCCGGTCGCGGAGGTCGCGCACATCGTCGACGTCGAGCGTGCCGGCGCAGGCCGATGAGCCGAACAGGCTGCGCCCGAAGCGGGCGCCCTCCTCGTCCGCCCAGTCCACGAGCCGTAGGCCCACCGGCGGAGGCCCGCCGTCAGCATGCGCCCGCAGCGCCCCGAGCGCGGCGAACAGCCCGAGTGCGCCGTCGAGCCAGCCGCCGGCCGGCACGGAGTCGATATGCGAGCCGACGATCACGAAGCCGTCCGCGTCGCCCCTGCCGGGCAGCTCGGCCCACAGGTTGCCGGCCGGGTCGACCGAGACCTCTACGGGCAGCTCCTCCAGGCACGCGCTCAGGAACTCGCGCGCCCGCACCCACTCGTCCGTCCAGCACACCCGGCGCGCGCCGTCCGGCCCGCCGGTCAGGCGCGCCAGCTCGCGCAGGTCGTCGAGCACACGGCCGGCGTCCATCAGGCGCGCACGGGCGCGGCGGCGCGTAGCGACCTCGGCACGAAGCGCCCGTGGCCCGGCTGGGTCACGATCTCGCCGCGGTCGTACACGAGCGTGCCGCGGCAGAGCGTCTGGCGCACGCTCCCGGTCGAGCTCTCGCCCTCGAACAGGTCGTAGTCGACGTTCATGTGCGACGTGCGCGTGGAGAACTCGAACGGCGTGGCGGGATCGAAGACCACGAGATCGGCGTCGAAGCCGGGCGCGATCGAGCCCTTGCGCGCGAGTCCGAAGCGGCGGGCGATCGTGGTCGAGGTCATGTCGACCAGCCTGCTTGGGGTGAGCCGGCCACCCTCGACGCCGAGGTCCCAGAGCTTCACGAGCCGGTGCTGGATCATCGCCAGCCCGTTCGGGATCTTCGAGAAGTCGTCGCGGCCCAGCGCCTTCTGCTCGCTGTTGAACGGGCAATGATCGGTGGAGACGCTCTCGAGCACGCCGCGCTCGAGCGCCAGCCAGAGCAGCTCCTGGTTGTGCCGTTCGCGCAGCGGCGGGGAGCACACGTAGCGGGCGCCCTCGAAGTGCGGGCGCTCGAGGTCCTCGATCGTGTTGGTGAGGTACTGCAGGCAGGTCTCGCCCGACACCTTCACGCCGCGCTCGTGCCCGGCGGCGATCTCGTCGGCGGCCAGCCCGCAGGTCACGTGGACGATGAACACGTCGGCCCCGGCCAGCTCGGCCAGCCGCACGGAGCGGTGAGTGGCCTCGGCCTCGAGCACCTCGGGCCGGGTGTGCGCGTGGTGGATCGGGTCCGTCTGCCCCGCGCCGAGCGCTCGCTCCACGAGCACGTCGATCGCATGGCCGTTCTCGCAGTGGACCATCGTGAGGGCGCCAAGGTCGCGCGTGGTCTCGAGCACGCGGAAGAAGAGGTCGTCGTCGATCATCAGCACGCCCTTGTAGGCGAGGAACACCTTGAACGAGCAGACGCCCTCCTCGACCATCGGCTCCATGTCGGCGAACGTGCCCTCGTCGGCGTTCGTGATCGCGACGTGGAAGCCGTAGTCCACGTGGGCGGCGCCCTCGGCGCGGTCCTGCCACTCCTCGAGCGACGAGCGCAGCCCGCCCGGCTCCTGCTGGATCACGAAGTCGACGATGCAGGTGGTGCCCCCGGCAGCCGCGGCGCGGGTGCCGGTGTCGTAGTCGTCGATCGAGCGGGTGCCGCCGAACGGCATCGCCATGTGCGTGTGGTTGTCGATCAGGCCGGGCAGCACGTAGCAGCCACTCGCGTCGATCCGCTCCGCGTCGACCTCGCCCAGCGAGCCGACCGCAACGATCTCCTCGTCCTCCACGAGCACGTCGGCCGGCGACGCATGAGTGGCGTTCACGACGGTGCCGCCACTGATGAGCTTTCTCACGATGCACCTCCTGTTACTCCGGCGAAGCGCGGGATGATCTCGCGGCCGTAGACCTCGAGCGTCCGCTCCTGGCCCTCCGTCATGAGGTAGATGTTGAACTGGTCGACGCCGATCGACTCGAGCTCGGCGAGCTTCGCGGTCGCCTGCTCGGGCGTGCCGAGCACGCAGAAGCGGTCGCAGATCTCGTCGCTCACGAAGGCGCCGTGCTTCGCGCCCACCCGCGAGTGCTCGTCGTAGTCGTAGTGCGTCTCGTCCGGCACGTAGTCGGTCAGCGCCCTCGGCACCACCGACCCGTCGGCCCCGTAGCGCCGGATCAGGTCGCGCACGTGGTTCGACACCATCGCGGGGAACCAGCGCACCTGCTCGCGCGCGGCGGCGATGTCGTCCGAGATGTGGCTCGGCGCGCAGACGATGCACTTCAGCGCGGCCGGGTCCCGGCCCGCCTCCTCGGCCGCCCTGCGGGCGGTCGCCATCGTCCACTGGATGATGTCCGGGTCGGCGAGCTGGATGATCACGCCGTCGCCCACACGGCCCGCGACGGCGAGCGCCTTCGGCCCGTAGCCGGCGACCCACAGCGGGATGTCCGGCAGGGCCTCCCGCACCCACTTGAGCTGGAGCTCCTTCTCGTTCCAGGTCACCGCCCGGCCGTTCATGAAGTCGCGGATCATCGCGCAGCGCCGCTCGAACTCCGCCACCTTCACCGGCTGCTGGCCGATGTAGCGCCGGGCCGAGTCGCCGC
>DASRIC010000057.1:0-24773 GCA_035650215.1 Thermoleophilaceae bacterium
CTCCACGCGGTTCTCGCGAACGGCCTCGACGCGCAGCGAGTAGCCGTTCGCCTGCACCATGTCGCCGCGGTTCGGCAGCCGGCCGAGCTCGCCGAACACGAACCCGCCGACCGAGTTGTAGGCCTCCGAGTCCACCGGCAGGTCCAGGCCGTAGTCGGTGAGGTCCGTGATCGGCACGTGACCGCGCACCCACCAGTCGCCGTTCGCCAGCCGCCGCACGCCGGCAACGGCGGGGTCGGTCTCGTCGGCGATCTCGCCCACGACCTCCTCGATGATGTCCTCGATCGTGACGATGCCGGCGGTGCGCCCGTACTCGTCGACCACCACCGCCATCGACGCGCGCTCGCGCTGGAGGTCCGCGAGCAGATCGTCGAGCGGCTTGGTCTCCGGAACGATCAGCGCGTCCTTGACGCTGGCCTCGATCGAGGCGTGCGGGCCTTCGGTCATCAGTCGCCGGGCCAGCGAGTTCGAG
This sequence comes from Thermoleophilaceae bacterium, assembly GCA_035650215.1. GTDB lineage: Bacteria > Actinomycetota > Thermoleophilia > Solirubrobacterales > Thermoleophilaceae > JACVRW01. Next base: position 473 of record DASRIC010000057.1, read on the forward strand.
TGCACCACGCCGCGAATGCGGTCGGTGTTGTCCTCCTCCGTCACCACCAGGCGGGTGTGTCCCGAGTCGACGCAGCGGCGCAGCGCCGCCTCGGCCGTCTCGGACGCGTCGCAGGTGACGACGGCTGGGATCGGCGTCATCACCTGGCGGGCCTGCTGCTCGTGCAGATGAAAGACGCCGGAGAGCATGCCGGCCTCGCCCGGGTCGATCTTGCCGCCATGGGCGCTGCGCGCGATCAGGAGCTTTAAGTCGTCGGAGGAGCTCACCTCCTCGAACTCCGCGCGCGCGTCGACCCCGAGAACCCGGAGGATCGCGTTCGACGCCGTGTTGAGGAGTCCGATGAAGGGCCGGAAGCCGACCCGGAACCAGTGCAGCGGGCGCGCCACCCGGAGGGCGGTCGGCTCGGCGTGCACGATCGCGAAGATCTTCGGCACCTGCTCGCCGAAGGTGATGTGCAGCGCGGTGGTGATCAGCAGGGCGATGCCGATCGAGATCGTGAGCGAGAGCCCGTGCGAGATCGAGTCGCCGAGCACGTCCTCGATCAGGCTCGCGATCGCGGGCTCGCCCATGAATCCGATGCCGAGCGAGGCCATCGTGATGCCGAGCTGGCAGGCGGCGAGGTACTCGTCGATCTTGTCGAGCTGCACGAGCACGAGTCGCGCCGTGCGCTTGCCCTCGTCCCGCATCACCTCGAGGCGCCCCTCACGGGCGCGCACGAGCGCGAACTCGGCCGCGACGAAGAAGCCGTTCAGCGCCACCAGCACGGCGACGCCGAGGAGCAGGAGCAGCTCGGTCATCTCAGACCGGGGGCCAAATCACGGCCCTGTGGCTTGGTACTTCGGGGTCGATCGTCGTCGCTCATCGGCGGACGCCGCGAGCGTAGCAGAGCTTCAGCGGGCGGATTACGCGTCGGCCGAGAGGCGATCGTGCCATCCTCGTTCCCGTGCGCATCGCTTCACTCGTCCCGTCCGCGACGGAGATGCTCTTCGCCCTCGGGGTAGGCGACCGCGTGGTCGCGGTCACCCACGAGTGCGATCACCCGCCGGGGGTGGAGCAGCTCCCCCATCTCACCCGTAGCGTGATCGGCGAGGGGCTTGCGGCGGCTGAGATCGACGCGGCCGTGCGCGAGCGGACCGAGCGGGGCGAGTCGCTCTACGAGCTCGACGGGGACCTGCTCGAGGACCTCGCGGTGGACCTGATCGTGACCCAGGCCGTGTGCGAGGTGTGCGCCGTCTCGTTCGACGACGTGCGCGCGCTGGCCGAGCGCATGCCCACCCACCCGAGCGTGCTCTCGCTCGACCCGTCGACGCTCGGGGAGGTGCTCGCCGACCTCCCGCGGCTGGCGGAGGCGGCGGGCGTCCCCGAGGCCGGCGAGCGGCTCGCCGAGGAGGCCGCCGAGCGCATCGAGGAGGTGGAGCTGGCCGTGTACGACGACCCCCACCCGCGCGTTGCCGCGCTCGAGTGGCTCGACCCCGTGTTCGTGGGCGGTCACTGGGTGCCGCAGATGATCGAGCTGGCCGGCGGCGAGGACATGCTCGGCATGCCCGGCGAGAAGTCCCGGACGGTCGACTGGGCCGAGGTGCGCGCCACGGCTCCCGAGATCGTGATCTCGATGCCGTGCGGCTACTACGCCGAGCAGGCGGCCGCCGAGACGATGCTCCAGCGCGAGCGACTCGCGGAGCTCGGGGCGCGCGTGATCGCGGTCGACGCCGCCGCCTACTTCTCGCGGCCGGGTCCGCGCCTGGTGGACGGGATCGAGCTGCTCGGCCACCTGTTCCACCCCGAAGCGATCCCGGCGCCGCCCGGGCGCCGCTCGATCGAGATCGACCTCGAGCGCGCGCCGGCGCCCTAACCGGCCACCATGATCGAGCCCGCCACGGCGGCGGCGCCGACCGCCGCGCACAGCACGGTCGACGCGGTCTCGGGCAGCCGCACCCGGTCGCCCGCGCCGAACATGATGAGCGCGCAGATCGTGCCGCCGATGAGACCGCCGATGTGGCCGCCGATCGAGATGTTGAAGCCGGGCGCGAAGGTGATCGCCAGGTTGAGCAGGATCCAGATCCCGAGACCGCTCTCCATGATCGGGATGCCGCGGCGGCGCATCACCACGACCGCCGCGCCCATCAGGCCGAAGATCGCGCCCGAGGCGCCGACCGTGAGCGCGTCGGGCTCCACCACGAGGGCCCCGAACGAGCCCGCCAGCAGCGAGACGAAGTAGATCGTGGCGAACCGGAGCCTCCCGATCGCAGGCTCGAGCAGCCCGCCCAGGATGTAGAGCGAGAACATGTTGAAGAACAGGTGCAGGAAGCCGGCGTGCAGGAAGCCAGCGGTCAGGAGCCGGTAGTACTCGCCCTGCTCGATTGTGAACCCGGACAAGCCGCCCTCGGTCACGAGCGTGCTGCCGCCGACCGAGCCGCCCGACGCGCTCGCGCCGCCGAGCACCGCCCCGATCCCCACCAGCACGTTGATCCCGATCAGGAGGTAGGTGAGCGTGGGCTCGTCCGTCCCCGAGCGCACGGTGCGAGCCTTGGTGCGCTGCCGCGCGCACTCGGGACAGCGCATGCCCACCGGCGTGGTGGTCATGCAGTCCGGGCAGATGGGCCGGTCGCAGTTCGAGCAGCGAACGCCCGTCTCGCGATTCGGGTGGCGATAGCACGTCTCCATCGGCGGAGGCCCAGACTAGATGACCCGTTCTGACGCGAGTGCTACAGAGGAACGCTGAGGATCGGCTCCTCGCTCGGCGCGCGAGCGCCGCCCCGCAGCTCGCGTGTGATCAGCACCGCCTGCGCGTCGCTCAGGTCGTCCGGCACGGCGACGGCGCCGCCGCCGTCGTCCGCCACCTCGAACGTGGGCTGGGGCACGATGCTGCCGTTGTCCTCCTGCACCCAGGCCTGGTAGACGCGCCCCGGCCCGAGGGCGGGCATGCCCTGCACGCGCAGGATTGCGCCGTCGGCGCCGCCGCCCTCCACCCGCAACGTGCCACTCGCCTGGGGGATGCGCGACTCGTCGACCGTCGCGACGATGGTGCGTGCGCCGCCGTCATCCTCGCCGCCGAGCTGGGCCACGCCGAAGCCGGCCACGAGGCCCAGCAGCAGCGCCCCCGCCACCAGGGCGGGCCGCACCAGCGACCCGCTCGGCGCGAGTCGCCGCCAGAACGGGACGCGCGGGGGCGCGGTCTCCGGCGCGTGCTCGGGCTCCGGCTCGCGCTCCGACGCCTCGCGTTCCACGACCGCCATGAGCGAGGACCTGAGGCTGGGCGGGGGCGCCACCTGCTCGACCGAGCGCGGCAGCGCGTTCGCCGCCGGCCGCAGGCGCTCCACCTCGTCGCGGCAGACGCCACAGGTGGCCATGTGGCGCTCGAAAGCCTGGTATTCGAGATCGGTCAGCGCGCCGAGCAGGTACGCGCCGATCTCCTGCTGATAGCTCTCGTGATCGCGAGTCGTCATGCGAATCCCCCCGCCGCGTAGCCCTGCGCGAGCTGCCGGCGCATCTTGTCGAGGCCGAGTCGCATCCGGCCCTTGATCGTTCCTACGGGCTCGTCGAGCAATTCGGCTATCTGGCTGTGGCTGAAGCCGCCGAAGTAGGCCAGCTCGATCGTCCTGCGCTGGTCGTCAGGCAGCGTGTCCAGCGCGTTTCGCACCGTCCGCGACTCCTCCCGCCGCGCGGCCTCGACCTCCGTGCGCTCGGGCGCCTCGTAGCGCTCCTCGATCCCTTCCACCGTCTCCCGCCGACGGTCGTGGACGACGTTGCGCCGCAGGGCATCGATCGTCCGGTTGTGGACGATCCCGAGCACCCAGGTTCGCACGCTGCCCCGCGTCTGGTCGTAGCGCATCCGGCTGCGCCAGATCGACAGGAAGGCCTCCTGGGTCACGTCCTCGGCGGTGACCCGGTTGCCCACCATCCGGTAGGCGAGCGAGAACGCCGCGCCGCCATGACGGTCGTAGAGCAGCTCGAAGGCACGGGGGCTCCCGTGCTGGACGAGCTGCATCACCTCCTCGTCGGCGAGGTTCCGGATGTCACCTGCCATATCGTGCTTCCTACGCGGCGGAGGGTTGACCGGATCAGCCGCGAATCCATCATCCACCATGGACGACGAACGCTCTCCCGCTGAGGTCTACGCCTTGGTGATCGGCCTGGCGCTGGTTGCGGCCGGGATCGCGGGCTTCTTCTACAACGCGAGCTTCGACACCGGCGACGGCCTCGAGCGCGATGCCGTGCTCGGAATCCTGGACGTGAACGGCTGGCACAACGTCGTCCACATCCTCACCGGCGCGCTCGGCCTCCTGGTGGCCCGTTCCTACGGCGGAGCGCGCACGTACGCGCTCGGGCTGGGGGTCGTCTACCTGTTGGTCGCGGCGCTCGGCTTCGCGGCGGGCAGCGGCGACGAGATCCTGGGTCTCGTGCCCGTGAACAGCGAGGACAACTGGCTGCACGTGCTGATCGGCATCGCGGGGATCGGCGCCGGGCTGGCCACGCCCGCCTCACCGCCGCCGAGCCTCGCGCGCGAGACGCCGGCCGAGGCTTAGCGACCTAGCGCCGCAGGCGCTTCTCGAGATCGGAGGCCACGTCGCGCATGCCCTTCTCGAGCGCGCGCAGGCCGGTCACGTTCCGCTTGCGCTGCTGCTGACGCGCGCGCACGAGCACGAGCCCGCCGGCCGCCGCGGTGCCGACCACGATTGCCGCGGCCGTGGGTACCCAGTTGCGCGGGTCCCGCATCGCGGCGAGCTCCCAGTCGGCGAGCTCCTCGGCCGCGGCCTCCGTCAGCTCCGAGAAGCTGCGCTCGAGGCGGTCGCTCAAGAGCTCCGGCGGCTCCACCGGCATCAGGGCCGAGCGCAGCAGGCGCTCCACGCGTTCGACGTCACTCATTGGCTCGCTCCTCCAGCCCCTGCTCGAGCTGCTTGATGGCCCTGTGGATCAGCACCTTGGTGGCTCCCTCCGACCGCCCCATAGCGCGCGCGATCTCGCGGTTGTCCATCCCGAGCGCGAAGCGCATGATGAGGGCCTCGCGGCGGTCGTCCGGAAGCTTGGACACCCCCTCGAGCACCTCCTTCACCTCCTCGCGCTCCTCCACCACCTGCTCGGTGGCGATCGGCGCGCTGAGGATCGCGGCGTCCTCGAGGTTCGTCTGCGGCTTGCGTGAGCGGTCCCGGTAGTAGTTCGCGGCGAGGTTGTGGGCGATGCGGATCAGCCACGGTCGCAGCGGGCGCCCGTCCGACTCGCGCTGGGCGCGCTCGAAGTGCCGGTAGGCCTGCAGGAACGTCTGCTCGGTGAGGTCCTCGGCGTCGTGGTGGTTGCCGACCCGGTAGTAGCTGTAGCTGTAGACGTCGCGCAGGTGGGCGCGGTAGAGCTCGCTGAAGTCGCGGTCGAGCCGCTGCTTGTCGACGACCTCTGCCACGCGTCACGGAGCCTACTCCCGGTCAGGCGGCGTGGCTCGCATGACGGCGCACCTCCGGGGCGGAGCGCTCGTCCTCGCGGCGGTGGTCGCTCGCCTCGACGTCGAGGCCGCCCGCCTCGAGCACGTCGCGGAGCTGGCGCCGCAGGTGGGCGTCGGCGGTGGCGATGGCGGCCGGCGCCCCCGGCTCGATCCTCGTCCGGCCGGGCTCGACGAGCGAGGCCACGGCCCGCGCGCGGACGCGTTCCGAGACGTAGCCCTCGGGGGTGCCGCCCAGCGGGGGCACGAGACCGCTCGAGGCCACCAGCACGGCCGAGCGGTCGCCGATCCGCGCACCGATATCCCCCAGCAGCGCGGGCAGTTCCGCCCCGGGCACCGCGAGCACGACGAGGTCCACCCCGGCGAGCTCGATCTCGGGGACCGTCTTGATCTCGATCGCCGGGTCCAGCGCGCGCGCCGACGACCCGTTCTGGGACAGCGACACCGCCTGCGGCGCGCTGCGACACCCGAGCTGCACCTCGAGGCTCGCGCGCGCGAGAACCGTTGCGAGCGCCTTGCCCGTCGAGCCGGCGCCCAGCACCGCCGCGGTGCGGAGCGGCGGGAGACCGCCGAGCCACTCCCACTGGAGCTGCACGCAGGGCCAGATGCGCTCGGTCACCTCACCGGCGAGGAAGGGCGAGGGGTCGGCCACGTGCGGGAAGGTGAGCGGCGGCCCGCAACGCACGTGCACCTTCACCGGCTTGATCTTCCAGCCGTCGCGAGCGCCTTCACTGCCCGTGACCGCGATCGGGACGACCGGCTTCCCGCTCTCGAGAGCGAGCCGGCCCACCCCGCGCTTGGGCTTGCCGAGCGACCCGTTGCTGATCCTCGTGCCCTCCGGGAAGATCACCACCGCCTCTCCTCGCTCGAGCAGGGCGAGGGCGGTGGCCATCGACTCGTGGTCGGACGCGCCCCGTCTCAGCGGGAAGGCACCCATGCAGTTGAGGAACCAGGCGAGCAGCCGGTTCGTGAAGAGCTCCTGCTTGGCCATGAAGTAGACCGGGCGCCGGAGGCACACTCCGATCGCGAACGGGTCGAGGAAGCTTCGGTGGTTGGCCGCCAGGATCACGCCGCCCGCGGGGATGTGCTCGCGCCCGAGGCGCCGGACCCGGAAGTAGAGGAGCACGGCGTTCTTGATCAGCAGGCGCGCCGGCCAGTAGACGAGCGCGTTGATCCCGCGCCGCCGCGTTCGCTCGTGGTACTCCTCGAGCGGACGCGGGCTCAGCTTGCCTCCCCCGTACATGTCAACAGCTACCCGGGTCCGGTCGTGCCGTTACGCTGCTGCAAGATGGACCTCAGACGGACACTCAACGGAGCCGTGGCCGGTGCCACCGCTGCCGCCATCTGGGCCGCGCAGCAGCCGCTCGACAAGCGCCTTCTCGGCACGCGCTACGACGACGTCGAGCTGCTCGGAAAGCTGGTCACGCGCGGGCCGGGCTGGCCCGCCGCGGGGCTGGCGATCCACATGGCCAACGGCGCGGCGTTCGGGGCCGCCTACGCCCTCGCTCGCCCTGTGCTGCCGATGCCCCCGCTGGCGGCGGGAGTCACGGCAGCGCTCGCCGAGCACCTCGGCGGCTGGCCGCTCGGTCGCCTTGCCGACCGCTACCACCCCGCTCGCTCCGAGCTCGAGCCGCTGTCGGGCAACGGCCGCGCGTTCGCGGCCGCCAGCTGGCGCCACCTCCTGTTCGGCCTCGTGCTCGCCGAGCTCGAGCGTCGCCTGAACGACGTGGCCGAGTTCGAGCCGCTCGAGCAGGTCCCGGTGGCTTCGAACGGTCACGGCAACATCGAGCGGGCGGCCGTGGGGGCGGGCGAGTCCTAGACTCGCCGGTGCAGCCACGCGCCGGAGTAGCTCAGTTGGCCAGAGCACCGCTCTTGTAAAGCGGGCGTCGCGGGTTCGAATCCCGCCTCCGGCTTCCTCCCGGCTAGTGCAGCACCTGCCGCGACTGCAGGTGTGAGCCCACCTTCCGCTTCACGCGCTGCAGGGCGTTGTCGACCGTCTTCGTGTCGCAGTCGAGCCGCTCTCCGATCGCCTCGTAGCTGTGGCCGTCGAGGTAGAGGGACAGCACCGAGCTCTCGAGGTCGGAGAGCACGCTCGACAGGCAGGCCACCAGGCTGTGCAGCTCCTCGGTCGAGATCACCTGGTTCACCGGGTCGTGCGCAGTAGGGCCCGGGAGGAGCTCGTCGAGGGTCGGATCGCCACCGTCGCCGCCGCTCGCCGCGGGCGTCTGCGAGAAGGACACGTAGTCGTTGAGCGGGCGATGCTTGTTGCGGGTGGAGGTCTTGACCGCGGTGATGATCTGCCGCGTGATGCAGAGCTCGGCGAAGTTGCGGAAGCTCGACTCGCGGTCGGTGCGGTAGTCGCGCACGGCCTTGTAGAGCCCGACGAGGCCCTCCTGGATGAGGTCGTCGGCGTCGCCGCCGATCAGAAAGTACGACGAGGCCTTCAGCCGGACGAAGCCGTAGTAGCGCTTGACGATCCGGTCGTACGCGTCGAGCCGACCCTGTTTCGCGAGCGCGATCAGGTAATGATCGTCAAGCTCGACTTGAGAATTAGCCTTGAACGCCGCCGGGCGCGGTGTCGCGGATGCTGCCATCGAGTGCTCCTCTCGGACCCATCGGCGGTCCTAGGACTCGGTGACGCACTACCTCCCCTGGGCGTCAGGTTTGCCTGAAGACGGGATCTCAACCTCGACTTCAGCCTGATCTGCGCGGGCAGTATGGCCGTGTTATGGAGCCCTGTCAAGGGTCTGGCGAAAATGCAAGATGCCGTACACGAGCGCGGCCGCGGCCGTGGCCAGGTTGAGCGAGCCCACCCGCCCGTGGCGGGGCAGTCGCACCAACTCGTCGCAGGCGGCGGCCACGCGCGGGCGAAGGCCGCGGCCCTCGGAGCCCACCACCAACACGACTCTCCCCCGGTAGTCCGGCCGCTGGTAGGGCTGGTCGCCGTCGGCGGCCGCCCCGTACACCCAGGCTTCCCGCTCCTTCGCGACCGCGAGCCAGTCGGCGAGGTTGCGCACGCGGGCAACGGCGAGGTGCTCCACCGCCCCCGCCGACGCCTTGCAGACCGCGGGCGTGACCTCGGCCGCGCGCCGCTCGGGGACCACCACGCCACTACAGCCCGCGAACTCCGCCACGCGGCAGACGGCGCCGAGGTTGTGCGGGTCCTGCACCTCGTCGAGCGCGATCACGAGCGCGTCGTCGCGATCGAGGAGCGAGTCGGCGTCGGCGTAGGGGTAGGCCTCCACCTCCGCGCAGATGCCCTGGTGGTCGGGCGAGGCCGCACGCTCCTCCACCTCATGGGCGTCCACGATCCGCGCCTCCACCTCGCCGAGCCAGACCTCGTGCGACGCCCGCTCGGTGGCGAACACGCGCTGCACGCGGCGCCGGCCGCGCAGCGCCTCCCGGACCGGGTTGCGCCCGTAGACGATCACGCCCCGCTGAGGGTCATGGCAGCGGGACGAGCTGCGCGCCGTGGGGGGTGTCCCGGATCTCCCATCCCTGAGCCGCCAGCTCGTCGCGGATGGCGTCGGCGCGCTCGAAGTCACGCGCCGCGCGGGCGGCGTCGCGCTCCTCGGCGAGGCGCTGGAGCTCGTCCGGAGCGGCGGCGTCCCCCGCCTCGAGTAGCGACTCCAGGCCGAGCAGCCAGAGCATGTCGGCGAACGCCTCCACGCCGAGGGTCTCGCCCGCGTCGATGCGGCGGTTGCCCTCCGCCACCCAGTCGAACAGCACCCCGCGCGCCTGAGCGGTGTTGAAGTCGTCCGCCAGCGCGGCGAGGAAGCGCTCGGCGTGGCCGGCGAGGCCGGGTGCGGGAGCGTCCGGATCGAGCCGGCGGCAGAACTCGCGTACGCGCGCGACGGCGCGGCGGGCGTCCTCCATCGACTCCTCCGTGTACGCGACCGGCTTGCGGTAGTGGGCGCCCACCAGCCACATCAGGAACGCTTCGCGGCCGAACTGCTCGAGTGCGCCGTGCAGCAGCCGGATGTTCCCCACCGACTTGGCCATCTTCTCGGTGCCCAGCTCGACCATGCCGTTGTGCATCCATACGCGCGCGAGGGGCCGCCCGCGCGCCGCCTCGGTCTGCGCGATCTCGTTCTCGTGGTGCGGGAACACCAGGTCGGAGCCGCCGCCGTGCACCTCGAAGTCGACCCCGAGGATCGCCTCGGCCATCGCCGAGCACTCGATGTGCCAGCCCGGCCGGCCCTCGCCCCAGGGCGAGTCCCACCAGGTGTCCTCGCCCTCCTTACGGGTCTTCCAGAGCGCGAAGTCCTGCGGCGCCTGCTTCAGCTCGGTGGCGTCGTCGCCCTCGCCCTGGTGCATCTCCTCGATCGGCCGGTTCGAGAGCTTGCCATAGCCGTCGTAGCTCGCCACGCGGAAGTACACGTCGCCGCCGGCTTCGTAGGCGTGACCCGACCCCACGAGCGCCTCGATCAGGGCCACGATCTCGCCGATCGTGTCGGTGGCCTTGGGCTCGGCGTCGGGGCGACCCAGCCCAAGCGCCTCGGTGTCCTCGACGTAGAGGGCGCCCATCTCGCGCGCGAGGTCGGCGCTCGCGATCCCGCGCTCGCGAGCGGCGTCGTAGATCTTGTCGTTCACATCGGTGATGTTGGCCACGAAGGTCGCCTCGTAGCCCTCGTGGTCGAGGAAGCGCTTGAGCAGCGAGAACACCACGTAGGGCCGGGCGTTGCCGACGTGGATGCGGCCGTAGACGGTCGGGCCGCACGCGTAGATGCCGACCTTCGGCGGTCGGCGCGGGTCGATCACCCGCAGCTCGCCGCTCAGCGTGTCGTGGATGCGGACCTCGCGCACGGCCGGGAGGCTAGCCGGGTTGCAAGCGGCCCGAGGCAGCCGGCTCGGCCCGCTGCGCAGGGTTTCCTATCAGCGAGGGCCGGCGATCGGGCCAGCGCAGCTCCGCCTCGAGCTGCGCCGCGAGCGCGAGCAGCATGGCCTCCTGCCCGTGCCGTCCCACCAGCTGGACGCCGATCGGCAGGCCGTGGTCGCTCGTGCCGCCCGGCAGAGCGAGCGAGGGCTGGCCGGTCAGGTTCCACTCGCCGGTGAAGGGATACGCGACCGCCTCGCCGGCGAACGTCCGCAGCGCGCCGAGCCCCTCCCACTCCCCGGCGCGCACGGGCGGCCGCGCCGCGGCAGGCTGGAGCAGAACGTCGTGCCGCTCGAAGAAGGGCGCCATCCGCCGCCAGTCGTCCTCCCGGCGCGCCCAGTCGAGCACAGCGCCGGGGACGGCCTTGCCGAGGCGAGCGAAGCCGCGAGTGCGCCGCTGGAGGCGCTCGGGCCGTTCGACGCGCTCCACGTCCTTCGCGGCCCCGGCGAGATAGCGCACGATCGACGGGCTGGCCAGCGGGTAGGGCGGGTCGTCGTCCTCCACCTCGTGGCCGAGGGAGCGCAGGGCCGCCGCCACGTCGTCGACAGCCCGTCGCACCGCGCCGTCCACCCGCGTTGGGAACCCCGGCTTGAGCGAGCGCGCCACCCGGAGCCGCCCCGGGGACGCCTCCACGGCGGCGGCGAGCGAGTCGTCGGCCGTGCCGACCTGCATGAGCAGCGCGGTGTCCGCCACCGTGCGCGTGAGGAAGCCGGTCACGCCCATCCCGTACCAGTGCTCCGTGAGCGGGGTGAGCGGGATGCGGTCGCGGGTGGGCTTCAGGCCCACGAGGCCGCAGTTCGATGCCGGCAGCCTGATCGAGCCCGCGCCGTCCGACGCCGTGGCCGCCGCGCAGAGCCCTGCCGCCACCGCCGCGCCGCTGCCGCCGCTCGAGCCCGCGGCGCTTCGCTCCGTGTCCCAGGGATTGCGCGTGACGCCGAACGATGGGCCCTCGGTGTCGCCGATGATCGCGAGCTCGGGCAGGTTGGTCTTGCCGAGGAGCACGGCGCCGGCCGTGCGAAGCCGGCGCACCAGCTCGCTGTCACGCGCAGCCGGCGTCGTGAACGCCGAGGTGCCCCAGCGGGTGACCTCGCCGGCCACGTCCTCGACGTCCTTGGCCGCCAGCGGAACGCCCAGCAGCGGCCGCTCGTCGCCCGCGGCGCGCCGCGCGTCCGCCAGGTCCGCGTCCGCGAGCGCCCGCTCGCGCATCACCACGCGGAAGGCGTTCAGCTCGGGGTCGAGGCGCTCGATCCGCTCGAGGTAGAGCTCGACCAGCTCCCTCGAGGACACCTCGCCGGCGCGGACCAGCTCGGCCTGCCGGACGACGCCGGCAAACGCGAGCTCGTTCCGGTCCTTGACGGCCACCTCAGGCGCCGCGCTCGCCGAGGGTTGCCACCGCCAGCGCCGCGATCCCCTCGCCCCTGCCGACGAAGCCCATGCCCTCGTTGGTCGTGAACTTGACGTTCACCGCCCCGGCGTCCACCCCGAGCGCGTCCGCCAGTCGCTCGCGCATGCCGTCCGCGTGCGGCGCGAGCTTCGGCGCCTCGCAGATCACCGTCGCGTCCACCTGGCCGGGTGCCAGACCGCCATCCTCCACGAGCTCCCGGGCGGCGCGCAGGAGCTCGATCGAGTCGGCATCGCGCCAGCGTCCGTCGGTATCCGGGAAGTGACGCCCGATGTCCCCGAGCCCGGCCGCGCCCAGGAGCGCGTCGGTCACCGCGTGCGCGAGCACGTCCGCGTCCGAGTGGCCGGCCAGGCCGCGCTCGTGCGGGATCTCGACTCCGCCGAGCACCAGACGGCGCCCGGCCCCGAAACGGTGCGAGTCGTAGCCGATCCCGGCCCGGGTCATCCGATCGCCTCCAGCCGTCGCGAGCGACCCTCGAACACCGCGAGCTCGCGCACGCCGAGGCCGTCAAGCCAGTCGAGCGCGCGCTCGTACTCGAAGCCGAGCTGCTCCGGAACGTGGGCGTCGCTCGACAGCGCCACCGGCCGGCCGGCGTCGAGGCACATCTCGAGGAACGCCCTGGATGGATAGATCTCCCCCACGGGCTTCCGCAGGCCCGCCGTCGACACCTCGATGGCCACGTCCGAGGCGCTGATCCCGTCCATCGCCCGCTCGTAGAAGCGGCGCAGGTCCCCGTCCGGCCGCGGCACGCGGGACCCCCAGACCTTCACGAGGTCGGGATGGGCGAGGATGTCGAACATCCCGGTGCGCGCCGCCTCGCCGAGGGTCTCGAAGTAGCGCGCCCAGACCTTGTCGGGGGCGGCCGAGCGCCAGATGTCCCACGCCTCCCAGTCCGGCTCCCCGTGCACGTCGAGCGCCTCGTCGCGCAGGAAGTGGACCGATCCCACCACGTAGTCCCAGGGCCGCCCGTCGAGGAAGCTTCCGACCCGGTCCTCGTGCCCGGGCAGGTAATCGGCCTCCACGCCGAGCCGCAGGCCCGCGCCGTGCACGAAGTCGCAATACTCGTCCACGTCGTCCCTCGCCCAGTGCCGGTACCAGGGGTGCTCCCAGATCTCGAGCGACTGGACGAAGCGGTGGATGTGCTCGGCCACGCCGAGCTCCGCGATGCCCCGCTCGTCCGCCGCCTCGCGGTAGCGGTCGGCGTTCGCCGCGGTGAAGTAGCGCTCGGCGTCCGTGCCGTCCTCGTCCGGGCGCAGGTGCACGTGGTAGTCCGTCAGCACAGGACGGACTCAACCACGCGCAGGTCCGCCGGCGTCGTGACCTTCATGTTCTCGCGCGGGGCCTCGACCACCCGCACGCGACCCCCGGCGGCCCGCACGAGCGCGGCGTCGTCGGTGGCCGCGGCGAGCGCCTCCTCGGACACGTCAAGCGCCAGCCGCAGAAGATCGGCCCGGAACACCTGCGGGGTCTGGGCGGCCCAGAGCGAGGCCCGGTCGGGCGTGGCCGCTATCAGCCCGTCGCGCTCGACCGCGTGCACCGTGTCGGTCACGCGCGCGGCCGCGATCGCGCCGTCGGCCCCGTGGTCGACCGCCTCCACGCAGCGACGCACGAGCTCCGCGGTCACGAGCGGGCGCGCGGCGTCGTGCACCACCGCGATCGTGGCCTCGGGCGCGGCCGCAAGGGCGTTTCGCACCGATGCCGAGCGCGAGTTGCCACCCGCCACGTGATCCGGCGGGTCCGCGTAGCCATCCGGCACGGCCACCAGCACCCGCTCGCACACCTCGCGGAGCACGTCGACGCTCCACTCGTAAAGCGGGCGACCGGCACAGACGACGAACGCCTTGGGCCGGTCGGACCCAAGGCGTTCGCCGCTGCCGCCGGCCGCAAGAACACCGACAACGGTCATGGCCGTCGGGGGCTCGCGCCCCCGCCGCTACGCCGAAGCCTTTGCCGCTCCGTTGCGTCCCGCGTGCGCCTCGGCGATGAGGTCTTCCAGATGACTCTCCGCCTCGTCCTCCTCCATGTCGAGCGCGTACATCAGCTCGGATGCGAGGATCTTCTTCGCACGGGTGTACATCTGCTTCTCGCCCGTCGAGAGACCCTTCTCGCTCTCGCGGATGGCGAGGTTGCGGACGACCTCGGCCAGCTCGAATACGTCGCCGGTCTTGATCTTCTCGCGGTTGTGCTTGAAGCGCCGGTTCCAGTTTTTCGGCATCTGGCTCACGTCGTCGCGGAGGACGGTCAGCACCTTCTTGACGTCGTCCTCCCCGATCACGCGCCGCAGGCCGGCCTTGTCGGCGTTACAGCACGGGACCATCACGGTCATGTCGTTATGAAGGATCTTGATGGTCAGGTACTCGCGCTTCTCGCCGAGCACCTCCTTCATCTCCTTCTTGAGGACCTTGCCCGCCCCATGATGGGGGTAGACGACCTGATCGCCGATCTCGTACACGGCGGGCGGTCGGGCGATCTCGAGGTCCTCGACGAACTCCTCTTCCAACAATGCGTCGGTGATGATGTGCCTCCTACGTAGTACGCGGCGCAGTCCCCGGCGCCGGCAGTGATTCAGGTTTGCAGATATCGGTCCACGAGGTTGATCTCCTGTAGCCGGCGAAGCCCCTCGCGGATGTCCTTCGCTCGCATGTCTCCCACGCCGTCCACCGCCTCCAGTTCGGTGTCCGACGCGGCAAGGATCTCGTCCAGTCCACTGAACTCACCCACGATCGACTGAACCACCAGCTTCGGGAGCCTTGGAATGCGCCCGAGGATGCGGTAGCCGCGCGGCGAGGCGGGATGGTCGAGAGTATTCAGCTTCCGGTCGTACCCGAGAAGCTCGGCTAGACGGCCGAAGTCAAGAAGGTCCTGGTGCGGCAGGCGGGCGAGCGAGTCGAGCACCATCGCAAAGCCCTCGTCCGAGGGCTCGACGATGAAGTCGCGCACGAGCGCGGACTTGTCGGCCGCCACGCCGACCATCGTCTCCTCGAGCTGCATCTCGATCAGGCGACCCTCCGCGCCCAGCTCGACGATGTAGCGCTCGATCTCGACCGCCATGCGGGTCACGAGCTCGGCGCGCTGGAGCACGGTGAGCACGTCGTGCAGGGTCACGCCGCCCTCGAACTCGAGCGCCGTGAGGCGCGTCGAGACCTGATCGAGGCGGCTGCGGTACTTGTCGAGCGTGGCCAGAGCCTGGTTGGCCTTGGCGAGCACGATCGGGATGTCCTCGAGGATGTACTTCGCGCCGTCGAGATACAGCGAGACGACGCTGCGGCTTGCGGAGATGGCGATCACGAGCGCGTCGGTCTGCTTGGAGACGCGCTCCGCGGTGCGGTGGCGGGTGCCGGTCTCGAGCGACAGGATCGTCGGATCCGGCATCAGCTGCACGTTGGCCCAGAGGATCTTCGTGCCGTTCGAGGCCAGCAGCAGGGCACCGTCCATCTTCGCCAGCTGATAGAGCAGCGCTGGCGTGTAGTCCACATCGAGCTTCACTCCTCCCGAGAGCAGGAAGCTCAGCTCCTCCGACTCCCCGATGCAGATCAGCGCACCGGTTCGGCCCTGGACGATGTTGTCGAGGCCCTCGCGCACAGCCGTGCCCGGGGCCACCATCTCCAAGGCCCGGACAAGTCTGGGCTCCTGCCGGGATTCAAGCTCTGCGACGTCGTCCCCGGCGTACGGCATGAACCCTGATTCTACGGGAAGAGTCTTTAGTTCGCGTTTATTGCGCGCATTTCCAGCGGTTTCGTGGCGCTCTGGGCGCGAGAAAGGGCCTGACGGAGGGTTCCGGCGCCCGCGCCCGGCGACACAACCCCGTCGAGCCCGAACTTCGCGGCCTCGGCCAGGCGCCGGTCGGCGTGCGCCGCCTCGCGCAGCTCGCCGGTGAGCCCGAGCTCGCCGAACGCGGCCAGCGGCCGCTCGCCGCCGAGCGCGAACCCCCCGGCGGCGGAGGCGAGCGCGAGCGCGATCGCCAGGTCGGCGCCGGGCTCGTCCACCCGCACGCCGCCGGCCACCGACACGAACACATCGCTCGAGCCGAGCCCCACGCCGCCGTGGCGGGCGAGCACGGCGAGCACAAGCGCGAGCCGGTTGCGGTCCACCCCGTTGGCCACTCGCCGCGGCGGCACGAGCTCGCTGGGAGCCACGAGCGCCTGGACCTCCACCAGCAGCGGCCGCGAGCCCTCCATCGCGCATAGCACCACCGATCCCGGCGCGCGGGTGGCCTCGCCCACGAAGCGCGCCGAGGCGTCCTCGACCTCCACGAGCCCGCCCTGGCGCATCTCGAACACGCCGACCTCGTTGGTGGAGCCGAAGCGGTTCTTGAGCGCCCGCAGCGTGCGGTAGGCGCGCTCGCGCTCGCCCTCGAACGACAGGACGCAGTCCACGAGGTGCTCGAGCACTCGCGGCCCCGCGATCGAGCCCTCCTTGGTCACGTGTCCCACGAGGATCACGGCGACTCCGCGCTCCTTGGCCAGGCGCATCAGCCGGCCGGCCACCTCGCGCACCTGGCCAACCGAGCCGGGGCTGCCGCTCAGCGCCGGGTCGTAGAGCACCTGCACGGAGTCGACGACCACCGCCTCGGGACGCTCCCCCTCGATCGTGGCGAGCACCGTGTCGAGATCGGTCTCGGCCACGATCGGCACGTCGAGCGCGCCCGGGCCGAGCCGCGCCGCGCGCAGCTTGACCTGGCTTGCCGACTCCTCGCCCGACACGTACAGCACCCGCCGGCCCGCCGCGGCCAGGTTGCCGAGCGCGCCGCTCGTGAGCGTGGACTTGCCGATCCCCGGCGAGCCACCAATCAGCACGAGCGAACCGGGCACGAGGCCGCCGCCGAGCACGCGGTCGAGCTCCCCGATCCCGGTGTGCATCCGCTCCACCCGAGGTGCCTCGACCTCGCGCAGGCGTACCGGGGTGAGCGCGCGGCCGGTGCGCCGCGCGCCGCCGGCGCTGCCCGCGCCGCCCCGGCCCGCGCCCTGCGCCGAGCGCGTCTCCTCCACGAGCGTGTTCCACTCGCCGCAGCCGGGGCAACGCCCATGCCACTTGGGGCTCTCGTGCCCGCAGGAGGTGCAGGCGAAGACCGTGGCTCGTCGTGCCATCTCGGCGAGGCTAAGCGCGGGGGTGGACGGCTTCGCCCCTCGTGCAATCCGTCCGGCCCGCGCGCTTGCATCCGGAAGTTCGTGACCCTGCTCGCCCAACCACTCGCGACGGCCGAGTTCCTGGCCGTGGACACGGAGACCAACGGTCTCGCCGGGGATCTCTGCGAGCTGACCGAGGTGGGAGCGGTGCTCGTGGGAGGAGGCGAGCTTCACGACACATTCGACTCGGTGGTCCGGACGGAACGTCCCCTGTCGCGCGGGATCCAGCGCTTCACCGGGATCACGCAGGCGATGATCGACGCCGCGCCGGAGCCTCGGGAGGTACTGGTCGAGCTTTCGGACCTGCTCGACGGACGGGTGCTCGTCGCCCACAGTGCCCGCTTCGACCGGCGCGTGCTGCGCCAGGCGTTCGAGCGCGCCGGGCTCGACTGGCCCAGTCCGCCCGTGCTCTGCACAGTCCAGCTCGCGCGCCGCTTCGCTCCGCTCGCGCGCAAGCGCGGGCTGGCGTCGCTCGCCGACTCGCTCGGCATCGAGGTCGAGGAGGTGCACCGGGCCCTCCCGGACGCCCTCACGTGCGCGCGCGTGTTCTGCGCGCTCTTCCCGCGCCTGTGCGCGAACGCCGCGAGCGTGGCGGAGGCCGCTGAGCTCATGCGCGGGCGCAGGCGGGCACGCAAGACGGAGCCGGGGGAGCGCATCCCGCCCTCGGAGCGGCCGGACCTCTCGACGCTCCCCGACGACCCCGGCGTATACGTGTTCCGCGACGAGCGCGGGCGGCCCCTGTACGTGGGCAAGTCCGTGTCCCTGCGCACCCGCGCGCGAGCCCACTTCTGCGCCCCGGCGGGCTGGACCGAGCGGGCCGACGTCGTGGACTACCGGCCCACCAACTCGGAGCTGGGCGCCCTCGTGCTCGAGAACCGGCTGATCAAGGCGTGGAAGCCCACCGGCAACGTCAAGCTGAAGCGCACCGACGGCTACGTGTACCTGCGCTGCCGGCTGGACATCCCCTACCCCGTGCTCGAGGTGGCCCCCGAGCCCGCCGGCGGCCACGCGGTGAACGTCGGCCCGCTCGGGTCCGCGCCGCTCGCCAGGGAGCTGGCCGACCAGCTCACCTCGCTCTATCGGCTGCGCCACTGCGGGCGCACGCTCAAGCTCCGCGAGCACCCGTCGGCGTACGGCCAGATGGGCCGCTGCGTGTCCCCGTGCCTCGGCGACCTCGACCCGAACGCCTACCGGCGCCAGCTGGACACCGCGCTGGCCCACTTCGAGGAGCCGGGCGCGGGCGAGCGCCTGATCGAGGAGATCGACCGCCGCATGCGCGACGCGGCCCGCGGCCAGCGCTTCGAGCGCGCGGCCGCGCTCCTGCGGCGGCGTGAGCGACTCGCCTGGGTGATCGAGCGGCTCGACGGCGTGCTGCGCGCGCAGCACTCGACCCCGCGGCTGGTCGTGGCGCGCCACCCCGTGAAGGAGCGCTTCGACGCCTTCTGGGTCGTGGGCGGCCGGCTTGTGGACTGGGGGCCGCTCCCGGGACACACGGAGCTCCGCGAGCGCACCGAGGCCGCGCTCGCGCGCCCACCGGGGCGCGCGGCGATCCCCGTCGACGAGGTCGACGAGATCCGCATCGTGGCGAGCTGGACGGCCGAGCACGAGCCGCCGGCGCTCGAGCTCGCGCCGGCGCCCGGCCCCGACGCGCTTCGGAGCTTCGCCGCAGGCCTCAGCCGGCCGGGCGCGGATCGCGCTCGGCAGCCCGCTTGAGGTTCGCGAGCGAGGGATCGAGCCAGCCGTGGGTGCGCTGGCGCTCGCTGGTCAAGCGATCCGCCCCACGGCGCGCTCTGCGGACTCGAAGCCGATCCGCCGGTGCGTGCCGTCGCAGAACGGCTTGGTGCTCGAGCCGCCGCAACGGCAGAGCGCGAGCGGGCGGCCGTCGTCCGGCAACTGGTACTCGCCACCGTCGGCGTCGATCAATCGGACCGCGCCCATGATCTTGTACGGGCCGTTCTCGCGCGTCTTGATCACGACCTCGGCCTCGGACGACTTGCTCATGGGCCTATTCTCGCGCAGCGGTGCAGCGGATCGCTCACATCGGGCACCCCGAGGTGCGCGAGATCGTGCCCTCGCACCACTGCGTGCTGCGCTTTCGCCAGCGCCGCCCGGTGCGCGAGCGCGGCAGCGAGGCCGTGGCCGAGGCGCTGATCCGAACGCTCGAGGAGTCCGACGTGTCGCGCTGGCCGCCGGCCTGGGCCATGAGCGACCGCTTCACCGAGCTGTGGGCGGTGAGCGGCGCGCTCGCGTTCCCGCTCGAGCGCAGCGCCGAGCACGGCCGCTGGGTGGCCACCACCTGCCTGGGACGCTAGGGGTAGGCGCCCCGGAGCAGCACGATGGCGACCCTGACGCTGGAACTCGGCGCGTTTGTGAGGGAACTGCTCGGTCGGGACGCCCGTCAGAGCGGCACATCCCTGGCTTCGGGACGCGGAGCCCGCGCGGGCCTCCGAGCGCATCGAAGTCGAGCTCGACGAGAGGACCTGGAGGGCGCTCGCGGCCACGTCGGAGCGCCGGCGCATCGACCCCGAGCGGCTGGCGCGGTCGCCGGGCGTCACGAGCGGCTGAGCAGGCTCCCCGCCTGGCGGCGCAGCCGTCCGAGACGCGCGCGCGGCCCGCTCGGGCTGCGGTGATACGAGCGCGCGGGCAGCCCTTGCTCCCGGAGCGCGCGGCGGCAGGCGCGCCGGTCGTAGAGCGTGTCGCGGAACTCCACCCGCCGCTCGGTGAGGTCCAGCACCGCGTAGCGCGCCACCGCCCGCCGCTCCCGCGACTGGCCGACGCTCCCCGGGTTCACGAGCAGGCGCTCGGACTCGCTGAAGGAGACGGTGCCGCTTCGGCGGTCGAGCAGCACGCCCCTTCGCTCCCCGTATGCAAGCGGTTGGTGCGTGTGGCCGAGCACGAGCACCTCCGTCTCCGGTGCGAGCTCCTGTAGCCGGCCCAGCTGCCCGGGGGCGTCCTCGGGCCTCACGTCCGCGGTCGGATCGTCGAGCGATCCGTGCGCCACGAGCAGCCGACCGCTCTGCGCCGTCCGCGGGAGCCCGCGGATGAAGCCCGCAATCCCCGGTCGCAGCACGCGCTCGGTCCAGCGGAGGCTCTTCCACGCCGGCGCGCCGATGCGCTCGGCCGGCAGCCGCCCGGTGGCGATCAGATCGTGGTTCCCGGCCACGCAGGTCGCACGGAGCGCCTCGATCGTGTGGACGCACTCGTTCGGCTGGGGTCCGTAGCCCACCAGGTCGCCCGCGCAGACGTAGGCGTCCACCTCGTCGCCCTCGAGCAGGTCGAGCACGCGCGCGAGCGCGGGCAGGTTCGCGTGCACGTCGGCGAGGATCCCGACCCTCATCGGGCTCGACCGATCGCGCTTCGCATGCCCAGCGCCAGCTTCGGCCAGGCCCGCCCGCGCAGGAACGGCATCGGGTCGTCGAGCGACAGGTTGGTCTTCGCCTCGCTGCGCGCGGTCCAGCCAAGCCACGACCACCAGGGCACGCCGAGCTCACGGGCGGCCTTCGCGTCGGGGCGCGGCCACGACCAGCGCACGCCCCCCCGTGCGCGGCCCGCCGCCGAGAGCGGCTCGCCCACGTTGTCGGCGTAGGCGAGCAGCGGGAGGTTCACGCCGGCGCACGCGCCCAGATGGGCCCAGAGGGTGAACCGCGGGTTGACGCGGTGCGTCGCGATGAGCTCGAGGTCGTCGTCGGACTCGTAGGACAGCACCGGCCTTGCCGGCTGGGCACGCCCGAACCGGAGCAGACGGTCGACGAGCCGGGGGCCGTCGCTGTCGATCGAGTCCACGACGAAGCGCGAGAAGTGGACCGGGTGCCCGCGCGGCGCCACCGTGACGCAGCGGATGCCGGCGAGCCCGAGCGGACGCACCAGGTCGAGGTTTCCCATCACGCACGCCAGCGGCCTGTATGTGGCTGCCGCGCTCATACTCGCAACGGCATGGCGTCGAGGTCCTGGAGCGCCGCCTTGAAATTGCGTCTGGCCCGGTGGTGCAGGCCGTGGACTGCGCTCTCGGTCTTATGGAGCACCCCGGCGATCTCACCGGGGCTGAGTCCTACGAGGTGCCGCAGGATCAGCACCTCGCGCTGATCGTGCGAGAGATGCGAGAGAGCCTGCTTCATGCTCTGGACAAGATCCACGTGGTGCTCGCGCTCCGGTGGATCGGCCACTCTCACCTCGCTCGTCGGGGTGGCCCAGCGGCCGCGCAGGGTGTCGAGCGCGGCGTTGCGTGCCACCCGCCTCAGCCACGCTCCGAACGGTGCGCGGGACGCGTCGTAGTTGCTGAGCGTCGGCGTGAGCTTGGCGAACACGCTCTGGGTGATGTCCTCAGCCTCGTGGTGGTCTCCCACGATGCTCTTGACGTACCGGTGCGTGTCCGCGGCGTGGTGGACGTAGAGGAACTGCAGGGCGGTCCTGCTGCCGTTCTTGGCATGCGCGACCGCCTGCCGCACGAGCGTCTCGTCTCCCTGCGGCAAGCCTCCGCGCACTTGGGCGTGGGTCATTGTGAACGTCTGTGGGCGCATTTCTCTCTTGAGCTGTCGCGGGTCTTATGGGCGGTTTTTCGGCGGCGTACACCTCGCGCGTTGCGGAAGGCTCGCGGGAGGGCGAATACGCGGCCGAGCGGCTGCGTACGCGCCCTCCGTTCCGCTTCGAGCTGCGGTGATCACTCGCTCAGCTCCCTCGCTTCCGAGGCCCGCCCGTGACGGTCTCGTACTCGCCGTTCGCTCTTCCGGCCTGGGGCGGTCGGCGGTAGCCGGCCGCCACCTGGACGCTCGACGGCCGCCACTCGCTGCCGCCGCGCAGGGTGGGTACCCCTTCGGCGTTCAGGCGATCCGCGATCGCCTTCAGGGTCATCCCGGCGGAGCGCATCGCCTGGATGTGCTTCTTGAGCGCGGGCACGTCGTGCACCGTCGGCCTTCCGCTCGCGGCGCCCTTCGCCCTTGCGGCCGCCAGGCCGTTGCGGGTGAGCTCCGAGTGCCGCTCGTGCTCCAGATCGCCCACCGCGATCAGGGCGTCCATCGCGAGCTGGCCCTCGGCGCTCTTGGTGTCCAGCGCCGTGTCCACGGCCACCAGTTGCACGTCGCGGTCCCGCAGGGTCTGCAGGATGCGTCCGAGCTCGGCCGCCGAGCTTCCCAGCCGGCGAAGCTCGGCCACCAGCAGGCACGACGCGTCGCCCGCAGTTACGCGGTCGAGCGCGTAGTCGAGCCCCGGCGAGCTGGCTCGCCGTCCCGGTGACCTCACGTCATGGACAACCTCCGCGAGCTCCCAGCCGCGCTGATGGCAATAGCGATCCAGCGTCTCCAGCTGGTGTGTGTTCTCGGACCCCGAGCTCTCCTCGGGGGTCGCGAAGCTCACGTAGCCGAGCGCTCGCATGGTGTTCTCCTGTCTGGGGGCCGGCACCCAGGCCGCCGCCGGTGCCCCTTCACGAGGTGTGGGCGTGCTTGCGCGAGGCGTCACGTTCCCGTTCGCCTCGATCCAGCTCGGCTGCGACGCCGCTGGCTTCATGGTCTCCGGAGCCGGCTTTGGCTTCGGCTTCGGCTTCGGCTCCTGCCAATGGGCCAACGGCGGGGGGCCCGTATCAATTTCGTTTGATGGGTTCACAACTGCTCCTCCTGTGGCCTTCCGCGAACGCCTCACGGCGCGTGCGGTACCAACCGCGATCAGCGCCAGCGTCAGCAGGGCGAGAACCGGAAGCAGTTCCGGTCCCGACCCCGAATCCTCGGAATCGCCCGCCTGGACGGCAGGGGTCCCGGGTGCCGGGCTCCGCGCGTCAGGCGGGTCGCTCGGCGGATTGCTGGGCTGGGGCTGCTGGGACGGGCTCGGGCTCTTCCGCCCGGCAGGCCGGTCGCGGGTCTCGCGACCGGGCTGCGCGCCGGCGATCGCCCTCAGTGTGCGGCGATCGACCTGACCGCTCGCGGTCAAGCCCTCGTCGCGCTGGAAACCCGCCACGGCTGCCTCGGTTCGAGGGCCGTACAGGCCGTCGACGCGGCCGGGGTCCCGGTTCAGGCGTCGCAGGCCGCGCTGGACGGACCTCACCTGGTCCGACCCGCCCGGCTCTCCGAAGCCCTCTCCGCGGGCAAACGCCAGCGGGGAGGCCGCTCGCAGGGCCTTCCGCGTCTGCTGCCCGACGATCCCGTCGACCGACACTCGGGCGACGCGCTGGAAGCGCTCGACCGCAGCCCGTGTCAGCGGGCCGTAGAGCCCATCGATTGGTCCGGGATCCTGGCCGAGCACCCGGAGGCGTCGCTGCAGCGTCCGGACCTTGCCGGAACCGTCGGCCCGTCCGTATCCGGTCCCGATGACCAGTTGCGGACTGGCTGACTCTGCTGCGTTGGCCTCCGAACCGCCGACCACGCTCGTGCCCGGGAGGCACAGCAGGGCGAGCGCCAACAGCAGGCTGGCTCCCACTCTGCGTGCGCCGGATAGCGCGTATGTGGTTCGCATTGTTCTCTCCTGTTTCGAGCGAAACACCTGGGCGCGTCCAGCGCCCAGGAAGGACTGGTAAGCGGAGAGCGCTTAGCCAGGCCGCTCGAGGAGAGCGACGAATGTCGCGCAGCGCCAGCGAGCCGGCGCGAGATGAAGCCGGCCGTACTGGCACAGGGCGAGCACGCCGAGTGCGATGAGCAGCGCGTACAGCGCTGCTGAGAAGGCGCCGCCTGCCGGCGCCGTGGAGCTGCTGCCCGAGGGCGAGCCCGGAAGCTGATTCTGCGGGCTCGGGTCCGCTGCGGGCGGAGCGGTGAAGGTGGGCGAGAGGGGCTGCCCCTGAGCGAGCGACGGGAGCCAAGAGCCGCTGCCGGGGATTTCCAGCCGGCCGCCGGCGAGCGCGGGCGCGCCGTCGGGCGCTGCGGGCGCGTCGGCCAGCGGCGAAGGGACGGCGCCGGCGACCGGGGGGGCGGCCTGGGGGGTGTCGAAGGTCGGCGCGGCGACCTGCGGGGCGACGGTGTCGAGGCCGGGGGCCGTCGGGGCGATAACAGGTGAGAGTCCCGGAGCGACCGTGTCGAGCACCGGGGCGGCCAGGTCACGCACGGGGTTGAGCACGGGGGGGATGGTGTCGAGCACCGGATCGGTAATAGGGGCGATGGTGTCGAGCACCGGCGCGATCGTGTCGAACACCGGATCAATCACGGGTAGGACCGTGTCGAGCACCGGGTCAACCGTGTCGAGCACCGGGTCAACCACCGGGAGGACCGTGTCGAGCACCGGATCGACCACCGGGAGGACCGTGTCGAGCACCGGATCGATCACGGGGAGGACCGTGTCGAGCACCGGATCGATCACGGGGACGACCGTGTCGACGACCGGGTCTACCACCGGGAGCACCGGATCGACCGCCGGAGTGACCGTGTCGACGACCGGATCGACCGCCGGGAGGACCGTGTCGATCATCGGGTCGACCGCCGGGACGACCGTGTCGATCACCGGATCGACCGCGGGGACGACCGTGTCGACGACCGGGTCGACCACTGGAGTGA
>DASRIC010000058.1:0-7863 GCA_035650215.1 Thermoleophilaceae bacterium
GCCACCATGTTCGCCTTCCTCTCGCAGGCGGTCACGGGCGTGTTCCTCGCCATGTACTACGAGCCTGACCCCACGCGCGCCTACGAGTCGGCGTCGCGCATCACCAACGAGGTCTTCCTCGGCGAGCTCGTGCGCGGGATGCACAAGTGGGGCGCCACGGTGATGATCTGCCTGATCTTCCTGCACATGGGCAGGACGTTCTTCTTCGGCGCCTACAAGTACCCGCGCGAGCTCAACTGGGTGATCGGCGTGGTGCTCCTGGTCCTCACGCTGGCGATGGGCCTCACGGGCTACCTGCTGCCGTTCGATCAGCGCTCCTTCTGGGCCACCGTCGTGGCAGTGAACATCAACGCCTCCGGGCCGATCGTGGGGCCGTACCTGGCCGACTTCCTGCGGGCGGGAGCCGAGTTCGGGCCCACCACGATCTCGCGCTTCTACGCGCTGCACATGCTGGCGATCCCGGGCCTGATCATCGCGCTTATCGGCGCGCATCTCTACCTCGTGGCCAAGCTCGGCACCACGGCGCCGCCGTGGCTGAAGGCGGAGAAGAAGGACCTCTTCCGCGAGGAGGTCTGACACTCGGATGAACGCACGCGAGCGCGAGCAGTACCTCCGCGAGTACTCGATTCTGAAGAACCAGGGCAAGCCCTTCTTCCCCTACGCGGTGGCCAAGGACTCGCTGATGGCGTGCGTCACGCTCGTCGTGATCATCCTGATGGCGATCCTCTTCGGGGCCGAGCTCGGACCCAAGGCCGACCCGACCACCACCACCTACACACCGCGCCCCGAGTGGTACTTCTTCTTTCTCTTCGAGCTGCTGCGCGTGGTCAAGCCGCCGGAGCTTGTGTTCCTGGCCACGGTCGGCATACCCACGCTCTGCTTGATGCTGCTCCTGCTGCTGCCGTTCTTCGACCGCAGCCCCGAGCGCCATCCGCTGCGGCGGCCGATCGCCACGGTGGCCGGCATCGCCACGATCGCGGCGATGGCCTACCTCACGGTCCTCGGAGCGCTGGCCGGCTCGCCTACGGAGATCGATCTCGCCACGTCGCCCCAATACGAGGAGGGGCAGAAGGTCACGGCGTCCTCGGGCTGCCTCGGTTGCCACAAGATCGGCGAGAACGGCAACACGCTCGGGCCCAACCTGACGGAGATCGGGGCGCGACTCGGCAAGGACGCGATCGCCCGCACGCTTGTCAACCCGACCTCGCCGATGCCGTCGTACCAGTCGCTGCGCGACGAGAACCCGAAGCAGTTCAACGAGCTCGTCGAGTACGTCGCCTCGCTCAAGGGCGAGTGAGGGGATCGACGGGGCCGGTGGGCGCCGCCTCGGGCACGCTGCCGGACAGCCAGGTGCGTGCGATGTTCGACCGCATCGCGGGCGTGTACGACCGGATGAACTCGGTCATGACCGCGGGGCTGCACCACCGCTGGCGCGAGCGGGCGGCCGACCTCGCCGCCGTCGGCGCCGGCGCGCGCGCCCTCGATGTGGCCACCGGCACGGGTGACCTCGCGATCGAGCTCGCCTCGCGCGGGGCGGAGGTCACGGGGATGGACTTCGCCCCGGCGATGCTCGAGCTCGCGCGCGGCAAGGCGCCGGGCATCGAGTTCGAGGAGGGCGACGCGCTGGCGCTCCGCTACGACGACGCGTCGTTCGACGCGGTCACGGTGGGCTTCGGCGCGCGCAACTTCGCCGACCTCGACGCCGGCCTGCGCGAGATGGCGCGGGTCGCGACGCCGGGCGGGCGGGTGGTCGTGCTCGAGATCACCACGCCGCAGCGCCCGCCCCTGTCCTGGTTCTTCCGTGCCTGGTTCGACGGCCTCGTGCCCGCGCTCGGCCGCCTGGCCGGCGACTCGGACGCCTACACCTACCTCCCCTCGAGCGTGCGCCGCTTCCCCGGCCCGGACGAGCTGGCCGGGCGGATGACGGCCGCCGGGCTCGCGGACGTGCGCTGGATCCTCACGGCCGGCGGCATCATCGCCATCCACGCGGGGACGCGCCGGGCGCCATGAACACCGCTCAGGCGCAGCTCGGCGCGGTGCTGGCCGCGGGTGGGGAGGAGATGTCGCGGCTCCTCGCGCGAACCGAAGAGCGGCTGCTCGAGGTGGTTGCCGGCCACGGCGAGGAGCTCGAGGGGCACGCGGGCGGCACGCTCGCGGCCGGCGGCAAGCGGCTGCGGCCGGTGCTCGTGTTCCTGTGCGCGAGCGCCGACGCGGACGGGCGCCTGGTTCACGCGGCCGCCGCCGTGGAACTGCTCCACATGGCGACGCTCGTTCACGACGACGTGCTGGACGCCGCGGAGCTGCGTCGCGGCAGGCCCACCGTGTTCGCCCAAGGCGGGCGCCTCGCCGCCACGGCCACGGGTGACCTGCTCTTCTCGCGCGCCTTCGCCGAGCTCGCGGCCACGGACAGCGGGGACGCCGTGCGGGTCCTCTCGAGCGCCTCCTCGGCGCTCGCGCGCGGCGAGCTCATGCAGCGCGCCGACGCCTGGGACGCGGAGGTCATCCCCGAGCGCTATCTCGAGCGCTGCCGCCTGAAGACGGCGAGCCTGTTCGAGGCATCCTGCCGGCTCGGGGCGCTCTTCGGCGGCCGGCCCGAGCTGGTGGCGCCGCTCGGGCGCTTCGGGGAGCGGGTGGGCCTCGCTTTCCAGATGCTCGACGACGTGCTCGACGTGTCCGGCCCGGCGGAGCGCACCGGCAAGCCGCGCGGCACCGACCTCCTCGACGGCACCGTCACGCTGCCGCTGATCCTGGCCCGACGGCGGGATGCCGAGCTCACCCGGCTCGACCTGCGGACCGCCGTGACGAGCGCCGGCGAGGCCGCCGCGGTCTGCGAGCGGATCGCGGCCACCGGAGCGCTCGAGGAGGCGCGCCGCCAGGCGCTC
Source organism: Thermoleophilaceae bacterium (assembly GCA_035650215.1). GTDB lineage: Bacteria > Actinomycetota > Thermoleophilia > Solirubrobacterales > Thermoleophilaceae > JACVRW01. Next base: position 2,883 of record DASRIC010000058.1, read on the forward strand.
ACCCACGTGGCGGATGCGAAGGCGGCGTTGCGCGAGCTGGATCTGTCGGCGGACCGGCGGCGCGCGCTCGACCTGGTGGCCGACGGCGTCGTGGAGCGGTACGCCTAGAAGTCTTCCGGCAGGATCGCGTCGGCCGCCGTGCGCGAGGGCGCGGGCTGGCCCGCGCCGGAGCGACGTTCTCTAGAAGTCTTCCGGCAGGATCGCGTCGGCCGCCGTGCGCGAGGGCGCGGGCTGGCCCGCGCCGGAGCGACGTTCTCTAGAAGTCTTCCGGCAGGATCGCGTCGGCTTTGAGCGCGCCCGCGAAGCGCTCGATCTCGTCGGCCATGTTGGCGCGCATCAGGCGCTTGTAGTCGCGGGCGAGCGCGTCGCCGCCACGGTCGAGCTCCTCGTCGAACTCCTCGACGTTCTCCTGCGTATAGACGCCCTCGCGGTAGACCTCGCAGTTCGGGCAGTGAAGCAGCACGCTCCAGTTCTTCGGACCGCTCTCCTCCCACTGCACCGGATACACGAGCTCGGACGCGCACTCGACGCACACGTGGAGGTCCTGGTGCTCCTGGGCGGGGGGATGCTCGGGCGCCTTCGGCTCGGCCTCCGGCACCGGCGCGCCGTCGCCCTCCTTGAAGTACACGACCTCGATGGTCTTGCCGCTCGGGAGGACGACTCGCTTGATGTGGTGGGTCTGTTCTCCGTGGCCTTCCATCTCGCGCATCCTCTGCACCCGGTATCGGCACTCCCGTGCCGAACTTGAAGGGAATTTGCGATGGACCTCTCATCAGGTCCAACTGCGGGGAGCGCGAGGACTTACGCGGCTAGTTCTCGCGGCCGCCGGGGCCGCCCTCGTAGCGGGACTCGGTGGCCTCGAGCTGGCCGTGGTAGTGGCTGCCGAGCTCGGGATGCCCGTAGGGCCGCTCGGCCGGGCGATCGAGCGTCATGAACGACAGCTGCGCGATCGGCTTGCCCGGCCACAGCACGATCGGCACGCGCGTGAGGTTGGTGATCTCGAGCGTGAGCGTGCCCGAGAAGCCCGGGTCCACGAAGCCGGCCGTGGCGTGGACGATCAGGCCGAGGCGGCCAAGGCTCGAGTTGTGCGTCGCGATGTGGGAGCGCGTGACGACGAAGGTGCCCTCGGGATTCGCGACTCGGATGCAGCGCACGGGGACGCTCGGAGCGGGTCGCACGTCGACGATCGCTCGACCGAAGCGGAAGGCCTGGGTGAGCGCCAGCCGGGCGGCCTTCCGAGGCAGGTAGAACACCTGCTCGTGTGGGGTGAAGGTGACCTCGTGGCGCAGGCCGCACACGCGTCCGTAGAGGGTCGCCGTCTTCGTCGCGATCTTCGCGCGATAGCCGAGCGAGCATAGGAGCTCGCGGTACTGCTCCGCCAGAGGACGCTTCACGGTCGTGAGGTCACAGCGGCCTAGGGTGTCGACGTAGCCGTCGGTGTCCATCAGCCCGGCGACCAGGGCGCGCCGCTGGTGCTCGCTCGCCTGCATGTACTCGCTCGGGATGTGCTTGTTGCCGAGCACGCCCATCGCGCGCAGCTTGCTCTGCAACGACTCGTTCGACTCATGGCGGCCGGTGGCCGGGTTGCGGCTGTGTCCAACGCCGCCGATCCGGAACGCGAGCGCTCCAGTTGCAGGCCAGACCGCGTACCCCACCCGTGCGATCTCTCGCAGGATCGGTTGGTCAATCGTGGTGATCTCAGCCTTCGAGCTGATTCCGTCGCCTATCCACGCGCCGAACACGTAGGGGTCCACCGGAAGGTCGCGCTCGGGATACGCGAGGGGTAGCGTGTTGTCCACGTGGTACCCGTACTCCGTCGGGGAGCAGCGAAGGGTGTCCGCGATGGCGCGCGTGCTGAGGACGCGGGTTCGGCCCACCCGCCGGTCGTACTTCGTCCGGACCTCCCACTGATGATCGGCATCGGCCACCACGCTCGTGTCGTCGGAGAACACCACCGTCCGGCAGTCCCGGTCGTGCATGACCTCGCTGGCCGCGAGCACTTCGGTCGGCCGGCCATTTGGCGTGAAGACCAGGTCGCCCGGCTGGAGGTCACCCATCGTTCGCCAGCCGGAGGGAGTCGGCACCTCGGTGTCCACGGCCAGAGCTTTCCCCTCGATGCGAGCCACCAGGTCGTCCGGCATCGTGACCTGCTCGACGGTGTTGCCGAGCACGAACTCGCCCGGGTGGATCACGAACGACTGGCCCTCGGCGACGCCCACGTGCTCGGTCACGCCCTGTGGTGGCTCAGCGAGGTCGATCGCGGGGAGCCGATGGTTGTGGAACACCCGAAACGAGCGCCCCAGCTTGAGATCCACGCTCGCCGGCTGCACCATGGCGGGATCCCAGGGGTCGATTGCGATGCGCCCTTCGGCGACCAGGCGGCGGATCGTGCCGTCGGATAGGACGGAGGACGTCATCACGAGCATCCTTCCAACTACTGCCGACATGTGCCGCTACCATGGGCAGAGCGATGCCTACTCCAGGACCGCTTGAGATCGTCATCATCCTCGTGATCGTCCTCGTGATCTTCGGGCCCAAGCGGCTGCCGGATCTGGGCAAGTCGCTCGGGCGTGGAATGCGCGAGTTCAAGGACTCCGTGACCGGCAAGGACAAGGAGCGCGAGGAGATCGAGGCCGCACAGATGGCGGCCGCCGAGAAGCCCGAGCCCGCGGCCAGCACGAAGCCTCGCGAGCAGGGCTCCTAGCAGCTGGAGCCGCGTAGGTCGTGCGGCGCATCCGGCCGATCGCGCACGAGGACCGGCTGTCGGTAGTCGAGCACCTCGACGAGCTGCGTACGCGGCTCATCATCTCCGCCGTCGCGTTCGTCGTGGCGTGGGCGTTCACCCTCTGGCAGAGCGACCTCGTGCTCGAGATCGTGAACAAGCCGCTGCCGGACGAGGTCAACAAGCCCATCACCCTCGGCCCGGCGGAGGCGTTCTACACGACGCTCACGAATGCCGCCTACTTCGCGCTGCTGATTGCGCTGCCGGTGATCCTCTACCAGATCTACGCGTTCGTGCTGCCGGCCTTCAGTCCCAGCGAGCGGCGGGTGGCCACCCCGATGCTGCTGCTGATCCCCGTGCTGTTCATCACCGGCGTCGTGTTCTGCTACTTCGTGGTCCTCACCCCTGCCCTCAACTTCCTCCTGAACTTCAACGCCGACGAGTTCAACACCCAGGTCAGGGCGCGCGACTACTACTCGTTCGTCACGCTGCTGATGCTGGCGATGGGCATCGGCTTCCAGATACCCGTGGGAATCCTGGCCGCCTGCAAGCTCGGCCTGACGAACCCGGACCAGCTCCGCCGGGGCCGGCGCTACGCGATCGTGGTCATCTTCGTGCTCGCTGCGTTGCTCCCGACGCTCGACCCGCTCACGCTCATCCTCGAGGCGATCCCGCTGTACGCGCTCTACGAGCTGAGCATCGTGCTCGCCGCGGCCTTCGGCACCCCCCTCGGCGAGATGGGCGAGGATCCGGCGGCCGAGGGCTCCAGCTAGCCTTCCGCTCGTGCTGTTCGATCTCAGAGGCCGTCGCCGCCGCGCGGTGCAGGCCACGTACCTCATGCTCGCAGTGCTGATGGGCGGCGGGCTCGTGCTGTTCGGCATCGGCGGCGACGTGTCCGGCGGCCTGTTCGACGCCTTCAGCGACCGCTCTGGCAGCGGGAACGGCAACAGCGCGATCCAGGACCGCATCGACAAGCAGGAGGAGCGGCTCGCGAAGAACCCCGACAACGAGGCGCTGCTCCAGAGCCTGGTGCGCGACTACTACGGGCTCGCCACCTCCCAGCAGCAGTCGGGCGCGACCGCCTTCCCCGAGGACGCCAAGGACGATCTGCGCAAGGCCGCCGTCTACTGGGAGCGCTACGTGGACACGGTGAGCGAGAATCCGAGCGCGAACACCGCGTTGTTCGCGCTGCGCGTGTACGACGTGGGCGCGCTCAACCGGCCGGCGCAGGCGCAAAAGGCGGCGCAGATCATCGCCGCCAAGCAGAACGACGCGGCTTCCTACCTGCAGGTCGTGTCGTACGCGGCTCTCGCGGGAGACAAGCGCACGGCCGATCTCGCCGCGCAAAAGGCGATTGACCTCGCACCCAAGGGGCAGAAGAAGGCCGTCGAGGCTCAGGCCGAGGTGCTGAAGAAGCCGAAGCAGCAACAGCAGCAACAGCAGCAACAGCAGCAGCCGCAGGGCTGACGTAGGCTACGGACTCGCGGAGCACCGCTCCGCAGCAATGCGATAAACAGGAGAACCGTGAACTTCCACATCGAAGACGAGGCGATCGACGATTCCACGCACGTAATCGAGCTCGGCGGCGAGGTGGACTTGTACACCGCGCCCGAGTTCAAGGAGCGCATGGTCGAGCTGATCGAGTCGGGCAAGAAGCAGATCGTGGTCGATCTCTCGAAGGCCACCTTCATCGACTCCACCACGCTTGGCGTGCTGGTGGGAGGGGTCAAGCGCCTGCGCCCGGCCGGCGGCTCACTGGCCCTCGTCTGCACCGACGACAACATCACCAAGATCTTCGAGATCACCGGCCTCGACCGCGTCTTCCCGATCCACTCCTCGCGCGAGGACGCGCTCGACGCGGTCACCTCCGGCGCCACCGACTGACCCTGGCGCTTCGCGCCCCGGACGCCTCGCGGGGCGTCTTCTAGAATCGCCTGCCGCGGGCCGTTAGCTCAATTGGCAGAGCAGGAGACTCTTAATCTCAAGGTTGTAGGTTCGATTCCTACACGGCCCACTGCCCGGCAACCTGGAGTCGCGGCTCGGGTTCATCTCGAACGGCGGGGCTGACCAACTGGCCAGGCTCGTCACCGGGGTCACGGGCGGCCTCTCGGGGGCGGGAGCGGGTGGCGTTCTAGACTTCGGCGTTTCCCGTCGGGACGATGAGCTACCGCGAGACAGAGCACCTGCGCGTGCTGATCGCCAACGAGCGAAAGGATCGGCTCGCCCTCGTCGCGCCGATCGTGGCCGGCCTCGGGCACG
>DASRIC010000059.1:0-20120 GCA_035650215.1 Thermoleophilaceae bacterium
GCTCCGAGCAGGAAGCCTTCCGCTTCCTGATCTACGTGATCGTGGTGGTGGCGGTGCTGCTCGCGCTCGTGTTCATCGTCCGCGCGCTCGTGTGAGCTCCGACCTGGAGCTGGCGGAGCGAGCCGCGCGCGCCGCCGGGGCGGTGCTGCTGTCTTACTACGGCCGCGAGCCGGCGGGCCTCGACAGCAAGTCCTCCGCCACCGACCCGGTCTCCGACGCCGACCGCGAGGCCGAGCGTACCGTCCGCGAGCTGCTGGCGGCCGAGCGGCCCGGCGACGGCCTGCTCGCCGAGGAGGGCTCCCGCAGCGAGGCGGCGAGCGGCAGGCGCTGGATCGTGGATCCGCTCGACGGCACTGTGAACTTCCTGTACGGCTTTCCCGCCTGGGCCGTGAGCGTGGCGCTCGAGGACCGCGAGGGGCTCGCCGCCGGCGTGGTGCTCAACCCCGTGACGGGCGAGTGCTTCAGCGCGGCGCGCGGGGCCGGCGCCCGCCTTGACGGCGCCCCGGTCCGCGCATCGGGCTGCGACAGGCTCGAGCGCGCGATGGTCGCCACCGGCTTCTCGTACGAGCCCGAGCGCCGCGCCGTCCAGGCCGACATGCTCCACGAGCTCCTGCCGCGCGCCCGCGACATCCGCCGTGCGGGCGCCGCCGCGCTCGATCTCGCCTACGTGGCCGCCGGGCGCGTGGACGGCTTCTACGAGCACGGCCTGAAGGCCTGGGACGAGGCCGCCGGGCGCCTGCTGGTCGAGGAGGCCGGCGGCGCCGTTGCCGACCTGCCGGGCGAGCCGCGCGGCCTGGTGGCGGCGGCGACGCCGGCACTGCTGGAGGATCTGGCGGGGCTGGTGGGCTGGCCGGGGTCCGGCTAGCCGCCGTTCTGCAGCAGGTAGTCGACCAGCGCCTGCACCTGCTTGTCGTCCAGTTTGCCCTCAAAGGCAGGCATGTTGTTGCCGAAGCCCTCGGCGATCGAGGCGCCCGGGTCGAGGATCGCCTCGCGCACGTAGTCCTCGGCGGACGTGCCGGGCTCGCGCTTGCCGGCGGCGTCGGCCAGCTCGTCGAGGTTCGGGCCGATGTTGCCGTTCGCGCCGGCCGGGCCGAAGGTGTGGCAGCCGGCGCAGCCGGCCGCGGTGAAGATCTGCTCGCCGCCCGTGGCGCCCTCGAGGCCCGCCTGCGCGAGCGCGCCCTGGTCCTCGCCGCCCTTGCCGCTGGCGAAGGCCACGTAGGCCGCGACGTCGCGGGCGTCGTCGCCCTTCACGAGGTCGGGCATCATGATGCTGTTCTTGCGCGGGGCGCCGATCTGCCGGTGCACGATGCCCTCGACCGTCTCCCGATCCATCCCGCTCGCCAGCGCCGCCTGGAAGGCCGCGTCGAGGCTTGGGCCCTGAACACCCTGCGTGCCCGCCCTGCCAAGCGCGTGGCAGGAGCCGCAGGTCTGCACGAACTGCGCCTTGCCGTTCGAGAGGTCCGGCTCATCGCGCCCGCAGGCGCTCGCGACGAGCGCAACCAGGGCGACGACGAGGGCGGCCAGGATGGGCTTCACGGTGTGACGGGCGAGGCTCACCGGGCGCGAACACTATCCGCTCAGGGGGCGGGATGGGGAAGCCGATCGAGCTTCCCGAGGGCGGCCGAGATCACCCCTTCGGCCACGCTCTCCCACGAGTAGCGACGGGCCGCTTCGGCGGCCAGCGCGGTCTTGGCGGATTCGCGCTCGGCGGGGTCGAGCGTGAGCCAGGCCACGAGCTTGGCGGCGATCTGCTCGACCGAATCCGGCCCCACGTCGAAGCTCAGCAGCGGTCGCACGTCCTCCGGCACCGCGGGCGCCAGCGTGGCGGTGACCTCGGCCATCCCCGAGTGGTTCGCCGACAGCGGCAGCGCTCCGCAGGCCGCCGCCTCGGCGGCGACCATGCCGAACGCCTCGGGGAAGGTGGAGGGCATCACCTGCGCCTCGCAGGCCGGCAGCACCGCCGGCAGGTCGGTGTGCTCGAGCCGGCCGGTGAAGTGAATCCCCTGTGCGGCCACCGGCGCGGCCTCGAGCCAGCGCTCGTCGACGCGGGAGAGGAAGGACTGCAGGTGCCGAAGCGGACCGGGCGGGCCGCCCTCGAGCTCGCGCCCGCGGGCGGCGATGTCGTTCAGGGCGTCCAGGTCCGCCCGCGCGAGCGCGTCCTGGAAGCGCCCCAGCGCCTCGCGGTAAGTCCCGAAGCCGATCACGAGCAGGCGCGCCTCGCGGACCTCGGACACCACGAGCGGCCAGGCCGCGAACAGCAGGTCGAGGCCCTTCGACACGATCAGCTTGCCCACGTAGCTCACGATCCGGTCGTGCCCCGGGTCGAGCGAGCGCAACGACTCCGCGGCGCCCGCCTCGCCGCCCCACTCGGCGGCCGCACCGGCCGCGAGCTTGGCCGCGAGCCCGTCGAGGTCGGCCGCGCCGGGGCGGAACTCATGGATGTCCACGCCGGGCGGGCAGAGGCGCGTCTCCGCTCTCAGGTCCGGCTCCTCCGCGAGCACCTCCCACAGCGACTCCGCGGTGTGCCGCGAGCCCACAAGCACCCCGGCGGCGCTCCGCACCCCCTCGAGCGCGTAGGGCAGGAAGCGCTCCTTGCCCGGGCGGACCGTGTACTCGAGGGCGCTGCCGTGCACCTTGACCGCGTAGGGCGCCCTGTCCTTGAGCGCGCGGGCGAGGATCACCGGCCCCATGATCAGGTGGTTGGCGAGCGCGACGTCGGGCGTCGGGACCGCGCGCACCGCCTCGACGTTGGCGTCGATGTAGTGCTGCAGCTCGGCGTCGCTCAGCGTCGGGTAGGGCTTGGCGTCGAAGCGGTCGTAGGTGTCGGCCACGTAGACCGGCAGCACGCGGCCGATGTCGGGGATGTGGACGGTCACCCCCGGAGGCGGCTCCCAGTCGGGGTCCTGGCAGAGGATGTGCACCTCGTGGCCCATGCGGGCCAGGGCCTCGACCAGCGACGCGTTGTAGATGTTGCTCCCGGTTCCGCGCAGCAGGTAGCCGTGGAAGATCAGGACTCTCATCTATTCTCCCGCCTCATGCCCGCCCGCCAGAGGTACCGGCTCCGCGCCCGCTCCGACCGCGAGGTGATCCATGAGGCCGAGCCGGGCGTGACCTACGTGGACCACGACAGCGGCGAGGAGCTGAAGGTCGTGGGAGCCCTGCTCCCGCTCGCGCCCTCGCCGAGCAACCTGCCGTACTCGGTGGAGAACCTGAGGCTGTGTGGCTGCTCGCTCGAGCAGCTCGTTCAGAAGGACCTGAACGACTGTCCCCACTGCGGCCGGCGCCTTCCGGCCGTCGAGCGCTGAGCGCCCGAATTCGTCCCGTGCGCACGCGGCCGAGCCACGTGCTCCCGGCTGCCACGGTCCTCCTCGCGATCGCCCTCGCGCTCGTGCCCGCCTCGGCCGGCTGCGGGGGCGACGACGAGTCCGCGCAAACCACGCCCGAGCTGCCGAGGCTCACGACCCCGCAGACCGAGACCGAGCCGCCCCCGCCGCCCGAGACGGAGACCGCAGCTCCGCTGGACCCGGGCACCGAGACCCTCCCGCCGGACGGCGACGGAGACTCGAGCGACGACGGCGGGACCCCCGCGCCGGCCCCGGAGGCCGAGCCCCCGGCGGACACCCCCGAGAACGACACGCCGCCGCCGGCCGACAGCCCGGCGGAGCGCTTCGAGAAGTTCTGCGAGGAGAACCCCGGGGCCTGCGGGTAGCCGTCCGTAGCTGCTAGGCCGTGGCGAAGCAGCCGAGCGCCTCCTCGCGCGACCGGAAGATCGCGAGCCGGTCGGACAGCCCGCTGATCTGGAAGGGGCGCCAGATGCGCTCCGTCGAGATCACGAGCGCGATCCGGCCGCGGGGCGGCTGGAAGCGCCGCCACGCGTTCACGATCACGCCGATGGCCGCCGAGTCCACCATCGTGACCTCCGACAGGTCGACGACCACGCCTCGCACGCCCTCGTCGAAGAGGGCGATCAGGCCGCTCCCCAGCCGCGGCGCGGTGTTGGCGTCGATCTCCCCCCGGAGCGAGACGACGTGGGTACTGGGGTCGACGGCCTCGTCGACCAACCCGAAGTCGATCACGGCGCGCCAAGCTAGCACTTTTCCGGTTCAGCCCATCGCGGTAGCATCGAAGCCGATGACCACCGAAGGGTGGATCTTCATGGTCGGTTTCCGCGTTTTCGACGTTGGGCTGCTGATCGTGTGGCTGATCTGGTTCTTCCGGCTGCGCGACGACGACGACGATTCACGCGGGGACGACGGCGGAGGAGGCGAGGGTCCCGACCCCCGTCCGGGCAAGGACGGCCCGGGCGGCGACGGCATCCGGCTCCCGGTCGGTCCCTGGAAGCTCGGGCGCGGCCGCGTGCGCGATCATTCGGACCCGCCGCTGCCCGGGCGCAGGCGCGGCGCGGAGCCCCGGGTGCCGGCGCCCGCACGCGTGCGGACGCCACGCACGCCCACCCCGGTCAGACGCTGAGCCGGACGAGTCCGGCTATCCGTCCGTGTCCACGGTCTCCCGGTTGTCCGGGATGTATGTGACCGTGTAGAGCAGCCGCGCTCCGCTGTAGGTGCAGCCGAACACCGAGATGTCGCGCAGCTCCTGCATCGACCACTGGCGCAGGCTGCGCGGGGTCTCGCAGTTGTTCTTCGGCCGGGACGAGCGCCACCAGTCCGAGCGCGTCAGGTTGTTGGCGAAGATCGGCGCCCACGTGGGCACGGTGATCGCGATCCAGTTGCCCTCCCGCACCCGGAGCGGCGGGTCGAGGACGAAGGTCGGGCTCGACCCGAGGTAGCGGTCGACCCGATACAGGTCCGACTGCTGCACGAGCCGGTGCTGGAGACGCGTCTTGCGCGTGGTGCCGCGGCGCAGCACGGACAGGCGCACCTGGGCGGGCGTGCCGAAGTTGTCGTTGAAGAACTGGACCTGCTCCGCGGTGGGAGCGGCCAGCGTGACCGTGAACGCAACGAGCGTGCCGTCGCGCCGGATGTAATACGGGTTCTTGGGACCGCCGGCCGCGCGTCCCTGGTAGCCGGTCACGCGCACGGCGGCCTCGCAGGGGTCGGTCGGACAGCTCGCGGTGACCGCGCTGGCGGTGGCGCCGAGCTCGACTATCCGCGCGGACGCGGGAGCGGCAAGCGCCAGCACTGTCACGGCACAGGCGCTGACGAGAAGGAGGAGTCGCTTCATGACCGGGGTACAAACACCCCCTTCGCCACCGAGTTGCGCATTCCTACGCTACTTGTAGCGGTAGGTGATCCGCCCGCGGTCGAGGTCGTACGGCGACAGCTCGATCTTCACCCGGTCTCCAGGCAAGATGCGGATGTAGTGCCTCCGCATCTTGCCGGAGATGTGTCCGAGCACCTCGTGCCCATTGTCGAGCTCGACCTTGAACATCGTGTTCGGGAGGGCCTCCACGATCTCGCCCTCCATCTCGATCTTCTCTTCCTTGGGCACCGGCGAGTGGACGCTCGGTCAGATCGAGCGAACGTTCACCGCCTTCGGACCCTTGTCGCCCGTCTCCTCCTCGTACTCGACCTTGGAGTTCTCGGCGAGCGACTTGAAGCCCTGGCCGTCGATACCCGTGTAGTGAACGAACAGGTCACGGTCCCCATCGTCCGGAGTGATGAAGCCGTAGCCCTTCTCGTCGTTGAACCACTTGACGGTTCCGGTAGGCACGTTTATGCCCCTTCCTGCTTGTGCCCGGCCGGCCTGCGTCAGCGAATCCAACCACGGCACCTGCATGTTTCTTCCTACGCCGGCTTGTACCGGCCCTTACAGCGCGCAAACTACCAGGGCTTGCCGGCGGAAGGCCTCACCCCGGCTCAGCGCAGCTCGGCGGCCACTTGGGCGAGCTCGTCGCCCTCGGCCTGACGGGGCCGCACCGGAAGCTGGAGCGGGTCGTCGTCGTAGCGCGGGATCACGTGGATGTGCGTGTGGAAGACCGTCTGCCAAGCGGCGGGCTCGCAGCAGTTGAGCAGGTTCACGCCGGCGCAGCCGAGGCGCTCGCGCATGGTGAGCGCGAGGCGCTTCGCGGCGGCGGAGGCGTGCCCGAGGTCGTGGTCGTCCACCTCGTAGAGGTTCCTCGAATGAGAGCGGGGGATCACGAGCGCGTGGCCGCGGGTCCACGGGTTGAGGTCCATGAAGGCGATGGTGTGCTCGTCCTCCTGGACGATCTCCGAGGGCAGCTCCCCGGCGGCGATCTTGCAGAAGAGGCAGTCGTCGGTCATGCGCGGAGCCTACGCGCCAGCTCGATCGCCTCGTCGCGCGTGGCGACGTCGCCGGCGTAGGCGGCCTCCTCGAGCTCCGCGAGCAGGCGCCCGAGCTCGGGACCGGGCTCGATCTCGAGCGCCCGCGCCAGCTCGTCCCCGCGCACGAGCGGCCGCGGCGGACCGGCGGCGCGCCACTCGAGGGCGGCGTCCATCAGCTCGGCGGCGAGCTCCATGTGCGCCGGGATCGCGTCCTCGGCCCGCCGCCCGCGGGTGGCCTGCCGGTCGGCGCACGAGAGCAGCGTGACCTCCACCTCGACCGGCGCCGTGCGCTTGAGGTAGCGGAACACGGACCGCCGGTCGAGCGGGCGCTCGTGGACCAAGAAGCCGAGCACGAGGTGGTGCCGGGCGATCCCCTGGAGGAAGACCGACAGGCGCTCGCTCGTCCGCAGCCGCCCGCAGAGCTCACGGATCATCTCGGCGCCCAGCCGGTCGTGGCCGATGAACGTGACCCGACCGTCGTCGCGCAGCGCGTGGGTCGCCGGCTTGCCGATGTCGTGAAGGAGCGCACCGAGCCGCAGCGCCTGGCCGCGCGTGAGCTCGTCGGCCAACGGCTGGTCGAGCACGGCGCGCAGCTCGGGACGCGCCTCGGCATCCAGCTCGATCAGCCGCGCGAACACCTCGATGGTGTGGTCGTACACGTCGAGGTGGTGGTAGTGGCTCTGCTCGACGCTGTGCAGGTCGGCCAGCTCGGGCAGCACGGTGCGCAGGAGCCCCAGGCGGTCGGCGATCTCGAGGCCAGCGAGCGCACGGTCCGCGATCACGAGCCGCCTGAGCTCGGCGAACACCCGCTCGGCGGAGGCCTCTGCCACGCGCGGCGCCGCAGCGCGCGTGAGTCGCTCCGTCTCCTCGTCGGGCGCGAAGCCGAGCTCGGCAGCGAAGCGGGCGAGCCGCAGCGCGCGCAGCGGGTCGCTCTGGTAGGCGCGCGCACCGAGCACCCGCAGGGTGCCCGACTCGACGTCCGCGCGCCCGCCGAGCGGGTCGATCAGCGACCCGCCGTCACGCGGGCGTGCCATCGCGTTGACGGTGAAGTCGCGCCGCGCCAGATCCTCCTCGATCGTGTGGCCCTGGAGCGGCGAGAAGTCGAACACCCGGCCTCCGGCGCGGTCGATCACGCGCCAGGCGCCGAAGGCCTCCGAGAGCTGGAACACGGGCCCGCGGAGCTCGGCGGCGAGCTCGCGAGCCGCGGCAGCGGGGTCGCCCGCCACGGCGATGTCGACGTCGACCACGGGGCGGCCGAGCAGCTCGTCGCGCAGCGCGCCGCCGACGATCCAGGCGCCGCTCACCGCACGTACTCTCGCCGCACCCGCGGCGAGAGGCCGCAGGTGACCTCGTAGTTGATCGTGCCGAGCCGGCGCGCCACCTCCTCGGCGAGGATGCGCTCGTCGCCCTGCCGGCCGATCAGCACGACCTCGTCGCCCACGCGCACGTCTGTGTCCTGGTCGAGCGCCACGGTCACGTTGTCCATGCTGACCGTTCCCACGAGCGGATGCCGCCGGCCCCGGATCAGCACGTCGCAGTTGTTCGTGAGCGCGCGGCGCCAGCCGTCGCCGTAGCCGATCGGCACGGTGGCCACCCAGGTGGGCTCGCGGGCCGTCCAGCGGCGCCCGTAGCCGGCGCTGTCGCCCGCCTCGAAGCGGCGCACCGCGGCCACCCACGAGTGAAGCGACAGCGCGGGCTCGAGGCCATGCGCCGCCGGGTCCTCGTGGAATGGGTCCATCCCGTACAGCGCCACGCCGCAGCGGACCAGGTCGAAGTGCGCCGCCGGATCGCGCAGCGTGGCCGCGCTGTTTGCGGCGTGGGCCACCAGGTCGTCGCGACCGAGATCCTCGACGAAGCGCGTGAAGGCCTCCAGCTGCGCCGGAAACAGCTCGTCGCCGGGCTCGTCGGCCGTCGCGAAGTGGGTCATCACCCCGACCGTGCCCGGGCGCGCCGCCAGCCGGAGCGCCAGCTCGCGGTCCTTCGTTCCGAGCCGCCCCATGCCGGTGTCGAGCTTCACGTGCACGCGCGGGGCCGCCTCGGCCAGCTCCGGCGTCCAGGCCACCACGTCCGCCCGCGCGTCGAGCGCCGTCCGCAGCTCCGCGGGAGTGAGCGCCCCCATCACCAGGATCGGCGCGCCCTCGGCCGTGGCCCGCAGGCTCACCGCCTCCTCGGCCGTGGCGACCGCGAGCCAGCGTGCGCCGCCGGCGAGCGCCGCCTCCGCTACGGGTCCGTGGCCGTAGCCGTCCGCCTTGACCACCGCGCAGAGCCGTCCCGGCAGCCGCGCGCAGTTACGCTCGATGGCGCCCAGGTCGATCCGTGCGAGGGCGCGCTCCGGTTCCGGGCTCACGCCGCCAGGGCGCCGAGCACGTCCATGCGCGTGACCACGCCCACCAGGCGGCCGTTCTCCAGCACGGGGAGCCGGTTGTGCCCCGACTCGTGGATCAGCCGGGCCGCGTCTCGCACCGTGCTGTCGGGCCCGACCGAGTCGGGATCCGCCGTCATCATGTCCCCGGCGCTTGAGGCGAACGCCTTGCGGAGCCGCTGCTCGAAGCGCCCGAGCGGCTCGAGGAACACCGTGCCGCCGAACAGGTTCACGTAGTGCGGGATATGGAGGTCTCCCTGGTCGTCGGGCAGCACCAGGTCCGCCTCGGTCACGATGCCCACGCAGGCGCCGGACTCGTCGACCACGGGCACGCCCGGCAGCTCGTGGTCGCGCAGGAGCCGGACCACGTCCTCGACCGGCGTGTCGGGCCGGACTGTGGCGGGCTCGGCGTCCATGATCTCGCGAATCAGCTCGGCCATCGGAGACGAAACTACCGGAGGGTGAGGCCGTAGGGCAGCGCCTCGATCACGTCGCCCGCCAGCACGTGATCGGCGCCGAGCCGCGCCGCGGCCGCCTCGGCAGCGAGCACGTGGGCGAGCGTGCCGAGCGAGGCCGCCTCGAAGGCGCCGAGGCCCTTCGCGAGGAGCGCGCCGATCAGCCCGGAGAGCACGTCGCCGGTCCCGGCCGTGGCCAGCGCCGGGGTGCCGCCGGGGCTGATCGCCAGGGGGCCCCCCGGCAGGGCGACGATCGTGTCGTCTCCCTTCAGCAGCACCACGGCGCCACTGCGCTCGGCCGCCTCGCGCGCCGCGGCCAGCCGCCGGCGGGCCACCTCGTCCGCGTCCCGCTGGAGCAGGCGGCCGAGCTCGCCCTCGTGCGGCGTCAGGACCGTCGGGGCGCTCCGCTCGCGCAGCAACTCGAGCCGTCCGGCGTGGGCGCCCAGCCCGTCGGCGTCCAGAAGCAGCGGCACCTCCACGCCGCCGGCCACCTGGCGGGCGAACTCGAGCGCGCCCTCGTCGCGGCCAAGGCCGGGACCGAGCACCATCGCCCCCGCGCGGTCGGCCATCCGGACGGCCTCCTCCACCCCCTGCGGGCCGTGGTGGCCGTCCGTATCGGGCAGCCCGCGGCTCATCTGCTCGAGCAGGCGCATGTCGAGCGCCGGCTGCGCCGAGGCGGGCACGCCGACCTGCACGTAGCCGGCTCCGGCCCGCGAGGCAGCGCGCGCCGCCATCGTGGGCGCGCCAGTGAGGCCGCGTGAGCCGCCCACCACCGCCACGACGCCCGACGTGAACTTCGAGCCGCTGCGCTCGCGGCGGGGGAAGAGCTCGAGCACGCGCTCGGAGATCAGCCCTGCCGCGGCCGGCGCGGGCGCGCCGCGGGGGATGCCGATCTCCACGACCTCGACCCGTCCGGCGTGCTCCTTGCCGGGCGCCAGGAAGAGCCCGACCTTGGGGCCGTGGAAGGTGGCCGTGAGCGCGGCCCTCACGGCCTCGCCCTCCACCTCGCCGCTCGAAGCGCTCACCCCGGAGGGCACGTCGCAGGCCACCACGGGCGCGTCCTGCGCGTTGATCGCCGCGATGACCGAGGCCAGCGGCTCGCGGGGCGTGCCCTCGAAGCCCGTGCCGAGCAGGGCGTCCACCACCGCACCCGATCCCCGCAGCCGCTCCGCTGAGAACGGCTCCGGCGCGGTCCCGGGCAGCCGCTCGAGGTTGGCCAGCGCGTCGCCCCGCAGCTCGCCGAGTTCCGCCGCGGCCAGCACGTCCACCTCGTGGCCGTCCTCGCGCAGAAGCCTGGCCACCACAAGGCCGTCGCCGCCGTTGTTGCCCTTGCCCACCACCACGCGTACAGGGCCCGGCCGGGCCGCTGCGGCCGTGACGCGCGCGAGCCCGATTCCGGCGCGTTCCATCAGGTCGAGCGACGGCACCCCGCGCTCCTCGATCGCCCAGGCGTCGACGGAGCGCATCTCCGCGGCCTCGTAGATCGGGTCGAGCCAGCCGGGCAGCGGGGCGCTCATCGCTCAGCCGGCGCGAGGATCGCCACGGCGCCGGCAATTCGATCGGTGTGCGTGAGCGAGATCCGCACGACCCCGCCGAGCTGCCGCGCGCGCTCGGCAGCCGTGCCGGTCAGCGACACGTGTGGCTCGGCGTCGGTGGCCACCACCTCCACGTCGCGAAAGCTCCAGCCGGTCAGGCCGAGCGCCTTTGCCACCGCCTCCTTCGCGCAGAAGCGCGCGGCGAGGTGCATCGTCGGCCGGGCGCGCTCCGACGCGTAGGCGCGCTCGTCCTCGGTGAACAGCCGCTCCGCCAGCCGGGGGCGGCGCCGCAGCGCGACCTCGAGCCGCTCGATCTCGAGCAGGTCGAGACCGATCCCCGTCACTCGACGGTGACCGTCTTGGCCAGGTTCCGCGGCTGGTCGACGTTGAGGCCGCGCGCACGTGCGATGTAGTAGGCCAGCAGCTGCAGCGGAATCACGGCGAGCAGCGGCTGCAGAAGCCAATCGGTGCGGGGGATCTCGAGCACCTCCTCGGCGTGCTCGGCCACCTGGCCGCTGCCCTCGGTGGCCACGGCGATCACATGCGCACCGCGGGCCCGCACCTCCGCGATGTTCGAAAGCACCTTCTCCAGCACCGGCGAGTCGGTGGCCACGCAGACCACCGGCGTGTTCTCGTCGAGGAGGGCGATCGGGCCGTGCTTCATCTCGCCGGCGGCGTACGCGTCGGTCGGGATGTAGGAGATCTCCTTCAGCTTGAGGGCTCCCTCGAGGCAGATCGACAGGCCCACGTGACGGCCGAGGTAGAGGAAGAAGCCCGCGTCCTGCCAGTGCTCGGCGATCGACCGCGCGGGGCCGTCCACCCTCTCCACCAGCTCGGACGCGTGGCGCGGCAGCTCGCGCAGCTCGCGGCACAGGTCGCGCGTGACCTCCGGCTCGAGCGTCCCGTGGATCGCGGCGAGCCGCAGGGCGAACAGGTACATAACGGCCACCTGGGCGACGAACGTCTTCGTGGCCGCCACCCCGATCTCGAGCCCCGCGCGGGTGAACAGCACGCCGTCCGAGTCGCGCGTGGCCTGGCTCCCCATGATGTTCGTGACGGCGAGGACCTTGGCGCCGCGCTCGCGCGCGAGGCGCATGGCCGCCAGCGTGTCGGCGGTCTCGCCGGACTGGGAGATCCCGATTACGAGGTCGCGCTCGCTGAGCACAGGGTTGCGGTAGCGGAACTCCGAGGCCACGTCCATCTCGACCGGCCGCCGCGACCACCACTCGATCGCGTAGCGGCCGACCAGCCCGGCGTGGTAGGAGGTGCCGCAGGCCACGATCACGATCCGGCGGATGTCGGCGAGGAACTCGTCGGACAGCCCGATGTCGCCGAGCTCGACGCCGTGGTCGGCGACCCGTCCCGCGAGCGTCTCGGCCACGGCGTCGGCCTGCTCGTGGATCTCCTTCAGCATGAAGGTCTCGTAGCCGCCCTTCTCGGCCTGCTCCTCGTCCCAGTCGACCTCGTCGACCGCGCGTTCGAGGTCGGTGCCGTCGGGAGAGAGGAAGCGCGACCCCTGGGGCGTGATCGCCACGATCTCGCCGTCGTGCACGAGCTGGACCCGCCGGGTCTCGGCCATGAAGGCCGGGATCGCCGAGGCGATGAAGCTCTCGCCCTCGCCCAGCCCGACCACCAGCGGGCACTCCTTGCGCGCGCCGACCAGCACGCCCGGGTGGTCGGCCGCCATCGCGACGAAGGCGTAGTGGCCGCGCAGCCCGTTGTAGGCGAGGCGGGTGGCCTCCACGAGGTCGCCGTCCAGGTGATGGGCGATCAGGTGCGCCACCACCTCGGCGTCCGTCTCGGAGGTGAACTCGGCGCCCTCGGCGGTCAGCCGCTGGCGCAGCTCCGTCCAGTTCTCGACGATGCCGTTCAGCACGATGTGCACGCGCCGCGAGGTGTCCCAGTGGGGATGGGCGTTCGCCTCGGTCACGCGGCCGTGGGTTGCCCAGCGGGTATGACCGATGCCGGTCGACCCCGCCAGGTGACCGTTGGTGGCGGCAACGGCGTTGCGGAGCTGCTCGAGGTTCCCGACCGCGTGCACGCTTCCCACGTCGCCGTTCGAGATCAGCGAGAGCCCGGCCGAGTCGTAGCCCCGGTACTCGAGCCGTCCCAGCCCTTCGAGCAGGAGCTCGCGGCACTCGCGCGGCCCGACGTATCCGATGATCCCGCACATGGTCGACCTAGCCTAGTTGCGTCTCGACGAGATTCGCCAGCCGTCCGGCAACCTCCGCGCACTCCTCCTCACCGGGCGCCTCGACCATCACGCGCACGAGCGGCTCGGTGCCCGAGGCCCGCACCAGCACGCGCCCCCTGCCCTCGAGCTTCCCGGATTCCTTCTCGACGGCCGCCCAGACGGCCTCGGCGTCGTGGATGGCGCCCCGGTCACGCACGCGCACGTTCACGAGCCGCTGCGGGAGCTTCGCCATCGCCCGTCTTTCGGCCAGGTCGCCCCCCGCGAGCGCCTCGAGGGTGAGCAGCGCGGCGGCGGTGCCGTCCCCGGCGGGCACGAACCCGGTGTCGATGATGTGGCCGGACTGCTCGCCCCCGAGAGCCCAGCCTCGCCGCATGAGCTCGGCCAGCACGTGGCGGTCGCCCACCGGCGTGGTCGCCACCTCCACGCCCGCCTCGCCCATCGCCTTGTGGAAGCCGTAGTTCGTCATCACGGTCACGGCCACGCCGTCGCCGGGCAGCGCCCCGCGCCCGCGCAGGTGAAGCGCCGCCAGCGCCATCAGCTCGTCGCCGTCCACCACGTCGCCGCGGCCGCTCACGGCCAGCACGCGGTCGCCGTCCCCGTCGAACGCGAAGCCGACATCGTGCCCGTCCAGCGTCGCGGCGAGATGCTCGATGTGGGTGGAGCCGCAGCCGCGGTTGATGTTGCGCCCGTCGGGCTCCACGGCCACGGCGTCGACCTCGGCGCCGAGCCGCCGGAAGATCTCGGGCGCGACCCGGTGCGTTGCCCCGTTCGCGCAGTCCAGCAGGATCCGGCGGCCGTGCAGGTCGAGGTCGCGGAAGCGCAACTCGAGCTCGCGCAGGTAGTCGCCGGGGGCGCCGTGGAGCTCGCGCACCCGGCCGATCCTCGTACCGGGCGACTCGAGGCGCCGCTCGATCTCGCCCTCCTCCTCGTCGCCGAGCTTCATGCCCTCCGGGCCGAAGAACTTGATGCCGTTGTCCTCGTACGGGTTGTGCGAGGCGGACACCACCACCGCCATGTCGAAGCCGTGACGCCGCACGAGGATCGACGCGCCCGGCGTGGGCAGCACGCCGCCGAGAAGGGCGTGGCCGCCCGCCGACGCGATGCCGGCGGCGAGCGCGGCCTCGAGCATCTCGCCCGACTCGCGCGTGTCGCGCACGATCAGGATCTGGGGCGCGTCCGCCGGGGCGATCGTCGCGGCCGCACGGCCCAGGGCCGTGGCCAGCTCCGCGGTGAGGAACTCGCCGGCGACTCCACGGACGCCGTCCGTCCCGAACAGCGCCACCGCTGCGCTAGCGCTTGGAGAACTGCGGCCGCTTGCGGGCCTTCTTCAGCCCGGCCTTCTTGCGCTCCTTCACGCGCGGGTCGCGCGTGAGGTAGCCGCGGCGCTTGAGCTCGCCGCGCAGCGCCGGGTCGGCCTCCACCAGGGCGCGGGCGATGCCGTGACGCAGCGCGGTGGCCTGCGCCGACACGCCGCCGCCGTGGATGCGGGCCACCACGTCCATGCGGGTCTGATAGCCGGCCGCCTCGAGCGGCTGGCGGGCCATGCGCTGGAGCCGTACGCGCGGGAAGAACTCGTCGAGGTGGCGTCCGTTGACGTTGTAGGTGCCCTCGCCGGGCTTCAGGATCACGCGGGCCACGGCGCTCTTGCGCTTGCCGGTGGCGGCGTAGCGGGCGTCTGCGGCCAGGTCGAGCGGGGTGTGCGCCACCGGCTCGGCGTCAGCGGGAGCCTCCTCGCCGGTCGCCTCCTCGTCGGCGTCGCCCTCCGCATACTGCTCGTACTCGCCGAACTCGCCCGCCTGCTCGGCGGCGGCCCGCTCCTCGAGCACGAGATCCGGCTCCAGGTGGGCGCCCGGGATCACCTCGTCGCCGGGATCGCCGGCGGCCTGCTTCCTGCGAGCGCCCGGGCGCGGACGGTCGCCGGGCGCGACGTCGGCCGGCTCGCCCTCGGCGGGCGGCTCGCCTTCGGCGGCGGGAGGCTCGTCGGCGGCGGCGGGAGCCCCCTCCTCGGCGGCGGGAGCCCCCTCCTCGGCAGCCGGAGCCTCCTCCTCGGCGCGAGTCTCCCCCTGCGCCGCCGCTTGGGCCAGCTCCTCGGCGCCCTCGATCTCGGGCCCGGGGGCCTCGCCCTGAGTGGGCTCGTCCTCGGGCTGGTCGCCCTCGGGCTGCTGGGGCTCTTCGGTCATCGGGCGTCGACCTCCATCGGCTCGGGCTTCTGCGCGGCGTGGGGGTGGTCGGGCCCTGCGTAGATCTTGAGCTTGCGCAGCTGGGCACGGCCGAGGCGGTTGCGCGGCAGCATGCCCTTCACCGCCAGGCGAATGACCTCCTCCGGCCGGCGCGCGAGCATCTCCTCGAGCGTGCGGCTGCGCAGGCCACCCGGGTAGCCGGAGTGGCGGTAGTAGCGCTTCTCGGCGCGCTTGTTGCCGGTCACCGAGATGCGCTCGGCGTTGACCACGATCACGAAGTCGCCCACGTCCACGTGCGGCGTGTATGCCGGCTTGCGCTTGCCGCGCAGCGAGTCGGCGATCTGGGTCGCCAAGCGGCCCAGCGTCTTGCCGGTCGCGTCGACCACGAGCCAGTTGCGCTCGCGGGTAGCCGGTGTCGCCACATACGTCTTCATCGGAAAAGAGGCCGCCCGAAGGCGGCCGGCGACCTAGTGTGGCAGATGCCCCGACGGGCGACTACCCCGCCTCCCGCGTGGGTATACTGCCCGCGCCAAGTATTGCCTGCCGAATCTCTGGTGGCGATCCCCGGATGCCACCAGGGAACGGGGGAACCGTTCGAGCGCTGGCGAAAACCAGTTCTCGAGGGGGCGAATCGGCCGGACTGTCCCGGCTGTAGCGCCGCTCTTCAGGTGCGAGCCCGTCAGCTAACCCCGTAGGCCGGAACGAAGAGAGGCCAAAGGGATTTGGAAGGAACCCACGTTTCCGTGAAGCGTCGCATGCTCGGCGCGCTCGCACTCAGCGTGCTCGTCGCCGCACCGACCGCCACGGGAGCGCCGCCCACCCAAGGAGGGGGCGGCGGAGCCGAATATGTCGCCGTGCCGAAGGTCGCCAAGGTGACCTGCGTCCGCGGCTGCGCCTCGCGCGGGCGCGCCAAGCCCGGGAGCCTGCTGAGCCTGAGCGGCAGCGCCCTCGCGGGCGTGCGCCAGGTGACCTTCCTCGGCAGCTACGGCAAGGCCGACAACGCCGTGAGCCAGGTCACCCTCGCGCGCGAGACCGTGCTGCGCGCGCAGGTGCCCGCCGGGGCGGTGAGCGGTGCGCTCGCCGTGGCCACGGCCGACGGCACGCGCTCGGCGCCCACCCGCCCGGTCGCGATCCTGCCGGCGCCGGCGCCCGAGCCGGGCGCGGAGCTCACCCCCGTGCCCGGTCCGCGGGCCCAGGGTGCGCCGGCGCTCGAGACCGGCACCAGCCGCACCAAGGCCTACGTCGGGGCGCGCCGCGCGGTCACGTTCTCGTTCCGGCTCTCCGACGCCGCGCCGAGCGCGCTCACCGTGGAGCTGGTGCGCGCCTCCGACGCCGCGGTGGTCAAGTCGTGGTCGCCGCAGGGCGTGGTGCCGGGCCAGGTGCAGAGCGTGAGCTGGGACGGCCGCATCGGCACCGCCGCAGCCAAGCCCGGGCGCTACTCGTTCCGCCTCACCGCGGCGAGCGCCGACGGCGCCGAGGCGCGCAGCTCCCAGGTGGGCGACGTGCAGCGCGACGCCTTCGACCTCTACGACCACATCTTCCCGGTCCGCGGCAAGCACGACTTCGGCGGCGCCGGGGCGGGCTTCGGCTCGGGCCGCGCGGGCCACTCGCATCAGGGGCACGACGTGTTCGCTGCCTGCGGCGTGCCGATGGTCGCGGCGCGCGGCGGCGTGGTGCAGTACAGCGGCTACCACGCGGCGGCGGGCAACTACCTCGTGATCGACGGTGCCGGCAGCGACTACGACTACGCCTACATGCACCTCGCGGAGCCCAGCCCGTTCCGCGCCGGCGACCGCTTGTACACCGGCCAGCGCATCGGCGCGGTCGGCGAGACCGGCAACGCCCAGGGCTGCCACCTGCACTTCGAGCTCTGGGGCGCGCCCGGGTGGTATGAGGGCGGGCGGCCGTTCGACCCGCTGCCCGCGCTGCTCGCCTGGGACAGCTGGTCGTGAACCTGCTGCCCATCGAACGTCCCTGACTACCCCCTGTAGCGACCACTCCGGGACGTTCATCCCGCCGACCGTGTGCGGCCGTCTGCCATGGCCGGCCGACTCGGTTAGGGTCGCTTCATGAGCGACTGGACGATCAAGAAGCTCGACGAGATCCCTGACGTGCTGGGCGACTACCCGGGCGAGATGCGCATGACGGCGGTGAGCGACCTGGGCACCGAGCAGGTGGGCTTCACCTGGCGGCGGATGCCCGCCGGAACCGGGGGCAAGGGCAGCTACGGCCACCGGCACAAGACGCAGGAGGAGCTCTACTTCGTGGCCTCCGGCACCCTCCAGTTCAAGCTCGAGGACGACGTGATCGACGCCGAGGAGGGCACGCTGGTGCGTGTGGCGCCGCCGGTGCCCCGCTCCGTCTGGAACGAGGGCCCCGACGACGCCGTAGTGATCATCGTCTCCACGAGGTCCGCCGATCCGCGGGACGACGTGGAGACGGTGCCGGACTTCTGGCCCGAGTAGGGCCCGGGCTCACGCCTCCGAGTGCACCGACAGGATGTTGCCGGCGGGGTCCTTGAACCACGCGATGGTCGGACCCTGCCCACGCGCGATGCCGCGCTCGTCCTGATCGAAGCCGTCGTAGCGCTCGAAGCTCACTCCGCGGGACGACAGCTCGTCGACGGTCGCGTCGACGTCGTCCACCACGAAGTTGAGGATCGTGTACGTGGCGGGGGTGAAGTCCGGCTTCACGTAGGCGAGCGTGTCCCGGTCGCCGCTGAGGTGCAGTGACAGCAGCCCGAACTCCTCGTCCAGTACCGACGTGTTGAGGCCGAGCGTCTCGCCGTAGAACTCCTTCGCTTTGTCGAGATCGTCGACCGCGAAGCCGCTGTAGGCCTTGGTGCTCTCGAACATGGTCCGTCTCCTTTCGTGTAGCTCAGTGGTCTAGCACTCGTTGTAAGCGAGCTCGCTGCGCGCCGGGCGGGCGTCGGCCTGCGGCGCGCGCTCCGAGCGCAGGACCGTGAGCGCGATCCCGATCCCCGCGACCACGAGGCCGGCGCCGACCAGGAAGGCCAGCCGGTAACCGCCCGTGAGCGCGGACGCGGTGCCCTCCCCGGAGGCGAGCAGGTCGCCCGTGCGGCTCGTGGCGAGGGTGGCCAGGACCGCGAGCCCGAGCGCGCCGCCCACCTGCGCCGTGGTGTTCACGAGACCGGAGGCCAGGCCGGCGTCGGCCGGGGTGGCGCCCGACATCGCGAGCGTCATCAGTGAGGGGAACGCGAGTCCCGCCCCGATCCCGACCAGGATCACCGGCGCGAGCACGTCGGCCAGGTAGGTGCCGTCCACGGGCGCCCGGGCGAACAGCACCAGGCCCATCAGCACGAACACGAGCGCGGGCACCAACGTCACGCGGGCGCCGTAGCGCTCGTTCAGCCGCGCGGAGAGGCCGGCCGAGAAGATGCCCATCACGATCGTGGCGGGCAGGAAGGCGAAGCCGATCTCGAGGGGATCGAAGCCGAGCACACGCTCGAGATAGAGCGTGCCCATGAAGAACATCCCGAACATCCCGGCCACGACCACGACCTGCACGAGGTTCGCCCCCGACACGTTGCGGGACCGGAAGATGTGCAGTGGCATGAGCGGGTTCGCCGCGCGCGCCTGGCGCACGATGAAGGCCGCCAGCAGCGCCAGCGACACCGCTCCGAGCCCGAGGGTGCGCGTGGCGCCCCAGCCGAACTCGCTCGCCTTGACGATCGTGTAGACGCCGAGCATCAGGGACCCGGTCACGAGCACCGCGCCGAGGACGTCCGCTCCGCGGCCGATGCCGATCCCCTCATCCGCGTCGATCAGCCGGGTGGCGGCGAGGGCGGTGCCGATTGCGATCGGCAGGTTGATGAAGAAGATCCAGTGCCAGTTGATGCTCTCGGTGAGCACGCCGCCCGCGAGCAGCCCGATCGAGCCGCCGGCGGAGGCCACGAACCCGTAGATGCCGATCGCCTTGGCCTGCTCCTTCGGGTCCGGGAACATCGTGACGATCATTCCCAGGATCACCGCCGAGGTCATCGCGCCGCCGACGCCCTGAACGAAGCGGGCGGCGATCAGCAGACCCTGGCTCTGAGCGACGCCGCAGAGCAGCGATGCCACCGTGAAGATCCCGAGCCCGATCAGGAACACGCGCCGCCGGCCGATCAGGTCGCCGAGCCGCCCGGCCAGCAGCAGCAGGCCGCCGAAGCTGATCAGGTAGGCGTTCACGACCCAGGCGAGGTTCGACTGCGAGAAGCCCAGGTCGTCCTGGACCGAGGGCAAAGCCACGTTCACAACGGTCACGTCGAGCACGATCATCAGCATCCCGACGCACAGCACGACCAGCGCCAGCCAGCGCCGGTCGTCCGCAGCGGGGGTGGTTGTGGCGTGTTCGGCAGTCATGTCGGCCTTCCGTTACGTGGTCTCAATCCAACTGTCACCCTTGAGACCGGGGCAGGCCGCGAAATTCATCGGTCGCGGTGCCGACAAACCGAGGGGGATCCATGGGACAGCCTGTCGTGCACTTCGAGGTCATCGGGAAGGACGGCGAGAAGCTGAGGGGCTACTACTCGAATCTCTTCGGATGGGAGATAAACGCCGACAATCCGATGGGATACGGGGTCGTAGATCGCGAGGGAAACGTGAACAGCGACGGCGTCGGCATCGGCGGCGGCGTGGGCAACGGACCGGCGGGCTACGACGGTCACGTGACTTTCTACGTCGAGGTGCCGGACGTTGAGGATGCCCTCGTCAGGGCGGAGACCCTCGGCGGCACGAGAATGATGGGGCCGGAGAGCCCGATGGAGGGCGTGGAGATCGGCCTGTTCCTCGATCCCGAGCAGCACGTGGTGGGCGTCGTGCGCGCGGCGTCCATGTAGCGCCGCACGGCCTTCTGCGCGAACTCGAGCAGCGGTCGGAGGGCCCGCCCCGGGGCGGGCCCTCCGACCTCACGTCACCTCAGCGCCTGTTCCCGTTCCTGAACAGGCCCTTGCTCTTGCCCGGCTTGCCGGCCACCGCGTTCACCGACGACGAGTCGTAGGCGAAGGTGAGCACGGACGCTGCGATCGCGTCGGAGTTCACATCGAGCGCGTGAACGTTGACGTTTCCGACGAGCTCGTAGTCCTCGCGGAGCTGGGCGAACAGCGTGGTGTTCTGGCCGTCGCCTCGCAGGTTGTCGCAGAACTGGTGGT
>DASRIC010000060.1:0-26105 GCA_035650215.1 Thermoleophilaceae bacterium
TCACTCTCGGCCTCGCGCGTACGGGCCGCGACGGTCTCCTCGGCAAGCTGGCGCTTCAGCTCGGCGAGCGCCTCGGTATGGCTAGAACTCATGCGGCGGTGCCCCTTTCGTAGCTTGGTTCAGACGCTCGAATGCCGCCCGTGGAACTCGGACGGCCGAATGCGGACCGCCGAGTTGCACCGCCGGCAGAGCGCCGTCCCGGATCCGGCGCCGAATCGTCGGCTCAGAGCAGCGCAGCAGCGCCGCAACCTCGGCCACCGTCAGGTACGCGCCGAGGTGGTCACGGGCCGTCAGAACGGTCATGCCAGCGATCCTACGCTTGTTGACCGACAGTCAATACGACAGCGGACGTGGCCCGGGAGTGGCCCAAACGCCCGAACGAGACTTCGCGTAGGTAAGGCACGCCTTCGAGTTGGAGGGCCGAGAACTGTCGCGTTTGCAGGCAAGACGTGTCGACCGTCGTCCTGCGTCGTTTTCGTCGGCGCGGCCTTCTAAGCCGCGGGTCGCAGGTTCGAGTCCTGCCCGGGGCATAGGCGACCGACGGCGTCGCGCATAGTGGTCGCATCAACTGGCTCGGATCGCCGATACACATGGGGGCCGTATCACCAGGGGGTTGCGGGCCTGCGCTCCCCGAGCCCGAGACTGGTCTGAGTTGATTTGGCGACTCGACCCGCTGCTGCCTGGGGCGTTACTCCGGTGCGCGACGCGCCTGCCATTGAGCTCCCCTGCGACGCGTGCCGAGCCGACCAGGCGCCGACAGTTTCTCGATGCAGGGATGCGGCCTGAGGGACCGCGGCCAAACTCTCGGGGAAATGTCCAGGGTGCGACCCTGATGTAAAGGGCGGCGGCCTGCGAGAGCCTGGCGGCAAGTTCAAACCAGAGCTCGGAGGTACCAACATGCGCCCGTCCATCACCCGCCTTGCCGTACTCAGCGCCTGCCTCGGCGCGGCCGCCCTACCGGTCGCCGCCGAGGCCGGCGGCTATCACATGAGCCGAGAGTTCAGCCCCAACGGCCAAACCGCACGTGCCTACGGCAAGATCTGCACCGACTCCAAGTACGGCAAGTGGCGCTGGCGCGCGAGTGTCGGCTCCGGCGACATGCGAGTGAACTACCGCTGGACCGAGCCGATCCTTGCGGATGGCAAGCCCCGCAACCTGACCTTCACTCACATCGGCGGCCCCTTCGTGGAACGGCAGTCGGAGGCGCTGCGCCCGCTGATCCTCAGCTCCGCGAAGCGCGTGCTCAACAAGATGACCGTGCGTGCGGCCGCGGGCGGCAAGAAGCTCGCCTACACGACGCCGTTCGGCAACTCGACCATCCCGTTCAAGCCGGTGCGCGGCTGCTGACGCGGCCCACGCCGGGACCCCCTGGGCTCGCTGCGGGAACCACCGCGGCGAGCCCAGCCCGCGGCGAATGGTGCAAGTGCCCCGTGATCCGGGTGCGCTGGTCATCAGCATCCGACTCGCGCCGTTTCGCGGTTGAGGTCTGGCGAATCCACCTCGAACCGTCGGACAAACGCCCGCCGGCTCGCCGCCTGGTAGGGACGGGGTTTCCGGACTGACGCCGGACTCGGCCGAAACCCCTGAGACGGGCCGTCCGAGGCGCATGTCGTCGCCGTTGATGCGCTGCGTGTCCTGCCGGCTTGCGGTCGGCCGCCGGGCGCGCTGTCAACGGCCCGGCGGCTTGGCCGACTGCTTTCAGCCTCGGGGCGTGAGCATGTAGGACAGGAACGTGCCGTTCGGGAAGCTGAGCGTGGACCACCCTGCGGGCGTGTCGACCCCGCTGAGCAGGTGGACGATGAACACCGCGTTCATACACACGCCGGCGCCGTCCACGGCGCCG
Organism: Thermoleophilaceae bacterium; assembly: GCA_035650215.1. Taxonomy (GTDB): domain Bacteria; phylum Actinomycetota; class Thermoleophilia; order Solirubrobacterales; family Thermoleophilaceae; genus JACVRW01. Next base: position 1,844 of record DASRIC010000060.1, read on the forward strand.
TGGACACCGTTGGGAAGGAAGACCTTGTCGGTGGCGTTGGGGCAGCGCACGAAGGGAGCTTGGGCGGTTCCGTAGATCAAGCCCTCCTGGGCAAGGAGCCGCGGCCAGAAGCCCAGGCCCGCGTGGTGGTAGCCGGCCAACGGGCCGCGCCCGGTTCCGTCGTGGACGTGCCAGTTCCGCTCGTTGGGAACCTCGTGCGCGAAGGCGCTTGATCCAACTGTCAGAGCGCCGACACCGATGACGGCAAGGCTCAGCACGGTGGCTGCCGCCCGTTTGATCGTCGTGACTCGCATGGCGTCGTCGGCGCGTGGCTTGCGTGGGGATCGGGCGTGAATCGTCATGAGCGTTGTCTCCTGTTCTGGGGTGCGTGCGGAGCGTGGCGTCGGCAGACCCGGCCCGGGCTGCGAGCGCTTCGGGATGGTCAGAGCCTGGCCCTGAACTCCCCGCTGCGCACGCCCGCGATGGCGTCGTTCGCCGGCTGGTACGAGTCCGCTTTCGCCTTGCACAGCTCGGTGATGGCGAAAAAGATGCTCTGCGAGGCTTGGAGCCGGTTCAGCCCCCGGATCTGCGCTTCGTCCGCCAGTGCGTACTGCACGATGCGCGTGATGTCGGCGGACGCCAGCTTGTCGCGGATGTCCCCGCAGCGCAGCGCGTACGGATCCCGCTCGAGCTGCGCGTGACGCTTAGCGAGGCTGGCGGTGCTGTTCTGCTTACTCGCGTTGGCGGCCCCCTCGCCGGTGGGCTCGTCGTCTCCGCAGCCTGCCGCGACGGCGGCACTCGCGGCGAGCGCGACAAAGAGTGGACGTGTCCTCATTGTGACCTCCTCGGGGTCGAGCGCACGGGCACCGCCTCGACGATGCGCTCGGGGGCGATTCCCGCGCGCTGCGTGGCCTCGCCGGCCGCCTCCACCGACTCCGCCTCGAGCACATGCAGGAACAGCTCGTCGGTCGGGAGGTAGCTCGATCGCACGTGGCGTACGGCGACCCCCTGGGCGCTGAGCGCTTCCGCTGCGCTCCGCATCCGCCGCACCGCTTCCGGGAGCTCGGCTGAGCGGGTGCGGGGGAGATAGCCTTCGATCAGGTAGCTCGGCATTGCGCACTCGAAGCTACGGCCGCGGCAGTCCCTTGAAAACGGGGAGAATCCCCTGACTTTGAGGTAGCCTCGCCTCGAGGGCGATGAGTCGCGAGCTCGTGGGAAGACACGAGGAGCTCAGCCACGTCGAGCGCTTCCTCGAGGCCGCCAGGGAGGAACCCCGCGTCCTCCTGATTCACGGCGAGGCCGGGGCCGGCAAGACCTCCGTCTGGGAGGCCGGGCTGGCATCGGCGCAGGCCTCGGGCACGCGCACGCTGGCCGCCCGGCCGGTGGAGGCCGAGACCGGCTTCGGGTACGCAGCGCTCGGGGACATGCTGCGCGACGATCACGAGGCGGTGTCGGTCCTGCCCCTGCGCCAGCGCCACGCGCTCGAGGTTGCGCTCAGACTCGCGGAGCGGACAGACTCACCCGACCAGGCGAGCGTCGGGCTTGCCGTGCACGGCGTTCTCACCCAGCTCGCCGAGGAGAAGCCACTCGTTGTGGCGGTCGACGACGTGCAGTGGCTCGACGCCCCATCCGCCCTCGTTCTCGGCTTCGCTGTGCGCCGCTTGCGGTCCGGTCCCATCGCGCTGTTGGTGGCGTGGCGTACCGACGACGGGGCGGCGCCTGCTCCACTCGAGCTCGACCGCAGCGGCTTGGCCGACACCATGGAGCGCCTGGCGCTGCCGGCGCTCAGCTTCGGTGCGGTGCAGCGACTGCTCCAGCAGCGCCTCGACACCGTGCCCCCACGCCCGGTGCTCCGCCGCCTCTACGAGCTGTCCGCCGGGAACCCGTTCTTCGCGCTCGAGCTCGGACGTGGGTTGCGCGCCGGCACCCTCGAGCTCGAGCCGGGCGAGCGACTGCCGGTCCCGCTCGAGGGTGTCGTCGGGACCCGGCTCGAGTCGCTATCAGCATCGACGCGGCGAATGCTGGCCGCTGCCGCCTTGATCGCGCAGCCGACGGTCGCGCTCGTCGAGGCCGTCTCGGGCGCCCACCAAGCAGCGTTCGACGAGGCCGAGCGGGCCGACGTGATCGATATACGGGAGGGCCGGATCCGCTTCTCGCACCCGCTTCTGGCATCGGCGTCGTACGCAGCGGCGACCCCGTCCGACCGACGCGAGCTTCATACGCGCGCGGCAACGACCATCCAAGACACCGAGGAACGGGCCCGCCACCTGGCCTTTGCTGCAACGGGGCCCGATGGGACCGTCGCCGCCGAGCTCGAGTCCGCGGCGAGCAGGGCCGAATCCCGCGGTGCGCCGCCGGCGGCTGCCGAGCTCTACGAGCGCGCCGTGCGGCTCACCCCTGACAGCGCCGAGGGCGACCGCCTGCGGCGGACCATCCAGGCGGCGTGGTGCGCGTTCCAGAGCGGCGACGGCCGGCGCGCCCGCGAGCTCCTTGACGAGGTCGTAGCGGCGCTCGGGCCGGGCCCAGAGCGCGCGCGTGCACTCATCAGCCTCGCTCGGGTACGCGGCTATGACGACGACTTGCGCGCGGCAGAAGCCCTCTTCCGGCAGGCGCTCGACGAGGCGGGCGAGGTGCCGGCGCTGGTGGCGGCCGCGGCGGTCAACCTCGCGGGAATCCTGTTCCGGCTGCGCGAGCGTCTCGAGGAGGCGGTGGAACACGCGGAGACGGCGACGCACGCAGCGGAGACCGCCGACGACCGCGGGTGGCTCGCAGAGGCCGTTGGCGCTCGCCTCCTGCCCGAGGCCGCGCTCGGGCATCACGAGGACGCATCGAGGACGCTCGAGGCAGCGCTTGCCGTGCAGCCCGAGTGCCGGCACCGGCGCGCACTGGCGCAGCCGCTGTTCCAAGTGGGCGTCGTGTGGCTCTGGTGGGACGAGCTCGAGCGTGCCAAGCAGGCGTTCGAGCAACTGCTCGCGCACGCACGCGAGATGGGCGAGGAGGGCTCGGTGCCCTACGTCCTCGTCATGGCCGCGCAAGTTGAGTGCGTCCGCGGCGACCCGGCGCTGGCCGCCGTGCATGCCGACGAGGGACTCGAGGCCGCGCAGCAGAGCGGCCAGACCACTCTGGGCGCCTACCTGCTCGCGCTACGCGCGCTCGCGCACGCCGAGGCCGGCGAGGCCGAGCGAGCGCGCGAGCTGGCGGCCCGTGCCCTGTCGCTCGCCGATCGGACGAGCGGCCGTCCCGCGGAGCACTTCGCCAGAGCTGCGCTCGGCCTGATCGAGCTGTCGGTCGGCCAGGCCGCCGAAGCCATCCGAGCGCTGGGGCCGTTGGTTGAGTTCCTGCGGCGAGAGCGGATCACCGAGCCGGGCGCCGCGCGCGTGGTGCCCGACCAGATCGAGGCGCTGATCGCGCTTGGGGAACTCGCCCCTGCCTCCGAGCTGCTCGACTGGTACGCGGCGAACGCCGCCCGCCTCGAGCGCCCGTCCGCGCTGGCGGCCGCGGCGCGCTGCGCCGGCATGCTCCACGCCGAGCGCGGCGAGCTCGAGAGCGCGCTCGTGGAGCTCGAGCGGGCGCGCGAGCTGGCGGAAGGCGCGCCGATCCCGCTCGAGCGCGGACGCACACTCCTCGCGCACGGCGCTGTGCATCGCCGCGCAAGACGCAGGGGCGCGGCGCGCCGGTCGCTCGAGGAAGCCCGGGCCGTCTTCGAGCAGATGGGTGCCCGGGCCTGGACGGCGCGGGCAACCGAGGAGCTCGGGCGGGTCGGCGGCCGGGCTCCGTCGTCCGGCGAACTCACGCCCACGGAGGTGCGCGTCGCCCAACTCGTCGCCGAAGGCCTTCAGACAAAGCAGGTCGCGGCCGCGCTCTTCGTCTCGCCGAAGACGATCGAGGGCCACCTGACCAACGTCTACGCGAAGCTCGGCGTGCACTCGCGCACAGAGCTCGCCAGACACCTGGCAGGCGACGGCGACACCCCCAACGGGTAGAGGAGGTTCCCAGCACAGGAGCACTGGGCAGGCGTGGACCGCAGCATTCCGCATGCCGAACGGCGACGTCGTGTCGTCCAGCTCGGCTACACGCATCCGCCGCGGGTCGCGGGCGCCTGCTCCGACTCGCGCGCCAGGTGCCGTAGTGGTCTCGATCGTCTGAGGTCGCCGAAGGGAACCTCGCCCCCCTTGACCCAGCCATAGAGGTAAGCCAAGCTCGCCTTCGCAAGCTCGACGAGGGGAGGGTCACATGCAGCTCTACGCAATCCTCCGACGCCAAGGCTGGCGGTCGCCCGGTGACCTGGAAACGGCCGCTGAGCGCTCGCGGCAAGTTGGCGACGAGGAGATGTCCGACGACATCCGGTGGATCAGGAGCTACGTCCTGGAGGAGGGTGCGGGCGCGGTCGGCACCGTCTGCATATATGAGGCGTCCAGTCCCGAAGCCATTCGCGAGCATGCTTCGCGTGCTGAGTTGCCGGTCGATGAAGTCATCCCGGTCGCCGACACGGTGATTGTCCGGGAAGACCCGCAGCCAGCGCCGTAAGCCGCAGGTTCAAGCCCTACCCGGGCATAGGCGAGGCGCGGGACACGGAAATTTGCTGCAGCACGGCGGGACTGGCATCAGCTGGCTCGCTCACTCATATCGCCAATCAGTAATATGAGTCAAGTGAGCGCGTACAACGCCCTCGCCGAGCCGCACCGAAGGCAGATTCTCGACCTGCTGCGCGAGCGGGAGCGCCCCGTCGGAGAGCTGGTGGACCGGCTCGCGCTCAGCCAGCCCGGAGTCTCCAAGCACCTCAAGGTCCTACGCGGCGCTGGTCTCGTCACGGTGCGGGCCGACGGCAAGCGGCGTCTGTATGCGCTGCGAGCCGAGCCGCTCGCCGAGGTGGACGCCTGGCTTGCGCGCTATCGCGCGTTCTGGTCTGAGCGCCTCGACGACCTGCAACGACACTTGGAGGCCAACCCATGATGGACGGAACCCTGGAGATCATCGACGGGCGCCCCGCGCTGCGCTTCGAGCGCTACCTCGCTCACTCCGTCGAGCGGGTATGGCGTGCCGTCAGCGAGCCCGCCGAGCTCGAGCGCTGGTTTCCCGCCGCGGCAGACTGGACCCCCGCCCCTGGCGAGACCTTCGAGGCCGCCGGGATGACCGGGGAGGTGACCGACGTCGACGTGCCGCGCCGCCTCGCCTGGACCTTCAACGGCGAGCTCTACAGCTTCGAGCTATTCGCCCACGAAGCGGGCTGCCTGCTCGTCTTCACGCACGTGATGAACGACCGCGCGCTCGCCGCCCAGACCGCAGCGGGCTGGGAAAGCTACTTCTCGCGGCTCGAGCCGCACCTCGCTGGTGGCTTTGTCTCCGAAGAGGAGTCACACGAGCCCTGGGAGGAAGTCCACGAGCACTACGCGCAGCGCTTCGAGCTCGATCCCACCCCGGGCCGACGCTTCGCTGCAGCCCTCCGTGCCGGCCAGCGGGACGCAGACCAGGCCCAATCGCAGACCTGACCACTCGCACGAGCCGCCGCTCACCCAGGCGCGGTACCTGACGCTCCGCACCCTTGCGAGCGAGGAGGCACCGCGCACGAGTGAGCCGGCGCCGAGGTGGGCCGGCGCATGGTGGGGCCGCCCCGACAACGGCGGCGCCCCGACGGCAGGGAGGACGCCAACCTGGGCGGCCGCGCGTACCCGCCTCCCCCGGCACGCCGCAGATGCGGCGCGCCGGGGCATGGCGCACGGCGGTCCGTTACCGGACGCGAGGCGGAGGCGGCCCCCCTTTGGGCCCCGGGGCAGTAACGGGCCGCGCCCCGGGATTCGTCCGCCGACCGCGACGCTCGCGGGCCGCGGAGGTAGCGCAAACCCGCTTGTTGGTCTATAGCTTGAACGTGGTTGAGCAGGATCTCGCGCTCGAAGTCCCCATAAACCTGGCCCCTCACGGGGGCCGGTAGATGGAGGGATGACCAGAAAGTGTCCGGCGTGGAGGTCCCCGACTCACGGGTGGTGCCGCTCAGCGCCGAGGCGGTCACGCTCGCTGAGCGCGATGCCCCGCTCGCACTGATCTCCCGCGCGCTGGCGGACGCCGGGCGTGGCCGAGGCTCGGTGCTCGCGCTCGAGGGCGGCTACGGACTCGGAAAGTCCAGCCTCATCGACTTCGGCCTCGCGCGCGCGCGCCGTGAGAAGATGATCGTCCTCGAGGCGCGCGGCCGCGAACCCGAGCAGGACTTCGCGTACGCCGTGGTGCTCCAGCTCTTCGAGGAGCGGGTAGCGCGCGCCTCCGGCGGTCGCCGGCGGATGCTGCTCGGTCCCGCTCGGATGGCCGCGCCGCTCTTCGAGTCGGGTCCCCGGGACATCGGTCCGGAGCGGTCGTTCTCCGTCTTCCACGGGCTCTACTGGCTGTGCGCGAACCTTGCCGGGGAGCGCCCGCTCGCGCTCATCGTGGACGACGCCGACCTTGCCGACGCGGCGAGCCTGCGCTTCCTCCTCTACCTCACCGAGCGGATCCGTCCGCTGCCGATGGCGCTGGTGCTGTCCGCCGGGTCGGCGCTGCGCTGCGCCGACGCGGCCGTGCTTCGCGAGGTCACTCAGCACCGGGCGACCACGAAGCTGCGGATCGCCCCGCTCACCCCGGATGGCACGGCCCGCTGCCTTCGCCGGTCGCCGCTCGCGGACGCCGATCAGAGATTCTGCCAAGCCGTGCACGAGGCCACCGCAGGCAACCCGTTGATGATCCACGCGCTGGCCGAGTTGCTGGCCGATGCGGGCACGAAGCCCGTGGACGGCGCGAGCGGCCTCGTGGCGAGCTCCGCGCCGCCGGCGCTCAGCGCGGCCGTGCTCTCGCGCATCCGCCCGCTCGGGAGGTCCGCGGAGCGGCTGCTGCGAGCGGCCGCGCTGCTGGGCGACTCGGCCGAGCTGCGTCTCGCGGCCGGGCTGGCGGGCCTCGAGTTGAGCGCGGCCGCCGTGGCCGCCGACCAGCTCGTGCACGCCGGCCTGCTCTCCCCCGCGGAGCGCCTGACGTTCGTTCACCCGATCGTGAGCCGCGCGGTCGAGGCCGACCAGCCCCCCGGCGAGCACGCCGAGGCCCACCGGCGGGCGGCCCAGCTCCTCGCCGACGACGACGCTCCGGTCGAGGTCGTGGCCGGGCACCTGCTCGAGTCAACGCGCAGCGGGAGCGGCTGGGTGGTCGACGCGCTGCTCGAGGCCGCCGCCGACGCGCTCGCGCGCGGCCTTCCGGCCGACGCGGTCCGGTACCTCAGCCGCGCGTTCGAGGAGCCCCCGCCGCGCGGGCGGCGCGCCCAGGTGCTGCTCGAGCTCGGCCGAGCGGAGGCCGCCGCCGGAAACCCGCGCGCGGCCGACCGGCTGAGCGAGGCGGCGGAGCGCCTGCCCGACCCCGTGGAGAGGGCGCGCGCGGCGCTCGAGTCGGGGCACATGCTGTTCGCCCTCGGTCGTCCCGACGAGGCGTCGGACGCGTTCGCGAGCCGGCTCGAAGACCTCCAGGCCGAGACGACCGCGGTGCGTGCTCGCCTCGACGCGGCCCTCGCCGCCGTGTCCCAGCTCGAGGCGATGCGCTCCGGGGTCCCTGCTCGCCCCGAGCGTCCCGCCCCGCCGGAGGACACCCCGGCGGCCCGGGCCGAGCTCGCGCAGCGCGCGCTCGAGGGCGCGCTGCGCGGGGACGCGCGCGATGAGGTGCGCGACCTGGCAGAACGGGCGCTCGCCCGGGGCGCGCTCCTCGACGACACGGCCGCGGACGGGATCTCTTACTACCTCGCCGTCGCCGCCCTGACGCTCGCCGAGGAGCTCCAGACCTCCGAGCTCGCGCTCACGGCGGCACTCGAGGAGGCGCGCTCGCGCGGCTCGACGCTGGGCGTGGCCACCGCGTCCGCGTTCAGGAGCTTCGCGATCCTTCGCCGCGGGCGCGTGGGCGAGGCTGCCGCCGACGCCCGGATCGCCCTCGCCAAGGAGCAGCAGGGTTGGCGACTCGGCGGGTCCGGTGCTCGCTGGGTGCTGTGCGAAGCGGCGCTCGAGCTCGACGAGATCGAGGCCGCCGAGCGCGTGGTGGAGGAGAGCCTGCGCGGCGCGGCGCGCGGAAGCGCGGCGTGGCTGGCGGCCCTTGCCGGGCGCGGCCGGCTTGCGCTCGCACAGGGTCGGGGCGAGGCGGCGTTCGAGGCGTTCGCCGAGTGCGGCGACGGCCTCGAGTCGCTAGGAGTCACGAACCCGGCTCTCATCCCCTGGCGCTCCGCGGCCGGCCTGGCGGCGTCGGTGCTCGGGGACCGGTCGGAGGCGCTCCGGCTCGTCGAGGCGGAGCTGGCGGTGGCCGAGCGCTTCGGCGCGGGCGGGGCGATCAGCCGGGCGCTGCGCGCGCTCGGCGCCGTCAAGACCGGCGAGGGCGCGCTCGAGGCATTCGAGGAGGCGGTGAGGAGAACCGAGACTTCGCAGGCCGCGCTCGAGCGCGCCAAGGCGCTCGTGTTCTACGGCGCGGCGCTGCGCAGGAGCGGGCGGCGGCGGGACGCTCGCGAGCCGCTCCGCCAGGGCTTGCTCGTCGCGGAGGGATGCGGAGCGCTCGGGCTCGTGAAGTTCGCGAAGTCCGAGACCATGGCCGCGGGGGCGAGACCGCGCCGCAGGGCGCTACAGGGGCTCGAGTCGCTCACCCCGCGCGAGCATCAGGTCGCCGTGCTGGCGGCGGAGGGGAAGTCGAATCGCGAGATCGCGGAAATGCTCTTCGTCACGGTGAAGACGGTCGAGTGGCACCTGAAGCACGCGTACACCAAGCTCGGCGTGGGATCGCGCCGCGATCTGCCGCGGGTCGTCCTGGACGCCGGGGACTAGCGGCGCCCCGTCGGGTCGGGCCTGTACATTCCCTGTTGGCCTGGTGCCGACCTTCGGCGGCACCTCCCCCAACATGTTCTCCGAACCTGCAAGCGAGAGAATCGGGCTGCCGTGCGCCGTTCCCTGACCCTCGAGGTGGGCGCGTTCGGCCGCTCCGCCCTGCGCGACGAGACACGCCGTCTCGACCTGTCGGTTGAGGAGTTCGTGGCCGGAGCCGCGCGCTACTTGCTCGCCGAAGACGACGCTGAGCGACCCGCGCGCCGGCTGCCGGACGCGAACGTCCGGGCGCAGGCGGAGGCCGTCGACGTCGACCTGGACCTCGAGATGGGGACGTGGCGGGCGCTCGATGCCGAGTGCCGCCGGCAGGGTGTGACGCGGGAGGAGCTCCTCGTGCACGCCGTGCTCTTCCTGATTGCCGATCTGGAGTCGGGGCGCGTGTCGCACCGGCTCGTGGGCCGGAGCGCCGGCCGGGCGAGCTCCGACCGTTAGCCGAGCCGGGGCTCAGCCGCGCGCCGTGACCGGCGCCGCGTCGAGCTCGCGCAGGGCGGCCTGAAGGGCGCTGCGGCCGCGGTGATGTAGGCCGTGGACGGAGCCCTCCGTCTTGCCGAGGCGCTCCGCGATCTCGCCCGGTGTCAGACCGGCGATGTGACGCATGACCAGGACCTTGCGCTGGTCCTCGGGAAGCCGCTCCAATGCCTCGCGCAGGCACTGGGCGCGGTCGAATGCCACTTGGTCGTCGCCGTCGTCGCTCGTGCGAACCACCTCGAACGGGATTTGCCGGCGGCTGCGTATGTGGTCGAGGGCGACGTTGCGGGCGACCCGGAGGATCCATGCGGCGAACGGGACGTCGCGGCGCTCGTACTTGCGGATCGCGGTCATCAGCTTCGCGAACACGTTCTGCGTGATGTCCTCGGCCTCGTCGGGGTTGCGCACGATGCTCCGCACATAGCCGCAGACGTCGTCGGCGTAGCGCACGTAGAGGAAGTGGAGCGCGCTCATGTCGCCCTCCTTCGCGCGGGCCACGGCGCGGTACACGAGAGCATCGTCGGCGTCGCGCGCGTCGGCACGGGCGAAGCGCAGGGGCGGGTTTGGGCGGCCGGGGGAAGAGGTTTGAATCATCTGTCGTCCGTTGTCGCGGACGGTGCGCCGGTCTGACGGCGGCATCTCGGGGAGTAAGTGACCCTACGCGAAGTGCCGGGCAGGTCGCACTAGGGGAGCCACCCTAGTCTTTCGCAAATACGGCAATCACGGTGGAATAACGGATGAACTGCCTACCCCTTTCGTGTGTGCGTAAGTCCCAGTCACGGGGTAACACATTCGCGGCGGCTTCAAGGTAGCCAAAGGGCGGCGCTTAACAGCCTACGACTTGGAGATTCCCCCCACAGGAGTCCCAACCTCAGTCGCGGGCGCGCGCCGCCCTCGTTCATCAACGGACGCCGGTCCGGCGTGCTTTCGCGCCGGGCCGGCGTCCGCCGCCCCCTACGTCTGGGGGATCACGCCGAGCTGCTTGAGGGCGGTCACCCCGTCGTCGAGGCCGATCTCCTCGGTGATAAGTCCGTCCTCGACCTTGAGCACGGTGGTACCGGTGAACTCCATCCGCTTGCCCGTTGCCGGCGGCAGGGATCCGAGCGGGATGTCGTCGAACGCGTCGCCGGTGTGGGTGCCCCCGCCCTTCCACTGACCGACCACGTAGTCGCCCTCGGCGACCAGGTCGGCGGTGCCCTCGAAGCCCAGGTCGGGGAACGCCGCGCGGAACCTGGCGGCGAACTCGCGCACCTCGTCCCTGCCTCGGCAGGGCTCGTGCATCGAGTACTCGAAGCGGATGTCGGGGGCGGCCAGCTCGTCGATCACCTCGGGGTTGTGGTCGTCGCCCCAGAACTCGGTGAACCAGCGTCCAACGACTTCCTTGTTGCCTTCAGCGGACATGCGTGACCTCGCTTCTCGGGAATGACACACACCAGGGAAACGAGCCGGGGTTGGCGGGCGTGAGATCTTCTCTGGACCGGGAGTCATGGCTGACGGCGTGATCGACACGCCCGGCGCGCGGATCTTCGCGCGCCGCGAGGGATCGGGGCCGCCCCTGCTGCTGCTCCATGCGCCTGGTGGTGGGCGCCCCCGAGGCGGTGATCGACGACGCGCTCGGCGGCGGCTGGGGCACCCCGGCGGACGTGTTCGACGACGGCGTGCGCGCGGCCTACCTCGCCCAGCTGCGCGCCCCCGATCGCGTGCATTCCATCTGCGAGGAGTACCGGGCGGCGGCGTCGATCGACCGCGAGCACGACCGCGCCGACCGGCTCGCCGGCCGCCGGATCGCGGCTTCGCTGCTGGCGCTCTGGAGCCGGGAGGGGCCTCTGTCGACCTGGTACGCCGACGAGGGCGGGCACTCACCCTCTGGCGCGAGCTCGCCGACGACGTGGCTGGACGGGCGCTCGACGGCGGCCACTTCTTCCCGGAGGAGCGTCCGGCCGAGACCGCGACGGAGCTGGGGCGATTCTTCGTCTCGGAGGCGCCCGGTTTGACTTGAAGCCCGCTTGAGGGCGTACCCTGTTCGGTTTGGCATTCTCGAATCGAAAGGTGAGGTTGTGACGACGACGCAGACGGCAGACCGGTCCACACCGGCGGTCCTCGAGGGCCGCAGGCGCTGGCTCGCGCTCTACGTGCTCTGTCTCGGAGACGTGCTGATCGTGCTCGACTCGACGATCGTGAACGTGGCTCTGCCGTCGATCCAGGCGGACCTGGGCTTCTCCGAGGCGTCCCTCGCCTGGGTCGTGAACGCGTACCTGCTCACCTTCGGCGGCTTCCTGCTCTTGGGCGGCCGGCTGAGCGACCTCTATGGGCGCCGGCGGCTGTTCCTGATCGGGCTCGCGATCTTCACGTTCATGTCGGCCGCCTGCGGGCTGGCGGGGTCGCAGGAGTTCCTGGTCGCGGCTCGGGCGTTGCAGGGCTTCGGCGGAGCGATCGTCTCGGTGGTCGCGCTGTCGCTCGTGATGACCATCTTCACCGAGCCGGCCGAGCGGGCCAAGGCGATGGGGATCTTCGGCTTCGTGCTCTCCGGGGGAGCCACGGCCGGGGTGCTGCTCGGAGGCGTGCTCACCGACCTCTTCGACTGGAACTGGATCTTCCTGGTGAACATCCCGATCGGGATCACGGTGTTCGCCCTCAGCTTGTCGCTGCTGCCCGACGACAAGGGCGACGCCGCGGGGCGCCGGCTCGACGTGACGGGCGCCGTCACGGTCACCGCCGCGGTGATGCTCGGCACATATGCGGTCGTGAACGGCAACGAGAACGGCTGGACCTCGGGAGAGACGCTCGGCCTGCTCGGCGCCTCCGCCGCGCTGCTCGTGACCTTCCTCGTGGTCGAGTCCCGGGTGCGCGAGCCGTTGATGCCGCTGGGGCTTTTCCGCCTGCGGAACATCTCCGTCGCGAACGGCGTGGGCGTGCTCATGGCTGGATCGATGTTCGGCTGGTTCTTCCTCTCGGCGCTCTATCTCCAGCTGGTGCTGGGCTACAGCCCGCTCGAGGTCGGGCTCGCCTTCCTGCCCACCACGCTGATCATGGGCGCGGGCTCGATCACCCTGTCCGACCGCCTCGTGATGCGCTTCGGCGTCAAGCCGCCGATCGTCTTCGGCCTCAGCTGCTTTGCGATCGGCCTGCTGCTGTTCGCGCGCGCCCCGGTCGACGGCAGCTTCGCCGTCGATGTGCTTCCGGGCATGATCGTGATGGGCATCGGCGGCGGCATCACCTTCAATCCGCTGCTGCTCGCCGCGATGGGCGACGCCGGGCCAAGCGAGGCGGGACTCGCCTCGGGCATTGTGAACACCGCATTCATGATGGGCGGAGCGCTCGGCCTGGCGGTGCTCGTGAGCGTCTCGGATTCGCGAAGCAGCAGCTTGCGCGACGGAGGTGACGCGGTGGCGGACGCCCTCACGGGCGGCTACCACGCGGCCTTCATGGTGGCCGCCGCGTTCGCCATCATCGGAGCGCTCGCGGCCCTCTACCTGCGTCCGGTCTCGCCGCCGGGTCAGGAGCCGCCGGACGCGGAGGCGGGGGAGAGGGCGAAGGCCGACGCGGCGCTCGCATGACGCGCGTGCTGGGGCACGGACCGTCCAGCCAAGGAGAGTCCGATGATGTGGCGTGCCCTCCGGCGTGCTGGTGCTGCTGTGGGTCATGGTTGCCAGCGCCGCCGCGGACCGCGTCAAAGCAACAGCAATGCGTGCTCCTTGCAGGTCGTCTTCGACCATCCCGGAGTAGGCACCAAGACCTTGCCGTGCGCTGCCAGGTCGGAGTTGCCGGACGAGGAGGGCAACACCGTTGTCATCGAGATCACGGACGCGCTGGTCCACCTGACGCCGGTGCGCTAGGACGGGCTCGACGCCCGCTCGCGGCCGGCGCCGCCGGACGCGCTCGGCTCGTGAATCTGAGCGCGTAGGGCCCGCGTGACCGTGCGGGCGGTCGAGACGAACGCCTGGATCGCCGCTGAGCCCGCCTGCTCGGGGCGCCAGCCGACGGCCACTCGCCGCGGCGGCACCCAGGCGTCGAGCGGCAGCGTGGCGATGCGGGCGTCGGTGTGGTCTATCGAGAGGTGGGTGAGCATCGCCACGCCGCGTCCGCCGGCCACCATCGCCTGGATGATCGCGTTGTCGTCCGCGTAGGCCACCCGGTCGAGGTCGATGCCGAGGCCGCGCAGGTACGACACCACGCGCTCCTCGGTGCGGCAGCCGCGGTAGCCGATCAGCGGTAGCGACTCCAGCCGCTCGAGTGGCACCGCACTCGCCTCGCGCAGCGGCGAGTCGGACGGCACGAGCAGCAGGTAGGGGTCGTCGAGGAGCTCCTCGGTCGCAAGCGATCCGCGAGTAGCCGGCAGGACGCAGAAGGTCAGGTCGAGCTCGCCGCGTGCCACGCGATCAATCAGGTCGAGGTCGCAGCCGCCCTCGTGGATCTCGAGCTGCAGGTCGGGATGCGACTCCGCCAGCCTGGCGGCCACCCCCGGCAGCACCCGGATGCCCACGCTCTGGAGCGTGCCCACCCGCAGCGTGCCGGCGTCCCCGCGGCTGAGCGCGTCGAGCTCGGTCCGCGCGATCCGTACGCGAGCGAGGATCGCCAGCGCGTGGTCGAGCAGCACCGATCCCTCGGGCGTGAGGCCGAACGGCCGCCGACCGACCGGCCGGTCGATGAGCGCCTGCCCGACCAGGCGCTCGAGGGCCGCGATCTGCTGGCTCACGGCCGACTGCGTGTAGCCGAGCTCATCGGCGGCGTCGCCAAACGACCCCGTGCGGGCAATCGCCTCGAGCGCCGCCAGGTACCGCAGCTCGAGGCGAAGCCAACCATTTGAGGGCATCCCGGCAACCTATCCCCAGCGAACATGGAGGCGAGCTTGAGTCGGTTAAGCGCCCGTTGCGATCGGTGCGAGCAGGAATCCGACTTGCTTGAGGGGCCTGTCCGCTCAACCCTCTCGCTGCGAATCGAGATGGGAGAGCGAATGAAGCGTCGCACCATGCTGGCCGGGCTGACTGCGGCCCTGATCCTGATCACGGGCCTGGCGGCCTGCGGAGACGACGACGACGAGAACGGGAACAACTCGGGCGAGAGCGGCGCCAGCACGGTCAACGTGTACTCGTCGCTGCCGCTCCAAGGGGCGCAGCGGCTCCAGACCCTGGCGCTCGTGAACGGGATCAAGTTTGCGCTCGAGCAGGACGGCGGCAAGGCCGGGCAGACGACCGTGAAGTACACGTCGCTCGACGATTCGACCGCGCAGGCGGGTACCTGGACGCCGGAGGCCACCTCGGCCAACGCGCGCAAGGTGGCGCAGGACGACAACGCGATCGCCTACATCGGCGAGTTCAACTCGGGCGCAAGCGCGATCTCGATCCCGATCCTGAACGAAGTGCCGATCGCCCAGGTCAGCCCGGCGAACACCGCCGTCGGCCTGACCTCGGACGAGCCCGGCGCCGACGAGGGCGAGCCCGACAAGTACTACCCGTCCGGCGCCCGCCACTACCTGCGGATCGTGCCCAAGGACACCATCCAGGGCGCGGCGCTTGCCACCGTGATGGCGGAGGACGGCTGCACGAACGCGGCGATCCTGAACGACAAGGAGGTCTACGGCGCCGGCCTCGCCAAGAACATCGAGGCGTCCCTCAAGGACCAGAAGGTCGACGTCGCGACCAACGAGGGCATCGACCCGAGGGCGCCGAACTTCCGCTCCCAGGCGGCCGGCTTGAAGAGCAGCAACGTGGACTGCTTCGTGTTCGCCGGCGTCACGCCGAACGGCGCCGTGCAGCTCTTCAAGGACGTCTCGGCGGCGATCCCGGACGCCAAGCTCTACGGCCCCGACGGCGTCTCGAACCCAGAGTTCTTCGTCCCGGACGAGGGCGGCATCCCGGCCGCCGTTGCCGACAAGGTCAAGGTCACGGTGGCCACGCTGTCGCCGGACCAGTATCCGCCCGACGGGCAGCGCTTCTTCGACGAGTACAAGAAGAAGTACGACGTCTCGAGCGTCGATCCATACGCCATCTACGGCTATGAGGCGATGTCGCTGGTGCTCGACACCTGCAAGCGGCTCGGCCCGGATTGCTCCGACCGGCACGCGCTGATCGACGCGCTGTTCGAGACGAAGGGCCGTGAGTCCGTGCTCGGCACCTATGACATCGACGAGAACGGCGACACGACCATCACCGATTACGGGGTCTATTCGGTCAAGGACGGCGAGCTGGTCTTCGACCAGACCGTCAAGGCGGCCGACTAGGCGGGCGCGCCTTCGGCGGCGCTCCGGAGCGCGGCGATATCGATCTTGCTCATGCCGAGCATGGCCTGCATCGCCCGCTCCGCCCGCTTCGGGTCGGGATCGGAGAACATCTCGTCCATGCCGGTCGGCACGACCTGCCAGGAGAGGCCGTAGCGGTCCTTGAGCCAGCCGCAGGGACCCTCGGCGCCGCCCTGGGACAAACGCTCCCAGTAGTAGTCGATCTCGGCCTGGTCCTCGCAGTCGATCTGGAGCGAGATCGCCTCGTCGAACGTGAACTCCGGGCCGCCGTTGATGCCCACGAAGCGCTGACCGTCGAGTTCGAACTCCACGGTCATCACCATGCCCGCCTCGCGCGGAGCGCCCTCGGGGTAGTGGCTCCTGCTGACCACGCGCGAGTTCTTGAAGACGGACGTGTAGAAATCGGCGGCCTCCTCGGCCTCGGTGTCGAACCACAGGTTGGTCACGATGCGCTGTTGCATGGGTGCGTCCTCTCGTCGTGGGGCGATGAGCCCGGGAAGGTCACTGCAATGTAGACCGCGGCCGGGGCCGGGATTCATCGCCGGTCGCTCGGGTACACGCGTAGCTCCGACGTCGAGCGAAGGAGGCCGCCGTGCAGGTACTCGCCGGCCAGTACGCCGAGGTTCCCCAGCCGCCCACCCCCGGCCAGCCAGGCGGGCCGCCCGGCCCCACGGTGCCGGACCCCGAGCCGCCGGACACGCCGGTGCCCGATCCGCGCGGCCCGGAGATACCGGACGCCCCGCCACATCCGGAGCCGCAGATCCCGCCTCCGGGCTAGACACCCGGTCCGCTACTGACGGCTGCCACAGCTTGACTTCGAGTGCGCTTGAGGCCCTAGCGTGCCGAGCATGGTTCATGCATCGGGCACGTTCGCCGTCGGCGGCGAGCTGGTCGTGCACCGGCTCGCCGCGGCCGGCATCGAGCTGTCCGAGGAGGACCTGGGCGAGCTCGGTTCCGCGAGCGCGGCTGCCGGTGGCGCACATGCGCAGCGCAGCCTGAAGCCGGGCGCGACGCTAGTCTGCCCGCGATGCCGACTTCCCTCGTGACCGGCGGCGCCGGCTTCCTCGGCTCGCACCTCTCCGACTACCTGATCGCGCGCGGCCACCGCGTGCTCTGCGTCGACAACCTCGAGACCGGCTCGCTCGAGAACATCCGGCACCTGCGCGAGGGCGACGACTTCCGCTTCGAGATGCTCGACATCACGAGCCACTACGAGATCGACGAGCCGGTCGACTTCGTCTACCACATGGCCTCGCCGGCGTCGCCGATCGACTACGCGCGGCTGCCGCTGCACACGCTCAAGGTGGGCGCCTACGGCACGCACAACACCCTCGGCCTGGCCAAGCGCCACCGCGCGCGCTTCCTGCTCGCGTCGACCTCCGAGGTCTACGGCGACCCGCTCGTGCACCCCCAGCCCGAGAGCTACTGGGGCAACGTCAACCCGATCGGACCGCGCGGCGTGTACGACGAGGCAAAGCGCTACGCCGAGGCGCTCACGATGGCCTACCTGCGCCAGCAGGGCGTGAACACCTGCATCGCGAGGATCTTCAACACCAGCGGCCCTCGAATGAGACCTCACGACGGTCGTGCGATCCCGACCTTCCTGCGCCAGGCGCTCCTCGGCAAGCCGCTCACGGTGTTCGGCGACGGCCAGCAGACGCGCAGCTTCTGCTACGTCGACGATCTGATCCGGGGCCTCGTGCTGCTGGCCGAGTCCGAGCTCCACGAGCCGGTGAACATCGGCAATCCGGCGGAGATGTCGCTGCTCGAGCTGGCGGAGATGATCCTGGAGCTGACCGGCTCCGCGTCCGAGATCATCTTCGAGGCGCTGCCCGTAGACGATCCGCAGGTGCGCCAGCCCGACATCACACACGCGCGCGAGCTGCTCGGCTGGGAGCCCGAGGTCGCGATCCGCGACGGCCTTGCGAATACCATCGAGCACTACCGCACGGTGCTGAAGGAGCCTGGATCCAGATGAGCTCATCCGAAGCCAAGAACCTCGAGGTCATCTCGAACGCGATCGACCAGCACAACCGCAACTGCGAGTTCCCGGCGGTGGCGATCGAGATGAACCCGTTCGAGGTCGAGCGGCTCGGCTGGGACACGATCCGGGGCCTGCCGATCCGGCCGAACCCGGAGCTCGGGACCGGCGAGTTCGACGTGGTGTGCGCGCGGGACGACGACCAGCACGGCCTCGAGGAGGAAGAGGTCGTGGAGGCAGTCTCCGAGCAGACCGTCCGCGTCTGAGTCCGTCCGGCAGCCTCTCGGCGCCAGGCGGTCAAGAGAAATCGGGTTTCGCCCGATAGAGACTGGGTGCGCCCCCTCCGCCTGACGCTCGTCGTCTGCGCGCTCGCCGTGCTGCTCGGTGCGCTCGCCCCTGCGGGCGGAGCGAAGCCCAGCGACGGCTGGCACAAGATACGTGGGTCCCGCCACGCCGATGCCCTGAGCGGCAGCCGCGGACGCGACCTGATCCGAGGACTGCGCGGGCACGACCGCATCAACGGCCGGCGCGGGCGCGACCGCCTCTTCGGCGGCCGCGGTCAGGATCGGATCTACTCGCGCGACGCCCGTCGAGACCTGGTGGTGGGCGGTCGCGGGGCGGACATCTGCACGGTGGACGGGCTCGACCGCGTCCGCTCCTGCGAGCTCGTGTACCGGCCCGGGGGGTCGGGGCGCGGAGGCCCCAGGGTTCTCGACGACGACGGGACCGGTGCGGACACCCAGTCTTAGCGCGCTCCGCCCGGTTTCAGCCGGTGAGCTCCGCCGTGGTGGCCACGCGCCCGAACTCGGGATCGAGGTTGGACGCCGTGACGCGCGCCACCTCGTCGGCACGCAGGATGCCGCCGCCATAGGCGGCAAGATCGAACGTGTGGGTGGCGTCGATCGCGAACGTCATGTCGAAGCCGAGGTTGGCGCCCACCCGGGCGGTGGTCTCACAGCACATCTGCGTCTGGATGCCGCAGACGGTGATGGCGCCGACGTCGTGCTCTCGCAGCCAGGCCGCCAGGTCGGGGCTGCCGTGGAAGGCCGAGTTCACGTGCTTCGTGACCAGCAGGTCAGGTTCGCCCGTGAGCACGTCCTTGAAGGCGTTGCCGGGATGGTCGCGGCGGAGCGTGTCGTAGGGGGACTCCTCCTCGAGCCCCTCGTGGCGGACGAACACCACCGGCGCGCCGCGCTCGCGCCAGGTGTCGATGAGCGCGCCGACGTTGCGCTCGCAGTCCGGGTTGTTGCGCGCGCCCCAGGCGGGATCGTCGAACGCTCGCTGGACGTCAAGCACGATGAGGGCGGAGCGCTGCACCGCGCGGGAGCATAGATGCGCTTGGGTCGCCGGCGTCCGGCTACCCTGGAGCGGGCGTCCTCCGGCGGTAAAGGGCTCCGCATCGACGTCTCCGGCCCACGATCTCTTGTCGCAATCGCGACCGTCCTCGGCGGTCTGTTTGCCGTTGCCTCGCTCGCGGGCGCCCAGTCCGGCGACCCGGGAAGCGGCGCCCACCTGCTGGTGGTGCCGGACACCGCGCGCGGCGAGCTGGCGCTCGAGCGCACCGACGCGCGCGTGCTTGCCCGCTACCCCGCCTTTGCGCTCGTGGAGTCGGCGGGCACCGACGAGGACGCCCTGCGCGACGCCGGCGCCTACCGCCGCGACGACCTGCGCCGGGTGAGGCTGCCCGGGGGACGCTTCGACCCCGCCGCGCGCGACTCGCTCGCGGCCAAGGACGCTCCCGAGCCGGACGACGCGCTCGTGGTGGTGCAGTTCGCCGGTCCCGTGAAGGAGGAGTGGCTCGCGGGGCTGCGCGAGACCGGCGCGCGGGTCGTTCACTACGTGGCGCAGAACGGCTACCTCGTGTACGCCGAGGGCGCGGCGCTCGAGCGCGTGGCGGCGCTCGTCGGCGGCCCGGCCGGCGTGCGCGCCGCCACGCCCGTGCGGCCCGAGGACAAGCTGGCGGCCACCGGGGGCGCCGTGGCGGTCCAGACCGTGGCCGGGCAGGCCGGGGAGGAGGCACGGGGGCGCGTGGCCGCCGCCGCTGCCGAGCTGCGCGACCCGTCCCAGGTGGAGGGAGTGCGCACGCAGTTCGCGCGGCTCGAGCCGTCGCTCGTCCACGAGCTGGCCGCCGACCCGGGCGTGATCGGCGTCGCCCCCTACGCGCTGCCGGAGCTCCACGACGAGCGGGGCGCGCAGATCGCCGCTGGGAACATCACCGGCAACAATCCCAGCGGGCCCGGCTTCCTGCCCTGGCTCGAGGGGAAGGGCTTCGCCACGAGCGGCCTCTTCAACTTCACGATCGACGTCACGGACGCCGGGCTCGACAGCGGCAACGCGGCGGCCCCGGCACACTCGGACTTCCGCCAGGAGGGGCTGGGCGCGGGCACCAGCCGCGTGACGTACGCCAACAACCACACCCTCGACCCGGGTGGCGCGCGTGACTGCACCGGGCACGGAACGAACGTCGCGTCGATCGCCGCCGGCTTCGGCGTGACCGGCTCCGGCCGGGTCGACGGGAGCGGCTACCGGCACGGCATGGGCATGGCGCCGAGGGCACGCCTCGGCGCGTCGAAGATCTTCGCCTGCGACGGCAAGTTCGAGCTCGTGGGCACCTACACCAACGTCGCCTCCAGCGCCTACGCCGCGGGCGCGCGGATCTCGAACAACTCATGGGGCATCGCCGTGCCGGGGCAGTACAGCGCGGAGTCGGCGGAGTACGACGCGCTCGTGCGCGACGCCGCCCCGGGGGCCGCCGGCAACCAGCAGCTCGTCGAGGTCTTCACCGCCGGCAACGACGGCGACGAGGTGAGCGGCAATGGCAACGAGGGCTACGCGAGCATCACCGCGCCCGGCACGGCGAAGAACGTGATCACCGTCGGCGCCTCGGAGAGCGTGCGCTCGCTCGGCGGCGACGACGGCTGCGGCGTCATCGACAGCGAGGCGAACGATCCCGAGGACATCATCAACTTCTCCGGTCGCGGTCCCACCGACGACGGGCGCCGCAAGCCCGACCTGGTGGCGCCCGGCACGCACATGGTCGGCGCGGCGCCCCAGCACGGCGCGTACACCGGCAACGGAACCTGCACCCCGTCGCTCACGGGCACGGGCGGGCTCTACTCGGTCATCTCCGGCACCTCGCAGGCCGCCCCGCACGTGAGCGGCGCGGCGGCGCTCGTGCGCGACTGGTACCAGCGCGAGGTGAGCGGCGGCACGCCACCGTCGCCGGCGCTCACGAAGGCGCTGCTCGTGAACACGGCGACCGACATCGCCGGTGGGCTCACCGGCAAGGGCGGCACCACCGCGAACGTGCCGAACGCCGACCAGGGTTGGGGCCGCCTGAACCTGGGCGCCGTGCTCGACGGAAGCGCGCGCGAGTACCACGACCAGACCGACCTGCTCGACGCGAGCGGCCAGAGCGTCACGCGTGCCTACGACGTGCCGAATGCGGGCGCGCCGGTCAAGGTCACCCTCGCGTGGACGGACGCCCCGGGCCTTCCGAGCTCGGACGCGTTCGTGAACGACCTCGACCTGGTGGTGACCGCCGGCGGCCGGCGCTATCGCGGCAACGTCATCGCCGAGGGCCTGTCGATCCCCGGCGGCGCGGCCGACCCGCGCAACAACCTCGAGAGCGTCTACCTCCCCGCCGGCGCGGCGGGCAGGATCGCGGTCGAGGTGGTGGGCGCCGGCATCGGCGGCGACGGCGTGCCCGGCAGCGGCGACTCGACCGACCAGGACTTCGCGCTTGTCGTCTCGAACGCGAACGAGACGGACGCCCCGGTGCTCGCCGAGGAGTCGCGCACCCTGAGCGACGGCGCGCCGGGCGGGGACGACGACGACGCGCTCGAGCCGGGCGAGTCGTTCACGCTGCGCGAGACCCTGCGAAACCACGGCGACGTGGGCGCCACCGGCATTACGAGCTCGATCGCGGGCGTGCCGCAGCTGAGCTTCAGCCAGAACAGCTCGACCTATCCGAACGCCGCCCCCGGCGCCACCACCACAGCCGCGGCGGACTACGCGGGGCAGCTCTCCGCGGGTGCGACCTGCGGGGTCGACATGACGCCCACGCTGAACGTGACTACGGCCGAGGGCGGCGTCGAGGCCATCCCGATCGTGCTGCCCACCGGCTTTGCGGGGCCGGCGATCCCGCGCTCGTCCAGCGGCGGGCCGGTCGCGATCCCCGACGACAGCGCGACGGGTGTCACGTCCACGATCACCGTGCCCGCCGGCAGCGACCGCATCAAGGACGTGGACGTGAGCATCTCCGGCATCACGCATGGCTGGGTCGGTGACCTCCGGATCGACGTGATCGGCCCCGACGGCACAACCGTCAACCTCGCTCAGCATCCGGGCGGCCCGGACAACAGCGGCAACAACTTCTCGGGCACCGTCTTCGACGACGAGGCGGCGGTCAACATCTCGTCGGCCGCGCCGCCCTACTCGGGCAGCTTCCGGCCGCAGCGCGACCAGCTCTCGCGCTTCGACGGCAAGCAGGCGGCCGGCACGTGGACGCTCCGGGTGCGCGACCTGTACGAGGGCGACACCGGCACGCTCGCCGGCTGGGGCACGAACACGCGGCCCGCTCGCTGCGCCCGCAACCCACAGACCACGCTCGACTCGGCGCCGTCCGGCCTGGTGGAGAGCGATGCGGCGACCCTGGCTTTCAGCGCCACGGAGTCGCCGGGATCGCCGCCCTTCGAGTGCAGCCTCGACAACGCGCCCTTCAGCGCCTGCACCTCGCCGCAGAGCCTGGCGAGCCTCGCCGACGGCGAGCACAGCTTCCGGGTGCGCGCGATCGACGCCGATGGCGACCCGGACGAGACGCCCGCCGAGGCCGAATGGACGGTGGACACCGAGGCACCGGTCGTGAGCGTGGCGGCGCCCGCCGCGGGCGCGACCGTGTTCACGCCGCGGCCGGCGCTCAGCGGCACCGCCGGCCGCGCCTTCGGAGACTCGGCCACGGTGACCGTGAAGGTCTTCGCGGGCGCGGGCACGTCGGGCCCCGTGGCGCAGACGCTCTTCACGACCAGGTCCGGGGCCACGGGTGCCTGGTCGGTCACCGCGTCCACGCTGCCGGACGGCGTCTACACCGTGCGGGCCGAGCAGGCAGACGCCGCCTCGCACACCGGCCTCAGCAACACGCACACGTTCACGATCACGGCCGACGAGGTGGCCCCGATCGTGACGCTCACCGAGCCGGCCGCGGGCGCGGTCGTCTCCGACACCACGCCCCGGATCGCCGGCAGCGCGGGCCGGCTGCCGGGAGACGACGGCGTGGTCAAGGTCAAGCTCTTCAACGGCACCCTCGCCGCCGGGCTCCCGGCGCAGACGCTGTTCGTGCCGCGCGATGCCGGCACGGGCGCGTGGTCGGTCGACGCCGCCGCGCTCGCCGACGGGCCCTACACGGTGCAGGCCGAGCAGGCCGACACGGCCGGGCACGTCGGCGTCAGCAACAGCTCGAGCTTCGGTATCAAGGCCCCGGTCGGCCCGACGCCGCCGGCGCCGCCGAGCGTGCTGATGGCACCCGCCGAGGAGGACCTGGGCGCGGCGTTGGCGGGCCGGCTCACCGTGCTCGTGTCGTGCACCGCGGGCTGCTCCGCCAAGACCGGCCTGTCGCTCTCGCCGCGCACCGCCCGCCGGCTCGGCGCTCCGGTCAAGCTCGGCTCGGGCTCGGCCGCACTCGCGCAAGGGGGCACCGTCCGCCTGCGCCTGCGCATGAGCCGCGCGGCGCGCTCCGCCCTCCGCTCCCGTGCGGCGGCGGACGCCAGGCTGCGCGTCGAGGTCAACGAGGGGGCCGGCTCGATGACGGTCAGCCGCACGATCGGCCTGCGCCGGGCCGGCCGGCTGCGCCGCACGGTGCGCGGCGGCCTGCCGCTCATCACCGCCTGCTCGGCGTCGTGCTCGCTCGCGGGCAGCGTCACGGTCTCGCGCAGCGAGGCGCGCAGGCTCGGCCTGCCGGCTGCCGGCTCCGGGCGCGTTGAGATCGCGTCCGGCAGCTCGAGCTCCGGCCCGAAGGGCGCCCGGACCGTCCTCCGCATCCGGCGCAGCGCACGCGGCCCGCTGGGGCGCGCCCGCAGCGCCAGCGTGCTCGCCGGACTGCTCGCGCGGACCGCCAACGGCGGCGAGCGCCAGGCCGGCCTCGCCCTCACGCTCAGGCGCTGAAAGCCGTCCCACGGCCCCCTGTGGGGCCCCGGAGCGCTGCTAGATTCCGAGAGCCGGCCGGCCCTCGCCGGGGCCGCACCGGCAAGCGTGGTGGGCGTAGCTCAGCAGGTAGAGCTCCTGGTTGTGGTCCAGGCGGTCGCGGGTTCGAGTCCCGTCGCTCACCTTCCAAGAAGCCCCTGCTAGCGCGGGGGTTTCGTCGTTTCTGGGCCGCCACAACGAGGTCATCCGGGGACAGAACGGGGACAGAAACCGTGACGGGGCCACTGCAACGCTTTGGTCATGACCGTATTGACCACCCGTGAGCGCAGCGGCGCATACCTGACGGTGGCCGAGGCTGCGGAGTTGCTGCGCTGCTCTGAGCCGACGATTCGGCGGCGGATCCGGGACGGCGCTCTGCCGGCGGTGCAACTCGGCGGTCCGCATTCCTCCGTCCGGATTCCACGGGCGGCATTCGAGCGTCTGAACCAAGCTACGAAAGGGGCACCGCCGCATGAGTTCTAGCCATACCGAGGCGCTCGCCGAGCTGAAGCGCCAGCTTGCCGAGGAGACCGTCGCGGCCCGTACGCGCGAGGCCGA
>DASRIC010000061.1:0-32581 GCA_035650215.1 Thermoleophilaceae bacterium
TCGAGCTCCTCTTCGGCCTCGGGCTCGTCCTCGAGCTCCTCCTCGGCCTCGGGCTCGTCCTCGAGCTCCTCCTCGGCCTCGGGCTCGTCCTCGAACTCCTCCTCGGCCTCGGGCTCGTCCTCGAACTCCTCGTCGTCTTCGAACGCGAGGTCCTCGTCTTCGTCGAACTCCTCGTCCTCCGACGCCTCGTCGTCGTCGAGCAACTGTTCGCGCACGCCCTGATAGCCCTTGAACGCGGCCTTACCGGCTGTGACGACGGCAGCCCCGGCGGCCACCGCCTTCACGACCCCGAGACCCTTTCGACGGTCGCCGGAACCGCCGTTCCGTCGACTACCTGAGTCACTCAGGTCCTCGAGCGCGGCGGCAAGCGCCGCGACAGCCACTTTTCGAAGGTCGATCGAAGGCGACGACCTGTTACCGCTTCCTGGAAATCGCATCCGTGCCTCCTAGCTCCTGAGAACCCGATACGCGAGCACCGCCACCCCAAGGCCGACGGCGCTCGCCACAAGCGCCGCCTTGAACGCCGACGGGCGATCGCCCGAGAGGCGCTTGGTGACGGCGTCCTTGACGACGGCAGTCACTCGCCGGTCAGCTCCGGCTCGAGCTCTTGCGCTTGCCGCCGGTCGAACGGCTCCGCGACGACCCGCCCGAGGACGACCGGCTCGAAGATGACCCGCTCGACGACTTCGACCGCTTGGACCCGCCGCCGTTGCTGGCCTTGCTGCCGTTGGTCGAGCCGCGGCTCCGCGTCTGGCGCTTGGACGACGAACGCGGCTTTGCCGAGGAGCCCGAGCCCGAGCTGCGCCGGTTCGACGAGCTGCTGCTCCGCGACCTCGAGCGCTGCGCCTGGCTGGACTGCTGGCGCTCGCCCTGGTCCTCGTCCTCGTCCTCGTCGTCCTGATCCTGATCCTGATCCGCGTCGTCCGCCTCTTCGTCCTCGCGGAGGGCGTCCACATCGCTGTAGCTCCGGCCCTCGTCATACGACGGGTCGTGCTCCTCTACGACCTCGCCCTCCTCGATCACGCCGCGCCACGCGCCGGTCTCCAGCTCCTGCATCTCGATGAACGCCTTGAACCTGTGAAGGTCCCCGCGGGCCGCGCGCTTCACGTTGCGCATGCCGCGCGCCAGCTTCTCGATCATCCCACCGGGCTCGACGTCCATGTTCAGCTCGATCCGCGTCAGGCTCGGAGCGAGCTCATGGAAGGTGACGACGCCGGTATGGGTGATGCCCTGCGAGACCGTCCACTTGATCCGCTCGTCCGGACGCTGAGTCTCGATCTCAGCTTTGAACTCCCTCGTCCGCGTCCAGATCTTGGTGGCGAACGAGACCTCGTTGTCCTCCTCCTGCGTCACGCGCGTGACGCGGTGCATGAACTCCGGCCAATCTTCGAACTGCGTCCACTGGTTGTAGGCCGTCTCCCGCGGGACAGCCACATCCACTGACTGCTGCACCGGCATTCGCCGGCCCTTTCCGACTCCTGGCATGCCTTTGTTGCCTCCACCACCGTTCGAGTTGCCACCTGGAAGAAGTCCTCCGGCGGCCTGCTTGGCCAATCCGCCGGCTCCGCCGGCCTCGTCGACCTTCTGACTCACGCCTTCCTTGACGCTCTTGCCGACCCGATCACCGATCGACGAGGCCGCCTTCGCGGCCGCCTTGCCCGGCTTCGGGCTGGGCAGGCTGGGCCCGCCATTGGAGCGCAGGGCGTCGTATCCCTTCTTCGCTAAAGGCGCGAGGGCGGCCAGTCCGGCTCCGGCGGCCACGCCGCGCGCGCCCGACAGGTTCCCGCTCTTGCTTGCGCTCTTCACGGGCTTCGAGTCACCGATGTTCTTAACGGCGTCCTTGACCACCTGTTGGAATGCGTCGCGTACGTTGTCGCTCAGATCCTTGGCCATCACTGTCTCCTTGCGTAAATGCCTGGTATGGACTAGCTACCCACAGGAACTTCCTGGAAACGCATGCATCATTTGTTTCGAACGTGCCCGATGCGGCGCTAGGCGGGTCCACGTGAACACCGGCGCCGTTTGCGACCGCGGGTGACCGGGCACTCGAAAGCCCACCGTTCGAACCCCGGAGGTAGCGATGGCCGGCTCGTCACTTCGAGATGCGTACGTCGAGCTCCTGCTCGACCGCGTCCGACAGGAGTCTTTTCCGAACCCCGATCACCTGGACCGCATCGAGGCGTGCGTCCAGTCCGGCGACCAGCTGCGCGAATACGTCGAGATGCTCCTAGACCGTGCGAGCGCCCTGTCACACCCCAGCACGGACATCCTCAACCGGATCGAGCGGATCCTCCAGGCGACAAGCTGAGAAGGCGCCCTCTACGCCGAGCGCGCAGACACCGTCTTGCCCGACGCCTTGCGCCGCGTCTCGAGCAGGCGCGGCGGAAGCGAGGAGCGGAAGAGCCTGCTGGCCTGCCCGAGCTTTGCGCGGCAGCGTGGGCAGTCCTCGTCGCCGAGGGACAGGACAGGTCGGTAGACCGTCAGCCGGCAGGTCGGGCAGTTCAGGTACGCCATGCTCTCCTCTCGTTGATCGCGCTCAGGGGGCGGCGGGCGTCGAAGGGTACCCATTCGAGCGGCGCCAGTCAACGGAATGGTTTAGATGAATTGGTGCAGTCCGGGTGGTCCGCTTGGACGAATAGGTGCAGGAGTTTAGAATCCGCACCAGAAGGACAGACTGAAACCAGATGCTCAGCTGAGTCGGATGACGGCTCAGCCAGTGTCGTACCCGATTCTGAGGGACGACGTGCGGTCGGACCAGCGGTCGCGCAGCGGACCTTTGTCACTTACGACGGAGGTCCCAGCACATGGCCGTATTGGCGATCGCATCGCCTGGCTGGCCCAACGGTCGGCACACAGGCGCCGGCTCCCGCGAGAACGCGCGGGAGATCGAGCGCCAACTCCTGATTCGCTACCACGATGAAGGTGACCTCGCCGCCCGCGAGGAGCTAGCGGAGCGGTTCCTGCCGCTCGCGCGGGACTTGGCGCTGCGCTACACGTACACGGACGAGCCGTTCGACGACCTGCTTCAGGTCGCCTGCCTCGGCCTCGTCAAGGCAATCGACCGCTTCGAGCCCGGCCGCGGCTCGAAGTTCACGAGCTACGCGGCGCCGACGATCCTCGGCGAGCTCAAGCGGCATTTCCGCGACAAGGGATGGTCGCTGCACGTGCCGCGCGACCTGCAGGAGCGCTCGCTGGCCGTGAGCCGCGAGACGGAGGAGTTGTCGAAGCGGCTCGGCCGTTCGCCCAAGGTGCGAGAGGTTGCGGCCTCACTCGGTTGCTCCATCGAGGACGTTCTCGAGGCGCAGGAGGCGTCGGCGAGCTACGAGGCCGCATCGCTCGACCAGCCGACCTCGCGCGACGAGGACGAATCGGCGACGCTTGTCGATCTCATGGGCAACGACGACCCCGCCTACGAGCTCGTGGAGGATCGCGACGCGATCGCCAGCACCTGGCGAGCGCTTCCCGAGGTGGAGCGACAGGTGGTCGAGCTGCGGTTCAGGAGCGACCTCACGCAGCGCGAGATCGGCGAGCGGATC
Source organism: Thermoleophilaceae bacterium (assembly GCA_035650215.1). Classification (GTDB taxonomy): domain Bacteria; phylum Actinomycetota; class Thermoleophilia; order Solirubrobacterales; family Thermoleophilaceae; genus JACVRW01. The sequence continues at coordinate 3,537 of DASRIC010000061.1, forward strand.
GGCTACTCCCAGATGCACGTCTCGCGCCTGCTGCGACGAGCGCTCGACCGCCTCTCGACCGCGGCCGAGGCTGCCTGACTCCCGGCCGGCGGCGCTCTAGCGGCTGCCCATCAGCCCCTGGAGCGCCGACGCGCCCGCGTGTTCCTGATCGGCGGCCCGCGACCACTGGGTTCGCGGGCGCTCGGCGCGCTCGCCGTCGACCTCGAGGTCCACCCGCTCGTTGAAGAAGCAGAGCATGTCGGCCACGGGCAGGGCGTCGTGGGCCGGATTCCGGTAGGTCCAGACCAGGTCCTCCGCGAGCCGGTCCCCCACCCGCACGTGCCAGTACGAGGCGGAGCCCTTGTAGGCGCAGCGCGAGCGGTTGGGGCTCGGCACGAGCCGCTCCGTGCGCACGTCGGCGGCGGGGATGTAGAAGCGCGGCGGCAGCGCTGTCTCGTAGAGGATCTTTGCCCGTCGCGTGTCCGCCAGGAGCTCGCCCTCGAGAAGCACGCGCACGTGGCGGGTCGACCTCAGCACCTCGATACGGCTGTAGGGGTCGCGCGGATGGCCGAGCACCAGCTCGTCCTCGGTGAACCACTCGTCGATCGCCGTCCAGTCGAAGGCGAGGTGGCCGGCGAGGAAACCGGCGGCCTCGACCGGAGACTCGAAGACCCACGCGGCATCGGTCACCGCCCGCTTCCGGCCACGAAGCGTGCGGTAGCTCGCCACCCCTTTCGAGGCAACCTCGACCGAGGTGTCGGAGGGCTCGAGCAGGTCGGTGCGCACGTCGCCGAGCGGGAAGTAGAAGACCGGCAGCCGGCCACTCTCGTGGAGGAGCTTGGTCGCGAGGCTGTCGGCCACGGTCTCGCCGTCGAGCAGCGCGCGCACCCGCGGCAGGTATGGATCGAAGAACAGGACCGTCTCCGGGAGGCCGAGCGAGCCGTTGAAGACGCCGGCCGGGCGCGGCGCGAGCGGGCCGGTGCCGAAGGTGAGCGACATCGCGCTCAGCCGCCGTGCCCGGCGCCCGTCCTCAGCTCGGATGCCTTGCGCTCGAGCGTCTCGAGCAGCGATTCGTAGGAGTCCGCAAACGCCTGCACGCCCTCGTCCACGAGCTGACGCTCGACGATGTCGTCCACGTCGACGCCCGCCTCGCGCACCTCGCGCATCACGGTCTCGGCGGCGTCCACGTCGCGGTCGACGGTTCGCTCGGCGGTTGCGTGGTCACGCGCTGCCTCGATCGTCGCGTCGGGCATCGTGTTCACCGTGTGCGGGCCGATCAGCTCGTCGACGTAGAGCGTGTCCGAGTAGTCGGGGTTCTTCGTCGACGTCGATCCCCAGAGCGGGCGCTGCGGCGCGGCGCCCGCCGCGGCCAGCCGCTCCCAGCGCTCGCCCGAGAAGATGCGGGTGAACGAGCGGTAGGCCAGCTTGGCGTTTGCAACCGCCGCCCTGCCGCGCAGGTCCTCACGCCCCGTGCCGTCGAGCGCCTCGTCGACCTTGGTGTCCACCCGCGACACGAAGAAGCTCGCAACCGAGGCCGACCGATCCACGGACTCGCCCGCCTCGAGGCGATGCTCGAGCCCGCGCACGTAGGCCGCGGCGATCTCCTCGTAGCGGGACACCGCGAACAGGAGCGTGACGTTCACGTTCACCCCACCCGCGGTCAGCTCCTCGAACGCGCCCAGGCCGGCCTCGGTGCCCGGCACCTTGATGAGCACGTTCGCGCGGCCGATCGCGTCCCGATGGCGGCGCGCCTCCGCCACGGAGGCGTCGCGGTCGCGGGCCAGCGACGCCGGGAGCTCGAACGAGACGTAGCCGTCGGCCCCCTCGGTCGCCTCGAAGGTCGGCCGCAGCAGCTCGGCCGCGTCGCGAACGTCCTGGTAGGCCAGGCGCTCGAACAGCTCCTGTGGGTCCTCGGTGTCGTCGAGAGCCTCCCGGAAGGCGTCGTCGTAGCGGTCTGAGTGCCCCATCCCCTTCTCGAAGATCGTGGGGTTGGAGGTCACCCCGCTCAGGCCGTCCTCGGCGATCAACCGCTCGAGGTCGCCGCCGTCGAGCAGCTGGCGGTTGAGGTTGTCGAGCCACACCGACTGGCCGAGCGCTTCTATCTCACGGAGGCGGTTCATATGTCTCGCTTACCCGGCGAGCGCCGGTTCAGGCCGCGCGTCGCTTGGCCCCGGAGCCCCGCCGCTCGCGCGCGGGCACCTCCTCGGTCGCCACCGCCCGGGCCAGCGTCGAGATCTGGCGCTCGAGAAATCTCGCCATGCGCTCCTCGTCCCGGCGGATGGTGCGCGCGAGCTTGGCGGTCTCGGCGTCGCCGACGGCCTCGGCGAACGTCTCGATCGCCGTGTAGGTCGCGATCTCCTCGTGCTCGCTGAAGTACTCGGTCTTCGCGTTCTTCAGCATCTTCTCGTTCTCGCCGGTGCCGCGGACCGCGTGAAGCGGCCCCTTGGCCGCCGCCAGCCCCTTGGATGCGACCGCCTGAGCCTTCTCGGCGGCGCCGGCCAGCGCGTCCGGGGCGGCCTGAGGCAGCGGCCCTGCATGCCCGCCGAGGCGCCGGATGCGCTTCGCCAGCTCGCGGCCGTGCCTCTTCGTCTCGGTGAGGTGCTCGCGCAGCCGCTTCTTGTACGGCATGCGAGTGGTGAGCGCGATGTGCGCTTCGAGCGCGAGCTCCAGCTCCTTCTCCTTGCCATAAGCCTCGTTCAGGTACTGGATCAACTTGGCATCGCGGGTGGTCTGCTCGGACATGTCGGGGTCCCTCTCTCGGGGTCGGGGAGCTACCACGGGTACCCGGTCCCGCGTGGCGAACCCCGGTTGTTGGCGGGTCGAGCAACGGCGCCGGACTCGACCGGGTGACGTTTCCGCTCGCCTGAGCCGGGCACCGTCGATGAACGGACTGCCCCGACCCGAAGACGACCCCCCATGATCAAGAGCATTGTTTCCTCCGTCGCCCGGCTGTCGCTCGTCCCGGCGAAGATGACCATCGGCGTGGCCGGCTCGCTGTTGAACGAGCTGCGCGGCAACGGCACGGTCGACGTTCCCGCGGCGCCACCTGCGCCCCGACCGAAGAAGGCACAGTCCAGGCGCCCCAAGCGGGCGCCTCGGCGCAAGCCGCCGGGCGACGCGGCGATAGCGCGGAAGGTCGAGTCGGCCATCTTCAGGGACTCGGACGTCGACAAGGGCAAAGTCGTGGTGAACGTGGCCGCGGGCGTGGCGGAGCTGCGCGGGGAGGTCGCCAGCGCAAGCCTGGTAGAGCTGCTCGGGACGCGTGCGGAGCAGGTGAGCGACGTGCACCGAGTCGAGAACCTGCTGCACCTTCCTGAGGAGGCCGCCCCGGGTCGTACCGAGGACCCCACGAACGGCGTGTCGGACGCGACGCCCGCCGAGGTGGAGCCCGGGGACCGGTCGAAGGACGCCGAGCCACACCACGCCCTGAACAACCCGGTGGGCGAGCCCGATCCGACGGAGTGGCCGGACCCCTACGAGCACCGCGAGGACCCGCGGGACCCCGAGGTCGGCCATAAGCCCGGCGCGGCGCCTCATGCGCCGACGGGCGCGACCAGCACCAGCGAGCCGCATCCCTCTCAGGACCCCGAGGCCGAGCCCACCGAAGCGCCGGAGCGCGACGTCATCGACAGATGACGTCTCGTCAGCTCTCGACGCCGGTCGCGCGATGCGCGGCGCCGACCGGCTTGGACTCGGGCGAGCCACGCTGGCGGAGATAGACCGCGAAGATCACCATCGAGCCGACGGCCAGGAACTCCGACTGCCAGTTCTGCAGCGTGCGCTCCCAGAAGTCGGCGCTCCTCAGATAGTCCCACCACGAGAGTGGGTCCTGCTGGTGCGAAAGACGCTCGGCGTTGTAGTCGGTGGCCCCTGTCACGGACTGGGCGAGCCACGTGGAGAGCCAGATCACCCCCTCAGGATGAGGAGCGAGTTCTCGAAGATGACTCGCCGCAGCCCCTCTACGCGTCCCCATCTCGGGGCATCAGCGCCCGCGTGGCGTCCGATCTGCTGATCGCTGTCGGACTCGCGGCCGGCCTCGTGCAGCGGCTTCAACTCGGGCGAGCCCTTCTGAAGAAGCCAGACCGTGAGCAGGATGAAGAGCGTGAACTGCAGGTACTCCGACTGCCAGTTCTCCATCACGGCGGAGAGGTAGGACGACGAGAGGACGTAGCGCCAGAAGCCGATCGGAGGCTCGCTGTGCTGCTGCTGCTCGTCGTTGAAGAGCGCGTGGCCCGCGATCGCCTGGAGCACCAGCGCAACCACGAACAGCGCAAGGAAGACGATCGACAGCCCGTTCTCGCGCAGCAGGCGGCGCATCACTGATGCGTCAGCCCGAGAACGAGCGCCAGCACGATCCCGCTCGCGATGATCGCGCAGTAGACGGCCATCATCGCCCCCGGCCCGCGCATCAATCGAGCTCGCAGTCGTACGGGCCGTCGAACCTGCCGGGCACGCACCCGGCCGCGCCTATGCGCCAGCCCGTGGGCGTCTGGTCGAGGAAGAGCGAGCCGCGGCCCGGCACCCGGGCGCGCGCGGACGTGATCGCGATCTGCACCTCGGCGGCTGCTCCACCACCCAGGAGATCGAGATCGAGCAGGGCGGCGGGGCAGGGCTTCATCTCGTCCAGCTCGAGGGTCCGGCGAGCAGCTGCGGTGAGCTCGGCGCAGCCCGCCCGGCCGTCGTCCGCGGCGAGCGCGCGCTGGAAGCGCCCGACCGTCTCGGAGACCGCCCGCTCCGAGCTCCCAGTACCGCAACCGCTCGCAACCAGCAGGCTGACGCAGGCCACCGCTATTCGGGCCATGGGACCTGATTCGCGCCGTCCCCGCCATCCCCTGTGGTCGACCGAGATCCTTCGAAGGCCGCCCACGCGTACCTATGGAATGCGCGCGCCTGTTGACGGGATCTGCGAGCTCACCCTGGAGACGACCGACCGGTCCCTCCTCGAGTCGTTCTACTCCGAAGTGCTCGGCCTCAGAGTTCTGTCACGGGGCGACGAGCGCACGTGGTTGGCGTGCGGGCCGCGCACGCGGCTGGGCCTCTGGTGTCCGGGCGCGAAGGAGTTCGGCGACGAGGGCGGGCGGCACGTTCACTTCGCCTTCTCGGCCGGGCCGGACCGCCTCGAGGGGCTCGTCTCGCGGCTGAACACGGCCGGGGTCGCCGTACGCGGCCCGGTGGTGCACGACGGCGGCGACCGGTCCATCTACTTCGAGGATCCCGAGGGGAACGTCGTTGAGATCTGGGACTTCTTCGCCCGCGGCCGCAACGTCGCGGAGCTGGAGTGAGACTTACGGGACTTGACCCGAATGGACAACGCCCAGATCGCCGACCGCCTGGAGAGCTTCGCGTCCGTACTCGAGCTCGCCGACGCGAACCCGTACATGGCGCGCGCCTACCGGCGCGCCGCCGACACCGTCCGGTCCGCCGCGCTGCCGGTCGATGAGCTGGTTCGCACCGGGCGCGTGCGCGAGCTGCGCGGAATCGGGCCCGGGATCGAGGCGCGGCTACGCGAGCTCGTGGAGACGGGCGCGATCGCCGAGCTTGCCGAGCTCGAGCGCGAGGTGGCCCCGGATCTGGTCGGGCTTGGGCGCTATCTGGGACTCGGCGCGCGCCGCTCGGTCGAGCTCGCGCGCGCCCTCGGCGTTCGGAACGCCGGCGAGCTGCGCGAGGCGGCGGCCGCCGGCCGGCTGCAGACGGTGCCGGGGGTCGGGCCGAAGACCGAGGCGCGGCTGCTCGAAGCGCTGGCCCGCGACCCCGGTCCGCGACCCGGCCGCGGCCTCCTGCTGAACAGCGCCCGGGAGCTCGTGCACAGCGTCGCGGCCTCCCTCGGCGGCGAGCCGGCCGGCGACCCGCGGCGCCTGCGCGACTCGTGCGAGCTGCTCGCCGTGGTCTGCGCCGCGAATGATCCGCGCGAGGTCGTGACCCGCTTCGGCGCGCTGCCCCAGGTCGTCGCGATCGTCGAGGAGGATGAGCGCGGCACCCTGGGCGTCACCGTCGAGGGCGTTCCGCTGCGCCTCGTGGTCGCCGAGCCCGACCGGTTCGGCACCGAGCTGGTGCGCGCCACGGGGTCGGCCGCCTACGTCGACGGGCTCGGGCCGCTCCCGGCCGCCCCCGACGAGACGACCCTGTACGGCGCCCTCGGCATCCCCTGGTGCCCGCCGGAGCTACGCGAGCAGCCATTTCGCGGGGACCCCCCGGCGCTCGTCACGGAGAAGGAGATTCGCGGCGACCTCCACTGCCACACGACGTGGTCGGACGGCAGGGACAGCGTGCTCGAGATGGGAGCCGCCGCCCGCGAGCGCGGCCACGAGTACCTGGCGATCTGCGATCACACGCCCGCCGTGGGCGCCGTGCGCGGCCTGGGCGCCGACGACGTCCGCCGTCAGGGCGATGAGATCGCGGCCGCGAACGAGCGGCTGGCGCCCTTCCGCCTCCTCCGCGGGATCGAGTGCGACATCCTGCCCGATGGCCGGCTCGACTTGCCCGACGACGTGCTGGCCGAGCTCGACTGGGTCCAGGCGAGCGTGCATGCCGGGCAGCGGATGCCTCGGCACGAGCTCACGAAACGCGTCGAGGAGGCACTACGCAACCCCCACGTCAGCTGCCTGAGCCACCCCAAGGGCCGGCTCATCGGCCGTCGCCCGGAGAACGATCTTGACCTCGAGCGCGTGTTCGGGGTCGCGCTCGACAACGGAGTGAGCGTGGAGGTCAACGGCCTACCGAGCCGCCTCGACCTCAGCGGCGAGCACGTCCGCGACGCCATTCGGGCCGGGCTGCACATCGTGTGCTCGACCGACGCCCATTCGGTGGGCGGCCTTGGGAACATGGCGCTCTCCGTGGCCACGGCGCGGCGAGGCTGGGCCACAGCCGCGGACGTCCTGAACACCCGCCCGCTCGAGGCGATCGTCTGATTGGTCTGCTCGGCCTAGGCATGGACCGGCTCATGCTCGTCGCCTAGCTCTGCCGTCGGCTCGAGCAGGAAGATCTCGGCGCTCACCTCGGTCTCGGGATCCACACCGCTCAAGGCCGCTCTGACCTTGCGGCCGGTCAGCTCCTCGACCGTCGAGATGAACCGCTCTCGCAGCACTTCCTGGAAGGCCTCGCGGTTCTCCGTCACGACCTCGCTTCGGCCCGCGTCGCGGAGCGTCCGCTCGCTGGCCTGAAAGCCTCCCTCGAGCACGCACACGAGCATGTCCTCGTCGAAGGTCGTGCGCGCCTTGGTGGGACCCTTCCCGTAGCAATCCTTGTAGATCACCACTATCGCGTTCGACACCTCGGCGAGCAGGCGCCCGGACGGCTCCTGCGGAGGTGCGTCGCGGGTGGTGGGATCGACCCCCATACCGGTCCCCATGGTATCCCCCTCCGCCCGGATGTTTGAGGCGCTCGCGGTTGACGGCCACGGTCTTGGGAAGGAGGCATGAGGGCGGCGGCGTTGCCCCTCATCTAACGCGATGGAGCTCTACGAGTCGAGCGGGGGAAGCGCCGCCGCCCGCTCCCGTCTCGATGCGCCAGCAGCGGTTTCCTCCCACACCCTTCGGGTAGCCGCGGCGGATGAACCTCTCCGGAGAGACGGTGCTCGTGACCGGAGCCAGCGGGGGAATCGGGAGCGCCCTGGTGCAGGAACTTGCGACCCGCGACGTCCGCGTGCTCGCGGGCGTCCGTGCCCTTGACCGCTTCGAGCCACCTCAGACCTCGCATGCCCTCGAGGTGCGGCCGGTGCTGGTGGACCTCTCCACACACGAGTCGATCGAGGCCTCGGCGAGCGGGCTTGGCGAGGATCTTTCGCGCGTCGGGGTACTCGTGAACAACGCGGGCGTGTTCGAGGGCGGTCGCCTCGAGGACCAGCGCCTGGACGTGATCTACGAGCTGTTCCAGGTCAACCTCGTCGCGACCATTCACCTGACCCAGCTCGTGCTGCCCGCGATGCTGCGGCGCGGGCGCGGCAAGATCGTGAACAACGCGAGCATCGCCGGCTACGTGCACTTCCCGGGCTCGGCGCCGTACGCGGCCAGCAAGGCGGGGATAGTCGCTTTCAGCGAGTCGCTGCGGCGCGAGCTGAAAGGAACCGGTGTGGGTGTCACGCATCTGGTCACGCCGGGCGTGGCAACGGACATGATGGACGAGACCGAGGCCGCCTACGAGCCGTTCGTGAAGGACGCGTCCGGCTGGGGCCACAACGATCCCGCCGCCTGGGCGACGAAGGTCGTGAAGGGAATCGAGGACGACGATCCCGTGGTTGGCCCCGGCGGTCCCGAGGCGCTGGCGAAGCTGGCCTCACGCGGACCGGGCGTGCTCCTCGACGCGATCGCGGGCCTGGCGTTCGACCGCGAGGGCAAGTGACGGTTCGCTAGCTCGAGAGCACCTTCTCGATACTCGGCTCGAAGCACTCGCGGATGGCCGCGGCCGCGGCGCGCTCCTCGCCGGCGATGCGCCGCGCAACCGCCTCCGTCTCACGGTCGCCCGCCAGCGAGGCCACGCGGGCGAGCAGCTCGTAGGCGGCGATCTCGAGGTGCTCGAACGCGAACGCGAAGCCGGCCAGCTTCGCCCTCGTGCCGGGCTGGACCCCGAAGAAGCCCCCGAGGTTCAGCCCGCCGATCCGGAGCAGGGTGTCCTTGAAGCGCGACGGGCGCGCGTCGTGCGCCTCGAGCCGGGCACGCAGCGCCTCCTCGTGCCCGCGGGTCTCCTCGAGATGCCCGCGAAACACGGCGGCAAGCTCCGAATCGCCGTCGACCGGCGGGTGTTCGAGCAGCTGGAGCGCCTGCGACTCGATCGCGTGCGCGTCGGCGAGGTAACTCACGAGCTGATCGGGCAGCTCGCTGGCCGACACCCCACGCAGGGACGCGTCGACCGCGCGGTCGAAGTTCTCGGCCAGGCGCGCGCCCATCGCGCTCTCCTCCTCGCCGATCGCGCGCGCGAGCGCGACCGTCTCCTCGTCGCCCTCCCGCTCGGCGGCGGCCGCAAGCAGTTCGTACGCCGCCAGCTCGAGGTGCTCGTAGGAGAAGGCGTGCGCGGTGAGCTTGCCGGGCGTGTCCGGCTGGGAGCGGGCGAACAGGAGCATCCCGTAACCGCCCGCCTGGCCGGCCACGTCCTTCAGCCGTGAGGGTTCCGCTCCCCGCCCCGCCAGGCGCTCGCGCACCCGGCGCTCCTGGGCCTGGGTCTCTCTCAGGTGGTCGCGGAACACGTCGCCGAGCGACTCGTCGCCGGCGATGGCCGGCGCGCGCCGGAGCTGGACGAGGGCCTGCTCCTCGATCGAATGTACGTCCCGGAGGTACTGGGTGAGCGTGTCTTGTGAGGTGTCGGCCATCGTCTGCCCCTACCCGCGACCGGGCGATACACGCCTCGCCAGTGAGCGGGCGTTTGCGACCGCGAACCCCTCCCAGTCGTTGTTGAAGTAGACGAGCACCTCGGCTCGGCGGCGCATCCGCGCGATGCGCCTCGCCCACTCGTCGAGCTCGGTCTCCGAGTAGTTCCCCCGCCGACCGCGGTGACCGTGATGCAGGCGCACGAGCGTCCAGTCGGCCGTGAGCTCGCGCGCCTGGAAGGGCCACTTCGGGTGGTCGCCGATCACGAGCGCCGCACCGTGTGCGCGCAGCAGCTCGTAGATCTCGGGGCGGAACCAGCTCTCGTGGCGGAACTCGAAGCAGTGCCGTCCGTGCGGCAGCAGCGGCAGCACCGCCCGGAGCAGCTTCTGATCGGCTCGGAAGCTGGCCGGCAGCTGCCAGACGACCGGCCCGAGCTTGCCGGCCTCCACGAGCGGCTCGATGCGCTCGTAGTAGCGAGCGATCCCGGTCTCGATCTCCTTCAGGCGGCGGACGTGGGTGAGGTAGCGGCTCGCCTTGGCCGCGAATACGAAGCCCTCCGGCGTCTGATCCACCCAGCGGCGGACGGCGTCACGGGAGGCCAGGCGGTAGAAGGTCGAGTTGACCTCCACGGTGTCGAACACCTCGGCGTAGCGCTCGAGCCAGCGCCCCTTGCCGAGGCCCTCGGGATAGAGGCCGCCGCGCCAGTCGTCGTAGTTCCAGCCCGAGCAGCCGATCCGGACCGGCGGCACCCGGGTTCAGTCGGTCGAGAGCGTCTGGCGGTCCCGCGCGGTGAAGTCGACCTTGTCGGTCTTCGCGTCCTCGCGGTGGCTGTGGATCAGCTGCGACTGCGTGCGCTTGCGCTTGACCTCGACTATGAACGCGAGGCCCACCGCCAGGAGTCCCAGCGGGACGGCCACGATAACGGCGCCGCCCGCGAAAGCGAACGACATCGCGGCGATCGCGAGAGCCGCGGCTGCCACGACGGTTGTCAATCCCCACATGAGGGCGGGGTACCCGCCTACGGACGCGGCAAACGGCTCGTGTCGACCACCTCGAACGCGCGCCCCGGCACGCGCCCGAGGGAGTGCAGGTCGTCATTGTCCCAGCCGCGATTCGGCGCGCCGCTCACGTACCAGGACGACCCGTTGTCGGCCAGGATCATGCCGTAGCGCTTGAGCGCCGACAGCACCACCCGCGATTGGCGCGGGAAGCCCGAGATGTCGAAGCTCGCGCGCAGCCGCAGCCGCTGACCCATGGCCGGCAGGTCGGCATCGTCGAGCTCGGAGGCGAAGTGGCGCGCGGGGTACACGAAGGCGCGCCGGGTGCGTTCGGCGGTGAAGCGCAGGGCGTGGTCGATGCGGCCGCGCCGTACCTCGTCGTAGCGTGCCAGGCCGGGCAGGATCGGCAGTCCCGCGGCGTCGGCGGAGGTCCAGCCGCGCGGGCGCAGCCGGTTCGAGCGTAGGTCCCAGATCGCGCCCGAGCCGGCTTCCCAGCGCCTGCCGCCGGCGCGCGGGTGGGCCGCGAACAGCTCGAAGAGCCGGCAGCGCGAGCGATCCACCACGATCACGTGGCGGTCGCCGTCCGATGCGCGCCCGCCCTCGATCGGCACGCCCCGTGGCAGCGGGTAGCGTCGGCCGTCGGACTCGCTCGCGTACTCGAAGCTCACCGGCACCCTCGGCTGGGAGCGCCGAACCGTTGTGAACGGAATGCCGATCGGCCTGCCCTGATAGAGCCCCGAGCCGAAGTCCGCGTGCATCGTCTCGCCCGCGCCGATCGAGCGCACGATCGCGTCCGCTCGGGTGCACGGGCAGGTGGTCGACGCGCAGGTTCCAGTGGTTCTCGCGCGGGAAAACGGGGCAGCGCTGAGCGTCCGGCAGCGGCCGTCCCGCCGATGGCAGGGGCGCCGCCAGCACGGCGACGAGCGCGACCGCGACCGCCAGGGCCGCCGGCCCCGCACGGGAAGGCTCAGCCGGGGCGGCCCGCCGCGCCGAAGCGGCTGGTCTCGCCCTCGGCAAGCTTGCCGTCGCGCCCCACGTAGCCGTCCTTCCCGCCCGTGACGAGGTAGACCGCCGGCTCGTCCCCCACGTTCTTGACCTGGCGGATCGTGGCGGCGTCCACGCGCGCGACCCCGCCGGGGCCGAGCACGTGCGACTCCCCGTCGTCGAAGGTCATCTCCACGCGGCCGCGGTGCACGAAGTAGAGCTCCTCCTGCTTCTCGTGGTAGTGACGCCCGGTCTCGTAGCCGGGCGGGATCTCGATCGCGTTGACGCCGAACGCGGTGACCCCGAGTGCCCTGCGCACCTTGCGAAAGCCCGGGCCGTCGGCCAGCGAGTCGACGTTCGCCACCGCGTAGCCGGCGCCCTCCACGACCTCATGCACCTCGTCTGCCATGCGGGCAGCGTACCGCGCGACCGGCTCGGCTCAGGCCGCACGCTCGGCGCTCTTCAAGCCGCCGCGCGCCCAGAGCAGGCTCACGGACACGAGCGCCAGCACGACAAGGAAGGCGGGCAGCACCTTGGTCGGATCGCCCGCGAGGAAGCCGCGGTTGGCCTCGAGCACGAGCGTGAAGGGGTTGAACGCCGCGGCGGTGTCGACCCAGCCCGTGAGCAGGTCGTACGGGACCCATACCGGGGCCATGAAGAGCAGCAGGAAGAACGGCACCTGGATGGCCGGGCCGGCCTGCATGGTGCGCAGCCGCATCGCGACCCCGGTGCCGGCCAGCATGGCGAACGCGTTCACCACCAGCACGAGCACGTACAGCCCTGCGAGGTCCACCACGCCCCCGTCGATGTGAAGCCCCGTGAGCAGGGCGATCGCGGTGATCACGGTGATCGACATCAGCGCCCGGGTGAGCCCGGCGAGCCAGTAGCCGCCGATGATCCCGCCACGGTTCTCCGCCGAGAGCAGCAGGCGCCGGGAGAAGCCCGATTCGAAGTCGCGCGCGATGCCGAACGATGTGAACACGCCGCCGAATGCGCTCGTCTGTAGCAGCACGAAGCCGTAGACGAAGGTCGTGTAGCCGGCGTCGTAGTCGAAGCCGGGCACGCTGTCCACGCGCGAGAGCCCCCCCGCGAACGCCATGAAGAAGAAGAGCGGGAACAGCAGCGACGGCACGAACAGGGCCGGGTTGCTCACCCAGTTGTGGATGTTGCGCCAGCCCACGGCGCGCGCCACCGACGTAAAGCTGCCGCGGCTCATGTGCGCACCATCCGGGTGCGAAGCGCCGACGATGCGGCGAGGAGGGAGAGAAGCGCGATTCCGCCCGCGCAGGCGAACCCGAGCGCGAGGGCCTCGGGGTCCCAGCCCTCGATCATGAGCGAGCGGATGCCCTCGAGCATGTAGGAGACCGGGTTCCAGGTGGCCACCGTCTGGAACCAGTCGTTCTCGATCAGGTTGCGCGGCAGCGACATCGAGGACAGGAAGAGCGCGGCGAAGAGCAGCGGGAAAGCGCCCTGGACGGCCTCGCCGTTGCCGGCCCTGAGCGCCACGAACGCGCCGATGCAGCCGAAGCCCAGCGAGATCAGGAGCGACAGCGCCACGATTGTCAGGGCGCCGGGGATCCCGGCCTCGAACTCGGCGCCGAACACCCACCCCACCCCCAGGAACGTCATAGCCTGGATGAGCCCGAGCGCGAGGATCCCGCCGAGCATCCCGAGCATCAGCGCCAGTCGGCGCAGCGGAGTGAGTGCGAGTCGGTTGAGAAAGCCGCTCTCGATGTCGCTCGCCACGTTCGTGCCGGCGCTGTTCGACGAGAACAGCGCGCCCTGGACGAACGCGAGCGCCAGGGCGAACTGGAAGTAGGAGTCGGTCGGGAATCCCGGGATCCGGGTCGCGCTGTCGAGGCCACCGCTGTTGATCGAGAGCAGGATCAGCGGGAACAGCACGGCGGGAATGACCATGGCCGGCTGGCGCAGCGTGCGCACCACCGAGCGGCGGGCGAGCACGCCCACCTGGAGTGCAAGTGACGAACGGCTCACGCCGCCAGCGCGTCCGGGTCGCGCTCGGCCCGGTCCTCGGATTCGGTGGCCTCGGCCTCCGCGGCGCCCTCGAGCGAGCGGCCTGTCTTGGCGAGGAACACGTCGTCGAGGGAGGGCGCGTGCAGCTGGAGGTCCTGGATCTCGATCCCCTCCGCGTCGAGCGCGCGCACCACGTCAGCGAGCTGCGCGCCCGCCTCGAGCCGGACGGCGGCCGCCTTGGGGGAGCCGGGCACGTCCTCGCCGAAGCGCCCGAGGACCGCGTTGGTGCGCTCGAGCTCGCCGGCGGCGCAGGGCGTGGCCTCCACGCTCGGGCGCCCGATCTCGTCCTTGAGCGCCTCCGGCGTGCCCTCAGCCACGATGCGGCCGTTGTCGATAATTCCAACCCGGTCGGCCAGCACATCGGCCTCCTCGAGGTACTGCGTGGTGAGGAAGACCGTGACCCCGTCGTCGGCCGTGAGGCGCCGGACCTCCGCCCAGAGGGCCTTGCGGCTCTGGGGGTCGAGGCCCGTGGTGGGCTCGTCGAGGAAGAGGATCCGCGGCCCGTGCACGAGCGCGAGGGCGAGGTCGAGCCGGCGCTTCATGCCGCCTGAGAAGCCGCCGACGCGCCGGTCGGCCGCGTTCACGAGGCCGACCCGCTCGAGCAGCTCGTCGGTGCGCTCGCGCCCCTCGGCGCCGCGCATCCCGTGCATGGCGGTCTGAAGCTTCATGTGCTCCCGGGCCGTGAGGAAGGGGTCGAGCGCCGCCTCCTGCAGCGCCGCGCCGATTGCCCCGCGCACGGCCGCCCCCTCCTTCACCACGTCGTGCCCGGCCACCCGCGCCACGCCGTCGGTGGGCGGCAGCAGGGTGGTGAGCATGTGCACCGTCGTCGACTTGCCGGCGCCGTTGGGCCCGAGGAAGCCGTACACCTCGCCCGCGGCGACCGTCAGGTCGATCCCGTCGACGGCGCGCGGGCCCTTCTTGAACTCACGGACGAGGCCGACCGCCTCGATCGCCGTATCGCGCTCTGCCATGCCCGGCACGCTACCACGATACTTGACCTTGTCAACTATCTAAAGATTCGATTATTATCGGCCTCGACCATGGAGCGCACGGACGATCCGGCTGCCGAGGCCTGGCAGCTCATCTGGCACATCATGCAGGCCAACAAGCCGCGCTTCATGGCACTCGCGCAGGACATGGGCCTGGCCCCCATGCAGCTCCATGCGCTGCGCCTGATCGAGTCCGGCGACGGGATCCCGATGAGCTCCCTGGCGGCGCTGCTGTTCTGCGACAACTCGAACGTGACCGGCATCGTCGACCGGCTCGAGGCGCGCGGCTTGATCGAGCGCCGCACCGCCGACCACGACCGGCGCGTCAAGCTGCTGCGGCTGACGCCCGCCGGCGAGCAGGTGCGCGCCACCGTCTTCCGGCAGATGAGCCAGCCGCCGCCCGAAATCGCCGCCCTGCCGCTCAGGCACCAGCGCGCCCTGCGCGATGCGCTGCGCGCCGCCTGCGGACGCGAGCCCGCGGCGAGCGCACCGGCCGCCTAGAAGCGCAGCAGCGCGCCCGCCTCGCCGCGCGCCGCGATGGCGTCGCGGTCGTAGCGCACGGCCAGCAGCTCGGCGGACTGCTGGAGCGCCAGCTCGATCGCCCCGTCCGTGAGGTCCTCGAACTCGACCGTCGGCGAGCCGTCAGCCGGGCAGGTCTCCCCCTCGAGGCCGAGCCAGCCGCACTCGCTGCACTGCACGCCCGGAACGCCCGCGAACTGCTCGTCGAGGATCAGCGTCTCCACGCGACGCTCGTTCAGGGCCTCGAGCACCCTCTCGATGCCCGCCACCCCGCGCTCCCCGATCCGCTCGAGCGCCTCGGACTCGCGGGCGCGCTCCAGCTCGTCGATCCGGGGCTGGGCGGCGGCGAGGACCTGCTGCGGCGTCGAGTGGTCGACGTCGACCTCGATGCGGCCGGCCAGGCGGTCCCGGAGGTAGCCGTGAAGCTTCGACTCGAAGTCGGCCGCCACCTCGCGCGGGCCGCCCACGATCAGCCGCTGGAACGGGCGCCGCTTGAAGTGGCGCAGGAGCGACTCGCCGACGTGGCGCAGGTGGTCGTCCTTCTCCTTCTCGATGCCACGGGCGAAGCGCGCCTGGGACCAGCCGCCCTTGTCGTGCTGGCCGAACACGGTGTCGTGGATCTGCTCGATCTCGCGCAGGCCGTCGGGCGAGCCCCGGAAGATGCGTGCGTCGCGCCGGCTCACGAGCGCCACGCACCAGCGCTCGCGTCGCTCCAGCCTTGCGAGCGGGCCCACGAGCGGCGAGTGTCCGATCGCCACACGGTTGCGTACCGGGCGCGGCAGCTTGATCGGCTCGAACAGCCCAGCGCTCTCGCTCGCGAACAGGGCGACGCCATGCGCGCCCTCGGTGGGCAGCTCGCGCTCGAGGAACGTGGCCACCCGCTCGACGGTCGCCTGGAGCGAGGCGCGGTCCGCGTGCGAGAGGCCGTTGCGCTCGCGAACGCACCGTTCGGCCTGGTCGAGCAGGGACCTGACGGCGGTCGCGCGCGCCGGCGGCGTGCCGAAGCGTGAGGGATCGAGGTCCAGGTAGAGGCTGAGGACGAGCGGCCGGTCGAGCTTCAGCTCGGCCAACGTGCGGAGCTGGTCGCGGTCGGGAGCGCTGACCTGCATCGCCCCGAAGGGTATGCACGGATACGCGGCAACCGCAACAAGGTTGTTTCGCGCCACGTTGACTCCGGTAGGACAACCTCTTTGGCCGCTGGGTAACGCCAGAGAGTCCATTGTGTATATACTTTCGACGAACTTCGAACTATCAAACCGAAGGAGTAATGACGACCACTGACACGCTGATCCGTCCGGCGGAAACGCCGGAGACCCGCCACATCGCTCCCGTCGAGCTCGAGGATTCCCTCCAGCTCTTCTTCAACGAGGCGCGACGGCACCCCCTTCTCACCGCCGAGGAGGAGGTGGAGCTCGCCAAGCGCATAGAGCGCGGTGACCTCGCTGCCAAGGAGCGGATGATCAACGCGAACCTGCGTCTCGTGATCTCGGTCGCGCGTAAGTACCAGGGCCAGGGCCTCCCCCTCGGTGACCTCATCCAGGAGGGCATGCTCGGCCTGATCCGCGCTGTCGAGAAGTTCGACTGGCGCAAGGGCTTCAAGTTCTCCACCTACGGCACGCTCTGGATCCGCCAGGCGATCGGGCGCGGGCTCGCCAACTCGGGCCGCACCGTCCGCCTCCCGGTCCACATCGTGGCGCGGGCGCGCAAGATCCAGGACGCCGAGCGCAAGCTCGCCGTCCAGCTCGGGCGCCAGCCGACGGAGGAGGAGATCTCCGAGTTCGTGGACCTGCCGATCGACGAGGTGGCCGACATCCGCCGCGCCGATCGCGGCCCGACGAGTCTCGACCAGGGCGTCGGCGAGGACGGCGAGACCGCCCTCGGCGACCTGATCGCGGGCGAGGGCCCGGCCGTCGAGGACGAGGTCGTTGCCGGCATCGAGGACGAGCGCCTGCGGGAGGCGGTTGACACCCTCCCGGAGGTCGAGCGCGACATCATCACGCTGCGCTTCGGCCTCGCGCGCGAGCAGCCGCACGCGCTGCGGGAGACCGGCCGCAAGCTGGGCCTCTCGAGCGAGCGCGTCCGCCAGCTCGAGGACCGTGCCCTGCGCCGGCTGGCGCAGGACGACGTCGTAGCTGCGCTGCGCGACGCCGCGTAGCGCGGCGCAGTGTGCGCACACCCGGCTCGGCCGGGTGCGCGCGATCTGCCTTCGTTCAGGGGACGGCGCGAGCCGTCTCCTCCACCAGGTGCCGCAGGACCCCCGGCATGCCGCCGCGCCCGTGCGCGGCGCGCTGCCGGTCGGCCCCCGTCCCCCAGGCCACGATCCGCTCGATGCCCTCGAGCGGGTCGTCGCCATCCAGCTTGTCGAGCAGCTCCCGCGCCACGTCGCGCAGCGGCACGACGCGCCCGTCGTGGTGGATCTCGGCCTCGAGTCCGTCGCGAGCCGCGCGGAAGCTCGACCAGTGGAGAGCCTGCTCCGGCACCGGCTCCCGGGGCGGCTCCTCGGCTGCCTGGCGCACGATCGCCCGAGCGAGCCCGGCGAGCGCGCCGGCCGCGCCCAGGTCCGACTGGACGTCGAGCTCGCGCAGCTCGACAGTGCCGAGCCGCGGCTGGGGCCGAGCGTCCCACCAGACCATCGTGCTGTCGGTGGGGCCGCCGCCGGCGCGCACCGCGTCGAGCTGCTCCAGATAGTGGTCCCACGAGCGCAGGAAGGGCGGGATCCCGCGACCCGGGTAGGCCCGGATCATCGCCGCCCGCGAGCTGGCGAGGCCCGAGTCGCGGCCGAACCAGTACGGCGAGTTCGCGGCCAGGCCGTGCAGCAGCGGCAGCGCGGCGCGCAGGCCGTTCATCGCGTGGGTGGCGGTCTCGGGGTCCGGCATGCCCACGTGCACGTGGAGCGCACACTCCGGCGTGCGCTTGATCAGATCGCGCATCCGGCGCTCGAGGCGCTCGTAGCGCTCGGACTGCACCAGCCGGACGTCGAACAGCTCGGCGGCCGGATGGAGCCCGGCGCCCATCAGCGTGGCACCCGCCGCGCGCGCGGCGGCGCGGCCCTCCGAGAGCTGCCCGATCGCCTCGGACACCGACGAGCAGGGCTCGGAGCGCACCTCGAGCTCGGCCAGGAACGCCTCGTGGTCCACGCGCTCGCGCGGCAGCCCGACCCGCTCCAGCACCCGGTCGCCCACGTGGGCCAGGCGATAACCGGGCGGCTCGACCAGCAGCAGCTCCTCCTCGATGCCCACCGAGAACGTCTCCCCCTCGCCGAAGCGATGTGGACGCTCGCTCACGGAGTCACGCCGAGCGCCGAGCGCGCGGCCACACGGCCGAGCACGAGCGCGGCCGCCAGGCCGCTCGCGTAGCCGCCGGTCGCGATGCCGCCCGCGTCGGCTCCGCAGGCGAACACTCCGGGCGCGGCGCGCCCGTGCCGGTCGATGCGCAGGCCGCCGAGGG
This sequence comes from Thermoleophilaceae bacterium, assembly GCA_035650215.1. Taxonomy (GTDB): domain Bacteria; phylum Actinomycetota; class Thermoleophilia; order Solirubrobacterales; family Thermoleophilaceae; genus JACVRW01. The sequence continues at coordinate 21,786 of DASRIC010000061.1, forward strand.
TGGTCGTGACGCCGGCGACCGTCTCCACGTCCACATGCTCGCCGTTTCGCCGGACGAGGGCGCCGGCGGCCTCCGCCGCCGCCACCATCTCCCCCACGCTCCGGTCGCCCAGCCGCTCGCCGAGGGCGCGCAGCGGGACGCGGAAGCGCGCGCGGGCGCGTGGCTGGCGGAGCATCCACTGGGCCACGTCGATCTCCGACCAGGTGGCGGCCCTGAAGCTCTCGCCGCGCTCGTTCGTGACCTCCGCGTGGCGCGCGTAGAGCTGGGCCAGCCGGACCAGGTCCGGCGCAGTGACCCGGGCTGGCGGCGCCGGCATGGCGCGGGCGTAGACCTCGCCGAGGCCGGCGCTCGACCGCGCGCCCGCGGCCAGGCCGAGGCGCAGCCCGTCGCCGCCGCTGCCGGACGCCGCGCGCAGGAGGGCGTGCACAGCCTCCGGACCGACATGCCGGCTAAGGAGCTCGCGTGACGCGCCGAAGCCGCCCGTGGCGAGTACGAGGGGCAGCCCGCGCCGGGGCGGCTCGACGAGCCGCGTGCCGAGTCGGATCGGGCCGGCCGCGCCGGCCAGCGCTCGGGTGAGGCCGGCCGGATCGAAGCGCACGCCGGTGGTGAGCGGGTTGCCCGTCTCGCGCGCCTGGACCGGAGCGCCGAGCGCCTCGAGCCAGCGCAGGTCCTCGTCGAGACGGTCGAACACGAGGCGCTGGAGCACCTCGTCGCCGCCGGGGCACTCCCGCCGGAAGCGCTCGAAGTCTGTATGCCGCCAGATCACGCCGCTCGAGAGCCGCATCGACCCGCCGGGGCGCCCGAGTCGCTCGACCAGGAGCGGCCCGGCGCCCAGCTTGCGGGCCTCGGCCGCCGCCACGAGCCCGGCCATTCCGGCCCCGGCGACGACAAGATCAGGCAAGGTCAGGTGAGCGCGAAGCCCGGCTTGTGCTCGACGTACTCGATCTGCACCTCCTCGGGGCCGCGCACGAAGACCGCGAACGTGTTCGCGGCATCCTTCACGTCGTCGATCTCGAGGCCTTGGGTATCGGCGCTCCGCTGGATCGCATGGGCGTCGTCGACCAGCAGCGCGAGGTGGTTGAGGAGTGGCCGGCCGCCGTCGTCCCGTGAGCCGTGCTCGATCCGCACGTGGCGATCGGCTACCGCAACCCCGCCGTCGCGGCGCTCGAACCCCAGCTGCTCGAAGTGGGACAGGGCCGCCTCGGGATCCGCCATTGCGAGGATCACATGATCGAGGTCGTAGTCGGACCCCTCGGCCTCTACGAGTCCGAATGGCACGTCGCCGGGCAGGTCGAACTCGGCCGTGACTCCGTCGCTCTGGGCCGGCGCCTCGGGGAGCTGCTCGAGCGCGGCCTGGAGGTTGCCCACGCGCAGCACGATCCGTCCCAGCGCCCCGCGCTCGCGCGGGCCCTCCGCGTCGAACAATGTGACCTTGCCGAGCTTGGCGTCCACCCCGAGCAGGGTGAACGCGTCGGTTCGCTCCATGACGTGCATTCCGAGGTGATCACAGAGGAAGGCCGCGAGCGCCTCGCGCTCCGACACCCAGAGGGCCACGTGGTCGAGGCTGGTCGGTCGGAGGTCGAACGCCATGTGGATTTGCTACCCGCCCACGGCGGCCGCAATCTCGTCGAGCTCTTCGCCCGACAGGTCGAGCTCGCCGGCGCCGACGTTCTGCTCGAGGTGCTCGACCTGAGAGGTGCCGGGGATCGGCAGCATGACCGGAGAGCGCGCCAGCAGCCAGGCCAGCGCCACTTGGCCGGGCGTAGCGTCGTGTGCTTGGGCCACCTCGGCGAGCGGTCCGCCGTCACGCGCGAGGTCGCCGATCGCGAGCGGGAACCAGGGGATAAACCCGATCCCGTCCTCCGTGCACGCGTCGAGCTCGTCCTCCGCCGAGCGGTCGCTGACGTTGAAGCGGTTCTGCACCGTGACCACCTCGACGATCTCCCGCGCCTGCGCGAGCTGCTCGACCGACACGTTCGAGACCCCCACGTGACGGATCTTGCCCTCGTCCTTGAGCTCCTTCAGGGCGCCCACCGAGTCCTCGTAGGGCACCTCCGGGTCGGGAGCGTGAAGCTGGTAGAGGTCGATGCGATCAACGCGCAGTCGGCGGAGCGACGCCTCGCAGCACTCCTTGAGCCGCTCCGGCCGGGCGTCGCGCGGCCACTCGCCCGGCCCAGTGCGCCTCAGGCCGCCCTTGGTGGCGATCACGAGCCCGTCGGGATAGGGATGGAGCGCCTCCGCGATCAGGTTCTCACTCACCTCCGGCCCGTACGAGTCGGCGGTGTCGATCAGGTTGACCCCCAGCTCAACCACGCGCCGGAGCAGGCGCTGCGCCCCCTCCGGGTCCTCCGGCGGGCCCCAGATGCCCTTGCCGGTGATGCGCATGGCGCCGAAGCCGAGGCGGCGGACCTCGAGGTCCCCGCCGATGGTGAATGTGTCCATCGATCCGAGGCTAGAAGCCTCAGGCCATAGGCAGCACGACGGGCGCGGGCTTGCCGGCGCGCAGGCGCTTGAGCGTGGACTCCATCCGCTTGCGGTAGAGCACCACGTTGCGCATCTTGATGTCCTCGTAGCCGCGCACCAGGTCGGGCAGCTCGAGCAGCTCGAGGGCGGTGCCGTGGGTGGCGGGCGTGAGCAGTGAGAGCGCCTCGGCGACCGTGGCCTCGTACTCCTCGACGAGCTCGCGCTCCACCTTGCGCACCTCGGCCCGGCCGAACGGGTCGAGCTTGGTGCCGCGCAGGCGCCGCGCCCGGTACAGCGAGCGGAAGCCGGGCAGGAACCAGCGGCCGAGCTTGAGCTTGCGGTCCAGCCCCATGGCGCGCAGGAGCGGCGGGTGGAGCATGAAGAAGACCTTGGCGTCCTCGCCGAACTCGGCGCGCAGCCGGGCCTGCTCGACGGCGTCGAGGTGCAGGCGTGCGACCTCGTACTCGTCCTTGTAGGCCATCAGCTTGAAGAGGTGGCGCGCAACGGCCTCGGCCAGCTCCGAGTGGCCCGGCGTGCGCTCCTGCTCCGCCACGTGCACCCGACGCACGAGCTCGGCGTAGCGGTGCGCGTATGCCTGGTCCTGGTAGGCCACGAGCTCCGGAATGCGTACCTCCACGAGGCGCCGGAGCTCACCGTGATCACCGTTCACGGCCAGGGTCACGAGCTCCCGCTCGGCGCCGCTCAGCTCACGCACCGCCTCGATCGCCTCGGGCGGCCGCGTTGCCTCCTCGACGGCGTCCGGCGCCGCCACGACCGCACGGCCCCACGCGAAGGCGGCGAGGTTCTTCTCGACGGCGGCGCCGTTCAAGCGGATCGCGGCCTCGAGCGCCTCGCTCGAGACCGGCACCATGCCGCGCTGGAAGGCCGCGCCGAGCGCGAGCGTGTTGGTCATCATGTGGTCGCCGAACAGGCGCTCCGAGAGCCGCTGGGCGTCGAGGTAGAGGTTGTGGTCCGGGCGCGTGACCGCTTCGATGCGGTCGAGCTGGCCCGCCAACTCCGGGAATCGCTCGCCGGTGTCCACGACCATGCGACCGGTGGGCACCGCGCTCGTGGAAACCACGGCAACGGTGCGCTCGGGCGCAGCGGTAACGAGGTTCTTGTCGCTCGAGGCGCCAAGCAGGTCGAAGCCGAGATAGAGGTCGACCGACCCCGCCGGCGTCTTTGCCGCCGCGGCAAGCGGCTCGCGCATGATGCGCAGGTCCGAGATCACCGGACCCCCCTTCTGCGAGAGGCCGGTCTGGTCGAGCCCCGACACGTGCATGCCGTCCATCAGCGCGGCCATGCCGAGCACCTGGTTCACGGTCACGACGCCGGTGCCGCCGATCCCCATCATGCGCACGCAGAAGTCGTCAGCGCCGACGAGCCGCTCCGGCTCGGGCAGCTCAACGTCGAGCGCCGGGGTCTCGTGCTTCGCCTTCTCGCCGGGCTCCACGGTGATGAACGACGGGCAGTCACCCTCGAGACAGGAGAAGTCCTTGTTGCAGGAGGCCTGGTGGATCTGCGTCTTACGGCCGAACTCCGTGTCCACCGGGAGCACCGACAGGCAGCTCGACTTCTCGCCGCAGTCGCCGCAGCCCTCGCAGACGCGCTCGTTGATCCATACCCGCTCGGCCGGCTCGGGCGCCTTGCCGCGCTTGCGCTGACGGCGCAACTCAGCCGCGCACTCCTGGTCGTGGATCAGGACGGTCACGCCGTCGACGGTGGCGAGCTCCTGCTGGGACGAGAGCAGCTGGTCGCGGTCGCGCACCTCCGCGATGGCGGAGAGGGCAACGCCCTTGTAGCGCGAAGTGTCCTCGGCCGTGATGATGATGCGCTTGACCCCCTCGAGCTCGAGCCAGCGCGTGAGGTCGGGCACGTTCAGCTGGCCCTCGATGGCCTGGCCGCCGGTCATGGCGACGTGCTCGTTGTAGAGGATCTTGTAGGTGATGTTCACCCCGGAGGCCACGGCGGCGCGCACGGCCAGCGAGCCCGAGTGGTGGAAGGTGCCGTCGCCGAGGTTCTGCACCAGGTGACGGTCCTCGGTGAAGGGCGCCATGCCGATCCACTGCGCGCCCTCGCCGCCCATCTGCGTAATGCCCGTGATCTCGCCCTTGCCCTCGGGGTTGAGGAGCACCATGGTGTGGCAGCCGATGCCGCCTCCCACGAGCGTGCCCTCGGGCGCCTTGACGGACGAGTTGTGGGGACAGCCTGAGCAGAAGAAGGGCGTGCGCTGAGCGGTGGCCGGCGCGGCGCTTCGCGCGGCGATCGCGTCGAGCGTGCGCAGGTGGGCCTCGACCGAGTCGATCCGCACCCCCCGCGCCTCCAGCCGGCCGGCCACGGCGCGGGCGATCTGGTCGGCGTCCAGGTCGAGCTCCATCGGCAGCAGCGGCCTGCCCTGCTCGTCGCGCTTCCCGAGCACGCGAGGCGCGTCCGGCATGCCGTACAGGACTTCCTTGAGCAGCGTCTCGACGAACGGCCCCTTCTCCTCGGCGACGAGGATCTCGTCGAGGCCCTGGGCGAACTCGCGCGCGATCTGCGGCTCGAGCGGCGAGACCATGCCGAGCTTGAGAATGCGGATCCCCGCGCGGTCGAGCGCGCGGCTGTCGATCCCGAGCGAGCGCAGCGCGTGCATGAGGTCGTAGTAGGCCTTGCCGGGCACGACCACGCCAAGCCAGGCGTCGCGAGCGCCCTCGATCCGGTTGACGCCGTTCTCGCGCGCGTAGGCGAGCGCGAGCTCCGTCCGCGGGCCGAAGAGGGTGCGCTCCATCTCGAGCGAGTCGGGAGCCAGAAGGCTCGCGTTCGGCACGTGCTGGTAGGGCCGGCCCTCCCACTCCACGGTGGGCATCACGGGCGAGACGCGGTCCGGCGCGACCGCGGCCGTGCTGATCGCGTCGGCCACGTTCGTGACGATCTTGAACCCGATCCAGAGCCCCGAGGCGCGCGAGCAGGCGAAGGCGTGCAGCCCGAGGTCGAGTACCTCCTGCACGCTGCCCGGGAAGAACACCGGCATGTGCAGGCTCGCGAACATCGGCTCGGACGCGCTTGGGATCGTGGACGACTTGCAGCTCGGGTCGTCCCCCACCATGGCGAGCGCGCCGCCGGTGCGTGAGACGCCCACGAAGTTGCCGTGCCGCAGCGAGTCCCCCGCCCGGTCGAGGCCGGGCGCCTTGCCATACCACATGGCGAGCACGCCGTCGTAGCGCGATCCGGGGAGATCCGACGCGAGCTGGCTGCCCCAGGCCGAGGTGGCGCCGAGCTCCTCGTTGAGGCCGGGTACGTGCTTCACGTGGTGCTCCTCCGCGAGCTTGCGGTTGCGGCGGAGCTCCATGTCGAGCCCGCCGAGCGGCGAGCCCTGATAGCCCGAGATCATGGTGCCGGTGTGGAGGCCGCGCGCTCGGTCGGCCCGGTGCTGGTCGAGCGGGAGGCGCACGAGCCCTTGGAGGCCGGTGATGAGCACCCGGCCCTGCTCGCGCACGTACTTGTCGTCGAGCGAGATGTCATGCCGGCGGCCCGCATCCTCGCCGCCCTCGCGACGGAAGCGCTGGCCTCCGTGACTCGAGCGTACGGCGCGCTGGCCTGCGGCAGTTGACGTCATTGAGCTCTCCCTCTGGACCCGACCGGTCTTTGGCAAAGACAACTTACCATTCACGGTACACGGAATCCACACACCGCACCGCTTGAAGGAGTCTGAGGTCGGGTATATGGTCAAGCATCATGACCATTGCTACCCAGCAGTCCGCTCCGCGGAACATCGCCCTGGCCGACGACGACCACGAGCAGATCGTGGTCCGCCAGGACCCCGCGACCGGGCTGAGGCTGATCGTGGCGGTTCACTCGACCGTGCTCGGGCCGTCGCTGGGTGGCATGCGCCTTAAGTGGTACCCGGGAGGGCTCCGCGAAGCACTCGAGGACGTGATGGGCCTCGCCCGCACGATGACCCTCAAGGCGTCGGCCGCCGGTCTCGACCTGGGCGGCGGCAAGTCGGTGATGATCGACGACGGCCAGACCGAGTCGCGCGAGGCGCGGCTCGAGGCCGCGGCGCGCGTGATCGACAGCCTCGACGGCGCCTACATCACGGCGGAGGACATCGGTACCACCACCGCCGACATGGACTACCTGTCGAGGTTCACGCGCTTCGCCGTCGGCCGCTCGCGCGAGAACGGGGGCGGCGGCGATCCCTCGCCGATTACGGCGGAGACGGTCTTCCAGGCGATGCTGCGCGGGCTTCGCGCGGCCACGGGCTCCACCGACCTCGGCGGCCGCAGCGTAGGCGTGATCGGGCTGGGCAAGGTCGGCGGGGCGCTGGCGCAGCAGCTGGTGACCGCCGGCGCCCGGGTGGTCGGGAGCGACCTCGACGCTGAGCGCTGCGAGCGTCTCGCCGACGGCTACGGCGTGGAGATCGCCGCGTCGGCGGAGGCGGTCCTGGGGCAGTCGCTCGACGTGCTGGCGCCGTGCGCCGGCGGCGCCATGATCGACGAATCCGTCGCCAGCCGGCTCGACTGCCGGGTAATTGCCGGCGCCGCCAACAACCCGCTCACGGGCCGTGAGATCGCGGACGCGCTGATGAGGCGCGGGATCCTCTACGTGCCCGACTTCCTCGCCAACTGCGGCGGCCTCATCCACGTGGGGCGCGAGTGGTACGGCGAGCGGGGCCCGGGAGAGCGTGAGGCGATCGCCCGGGCGATGGAGCGGCTCGAGCTGGCGCTCGAGACCGCCGACCGCGAGGGAGTCACGCCGCTCGAGGTGGCCGAGCGCCAGGCACTCGAGCGCCTGGAGTGGGCGAGGGCGTGAACACCTCTCTGCTCACCAACGAGGCCTACTCCCGCCGCGGTCTGGGGCGCGCGTTCGAGCCGGTCACCACGCGACGCACGTTCGAGGAGGCCGTGGAGCAGATCGCGGAGAAGATCAAGGCGGGCGACCTTCACACCGGCGACCGGCTGCCGTCGGAGCGCGAGCTGGCCGCCCAGATGCGGATCAGCCGCCCGACCCTGCGCGAGGCAATCAAGACGCTGAGCGAGGCCGGCGTGCTCGAGGTCCGGCGCGGACAGGCCGGCGGCATCTTCGTGGCCGCCGAGGTCGTGCCGCGGGAGCTCGTGCGCTCCCGCCAGGAGATCCGCTTCAGCGAGGTGGCCGGCGTGCTCGAGGCGCGCCGGCTGATCGAGCCGCGCGTGGCGCAGCTGGCGGCCGTGCACGCCTCGGACGACGACTTTGCTGCGATGGCAGCCACGATCGAGCGCCAGCGCGAGCTTGCCTCGAGCGACGACTTCCTCGCTCACGAGGACCTTTTCCTCCAGCTCGAGCTCAAGTTCCATCTCTCGATGGCCCGCGGCACCCGCAACTCGACGATCGTCGTGTTTATGCGCCAGCTCCTGCGCGCGCTCGAGATCGCCCGCGACATGGCGATGCACGCGCCGCTGGTGCCCGACTGGACGATCGACATCCACGAGCGCACGCTCGCCTCCGTCAAGTCGGCGGACTTCCAGCTGATCGACGAGGTGATGGACGAGCACCTCGCCCAGATGGAGCAGATCTGGGAGCGGGAGACCGGCCGGGGGCTGGTGAGACCGCTCCCCGACTTCCTTCAGCCGGTCGCGGAGCGGTCTCGCGCCCTGCGGACGGACCTCTAGGCGGCCGGCTCGAGCTCGGCCAGCCGGCGCAGGTTGCGCGCCGCACGGGCGACCAGCGCGGTGATCATCACGCCGGCGATCCCGAGGCCGATGAGGTCGAGCACCGTGAGGCCGAGGTCCCCGACGCTGAAGCCGAGGCCCACGCCGAGGGCAAGCAGCGTGTTCAGCCCGATCAGCACCAGGCGCACCTCGGTCGGGCCGACGCCGCCGTAGCCGAGCGCGAACACGCCGAAGGCGTGGGTCTCGAGATAGGTGTTGATCGAGAGGATCAAGTAGGCGACCACGATCACGAGCCCGACGGCAAGCAGCATGTAGGGCGACAGGCCGAGCCCAAGGCCGATCACCGCGGTGGCCAGGGCGTCGACGAGGTGGTCGAGGTAGTAGCCGTACTTGGGGCGCTCGATCTTGCGCACGCGGGCGAGCGTGCCGTCGAGCGAGTCGCCGAGCCAGTGGACGACGAGAAGAGCACTCGCGGCCCAGAGCCAGGTCTTGTCGCCGTTCGAGAGCAGGTATGCACCCGCGATCCCGAACGCGGCGAGCACGCCGAGTGCCGTCATGTGATCGGGCTTGATCCAGGCCGGAAGCCGCTCGGCGATGCAGGTGAGCACACGCGACTCGGCGCGCGCCAGGAGGAACTGCTTGCGGCGGGGGGCGTCGGCGGCTGCCATGATGGGCTTCCCTTCGTTATTGACCATAGGTCAACAAGTACCCTGGCCCGGCGCGGCGGTTACCCCGCGAGCGCGCGGGCCACCACGGCGAGGTCCGCCACCAGCGCCTCGCGCTGCTCACTCCGCGCGGCATCGTCGGGTGCCCGCAGGATCGCCGAGGGGTGGATCGTGGCCGTGACGATTCCGGCGAGCTCGCTGTCGAGCAGCTCGCCCCGGTGGCGGGTCACGCGGAAGCCCGTTCCGAGCAGGGCCTTCGCGGCCGTGGCGCCGAGGATCACGAGCGCCTCGGGTGCCACCACGCGGAGCTCCTCGTCGAGCCAGGGGCGGCAGGCGTCGACCTCGAAGCGCTTGGGCGTCTGATGGATGCGCCGCTTGCCGCGCTGCTCGAACTTGAAATGCTTGACCACATTGGTGAGGTAGGCCTCGTCGCGGGCGATCCCCGCCGCCACGAGCGCCTTGTCGAGCTCGCGTCCTGCCGGGCCCACGAACGGCCGGCCGGCAAGATCCTCACGGTCGCCCGGCTGCTCTCCGACGAGCATCACGCGCGAGCGCACGAGACCCTCGCCGAACACCGTCCCGGTGGTCCCGCGCCAGAGGTGGCAGCCGCGACAGCCGCCGGCGGCGTCGCGAAGCGCCGCGAGCGAGCGCTTCTCTGGAAGGAATGGTGAGGCGTCGTTCGGCTCGGCGGGTCGCTCGCTCACTCGCAGGTGGTACCCGCGGGGCAGGACCTTGAAGCGATCGGCCGAAGCGCGTAGCGTCGCGCGCTCGCATGACCGGTCCACTGCTCGTCGTCGACGCCCCCTCCATGCTCTTTCGGGCCTTCTACGCCCTGCCCGACTCGATCACGGGCGCGGACGACCAGCCCGTGAACGCCCTTCTCGGCACCGCGAACCTGGTGTTGCGGGAGATCGAGCAGCACTCGCCGCGGGCGGTCGTGCTGTGCTTCGGCCCCGACGCGGCCGACTACCGGCTCGAGCTGTTCGGCGGCTACCACGCCGACCGGCCCGAGGTGCCGGACACGCTCGCCCCGCAGTTCGCCGACTCGCAGGCCTTCTTCGAGGCCTTCGGCTGGACGGTGGCGGTGAGCGAGACGCTCGAGGCGGACGACCTGCTCGGCTCCTACGCCGCGCAGGAGGTCGAGGCCGGCGGCTCCTGCCTCGTGATGACGGGCGACCGCGACATGTTCCAATGCGCCGGCAAGAACGTAACGATCCTCTACATCCGCACGGGCGCCCGCGGGGCGGAGCTGATCGATCCCGCCGAGGTCAAGCGCCGCTACGGGGTTTCACCGGAGCTGGTGCCCGATTTCATCGCGCTGCGGGGCGATCCCTCCGACGGCATCCCGGGCGCCAAGGGCATCGGCGAGAAGGGCGCGGCCGACCTGCTGCGCCGCCACGGCTCCCTCGAGGCCGCGCTCGACGGCGCCGTGCGCGAGTCGCGCCCGAGCGTGCGGCGGGCGCTCATGGAGCAGGGCGACGAGCTGCTGCGCTTCAAGGACATCGCCACGCTCCGGATGGTCGACCTCGAGCGGCCTGAGGACCGGCCCACGGACCTGGCCGGGGCGGCCCAGGCGGCGCGCGAGCGCGGGATGGAGCGCCTGGCGGCGCGCCTCGACCCGGCCGACTGACCGAGTCGTGTGAGGCGCTGGGAGTGGAGGCGGCCGGTACTGCCCCGGCTCAGGCGGGTGCTGCTAGGTCAGGTCAGGCTCTACAGAGCGGGTCCCGTGCTCTGAAGTCATCTGAGGTTCGCTCAGATTGGTAGACGGATTGGTATCTCGGGCGAATGCGGTGGAGACCATCTCCGCCTCACGGGCCGAGGGCGCGTAGTCGGCGTACCGCTGCGTCGTCGCGAGGTCGCGGTGCCCCATCCACTCCTGCAAGGTTCGCATCGGCACGCCAGCGGCAGCCATCCTCGTCCCGAACGTATGACGGAGGTCGTGGAAGCAGTGCGACTCGTCCAGCTTCGCCGCCTCTAGCACCTTCCGCATCCGCCGGAGGATGCCCGGCTTGTACAGCGGCTCGCCCGTCGCGGGGTGGGC
>DASRIC010000062.1:0-42778 GCA_035650215.1 Thermoleophilaceae bacterium
GACCGAGAGGTCGATCTCGCCGAGCAGCAGAACCAGCACCACGCCGATCGAGACGAGCCCGACCGCGGTCATCTGAAGAACGAGGTTGGACAGGTTCACCGAGCTGAGGAAGCGCGGCTCCTGCAAGTAGAAGATCGCCCAGATCACGGCAATCGCCAGAACGACCCGCAGCTCCGCGAGGTCGCCCGCGATGAACCGCCGGACGAGGTCGAGGCCCGCGCCCCGATCCTCGGCGTCGTCATCGACCGTTGCGCCGTGCGCGGTCATCGCTGGCCTCCGTTCCCCGAGGCCCCGGTGATGGCGCCCACGACCTGCTCCTGGTTGGTGTCGCTCGCCGCGAAGTCGCCCGCCTCACGCCCCAGCCGGAGCACGAAGATGCGGTCGGCGACCTCGAATACGTCGGCGAGGTTGTGGCTGATGACGAGCACGGCGTGGCCCTGCTCCCTCAGCCGCTTGATCAGCGCCAGCACCTGCGCCGTCTGGCGCACGCCGAGCGCGGCGGTCGGCTCGTCGAGCACCACGAGCTTCGGGTCGCCGAGCAGCGAGCGCGCGATCGCCACCTGCTGGCGCTGGCCGCCCGACATCGTGCCCACCTCCGCGCGCACGTCGGTGATCGTAACCGCCAGGCGGCTGAGCAGTTCGCCCGTCCGCTTCTCCATCGAGGTTTCGTCCAACTGGCGCACGACCGCCGCCGGCCCTTCCCCTACCTTTTCCTGTCCGAGGAACAGGTTCTCGACCACGTCGAGGTTGTCGCACAGGGCGAGGTCCTGGTAGACAGTCGCGATTCCGAGCGCCGTCGCGTCCGTGGGACTCGAGATCTTCACCTCCTGGTCCTCGAAGAGGATCTGTCCCTCGTCGGCGCTGTGAATCCCGGCGATCGTCTTCACCAGTGTCGACTTGCCTGCTCCGTTGTCGCCCACCAAGGCCACGACCTCGCCGGAGTGGACCTCGAAGTCGACCTCGCTCAGCGCCTGGACTGCGCCGAACTTCTTGCTCACCCCTTGCAGGGCGAGCACGGGCGTCCCTCCGTTCCCATTCATCCGTATGAGGCTCCTTTCCTCCCCCCGGGACCGGTCCGGCGACGCCCGCGGAGCGCGCGCCGCCGGACAACCCCCATGTGACTCCTTAGCCGCCGATGCCGTTCTCCTTGCAGGCGGCCTTGTACTTGCCGGCGCAGATCTCCTCCACCGGCCAGAAATCGTCCTTCACGATCGTGTCGGCGATGTTGTCCTTCGTCACCGCGACCGGCTTGAGCAGGACCGACGGCACGTCCTCCATGCCGTTGTCGACCTTGTCGTTGACCAGGCCGGAGGGCGGGTCCTCGCCGCGGACGAGAGCCACCGCGAGCTCCGCCGCCGCCTCCGCCTCGGGCTTGATCGCCTTGTAGACGGTCATGTACTGCTCGCCGATCAGGATCCGCTGGATCGCAGCCAGCTCGGCGTCCTGCCCGGTGACCGGGATCGTCTTGGGATCGATGCCGTTGCCCTTCATGGCCGCGATCGCGCCGCCGGCCGTCCCGTCATTGGCCGCGTAGACGCCAACGAAGCCGTCCTTGCCAAGCGCTGTGATCGCCTGCTCCATCTCCTGCTGGGCCTTGTCCGGGCTCCAGTCGGGCGTGTCGTACTCCTTGGCGACCTTGAACGAGCTGCCGTCGATGACGCTGTGCGCGCCCTTCTTGAACAGCGTCGCGTTGTTGTCGGTCGGGGCGCCGTTGATCATCACGATGTCGCCGGAGGCACCGTCGTCCTCCAGCTTCTTCGTGAGGCTCTCGCCCTGGAGCTTGCCGACCTGCTCGTTGTCGAATGAGATGTAGTAGTCGAGGTCGGCGTCCGTGATCAGGCGGTCGTACGAGATGACCGGGATCTGGGACTGCTTGGCCCGGGTGACGATCGCGCTTGCGGAGGCTGCGTCCACCGGATCGAGCACGAGCACCTTCGCGCCTTGCGTGATCGCCGCCTCGGCCTGCTGCTGCTGCTTCGCGGGATCCTGGTCCGCGTTCGAGTAGATGATCTCGCAGTCCGGGCAGAGCTCCTGGGCCTTGGCCTCGAAGTTCGGCCGGTCCTGCGACTCGTAGCGAGCGGTCTTCGTCTCGGGCAGCAGCAGCGCGATCGAGCCGCTGCCGCCGCTGTCGCCGCCGCCGCCGTCACCGCCACCACCACCGCCGTCGTCGTCGTCGTCGCCGCAGGCGGCTATCGCCATTCCTGCAGCAAGGATCGCGATGACAGCGATCAAGCTGAATCTCCTCTTCACGTCTGGCATTGGGGGGCTCCCTCCTCTAGGGATGTGGTTCCGCTGTCGCGGCTTGCTTGACTGCCGGCACCGGGCCGCTCCAAATCGGCTCGGCCTCGTGCAGCACGAGTGCTACCGCACCGAGCAATTCGGCACGCTCCCCGAGCTCGCCCGGGACGATCTCCACGTCCTCGGCGGCGCTCGGAATCGCTCGCAGCTCCACGGCCTCTCTGAGCGGATCCAGCAGCACGTCGCCGGCACCGGCCATGCTGCCCCCGACGACTATCCGCTCGGGGTTGATGAGGTTGCACAGGTCCGCCACCGCGGCGCCGAGGTGGCGGCCGGCGTCGGCGAGCGCGCGGCGGCAGCCGGGATCGCCGGCCGCGGCGCGCGCGAGGATGTCCTCCAGGGTGAGCGGCTCGCCGAGGCTCCGGCTCAGCAGGGCGGCGATCGCCGCGCCGCTGGCGTAGGTCTCGAGGCAGCCGCGGCTGCCGCACCGGCAAATGTCGCCCGTCTCGTCGAGGGAGGTGTGGCCGATCTCGCCGGCCGTGCCGCCGGCCCCGCCGAAGAGGCGCCCGTCGATCACGATTCCCGCCCCGATGCCCGTCGAGAGCTTGAGATAAACGAGCGTCCGTGTGTCGCGGCCCGCCCCCCAGGTGGCCTCGGCCAACGCCCCCAGGTTGGCGTCGTTGCCGAGCCAGGCCTCCATCCCGAGCCGTTCGCTCATGCGCGCGGCGGCGGGCGTGCCCGCCCAGCCCGGCAGGATGGCCGACGAGCCGACCACGCCGCTCAGGTGCACGGGGCCGGGGAGGCCCAGGCCCACACCGAGCACGGGGCCGCGGTCGTTGACACTCTCATCGAGCACCGACTCGACGAGCTCGGCGGCCTGAGCGATCGCGGCGTCCGCCGCGTAGTCCTCCGGCATCTCGCGCCACTCCTCGGCGAGCACCTCGTGGGCCAGGTCGGCGAGCGCGACGGCGAGGTGGCGCTTGCCGAAGTCGACGCCGAGGGCGAGGCCGGCGGTGGGATCGAGGGCGATCATGGCGGGCGGGCGGCCGCCTCCGGACGTCGGCCGGCCTTCCTCGTCGCGGTCCACAACCACGCCGTCCGCCTGCAGGCCGGCAACGATGCTCGACACCGTCGAGCGCGACAGCCCCGTGCGCCGCGCCACGTCCGCGCGGCTCGTCACGCCGAGCAGCCTGAGCGCCTGAACCACGCGGTCGCGCGTGGATTCCCGGGCCCCATAAGGACCCGATTCCTCCTCCATGGCGCGCGATCATGCAGATCGGCGCAGTGTTTGTCAAGAAATCGGCAGAATTCGGCGCGTTTTACCGTTCATTTTGTTCGGAGTCTGGTCGAAGTAGGTGCCAGGCGGCGATCGCCGGTACAACTGTCGTCGTGCACGCCTTCCCACCCGGCCCGCGGATGCCCGGCATGGCGCAGGCGGTGCTGGTGACCGTGGCGCCGTACCGCTGGATGGCGCGCCGGCGCGAGCGCCACGGGAACATGTTCTCGTCGCGCTTCCCGATCTTCGGGCGGGTGGTGTACGTGGCCGACCCGGAGCTCGTGAAGGAGGTGTTCGCGGGCGACCCCAGGGTCTTCCACGCCGGTGAGGCCAATGCGCTGGCGCTCGGCGACGTCCTGGGCCAGCACTCGCTCCTCACCCTCGACGAGCAGCGCCACCTGAGCCAGCGCAAGCTCCTGCTGCCGCCCTTCCACGGCGAGAGCGTGCGCCGCTACGTGGAGGTGATGGCCGAGGCCACCGCCGCGGAGGTGGCGAGCTGGCAGGTGGGCTCGCGGATGGCGCTCCGACCCCGGATGCAGGCGATCACCCTCGAGGTGATCCTGCGAGCGGTGTTCGGGGTGCGCGACGGACGGCGCATTGACCTGTTCCGGGAGCGGATCCCGCGGCTCGCGGCCAGCACCAGCGTGCTCGACTGGCTGCCGTTCATGGATCGCGACCTCGGCGGCCTGAGCCCTGCCGCGCGCTTCCGGCGCGCACGCGCCGCCGTCGACGAGCTGATCTACGCCGAGATCGCCGAACGCCGTGCGAGCGCGCACGCCGGCGAGCGCGACGACGTGCTCTCGCTCCTCCTGCGCGCGCGGCACGAGGACGGGAGCCCGATGAGCGACGTGGAGCTTCGCGACGAGCTGATGACGCTGCTCACGGCGGGTCACGAGACGACCGCCACCGGGCTCTCCTGGGCGTTCGAGCGGCTGCTGCGCACGCCCCGGGTGCTCGCACGCGTGATGGAGTCCCTCGACGACGACGCCTACCTCGACGCGGTGGTCAAGGAGACCCTGCGCGTGCGCCCGGTGATCGTCGACGTGGCGCGCAAGCTCACTCGCGACGTCACGCTCGCCGGCTACCGCCTGCCCGCCGGCACGCTGGTGCTGCCCGCGATCGCCGCGATTCACGCCCGCCCCGACCTGTACCCGCAACCGCGCGATTTCCGGCCCGAGCGCTTCCTCGACGGCAAGGCCGAGGCGTACACCTGGATCCCGTTCGGCGGCGGCGTGCGGCGCTGCATCGGGGCCGCCTTCGCGCAGGTGGAGATGAGAACGGTGCTGCGCGAGGTGCTGCGCCGCGTGCGGCTCGCGGCGCCCTCGCGGCGACCCGAGGGCACGCGCGTGCAGCACGTGACCGTGGTGCCGGCGCGCGGCTGCCGGGTGATCGTGGCTCAGCGGCGCGAGCCGCCGGCCTACGTCACGAGCGCGAGCAGCTCGGCGGCGGGGCGCTCCGGGTCGCTCAGCGCCTCCGTGAGCTGAGCGCCGGCGGCGAGGCTCTCCACCTTGCGCCCGAGCGCCCGGCGGTCCATTGGCCGCTGCGGCGAGCCGAGCGCGGCCTCGACCCGGGCCACCTCCTCGCCCTGCGCGCGCAGCACGCACTCCGACTCCAGCAGGCGCTCGTCCGTCTCCACGTCGATCCGCTCGGCAAGCTCGCATGCCTCCGCGTCCACGCGCGCGAAGCTGTGGAGGTCCGGCGGGCGGTGCAGCAGCGTGAACGCCGTGAGGTAGGGGATCGAGAACTTGGCCTCGAGCCCGGTCGCCGGGCGCGGGCCGACGGACGCCGCCTGGACCGAGACCGGGTGCACGAGCACGGTGAGCTCGCGCAGCCCTCGCACCCGGCTCGCCGCCTCGATCGCGCCGTGAGTCTGGAGGCAGGCGGGCCACGCCTTGATCCAGTTCTCGTCGACGGCGACCCGTGCCGGGTCGGGCTCGGCGTGGCGCCCGCCGGTGGCGTCGGCCCAACCGCGGGCGGCAGCCGCGAGCGGTACCTCGGCGCCCGCCGCCGCCAGCCGCGCGGCGCGCAGCCCGGCCGTCGCGGCGAGGCCGACCTGGATCGACTTGCCGTGCGAGCCGAAGGCGGCCCGCAGCCCGCTCGACCCGAGCAGAGCGATCGCGACCGCGCTCTCGCGGCCGGCGTCGTCCAGCCCGAGCAGGCGGGCGGCGGCCACAGCGGCGCCGGGCCCGCCGCAGACAGCGGTCGGGTGCAGCCCGCGGTCGTAGAGGGCGGGATGGCTGGCGCGGGCGAGCGCGCCCATCGCCTCGAAGCCCTCCGCGTAAGCGGCGAGCACGTCGGCGAGCGAGGCGCCGAGCTCGGCGCCGAGCACGAGCGCCGCCGGCGCCACCGGCGCGCTCAGGTGGGCGATGCCGGGCAGGTAGGTGTCGTCGAAGTCGAGCACGTGCCCGGCGGTGGCCAGCGCGACCACCGGATCGCCCGCGCGGGCCGCGGCCCGCGCGGCGGGCTCGCGCGACCCACCCGCCGCGCAGGCCAGCCAGTCGAGCAGCGCGGTCGCGTAGCGCGGATCGCTCATTGCGCCCGCTCGAGCCGGCGCCGGAAGGCTCCCGCCCCGACCACGGCCGCGCCTCCCGCCCGGACCCGACCGGCCAGCTCGGAGTCCGAGGTGACCACGGTCAGGCCGGCGGGCTCCGGGGTGCCCTCCACCAGCGCCGCGATGTCGTCGTCCGCGGCGTTCCTACCGACGCGCGAGGCGAAGGCCACCGTGACGGACGGTCCGCCGTCGAGGTCGAACGGCCGGCCGTCGAACACGACGGTCACCGGCTCGCCGGTGGCGCTCGCGAACGCGTCGAGCTCGTCCACCAGCTCCCGCATCGCCCCGGGCCGGTTCCGCCACCAGCCGGTCGGTCGCGAGCCGATCACATTCATCCCGTCGACGATCCAGCTCACCGGCGGCGCTTGACCCACAGCACGATCACGAGCACGAGCAGCGCTCCCGCCGCGAGCTGGGCGGCGAGCGCCGTGCCGACCCCCTCGTCGCGCGTCGCGTCGCGGATGGTCGCGAACATCAGCGACGCGCCGAAGAAGAGCACGAGCGTCCAGAGCGCGGTGTTGCGGTCCACGGCGCCGGACCTTAACGGGGGTGGGCACTAGCCTCGGCGGGCGTGACCGACCGGCCGATGATGGCGGGCGTGCTCGGCGCGCTCGTGATCGCGTTCAGCGCGATCCTCGTGCGGCTGGCCGAGGTCTCGCCCGCCACCGCCGCGTTTTTCCGGTGCGCCTACGCGCTGCCGTTGCTCGGGATGCTCGCGTGGATCGAGCGGCGCCGCTACGGGCCGCGCTCGCGGCGCGACCGGCTGCTGGCACTCGGGGCGGGCGTGTTCCTCGCGGCCGACCTCGTGCTCTGGCACTACTCGATCCAGTCGGTGGGCGCGGGCCTCGCCACGGTGCTGGCGAACTCGCAGGTCGTGGTCGTGGGCCTGCTCGCCTGGGCGGCGCTTGGGGAGCGTCCCGACGGCCGGGTGATCGCCTCGATCCCCGTGGTGCTGCTCGGCGTGGTCCTGATCTCCGGGGTGATCGGCGTGGGCGCCTACGGCGACGACCCGGCGCTCGGGGCGATCTACGGGATCCTCACCGCGATCTCGTATGCGCTCTTCCTGCTGATCCTGCGCCAGGGCAACTCCGACCAGCGCCGGCCCGCCGGCCCGCTCTTCGACGCGACCCTCACCAGTGCGATCTTCTCGGCGCTCGCGGGGATCGCGATCGGCGACATCGACTGGGTGCCGGACGCCGAGTCACAGTCCTGGCTCGTGCTGCTCGCCCTCACGTCGCAGGTGGTCGGCTGGCTCCTGATCTCCGTGTCGCTGCCGCGGCTGCCGGCCGTGCTCACCTCGATCCTCCTCATGCTGCAGCCGGTGTGCACCGTCTTCCTGGCGGCGATCCTGCTCTCGGAGGCGCCTTCGGCCCTGCAGCTCGCCGGCGTGGCGGTGGTACTCGGCGGCGTGGCCTTCGCGACGATCAAGCCGCGCACGCCCGCCGTGGCGTCCGGGTGAGCCTGGATCCAGGCTGAGCCCGAGGTCAGGCCGCGCTGCGCGGCGCGAGCAGCGCCCCGCCGAAGCAGAAGTCGCGCCCGAGCGCGAGCTCGCTGTCGATCGTCATCCGGTAGGAGCGCGCACTCACGAGCTCGACCTCGTCGCGCTCCCAGCAGCGTGGCGCGATCCTCGCTACCCAGCCGCGCCCGTAGGGCTGCGCGAGCAAGGCGTGCGGCGCGCGCTGCAACAGCCGGTTGAGCTCGACGATCGTGCCGGCGACCGGCGTGCCGATGGCCACGGTGCGCGCCGAGCGCCCCTGCACGGTGGCGAGCGTGTCCCCCACCTCCACGCGGTCCACCGCCCAGAAGTCGACCTCGGGCTGGAACCAGAGCACCTCGCCGAGCGGCGCCGTGACGCCCACCGTGGCCACGCCGTCCTCGATGCGCGCCCACACGTGCCGGCCGGCGAGGTAGCCGCGATCGGACGGAAGCGCGAAGCGGGCGGATTTCGCCGTGGACTGGATCGAGATCTCGGACACCCGGAGGCGAGCCTGGCGCGGGCGCCGGACGGAAGCCGGGCGCGAGGGGCCGGGCTCCTCCCGGACCGGAGCGTTGGAATCTGTCAGGTTGGACGGCGGCGTCCGACCTCCATTCCATTGAGCGACTTCGAAGAGCTTCCGGAGCAGCGGCTTCGGCCCATGAGCGATGAGGAGCTCGTGGCGTACATGCGCGCCGCCCGCGAGGCGGGACGGCCGGAGGCGATGAAGGCGCCGCTCGCGATCCTCGTGTTCGGCTACTGGGACAGCCTCGTGGCGCGCGCCCGGCTTCGCCTGCCCCCGGCCGAGGCCGAGGACGTGGCCGGCGAGGCGGTGGCGAGCGCGATCGCGTCCGCGTTCGACGGCCGCTCGGTCGGCGAGCTGCGCTCCTGGCTTCACACGATCCTCATGCGCCGGATCGCCGACTACTACGAGGTGCGCAAGCGACGCGTGCAAACCACCGAGCTGGCCTCCGAGCACCAGGGCGATGAGGACGTGTGGCGGCGCGAGCCGGCGGAGCCCTTCGAGGGCGACGCGCTGTTTGCCTCCGAGTCGCTCGCGCTGGCCTACCGCGAGCTCGAGCGCGACAGCCACCGGCGCGCGATCGACCTGTACGTGTTCGGGCCGCTGTCGGCGGCCGACGCCGCCGCGTCGCTGGGCGGCGGGATGACGGAGGCGAACGTGCACCAGATCGCGTCGCGCTTCCAGCGGCGCTTCAAGGAGCTGCTCGCGTGACCGACCTCGAGCGGCTGCTCAGCGAGTACAAGCAGGCGCACCGGGCCTCGCCGGACGCCGACCCCGCGCCCTACCTCGCCCAGCTGGCGGGCGCCGAGCGCGAGGCGCTCAGCCAGCTGATCGACGCCTACCTCGCCCGGGCGCCCCGGCGCGACTTCGACCCCGCCGCCTTCCCTGCCTCCCCCGCGGCCTCGGCGGCCGAGGGGCTGCAGCGCTCGCTGGCCGGCGCCGGCGGCCTGTGGCCCGCGCTGCTGCCGCGCCTGCGCACCCAGGCGCGGCTGCGCCGAAGCGAGCTCGTGTCCGAGCTGGCGGCGCGCCTCGGGGCCCAGTCTCGACAGGAGAAGGTGGCCCGCTACTACCACGAGATGGAGCAGGGGCTGCTGCCGGCGGCCGGGGTCTCGGACGCCGTGCTCGACGCGCTCGGCCGGATCGTCGGCTGGAGCTCGGACGCCCTGCGCCGGGCCGGCGAGCTGCCGGCTCCGGGGGGTCCCGGCGCGGCCGGATCGCCGGGTGCCGTCTTCACCCGCACGGCTACGCCGCCCCGAGGCGGCGGCGCGGAGAGCCGCGACACCGCGCAGCGCGGCGAGCCGGCCGAGGAGGAGTGGGACGAGGTCGACAGGCTGTTCCGTGGCCGATAGGCAATTCGGGCTAGGTAATCCAATCCAGTGCTCCCTCCTCCCATGGGTTACGGTCGTCCCCCGCGACCGAGGAGGTAGTCGATGCCGGACCCGAACGAGGACGACGTCTGGGAAAAGCTGGAGAAGGCGGTCTCCGAGCTCATTACGGTGACGGTCGCGACGGTGATCACGCAGGTGACCGTCACGTTCAAGGACGAGGGACAGCTCGACACGGTAGGCGGTCTGGACACTCAGGCGAGGGACGCCCTGATCACCAACGTGAACCTGATCGACGGCGATCTCACGACGATCATCGCACCGAGTCTCAAGGACGACGACGATCTGCGGACATTCCACGATGGGATCGTTCAGAAGGCGATCACTGTGCTGCCCGACAACCTCAAAGCGCTCGCCGACGCCGTAGGGAAGGTCTTCGGAAGGCGCTCGGATACGCAGTGACCGCGCCGCCCTCGCTCCGCGAGGGCCGACGGCTCGTCCGAGCGCTCGACGAGCTGGAGACGGCGACGCTCGTCTCGGCCGTGCGGCCGCCGGAGGGCTCGGTACCGCGGATGCAGGCGATGGTGGACGCCGTCCATACGGACTACCAGCGTGCGCTCGGCGGGTCCGCGGACAGGCGTGTGCGGGCAGCCGGGGAGTCGTTCGCAGACATGCGGGACCGCGCCCGGCGACTGCGCGGGCCGGCCCTGCGGGCCCGCGGCTCCGCGGCGCGAGGCGCACCCCCGCCGCGCACCGTTGAGCCGGACGTCGTCGAGCGCATCGCGCGCTACGCCGATGACCTCCAAACCATCGTTGGCCAGGCGCCCCCGCGCCCCGCTGCGCTTCGGCGGGCGGTCGCAGCCCCGCCGCCCAGACCCGGCACGCCGGTTGTCAGCGCCGGGAGGTTGTCGCCGCCGGATGCGCGCAGGATCCGCCTCGCGCATGAGCTCGGCACGAAGCCTCTGACGGCATGGACGGTGGTGCGGCTGGGCGGCGACATGGCGTCTGCCTTCTCGCGCGCGGGCGAGCCGGCGCTCGTCGGATTTCATGGCGCGCTCGCCACCGACAGCCTCGGCTACTGGCGTGGGCTGATCAGCAACGTCGCACAGCTCCTGTCCACGCTCACCGGCTTCCTGCTCGGACTCCTCCACCTGCGATCGCGGCCGCAAATCCCGTCCGCCGAGGAGTTCCGGGCTCGGCTGTGGCGCGCGGTCACCGTCTCCCCCCGACGTGTGTACCGGGAGACTCGCTGGGTGTGCCGGGAGACGTGGGAGCTGATCGGGCAGGGTGGAAAGGTCTTCGAAACCGGGACGGACGCGGCGCTGCGCTCGCTCCTACAGCCCGACGGAACCATCGTCACCCACGCCCGCCCCGCAGCCCTCAACGACGGCACGCTGACCGGGCAACACACCACGCACATCGATGCGTGGCTCGACCGCCTGCTCGAGGCCTGGAAGGCGGCGAACGACCGCCTGCAGCTGCTTGCCACCACGGTCCTGATCGTGATCGCGGGCGGCGAGCTCGCCCGCTTCGGCTGGGAAGACGTCTGGGAGGCGCTGCTGCAGCTGGCGATTGCCGCGCTCTCTGCCCTCCTCGTGCGCGGCGCCGTGGCGGCGGGGATCCGATATCTCATCTTCCGCGCGCGCTGAGCCGTGACCCTGGGCGGGCGTTAACCGAGCCGAGAACGCCTACGATCGGGCCGTGCAAGCCACCGAGGCTGAGCGGCGCGCCGAGCGGGAGCTGGCCCGGGTGCCGGACTGGCTGTGGAACGGCGAGACACTTCCGGTGCCGGTGGAGGACATCGCGGACTCCTGCTTCGGCCTGCACGTGCGCGACGTCGACGACCTTCGCAGCGCGCCGGGTGTGCCCGAGCTCCCCTCGCCGCGGGCGCTCTCGGGCCTGCTGCTTCCCGCCCGCGGCGAGATCTGGGTGAACGCCGGCGAGGCGCGCGAGTGGCCACCGCGGCGCCGGTTCACGATCGGCCACGAGCTGGGCCACTGGTGCCTGCACCGGGCGAACGGGGCGGTCTGGTGCCGCGCAAGAACCGTCGATCCCGACGAGCCGGTGGAGCCGTCTGTTCGCCACCCCTACCCGCCCGAGGAGAGCGAGGCCAACGAGTTCGCGGCCGCGCTCCTGATGCCCGCCCACCTGATCGAGCGTCACTACGGCCGGCTGAGGGAACGGGATCCCGGCACGGCGTTCCCCGAGCTCTGCCGGCTGTTCGGGACCTCCGGCGCGGCGATGAGCCGGCGGCTGCGCCGCGTCGTCTAGACGCCCGGGCCGGACAGCCGCCAGGGCGCGTCGTCAGGGCCGTCGAGCGCCATCGTCCAGCGCTCGCTGAAGCTCACCGAGGCGTCCTTCGAGCCGCTCACCACGGCCGCGGTGTCGCGGTTCTCCACGTAGCGCCGGCCCGCCAGCTCCACATCGATCGTCATCGTGGCCGGCTCGCGTGACACGTCCACTGCGGCCACGCGGATGCGTCTGACGCCGGGTCCGCGCACCACCAGCCGGGTGTTCTGCGACGCGTCGCCGCCATAGAGGAGCTCGGTCACGGCCCGTGGCGAGGCCACCCGCTCGAGAGCGGCGTCCTCCCCGTCCACCGCCTCGGCCCAGGCCTCCACGGCCCGCCGCGCGGCCGCCTCGAGCACGTCGGGCCCGAAGCGGGCGTCGGCCAGCGACAGGTCGAGCGCCTGAGCGCGCGCGTCGCCATCGAAGTCGACCACCGCGAGGTCGGCGGTGGTGAACCCCTCGGGCACGGCGTCGGCAACTGCCAGCTCGGTGAGCGACTCGTCGTCGAGACGCTGCTCGTCCGACCAGGGCGAGGCCACGATCTCCGCGTCGAGGTGGTGATCGCCCTCGGCGCGCTGCTCGATCGACATGACCATCCAGTAGCCGTTCCGAGGGGCGATCGTCCAGTACTCGGTGAGCGTGACGTCCTCGGACTTCGCGCCGTCGCGAAGGATCTTGTTGGCGCCCCGGTCGAGCACGTAGGCCTTGAGGGGCGCCTCGATCCGCACGACCGCGCGGTCCTCGGAG
The DNA here is from genome assembly GCA_035650215.1 of Thermoleophilaceae bacterium. Taxonomy (GTDB): domain Bacteria; phylum Actinomycetota; class Thermoleophilia; order Solirubrobacterales; family Thermoleophilaceae; genus JACVRW01. The sequence continues at coordinate 12,424 of DASRIC010000062.1, forward strand.
TCGTCCTCGCGGTTGACGATCCCCACGTACTGGATCTCAGGGTCCGCGGTCACTTGCACGCGGTTGTGCCAGCCCCTGCGGTCGAAGTCGTCGAGCCGCCGCTCCCATTCCACCAGCAGGTCCGGCCCCGCGAGCTCCGCCAGGCGGGCGCGATCGCGGGCGTCCCATGCCTCCTGGCAGGCGCGAAAGAGGCCGGCGGCGTGCCGCTCGAGCTCATCGGCCGCGAAGTACGGGTCGTCCTCTGCGGCCTCCGCCGCGGCCGCGTGCACGGCGGCCTCGCGCGCGCGGATCTTGCGCCGGTAGCGGATCGAGTGGACCAGCAGGAAGAGCAGGAAGATCGCCACCACCCCGAAGAAAAAAACCACCACGAGCGGGTCGCCCGTGCCGGTGCCCGAGCCACCCGAGCCGCCGCCACCGAAGCCCCCGCCGCCGCCCCCGCCGCCGCCGCCGAACCCGGAGCTGCCCGAGCCGGCCTGCGCGAGCGGGAACAGGGAGAAGCCGACCATGCGGGCCAGCATACGGCCGTGGATAGAGTCCGCCGCCGCATGCACTTCGAGCTCGCCGAGGAGCAGCAGGCCATCCGCGCGCTCGTACGCGACTTCGCCGACGCCGAGGTCAGGCCGGTGGCGGAGGAGCTCGACCGCACGAAGGCGTTCCCGTACGCGATCGTGGCCAAGCTCGGCGAGCTCGGGCTGATGGGGATCCCCTACCCCGAGGAGTTCGGCGGCGGCGGGGCGGACAACCTCAGCTACGCGATCGCCGTCGAGGAGCTCGCGCGCGTGGATTCGAGCGTGGCCATCACGGTCGCGGCGCACACGAGCCTCGGCACCTGGCCGATCTTCGCGTTCGGCTCGGAAGAGCAGAAGCGCGACTGGCTCCCGCTGCTCTGCTCGGGCGAGCGGCTCGGCGCGTTCGGGCTGACGGAGCCCGAGGCGGGCTCGGACGCCGGCCACACGCGCACGCGCGCCCGGCTCGCCGACGGCGAGTGGGTGATCGACGGCGCCAAGCAGTTCATCACCAACGCGGGCACCGACATCACCGGCGTGGTGGCGATCACCGCGCGCACCGGCGACGACGAGATCTCGAACCTCCTCGTCCCGAACGGCACGCCGGGCTACGAGATCGGCGAGCCGTACCGCAAGATGGGCTGGAACGCGTCCGACACCAGGCCGCTCAGCTTCGAGGGCTGCCGGGTGCCCGAGGAGAGCCTGCTCGGCCCGCGCGGGCAGGGCTTCAAGCAGTTCCTGCAGACGCTCGACGGAGGCCGCATTGGCGTGGCCGCGATGGGCGTCGGTCTCGCGCAGGGGGCGCTCGACGAGGCCGTGGCCTACGCGAAGGAGCGGATCGCCTTCGGGCAGCCGATCTCGAGGTTCCAGGCGATCCAGGCCAAGCTCGCCGACATGTCGACCGAGCTCGAGGCGGCCCGGCTCCTCACCTACAAGGCGGCGGTGCTGAAGGACCGGGGCGCGAACTTCTCGCTCACCGCCGCCCAGGCCAAGCTCAAGACCGGCCGGCTGGCCGTGCGCGCCGCGGAGGAGGCGGTGCAGATCCACGGCGGCTACGGCTACATCGAGGAGTACCCCGTCTGCCGCTTCTACCGCGACGCCAAGATCCTGACCATCGGCGAGGGCACCGACGAGGTGCAGCAGATGGTGATCGCGCGGGCCCTGGGCTGCTGAGGGGCCCGGCCCCGAGTAGTTCGCGCCCCACCGGGTAGGAACCACCCTTATGGACGTCGTGTTGGCCGTCGCGGTGCTCGCCGCGCTGGCGGTGTGGCTGCGCGAGCGCTCAGTGGGGAGGAAGAGTGCCGCGGGGCTCGAGGGTCGGCTGGACGCCGAGACCCGGCGCGCCGACAAGCTCGAGGAGGAGATCCGCGAGGAGCGCGAGCGCGTTCTCGACGAGCGCCGCCTGCGGCTGCGCACTCAGCGCGCGCGGGACGCGGAGCGCGGGTGGACGCGTGAGCTTCGCGACCAGGTGCGCTCGCTCTACGACCGCCAGGGACCGAGCGGCGACCTCTACCAGCTGATCCTCCAGGTCGCGGTCGAGCTCTCGGGCGCCAAGTGCGGCCTCCTGCTCGCTCGCGAGGATGCGGACGGCGATGGACTGCTCGACCTCGTCTGCCACACCGGTTTCCGCGAGGACCCGTCCGAGAGCGCACTGGCGCAGCGATTCGCGAAGCGGGTGCTGGAGCGCGAGGAGATCATCCGCGAGGACAGCCCAACCGGCGGGCACGAGGACGCGGACGGCGAGATCGAGTCGCTCGTGGCGATCCCCGTGTACATGCACGACGGCTTCGAGGGCGTGGTCGTCTGCGCGAACCGCCCGGGCGGCTTCGAGGAGCTGGACGACGACGTGCTCCTCTCGCTCGGGGACCACGCCGGGGCCGCGCTCGAGAACCAGCGCCTCCACGGACGGCTGCGCTCGTCCTACCTCGCGATCGTGGGGATGCTCGCCGACGCCGTCGAGGCCAGCGATCCCTACGTCGTTCCCCACTCCGCCGAGGTCAGCGGATACGTCGACCGGGTGGCCAAGCGGCTCGACATCGAGCCGTCCCGTCGCGAGCAGCTGCAGTTCGCGAGCCTGCTGCGCGACGTCGGCAAGCTCGGGGTAAGCGAGCGCGTGCTGCTAAAGCCGGGCGCGCTCTCGCGCGAGGAGCGCTCGGTGGTCGAGCTGCACCCCCTGATCGGCGCCCGGATCGTCGAGCGGGTGCCGGGGCTCGTGGCGCTCGCGCCGGCGATCCGCCACCACCACGAGCGCTGGGACGGCCACGGCTACCCCGACGGGCTGCGCGGCGAGGAGATTCCGATCGAGGCTCGGATCGTCGCGATCGCCGACTGCTACAGCGGGCTGATCTCGAGCCGGCCCTACCGGCAGCCGCTCAGCCCCGCCGAGGCCTGCGCGGAGATCGAGCGCTCGGCCGGCACCCAGCTCGACCCCGAGATCGCGCCCCTTTTCGCCTCGGAGCTGCGCCGCCATCCCCCGGAGCCGTCCGGCAACGGGTCGCTGCCGGTGCCCCCGCCGAGCCCCGCCAGGCGCGGCGCCGTCTCCTCGACCTCGAGCGACGGCGTGACCCTGCTCTACTCGCATCGCCACCTCCTGGAGGTGGCGGGCCTCGAGGCGGGACGGGCGGCGCGCCATCACCGCCCCTTCTCCGTCGTGATGGTCGAGCTCCCCGAGCTGCATGAGATCAACCGGCGCGAGGGCTACGCGGCCGGAGACCTCACGCTGCAGATCGCCGCTCGAGCGCTCGAGCGGGCGCTCGCGGCGGAGCCCGCGACCATCGGTCGCTTCAGCGGCCGCCGCCTCGGCGCGATCCTGCCGGGCACCGGCCACCACGCGGCCGCCGAGTACGGGAGCGCCGTGCAGGCGGCGCTCGCGAAGGAGGGCCAGCGCGCGCGCATCGGCGTTGCCGTGTGGCAGCACGGCGACCACGGCGAAGACGTGTTCGCGCGGGCGCGGCTCGCGCTCGAGGTTTCCACCCCGGCCGCCTGAGCCTTCTAGGGTCCGCCGACCATGCGGCGCACCCTCGTCCTCTGGCTGCTGCTCTTCGGCGTCTACGCCTCCACGATCGGCTTCGACGCCTTCGGCAGCTCCGAGTACGGGGGCGACGAACCTCACTACCTGCTCGCCGCGAAGTCGCTCGTCGAGGACGGCAACGTGGACGTCCGGGATGACTACGCCGAGCGCGGCTACGACGCGTTCTACCCGTACGATCTCGACAAGCACGGCAGCGAGACCAACGGCCGGCTGAACGAGCCACACGGGATCGGTTTCCCCGCGCTGATCGCCCCGGCGTACGCGCTCGGGGGCGCCACCGGGGTCGAGCTGTTCCTGGCGGCGATCGCGGCGCTCGCCGTGGTGCTCGCCTACCGGCTCTCGCTCAGGGTCGTGCCCGATCCCTGGGCGATCGGGGCGGCGCTCGCGGCCGGACTCAGCGCGCCCTTCCTCGCCTACGGCAGCGCGGTCTACCCGGAGCTCACGGCGGGCGCGGTGCTCGCCGGCGCGGCGCTGCTCGCGCTCCGGCTCGACACGAAGCCGAGCAGCCGGGAGGCGTTCGCCTGCTTCGCCCTGTTGGGCCTGCTCCCCTGGCTCGGTACCAAGTTCGTGCCCGCCGGGCTCGTGATCGGCTACCTGGCCGTGCGCCCGCTCTGGCGCGCGCGCCGGCGCGTGCTCGCCGTCGGCGCGGTCGAGCTGTCGCTCTTCAGCGTGGCCCTCTACGTGGGTATCAACGAGGCCCTCTACGGCGGGCCCACGCCGTACGCGGCCGACGTGGCGGGCGAGACCGCAACGGACGCCTCGTTCCCGCTCGGCTACCTCGAGCGCTCCTACCGCCTGGTCGCGCTCTTCCTCGACCGCAACTACGGGGTGCTGCGCTGGGCGCCGATCTTCCTCATGGCCTTCGCCGGCGTGTTCCAGCTCTGGCGCTCGCACCGCGACCGGCTCGCCCGAGCGGTCCCGCAGCTGCGCGAGATCGAGCTCACCGGCGAGCTGTGCGCCGCGGCGCTGGCCGCCCAGCTCCTCGTCGCCGCCTTCCTCGCTCCCACGATGTTCGGATTCTGGTTCCCGCCCCGGCACCTGCTCGCGGGCCTGCCGCTCGCGATCCCGCTGGTGGCCTGGGGCCTGCGCCACCACCCGCGCGTCGGGCTGGCGCTCGCCGCGCTCACTCTCGCCGGCTCGGGGTGGCTCTACCTGGATGTCTCGAGCGGCTCCGGCTCGCTCGTGACCGACCGCCCTGACGCGCCGTTCGGGCCGCTCACCGAACTGCTGCCGCTGTACTCGCCCGGCGGCGGCTGGCCGTACTGGCTCACCGCGGGGATCGCGCTGGCGCTCGTTCTCCTCGTCGCGCGGGAGGCCCACCACTCGCGGACGATGGCGGGCGCCACGCGGGCGAAGTACTCGGGGTAGCGCACGAAGGAGCGCCCGGCGGTGCGGCGCCGGTAGACGATCGGAACCTCGATCGCGTCGATCCCGGCCCCCCACAGCGACAGGGTGAGCACCTGCGCGTAGTTGTAGTCGTGCCGGATGCGCGCGCTGCCGAGTGCGCGAGCCGAGAAGGCGCGGTAGCCGGTCTGAGCGTCGCTCGTGACGGTCTCCATCAGGGTCCCCACCAGCGCGCTCGTTGCGCGGTTGGCCAGGTCACGGTGCCAGCTCATGCCCTCGCGCCGGCCGAGGAATCGCGAGCCGAGCACGTAGTCGGCCCGGCCCCGGGCGACCGGCTCCAGCACGGTCGCGAAGTCGGCCGGGTCGTACTCGCCGTCGCCGTCGAGGTAGACCGCGGCGGCGTAGCCCTCGTCGCGCGCGAGCCGAAGGCCGGACCTGAGCGCGGCCCCGAGGCCGCGCGAGCTCTCGTGGGAGAGCACGCGGGCGCCGTGCGAGCGGCCGATCTCCGCGGTGGCGTCCGTCGAGCCGTCGTCCACGAGCAGGAGGTCCACGGGAAGGCCGCAGGCGCTGCGGGGCAGGGCGCCCAGCACGTCGCCCACCACGGGCGCCTCGTTGCGGGCCACCACGATCGCGAGGCAGCGGGCGGCGGCGCCCGCCGGAGTCTCGACCGGGGGCGGCAGCAGCGGCCGCCCGCGGGCCGCCGCCGGGGCGGGCACGCCCAGCAGCTCGGCGATCGTCACGGCCAGCTCGCATACCGAGCGCGGCTCGCGGTCGACGAGACCCGGGGCCGCGCCTCGGCCCCAGACCACGAACGGCACGGGCCGCTCGCCCCAGTCGAGGTGGCCGTGGCCGCCGATGCCGCGGCCTTGGCCGTGGTCGGCCATGAGTATCACGGTGGCGTCGTCGAGCCTGCCGCGCTCCTCGAGGAAGGCGAGGAACCCGCCCACGCGGCGGTCGGTCTCCGCCATCTGGTCGAGGTACTCCGGGCTTCGCACGCCGCGCACGTGGCCGAGCTGGTCGGCCGCGAGCAGCTGAAGCACGAGCAGGTCGGGGTCCTCCTCAACCACCACGCGCTGGGCCTCGCGGCAGAGCGAGTGGTCGATCTCCGAGGTCGGCTGCACGGAGCTCACCGAGCGCACCACCTCGTGACCGAAGGGGTCGAGCAGGTGGGCGATCCCCACGAGCCGCCCGCACCTGCCCTCGCGCGCGAGCACGTCGAAGATCGACTCGACCCGCACCCCGAGGCGGGGCGCGAAGTTCGAGCGCATGCCGTGCTCCGGCGGCGCGGCGCCGGTGAGCATTGAGGAAAAGCAGACGACAGTGCGGGCGGGGTAGGCGGGCTCGACGCCGAGGAGCTCGCTGCCCTCGCGGGCGAGCCGGTCCATCACCGGCGCGCCCGCCTGCCAGAGCCGCTCGCGGTTGGCCCCGTCGGCCACGATCACGTAGACGCGGCGGGCGAGCGGCTCGCCGCCCCGGGGCGGCTCCGCGCCCCGGTCGGGGTAGCGCGGCAGCCGCGCCCGGAACCAGCGCGCTGCCACCAGGCCGAGCGCGGCGCAGATCGCGGCCGCCACGGCGACCTGAGCCAGCGAGGCGGCGCCCGGCTCCTCCGCCAGCAGCGTTCCAGCCGAGAGCGAGAGCACGAGCTTCGGCACCTGCTCGAGCGCGTTGCCGCTCGTGGGGTCGGAGTTGGTGAGCACGAGCCGCCAGAAGCGGAGGCCGTTCAGCCATGGGGCGCCGGTCCGCAGGTGGTAGTAGACGCTCCCCCACACCACGACCGTGAAGAAGGCCCAGCCGGCCAGTGCGCCTGCCAGAAGCCAGGGCGCCCGCCAGGGCTCGAGCAGCGGCACGCACAGCACGAGCGCGAGCCAGAGCAGCGCCCGGCCGCGCAGCGGGAACGCGAAGCACGCCAGCACGAGCGCGAGCGCGAGCGACCCGGCGAGCGCAAGGCCGAGCGGCCCGTCCGGCGCGAGCCCCACCGCGGCCGCCGCGAGCAGCACCAGCACGGGGTAGACGAGCGAGAACGGCCGCCCCTCGTTGAACACGTTCCACGCGCGCGCCGCCCAGATCTCGAAGGTCCCGGCCGCACTCGACTGTCCGCCGCGCATCACGGCGGGCATCCTATTAGGTGACCCTAACTCGGGACGCTGCACGTAGACTCGCCCCTGGTATAGACCAGTTAGGAGATCGCTTGCGACTCGGTGTCCGAGCCGCGCTCGTCGACGGACGGCTCGTCGAGGGCGACGTGACAATCGTGGACGGCCTGGTCGCGGAGGTGGGCCTCGAGCCCGGCTCCGGCGACGGGATCGCCGTCCCCGGTTTCATCGACGTGCACATCAACGGCGTGGCGGGCGTGGATTTCCTGACCGCCGACCTCGACGGCTACCGGCACGCCGCCGCCGCCCTCGCTCGCACCGGCGTGGTGGCCTTCCAGCCCACCTTCGTCTCGTCCCGCGTGGACGCGTACGCCGAGCCGCTGGCTGCCGCGCGCGCCGCCGGCGCGCTCGACGAGGGCCTGCCGCTCGCGCTCGGCGTGCACCTGGAGGGGCCGTTCCTGTCCACGCTCTGGGCGGGCGCGCACGACCACGCTCAGCTGCGCGACCCGGACCTCGAGCTGGCCAAACGGCTCGTGGACCTCGGGCCTGTCACGATGATGACGCTCGCGCCCGAGCTCCCCGGAGCCGGGGAGCTGATCGAATGGCTGGTTGCCAGCGGGATCGCGGTGTCCTGCGGGCACTCCGACGCCGACGCCGACGCCGCGCACGCCGCTTTCGACCTCGGTGCCGGAGCGATCACCCACGTGCACAACGCGCACCGGCGCTGGCGGCCGCGCGACCCGGGCGTGGGCGGCGTGGCGCTCGTACGGCCGGACGTGGTCGTCCAGGCGATCGTCGACGGGGTGCATCTCGCGCCCGAGGCCGCGTACGTGGCGTTCCTCGCCTCGCGGGAGCGCTTCTGCCTCGTGACCGACGCGATCGAAGCCGCCATGCTCGACGCCGGCGTGTACGAGCTGGGCGGCCGCCCGGTGCGCGTGCGCGACGGCGCGGTGCGGCTGCCGGACGGCACGCTCGCCGGCAGCGTGCTCACGATGGACGAGGCCGTGCGCAACCTGGTGGCCTCCGGCGCCTCGCTCGCGGACGCGGTGCACGCGGCGTCGAGCGCCCCGGCGCGGCTGCTGGGCCGCTCGGACCTCGGCGTGCTTCGCCCGGGCGCGCCCGCGCACCTCACCGTGCTCGACGCGGAGCTGCGACCCTCGCGCACGCTCGTGGGCGGCGTTGAGGCCTTCGCTAGCGCGTTGCCGTGACCTTGCGCAGCCCGTGCGGCTCGTCCGGGTCGACCCCGCGCCGCAGTGCGAGCGCCAGCGCCAGCTGCTGCGCCCGCACCGCCGCCGGCAGCGTGCGGAGCGGCTCGGGCAACGCGGCAGGATAGGGCAGCGAGGCGCCGGCCCGGTCCGACAGCCGGAGCACCGGCGTGCCCTCCGCCTCGAGGCGGCGAGCGAGCTCCTCCACGTCGGCGGCCGCGGGCCCCGAGGCGCTCACGGCGAGCAGCGGGATGTCGCCGCGCGCCACGGTCACCGGCCCGTGGCGGAAGTCGGCCGCCGACCAGCCCTCGGCGCGGATGCCGGTGGCCTCGCGCAGCTTCAGCGCGGCCTCGAGCGCCACGCACATCAGGTAGCCGCGTCCCACGCACACGAGCTCGTCGGCGCCGGCCAGCGACTCCGCGGCGCGCTCCGCGGGCTCCGGGTCCGCGAGCAGCTCGGCGACGCTCGGTGCGAGCGCCTCCCAGTCGGACGCCTCCCAGGGCACGGGGCCGAGCGCCTCTGCGATCAGCGCCACGGCGGCGAGCTGGGCGGTGAAGGTCTTTGTGGCGGGCACCGCGGACTCATCGCCTGCGCCCAGGTCGACGGACGCCTCCGCCGCGGCGGCGAGCGGGCTCCCGGGATCGTTGGTCACCGCCACCGTGCGCGCGCCGGCCGCCCGGTAGCGCTCGAGCACGGTCGTGATCTCGGGCGTGCGGCCCGATTGGCTGATCCCGAGCGCGAGCCAGCCCTCGAGGCGCGGGCGCGTGTCGTAGAGGGTCACGAGGCTCGGAGCTGCGAGCGCGACCGGACGGCCGCTCACCGCCTCCAGCAGATAGCGCGCGAAGATCGCCGCGTAGTCGGACGAGCCGCGCGCCACCACGACGATCGCCTCGGGCTCCGGGCCACGGAGGCTCCCGACGATCTCGTCGCGGCGCGCGGCGAGTTCCCTCAGCACATCGGGCTGGGCCGCCATGTCGGCCCGCATGCGCTCGCCCTTCACGAGCCCCTCGTCTGGCCCAGCTCGATCTCGTAGCGATCGCCACGGAAGAGCGAGGTGGCCTGGTAGGCGGGCGTGCCCTCGCGGTCGCGCGCCAGCGTGTGGAAGCGCAGCCCCGGGGCGCCGGCCTCGACGCCGAGCAGCGCCGCATCCTCGGCGTCGATGGCCACTGCCACCACGCGCTGGTCGGCGCCGGCCAGCTCCACGCCGTAGCGATCGCCCAGAAGGTCGAAGAGCGAGCCGTCGGCCAGGTCCGCGCCGTCGATGCCCGGGAAGCGCTCGAGCGGCAGCCGCACCCGCTCGAGGGCCAGCGGCTCGCCATCGGCGGTGCGCACCCGCTCGATCTCCACCACCAGGGCGCCGGGCGCGAGCGCCAGGGCGCCGGCCAGCAGCGGCCCGGCCTCGATCAGCTCCTGGGCGCGCAGCCGCGAGCCGGGCCTCATGCCGCGCGCGCGCATGTCCTCGCTGAAGGAGCTGAACAGCACCGCCTGCGCCACGCGCGGCTCGGCCACGAACGTGCCGCGCCCGTGCAGCCGGTAGAGGAGCCCCTCGGTCACCAGCCGGTCGACCTCGGTGCGCACGGTCATCCGCGCGAGCCCGTAGTGCTCCGCCAGCAGGCGCTCCGAGGGCAGCGGGGCGCCCGGCCCGAGCGTCTCGGCGTGCGTCTCGAGGATCTCGCGCAGCGCCTCGCCCTTCGGCTGGCCGGCGGGCAGGCGCGCCGGCAGCCCGACGGTGGGCGCGAGCTCAGCCCGGCGTGCCAACGCCCCTCCGGTCGAGCGCCCCGGCAAACCGCCGGGTCAGCGCCTCCGGGTCGCTGATCGCGGTGCCGACCACGACCGCGAAAGCGCCGGCGCGGCGCGCCTCGCGCGCCGATTCCGGGCTGCCATAGCGGCCCTCCGCGAGCACCGGACAGTCGAGGTCGGAGGAGAGAGCGGCCACGAGGTCGAGGTCGGGGCCGTCGGGCACCCGCCCGCCGCCGGTGTAGCCGGCGAGGGTGGTGGCCACCGCGTCGGCACCCGCGGAGCGCGCCGCGCGCCCGGCCTCCACGGAGTCCACGTCGGCGAGGAGCGGCACGGAGAGCTCTCGCGCGAGCGCCGCCAGGAACTCGCGGGTCGCGAGGCGTCCCGGCCGTGGCCGCAGCGTGGCGTCGGTCGCCACGATGTCGGCGCCGGCGCGCGCCACGGCGCGGCCGTCCTCGAGCTCGGGCGTGATGTAGACGGCGCTGCCGGGCACGCGCCGTTTGACGAGCCCTATCAGCGGCAGGTCGACCGCGGCCTTGATCGCGGCGATGTCGGCCTCGCCCTCGGCGCGGATCGCGGCCGCGCCGCCGGCCGCCGCCGCGCTCGCGATCGCCGCCATGTGCGCGGGCTGTGCGAGCGGGCTTTCCTCGGCCGCCTGCACCGAGACCACGAGGCCGCCCCGCAGCGCCTCGAGGGCGTCGGTCACGGCGCCGTCCAGAGGATGCCCGGCTCCGGGCGCAACGGCGCGCCCGAGCCCGCCAGCAGCGCGGCCCCGGCCAGGGCGTCGCCGGCCGGTGGCACCACCTCCGTGCCCGGGCGACGAGCGCCGACGGCGCGCGTGAACGGCTCGACCAGCAGCGCACCCGCGCGGAAGACGTTGCCCGCGTACGAGACCACGCCCGGCTCGCCTGGGCCGAACAGCCGCTCGAGCGCCGCGCAGGCACTGAGCGCAAGCTCGTCGGCGGCGCGAGCCAGGATCGCCACGGCGTCGGCGTCGCCCAGATCCGCCGCGGCGGCCACGTCGGCCGCGAAGGCGGCAATCGCTCGGGTGGGCACCGCCGCGGCGTAGATGTGCTCGGAGAGCTCCGGCACGGGCGCGTAGCGTCGCTCGGCCGCGCGCAGGAGCGGCTCCGAGCCGCCGCGTCCGTCGGCGTGTCTGAGCGCCGACTCGAGACCCGCGCGGCCGATCGCGAAGCCGCTGCCGGCGTCGCCCAGCAGGGCGCCCCAGCCGTCGACCTTCACGAGCCGCTCGCCGCGGCGGGCCACGCAGACCGTGCCCGTGCCCGCGGCCACGACCGCGCCGTCCTCAGCGCCGAGCGCGCCGAGCAGCGAGGTGAGCCCGTCGCTTGCGATCGCGATGCCGCCGAGCGACAGCCGCCGCCGCAGGAGCTCGCCCATCCGGGCGAGCTCGTCCTCGCTCGCCGCCTCGAACCCCGACAACCCCACGCCCGCGAGCGGCACCGCACCCGGTAGCGGGCCGAGCTCGGCCACGGCCGCGACGATCGCGCGCGCCACCTCCTCGGCTCCCACCCGCTCGCCCATCCGCGGGACCCCGGGGGCTGTGGCGAGGGCGGTGGGGCCGCGCTCGCCGTCGGCGAGTGTGGCCCTGATCTCAGTCTGTCCGGCGTCGACAGCGAGCGCCGCCGGGCTCACTGCAGGCCGGCCTCCTTGCAGGCGTCGGCGTAGGCGCTCGTGCAGATCTCGCCCACGTCGAGGAAGCCGTCCTTGATGAGCGTGCTCTGGATGTTGTCGGGCTGGATCGCGATCGTGTCGAGCAGCACCGATGGGATCTCGCCCTGGCCGTTGTCGACCTTGTCGCTCGCCAGGTCGGCCGGCGGCTCCTTGCCCTGCGCGAGCGGTACGGCCAGCTCGGCCGCGCTCTCGGCGATCTGGATGATCGGCTGGTAGACGGTCATCAGCTGCTCACCGGCGAGGATCCGCTGGACCCCGGCCAGCTCCGCGTCCTGGCCGGTCACGAACTTCGACGCTGGGTCGACATTGCCGCCCTTGAGCGCCGCGATCGCGCCGCCCGCCATGCCGTCATTGGCCACGTAGACGGCGTCGAAGCCCTCCTTGCCGAGCGCGGTCAGCGACTGCTCCATCTCCTGCTGGGCCTTGTCGGGGCTCCAGTCGGGCGTGTCGTAGCTCTTCACGACGTCCGCCCCGCGCTCGTCGAACACCTGCTTGGCCCCGTCCTTGTAGGGCTTCGCGTTGCTGTCGGTCGGCGCGCCGTTGATCATCACGACCTTCGGGTTGGCGGGCCCGCCGGCCTTCTCGATGGCGTCGAGCTGCACCTCCGCCTGCTGCTGGCCGACCTTGAAGGGGTCGATCGAGACGTAGTAGTCGATCGGCGCGTCGGGGATCAGGCGCCCGTACGCGATCACGGCCACATCGGACTGCTTGGCGCGCTCGACGATCGCCCCCGCGGACGCGACGTCCACAGAGCTCATGACGATCACCTTCGCGCCCTGCGTGATGGCCGCCTCGGCCTGCTGCTGCTGCTTGGCCGGGTCCTGGTTGGCGTTCGAGTAGATCAGCTCGCAGTCCGGGCAGAGCTCCTTCACGCGGCGCTCGAAGTTCGGCCGGTCCTGCTCCTCGTAGCGGGTCGTCTTGGTCTCCGGGAGGAGCAGCGCGATAGTGCCGCCCTTGCCGTCGCCGCCGCTCCCGCCGCCGCTGCCGCCGTCATCGTCGTCGTCGCCGCACGCGGCCACCCCGATCGAGAGTGCCAGCGCCGCGGCGATCGCCGCCAGTGCCCGAGCCTTGCCTGTCGCCATCCTCGTCGCCTCCTCTTGCTCCCAAGCGAAGGACGGACCGTATCAAACTGGTCTAGACCACTGGGTCCGGCGCGACCCGGCTCGGCGCGGCTTCCCACCACGCCTCGACACGAGCCGTGAACGATCCCGGCTTGTCCGCGTAGAGCCGCCGGCCGAGCGCCAGCGCCTCGGCCTGCAGGATCGCGCGGCGCCCCTCCACGGCCGCCGCGAGCTCCGGCGGGGCGTGCGAGTGCCGCCGCGCCCAGTCGAGAAGCATCGCTAGATCGTGATCGGTACCGAGTCGCTCGGAAAGCTCGTGCGCCTCGTCGCCCACGGCCAGCATCACCGGCGGCCAGAGCGCCCGCAGGAGCGTGTGGTGGTACCAGAGGTCCTTCACCGCCTTGCGCCAGTCGTGGAGGTCCTCGACCCCGGGCTCGGCGCCGAGCCGGCGCAGCCGGCGCCGGCCGCGCCGGTAGGCCCTCCTGAGGCCGGGCTCCACCACGTCGAAGCCTTCGCCCGAGAGCGACCAGCCGAGCGCGCGCACCCGCGCCGCCTCGAGCCGCTCGGCCACCGGCTGCGTGGCCGCCGTGCCGCCCGCCGCGACCTGCAGGCGATGGGCTTCCAGCACCTGCCTGAGCGGCCCCGCGACCGCCGGCTCGAGGCCGAGCTCGTCGAACGTCGCGACCATCACCTCGGCGTCCCGGGCGCCGGCCAGCTCGAGCGCCAGCTGGCGGAAGCAGTCGTTCTCGCTGCGGAAGGTCGCCGCGCCGAGCCCGCCGCGGACGAGCCGCAGCAGCGAGCGCAGCTTCTTCAAGTCCTTGCGCGCCTCGTGGACCGCCTCCGCGGGCGTGGCGTCCGTCTCGCCGCGCAGCGCCGCCAGCGCGTGGTCGATGCGCCCCACGGCGATCCGGCGCACGCCCTCGCCGAGCTGCTCACGCTCCTTGAGCCGGTAGGTCCGACTGGCCATGAGCTCGAGCCTAACGCTCGCGCTCGAGCAGCCTGGCGGCGGCGCTCGCCGGGTCGAGCCGGCGAGCCGCCACCTCGTCGAGAAGTTCCTGCACCGACGCGTCGTCGCGCACCTGTGCCTCGAGCGTGCGCCGCATCCGCCCGGCGGCGAGCGCCACCACCTCGTTCAGGAGGTTGCGCCGCCGGCGCTCCGCCAGCGTGCCCTCGCTCTCGATGTGCTCGCGGTGCTCGGCGATCCTTTCGGCCAGCTCGTCCACGCCCTCGCCGCGGCTGGCCTCGGCCTTCACGATCGGCACCCGCCAGCCCTTCTGGGGGCCGAGCGACAGCACGCCGCGAATCTCGCGCACCATCGTGTCGGTGAGCGGGTGGTCCGACTTGTTCACCACGATCACGTCGGGGATCTCCATTACGCCGGCCTTGAGGGCCTGGATCGAGTCGCCCGAGCCGGGCATCAGCACGAGCACGATGGTGTCGGCGTGGTCGATGATGTCCACCTCGGCCTGGCCCACCCCCACCGTCTCGAGGAACACGTCGTCCCGGCCGCTCGCATCCATCAGGAGCGCGGCCTGGAGGGTGGCCTCCGAGAGGCCGCCGAGCGACCCCCGGCTGGCCATCGAACGGATGTAAACGCCCGGATCGAGGAAGTGGTCGGTCAGGCGAATCCGGTCGCCGAGCAGGGCACCCTGGGTGAAGGGCGAGCTGGGGTCGATGGAGAGCACCGCCACCTGCCGCCCGCGGGCCCTGGCGTGCTCAACGAGCCGCCCGATCAGCGTGGACTTGCCGACCCCCGGCGGCCCGGTGAAGCCCACCACGGCCGCGCGGCCGGTGCGCGGGTAGACCTCACGCACGAGCTCCCAGCCCTCCGGGTCGTCGTTCTCGACCAGCGAGATCGCGCGCGCGAGCGCGCGCTTGTCGCCCGCGAGCAGGCGCTCCGCCAGGTCCGCGGCCGTGCGTCCCGGTGCGGGCGTGGCGGGCTCACTCATACGCCAATGCTCGCAGCACGTCGAGCCTCGACGCGCGGCGGGCGGGGCCGATCGCGGCGAGCACGCCGGCGATCGCGGCGAGCACGAGCAGCACGATCAGCGTGCCCACGGGGTAGGAGAGCGTGAAGCCCTCGTCCGCCAGCGGGCGCGACACGAGCGCGGCGAACACCACACCCAGCACGGTGCCGAGGATCGCGCCGATCAGCGCCGTGATCACCGCCTCGTAGCGCACCATCGTCCGGACCTGGCGGCGCGACATGCCGACCGCCCGCAGCATCCCGAGCTCGCGGGTACGCTCGTGGATCGACAGCGCCAGCGTGTTCACGATCCCGAACAGCGACACGATCACCGCCAGCGAGAGCAGCGCGTAGATCAGCCCGACGAGCGAGTTGATCTGCTCCTCCTGGCTCTCCTTCAGCTCGCTCTGGTTTCGCACCTCGACCGTCGGGAAGCGCCGGTCCACCGCCGCGTCGATGCGGTCCTGCACCACCGAGGGGTCGGCGCCCGGGTCGAGCCTCACGAGCGCGGTGCTCGGCTGGCTCGAGCCGAACAGCGACTGGAAGCGGCTCTCGTCGACCACCATGTTGCCGAGCAGGTCGAGCGTGCCCTCGACCTCGCCGCGCACCTTGTACACCGCCGTGCGGTCGGTGGGGGTGCGCACCCGCAGGGTGTCGCCCACGTCCACGCCGTTGCTCTTCGCCCACGCCTCGTCGACGATCGCACCGTCGGGTCCGAGCCCGGACAGCGTGGTGGGCGACGCGCCCGCGGCAAACGTGAGCGCCAGCACCTGGTTGACGGTGGCCGGATCGACGCCCGCGAGGGTCACGTTCCTACCGTCCACGCGACCGGCCGCGTAGGTGATCGTCGACACGGTGCTCGCGCCCTCGACGTCGCGAGCGGCCTCGACTGCGCCGGACGGGATCGGCGAGAAGCCGTCCGAGTGCTGGAGGATCAACTCGCCGCGGAAGCTGTCGTCGATCGTCTTCGCGATCGACGAGTTGATGCCGGCGGCGAACACGGTCACGAAGACCACCAGCGCGAGCCCGATCATCAGCGCCGCCGCCGTGGTGGCGGTGCGGCCGGGCTTGCGCATGGCGTTCTCGCGCGCGAGCCGTCCGGTGATGCCGCGCAGGCGCTCCATGGGCCGGCCTGTGACGGAGGCCAGCGGGCGCACGAGCCGCGGCGAGAAGAGCGACACGCCGAACAGGATCAGCACCGCCCCGCCGCCCAGGAGCCCGGCCGCCGAGCCCGAGTCCTCGATCCCGCCGAATAGCCCGACCAGCAGCATCGCCACGCCGAGCGCGCCGAGCACGATCGCGACGATCGTGGGCACCCGCCCGATCTTGCGCTGCTCTGCCAGCTCGGACTGGAGCAGCGCCGCCATCGGCGTAACGCGCGTGGCGCGCAGGGCCGGGGAGAGCGCGGCCAGCAGCGTGACGACCACGCCCACGAGCAGCGAGACCACGATCGTGCGCGGGGCCACGACCGTGCCGGTGTTCGGCAGGTCGATCCCCACCGCCTTGAACAGCTCGTTGATGAGGAACGCGAAGGCGACGCCGCCCGCCAGGCCGGTGACGGCGCCCAGCAGGCCGAACACGAGCGCCTCGAAGCCGACCGAGCGCAGGATCTGGCCGCGCGAGGCGCCGAGCGTGCGCAGCAGGCCGAACTCGCGGGTGCGCTGCGCCACCGTGATCGAGAACGTGTTGAAGATCTGGAAGGCGCCCACGAACAGCGACACGCCCGCGAACACGAGCAGTGCGATGCGCAGGAAGCCGAGGTCGGAGGCGATGTCGTCGGACTGGCGCTCGGCCGCCTCGTCGCCCGTCTCGACCACGAGGCCCGGCGGCGTGATCTCCGCCACGCGGTCGCGCAGCTCCTCGGGGCTCACGCCGTCGTCGGCGGCGATTGAGATCTGGTCGAACTTGCCCACCCGGTCGGTGATCCGCTGCGCCTCCGGCAGGATCACCTGCGCGATGCCGGCGCCGCCGAAGTTCGAGTCCCCGAGCTCCGTCAACCCGACGAGCTCGTAGCTCTTGGCCTCCTCGCTGCCGGCGAGCCGCAGGGTGTCGCCGATCTCGAGCTTGCCGGTGTCCGCCGTGGCGGTGTCGATAGAGGCCTCGTCGGCGCTCCGCGGCTTGCGCCCGTCCACGTAGTCGAGCGTCTCGAAGCGCTGCGGCTGGAGCGACGAGATGAAGTTCGGGGCGAAGCTGTTGCCGATCCCCTCGCCCTCCTCGTCCACGAAACGGCCGATCGCGAACACCGAGCCGGCGGCGGCCGCCACGCCGTCCACGTCGCGCACGCGCGCGAGCAGCGACGCGTCGAACGGCGGCGGGCCCGTCTCGTCCGAGGAGATCTCCGTCTGCGCGGTGATCGCGACGTCCGTCCCCTTCAGCGACTCGCTGAAGATCTCGCTGAACGACTCGTTGATCGTGTCGGTCAGGACGTAGGTCCCGGCCACCAGCGCGACGCCGAGGAAGATGGCGAGCCAGGTGGTGAAGGCGCGCAGCTTGCGCGCGGCGATGCCTCGCAGGACGACCTTCGTCATGGGACTACGCGACGTCCTTCATCAGCTCGATCACCTCGGCGGCGCTTCCGGCCGCGGCGTCGTGGACCACGAGCCCGTCGCGCAGCACCACCAGCCGGTCGGCGTACGAGGCGGCCTCCGGGTCGTGGGTGACCATCACCACGGTCTGGCCGAGCTCGTCGACCGAGGTGCGAAGCAGCTCGAGCACCTCCTCGCTCGCCTTCGAGTCGAGGTTGCCGGTTGGCTCGTCCGCGAACACCACCGCCGGCCGGGACGCCAGCGCGCGGGCCACGGCCACGCGCTGCTGCTGGCCGCCGGACAGCTCCGAGGGGCGGTGCGTGAGCCGGTCGCCGAGGCCCACCTTCTCGACCAGCCGGTGCAGCCACTCGGCGTCCGGCTTGCGGCCGGCGATCGACAGCGGCAGCGTCATGTTCTCCTCGGCGGTGAGCACCGGGATCAGGTTGAAGAACTGGAAGACGAAGCCGAGCTTGTCGCGCCGCAGCTTGGTGAGCGCGGCGTCGTCGAGCCCGGCGAGCTCGGTGCCGTCGAGGGCGACCGTGCCCGACGTGGGGCGGTCGAGCCCCGCCAGGATGTGCATCAGGGTCGACTTGCCCGACCCCGAGGGCCCCATGATCGCGCTGAAGCGCCCGCGCTCGAAGCCCACGGTCACGCCCGCCAGCGCGTTCACGGCGGCATCGCCCTCTCCGAAGCGGCGGCGGACGTCCGTGGCGGTGACGATCGAATCCATGGCCGTCAGGGTTGCATGTGGAACGGTTGTCCGCCGTACGGATAACCGGCATGCTGCCCCTGTGGACCCGAAGACGATGTGGGGCAGCGGCAACTACCTGGCCGTCGCGGAGAAGATCGCCGGGGTGGGCGAGGTGGTTGTCGAGCGCTCCGGGCTCGAGCCCGGGATGGAGGTGCTCGACGTGGCCTGCGGCACCGGCAACGCCACGATCCCGGCCGCCCGCAGCGGGGCGAGGGTCACCGGACTCGACTTCTCCCCGGCGCTGCTCTCGCTCGCGCGCGAGCGCGCAGCCGACGCGATGGTGGAGGTCGACTGGATCGAGGCCGACGCGCAGGAGCTGCCCTTCGACGACGCGAGCTTCGACCGCGTGATCTCGACCTTCGGCCACATGTTCGCCCCCGACCACCGGCGCACGGCGGAGGAGATGCTCCGGGTCTGCCGGCCCGGCGGCGCCGTTGCGGTCGCCTGCTGGACGCCGGCCGGCGCGATCGGCCGCATGTTCGGCGCCATCGGCGAGCTCGGCCCGCCGCCCCCGCCAGGCGCCGAGTCGCCCACGCTCTGGGGCACCGAGGCGCACGTGCGCGACCTCCTCGGGGAGGCCGCGTGCGAGCGGCGCGAGGTGGAGTGGCGCGACAGCTCGGTCGAGTCCTACGCGAGCTTCATGCTCGAGAGCTTCGGGCCGCTCGTCACGGCCCGCAAAGAGCTGGCCGAGCGCGCCTCCGAGCTCGACGAGCGCTACCGGGCCTACCTCGAGGCCGAGAACCTCGCCACGGACGGGACGCTGCTCTTCCGCGGCGAGTACCTCCTCGCGGTGGCACGCCCCGGCGAGGCGACTACTGGTTCGCGCTGAAGGGCGCGGACGACGCCACTCCGCCGGGCGAGCCCAAGGCGAATCCAAGGCAGCTCTGCGGGGAGCAGCCGGCGGAGTTCGTGCGACCGTGCTGGTATCGCGCCTTCGTGGAGGTCCGGCCGGCTGCATCACCGGAGCCGCCGTGATCGGTCCGGCCGACCCGGCTGTGCAGCTCGAGATCTGCGCCCGGCTCTGCTATCGCTGGATGGGAAGGCGCTCGCCGGTCGTGACGGACGGCCGCTTCGAGCGCGCGGGCTGTCCGAAGCTCTCAGACGCGGACGCACGGAGCGAATGCCAGGAGGGCGCTCGCTCGATGGAGGGCGCTCTCGAGACGTTCAGCTGAGCTAGATCCGCTCTCGCTTGCGTGTCGCGCTCTCACTACGGGTCGCCGGACTGTTCGCCGTGGTCGCCGTGCTGTTCGCCTTGGCGCCTTCCACCTCCGGGGCGGCGCCCCTCTTCACCCACTCCGCGAAGAGCGGTGAGCTGGGGGGTGGCCGGCTGACCCTGCACGGAGTGCGCGCGCGGGTGAGCTGGGTCATGGGCGACGGTAGTGCCGGGGTCGTCCACGTGAGGCGACTCCACCGCCGGCTGTTTCTGCCGGGCAAACCCGCCACCGGAACGCTGCACGTGGCCGGCCATCGCGGCGGCGCCGAGCCGGCGCTTCGGCTTAGCCGGCCGCGCTACAACCGAGCGCGTCGAAGCGTGAGCTATCGCGTCACCCGGCTGAACGGTCGCGGCGTCCCTCGCCGGACATTGCGCGCCGCACAGGGCACGACGCAGTTCGGGGCCGCCTCGCTCTCGATCGTTCCCCAGGCGGACCTGGCGAGCGGCGACAACGGCGGCCACGACTGCCCGATCGGGTTCGTGAACGAGACCGGCTATGGCGTCGAGGCGGCGTCGGAGTCGAACTGGGACACCGACACCTGGGACCCGGGAATCCCGTTCCAGGCCCTGGTGCCGTCCCACTCGACGCTGCCGACGGGAGCGGACACCGAGATCTTCTGGCAGTCGGACGGCGGCCTCCTCCGAGGCTGCTCCAACAGCGGGGGGTGGGTCCTGACCACCGACCCGAACGTCCCCAACCAGGCGCCCCCGCCCGCGGGAGTGAGCTTCACGCTCTCGCGGCCCGGTGCCGTGCTGCAGGCCCGCGGGCGACCGTCTCGACGGCGGCGCGCGGGACCGGCGCGCCCTGGTCATCTAGGCCCTGAGGAAGGCCAGCACCGCCAGCACGCGGCGGTGGTCCTCCGGCGCGGGCGTGAGGTCGAGCTTGCCGAAGATGCTCGTCACGTGCTTCTCGACGGCCCGCTCGGTCACGATCATGTGCTCGGCGATCGCGGCGTTGGAGCGGCCCTCGGCCATCAGCTCGAGCACCTCGCGCTCGCGCGGGGTGAGCGCCGCCAGCGGGTCGTCGCGCCGGGCCCGTCCCACGAGCTGCGCCACCACCTCGGGGTCGAGCGCGGAGCCGCCCTCGGCCACGCGCTTGACCGACTCGATGAAGCGCTCGACGTCCGCCACCCGATCCTTCAGTAGGTAGCCCACGCCGCCGGCGGCCTCCCCCACGAGCTCGAGCGCATAGCCCTCCTCGACGTACTGGGAGAGCACCAACACCCCGGTGCCGGGGTGGTCGGCGCGGATCTGGAGGGCGGCCCGCAGGCCGTCGTCGGTGTTCGTGGGCGGCATGCGGATGTCCACGACCGCCACGTCCGGCCGGTGCGCGTTCACCTTTCGCAGCAGGTCGTCCGCGTCGCCGGCCTGAGCCACCACCTCGAAGCCGAACTCCTCGAGCAGGCGCACCACCCCCTCGCGGAGCAGCACCGAGTCGTCGGCAACGACCACGCGCATCCCGCCGTCGTTCATTTGCACGGGATCCGCGCCGTGATCGTGGTGCCCCGCCCCGCCGGCGAATCGACCTCGAGCCGGCCCTCGAGCACCGCGAGCCGGTCGGCTAGGCCTCGCAGGCCGGTTCCGTGCCCCGGGTCCGCTCCCCCCACCCCGTCGTCCTCGACCGCCACCGTCACGCGACCATTCTCGCGCTCCACGTGCACGGTCGCCCGGCTGGCGTCGGCGTACTTGGCGACGTTCGTGAGCGCCTCGGCCACCACGAAGTACGCGGCGAGCTCGACCGGCTCAGGGAGGCGCTCCGCCGGGAGCTCGGCCAGCTCGACCGGGAAGGGCGCGCGCACCGCGAGCGTCTCGAGCGCGGTGTTGAGCCCACGGTCACTGAGCACGGCCGGGTGGATCCCGCGAGCCAGCTCGCGCAGCTCCTCGAGCGCCGCGTCGAGTTCCACGCCGGCGCTGTCGAGCAGCTGCTCGGCCGCCGCGGGGTCGTCGCGCAGCTTGGTGCGGGCCAGGCGCATGTTCAGCGCCATCGACACGAGCCGCTGCTGGGCGCCGTCGTGCAGGTCGCGCTCCAGCCGGCGGCGCTCCTCGACGCCGATCTCGACCATTCGCTCGCGCGACTGGCGCAGCTCGCCCACCTTGGCGCGCAGCTGCGCGTCGAGACGCTCGTTCTCGAGCACGAGCGCCGCCGCCGCACCGACCGCGCGGACGTGGTCCTGAGCGTCGCGCAGGGAGGCGTCGTAGACGATTGCGGCGATGCACTCGCCGTCGCGCTCCACCTTCGAGATCGCGCGCCGGCCGCCGTCCTCCGGCGGCTCGAAGCGGCGACCCTGGCCGTCCACGAAGCGCCGGTCCTCCGGGAGCCAGTAGACGAGCTCGAGTGTGGGGTCGTCGAGGGCCTCGGCGAGCGCGCCGCGCAGCTCGCCCGGCATCGGCGCCGCCCCAACCCGCCCGATCAGCTCGCCCACGGCGCCGCTCTGGACCATCCGCGCGCGGACGAAGGCGAACAGGAAGACGTAGGGCACGAGCGCGAACGGCACGCCGGACACGATGTGGGCGATCTCGCTCGCCTTGCTGTCCCAGGCGAGCGCCTGCGCGCCGACCGTGATCACGAGGGCGATCATCAGGATCACCCCAGCCGCGTAGAGCGGCCCGTACAGCTGCCGCTCCGGCCCCGTGGCGCCCCGCCAGCGCCGCACGAGCGACACCAGCACGCCGATCACGAGCGCCGCGCCCGCGACGTTGACCGCCGCTGAGAGCACGTCCACCAGCGTCTCGTTGTCCCAGATCTGCAGGAGATTCTCGGGGCAGTTGCCGCAGTCGAAGTCCCTCTGCGCGTCGACGAAGAGGAACAGCGGCACGATCAGCACGGTGGTGAGGAGGTAGCCGAAGGCCACGAGGTTGCGATCGCCGCGCCGCTCCACGCGGCCGGTGGGCGCCGCCAGCAGCATGTGGATGGCGACCGCCAGATAGACCGAGCCGAAGACCGCCCCGAGCGTGAAGAACACGGCCAGGTTGGAGAAGCCGACCAGGGTGAAGAACCACGCGAACCCGGTCGCGGTCATCAGCGAGCCCACCCGGTTGCTGGGATTCCTCGACCAGACGAACAGGCCGACGCCGATGAAGCCCCAACCGACCACGAGCGCCACGGCCGCCCACGCCCCGCGCCCCTCGGCGTGGTCGCTCGTGAGGATGATCGCGAGATCGATGAGTCCGAAGAAGAAGCCCGCGGCCGCGAGACCCCAGAGGGCGCGGCGCAGCGAGGTCAGAGGAGCGCCTCCAGCGCCGCGCCGGACAGCTCCGACTTGGGGATGAAGCCGCGCACGCACGGCACGTCAGCGAGCGGTCCGAGATCGTCCACGTCGCGACTCGAGGTGAAGACCACCATCGGCATCGACCCATTGGCGCGCAGCTGCGTGGCCACGTCGAAGCCGTTGATGTCGGGCAGCTGGACGTCGAGCAGCACGACCTGAGGGAGCAGTTCCCGGATCGCGGTGAGCGCCGAGCGGCCGTCCTGCGCCTCGCCCACCACGTCGAAGCCCTCGGACTCGAGCAGCATGCGCGCGCTCGCCCGGAAGCTCGGGTGATCGTCGACGATGAGGACGGTCCTGGCCATCGCACCCGTGATTGTGAACGCGGTGAACAAATTCGCCAATACGGATAGCCGCACCCCCAGAGGCCGGACATTCGTCCGCACCTCTCAAGAAGTGCTGAAGGTTGCCGATGACCCCCGAACGGAAACCCCTGGGAGGTCTAGATGCGTTCGTCAGTGCTTCACCCGCGCCGGCTGCTGTGGCCTCTGGTCATCGCTCTCGGCCTGCTCGTTCTGCCGTCCACCGCTTCGGCCGCGCTCGTGAGCGTCGGCGGCTCAACTCTTTCCTACAGCTCGCAAGGCACGGAGCGCAACGCGCCCGTCGTCACGCTCGCGGGCGGTGTCTACACGGTCACCGACGCCACCGCCGACAACATGAACGCCGGCGCGGGCTGTGCGGCCGCCACGGCCACGAGCGTCACCTGCTCCGCCGCCGGCGTGACCTCGCTGTCGCTGGCGGGCGGCAACCAGCACGACCGCTTCGAGGTGGTCGCGTCCACCCCGGCCGCTATCAACGCGGGCCAGGGCAACGACGTGCTGATCGGAGGAGACGGCGACGACACGCTGAACGGCGCCCAGGGCAACGACACCCTGGTCGGCGGCGGCGGGGCGGATGCCTTCAACGGCAACCAGAGCACCGACACCGTGGACTACACGGGCCGCACCGAGGGCCTGCAGGCCACGATCGACGGCGTTGCCAACGACGGCGGGCCGGCCGAGGGCGACAACGTGAAGACCGACGTGGAGAACGTGATCGGCGGCGCGGGCGACGACACGCTCACCGGTAACGGCGGCGCGAACCAGCTGGACGGCGCCGGCGGCGACGACCAGCTCGACGGCGGGGCCGGCGCGGACGCGCTCGGCGGCGGTACGGGCGTCGACACGGTCGATTACTCGAGCCGCAGCGCCGCGGTGCAGGTCGACGCGGACGACGTGGCCGACGACGGCTCGATCGTGCCGCTCGAGATGGACAACGTCGCGTCCGACGTGGAGAACGCGATCGGCGGCAGCGGCGACGACGTGCTCGCAGGCAACGCCGGCGCCAACCGGCTCCAGGGTGGCGCCGGAATGGACACGCTAATGGGCGGCGACGGCGCCGACGACCTCGACGGTGGTGCAGGCAGCGACGTCTACGACGGCGGAGCCGGGGCGGACACCGTCCGCGCCCGCGACGGCGAGGTCGACGCGATCGTCTGCGGCGACGATGCCGACACCGTCTACTCGGACGCGGTCGACACCGTCGCGGGCTGCGAGTCCGTGAACCCGGACCTCCCGGGTGGTGGCGGCGGCGATGGCGGCGGTGGTGGTGACACCGGCGGCGGTGCCGGCAGTGGCGGCTCCGGCGGCAGCGGCGGCAGTGGTGGCAGCGGCGCCCAGACGGGCGGCGGCACCGGCACGACCACTCCGGTGACCACGGCGGTGGCCCCGCGTGTGAGCATCGCTCGCAAGGTCCGCCGGATGCGTACCGGCGTCGCGCGCGTGCGCGTGAAGTGCCCCGCCACGGCCACGACGCCGTGCACGGGCAAGCTCGTCCTGCGCGCAATGCGCGGCCGGCGGGCGCTGGGCCAGGCGCGCTTCTCGATCGCGCCGGGCGCCACCAAGACGCTCAAGGTGAAGCTCTCGAAGCGCGGGCTCAAGCAGCTCCGCGCCACGGGCAAGCTGCGCGTTCGCGCCTCGGCCACCACCACGGTCAGCGGCGGCACGAGCAGCAAGGCGGCGCGCCGCCTCACGCTGCGCATGACGGTCAGCTCCTAGCCGTACCATCTCGCCCCAATGGAGGGCGTGACAGAGCCAATCGCGGCGCCCCTGTCGGATCTCCCGCCGGAGATCCGGGGGGCGCCGCTTCCACGTCGGGGCGGGCCCGTAGCGCTCGTGCGCTTCCTGCGCTCACGCGGCATGCTGAACGCCAAGTACGGGCGCCTGGCTCTGCGCCTCGGCACCTGGAAGCTGCGGCTGCGCGGGCGCCTGCGCCTCGACGGGCTGGCCTTCATCGGGCCTGGCTGCGCGCTCCAGGTGGGCAGGCGGGCGACGCTCGAGCTGGGACGCTGGTCCTGGGTGGGCCACGGCTGCAAGCTCCGAAGCCACGAGGGCACGGTCTCGATCGGAGCCAAGACCGTGCTCGGCCAGGAGTGCACGATCTCGTCCTTCCAGCACGTGTCGATCGGGCGCGAGTGCGTGATCGCCGACCGGGTGATGATGATCGACTTCGACCACGGGATGGCTGAGGTCGAGCGCCCGATCCGCCTCCAGGGGATCTACAAGCGCGACGTGCGCGTGGGCAACAACGTCTGGATCGGCTACGGCGCCTGCATCCTGCGCGGGGTCACGGTCGGCGACAACGCCGTGATCGGCACGAACGCGGTGGTCACCAAGGACGTGCCGGCGAACGCCGTGGTGGGTGGCGTGCCGGCGCGGCTCATCCGCATGCGCGACGAGCCGCGCCGGCTGCGCTACGGCTAGCGCCCCTCCCGGGTGCGGATATCCGCACTCTCACTCACAGGCAGGCCGCATTGGAGACGCTCGCTCGCGGACGGATGCTCCTCCCCATGAACGCAACCCCACAAAACACCCCCCGTAACCTGGCCGCGCGCGCCGGACGCTGGAGCGCCCAGCACAGGAAGAAGGCGATCCTTGGATGGCTCGCCTTCGTGATCCTGGCCGTCTTCATCGGCGGCTCCGTCGGGACCAAGACGCTCGACGACGACACGGACTTCGGCATCGGCGAGTCGGGCCGCGCCGACAAGGCGGTTGCAGACCACTTCCCCGCGCGCGAGAGCGAGAGCGTGCTCGTGCAGAGCCGGGGCGGCGACTCGAATACGAGCGCGCCCTTCAAGGCGGTCGTGGCGGACGCCGTCGCGCGGCTCGAGGCCACGAAGGGCGTCTCGGACGTGCAGAGCCCGTACGACGAGCGCAACGCCGGTCAGCTCTCGGAGGACGGCCGCTCGGCGCTCGTGACCTTCGAGCTCGCCGGGAAGGACGCCGAGGAGAAGGTCGACGCGCCGCTCGCCACCGTCGCGAAGCTCGACGGCGCGCACCCCGGCTATCGCGTCGAGGAGTTCGGCGGCGCAAGCGCCGACAAGGCTCTCTCGCAGGCGTTTGAGGACGACTTCCAGAAGGCCGAGGTCACCTCACTGCCGATCACGCTCGTGATCCTCATCCTTGCTTTTGGCGCGCTGCTCGCGGCGTTCGTCCCCCTGGTGCTGGCGATCACCGCCGTGGCCGCCGCGATCGGTCTGATCGGACCGATCAGCCAGATCTGGCCGGTCGACGAGTCGATCTCATCGGTCGTGCTGCTGATCGGCCTCGCCGTCGGCGTCGACTACTCGATGTTCTACCTGCGCCGTGAGCGCGAGGAACGCGCCCGCGGACGCTCGGAGGAGGCCGCCCTCGAGGCCGCCGCCGCCACGTCCGGCCGCGCCGTGCTCGTGTCGGGCGTGACCGTCATCATCGCGATGGCGGGCATGTACCTCGGCGGAGCGGCAACGTTCGTCTCCTTCGCCACCGGCACGATCCTGGTCGTGGCGATCGCGATGTTGGGCTCGCTCACCGTGCTTCCGGCGATCCTGTCGAAGCTCGGCGACCGCGTGAACAAGGGCCGCGTGCCGTTCCTCAAGCCGGAGAAGCGCACCGGTGAGGCGCGCGCGTGGTCGTGGGTGCTGGACCGGGTGCTCAAGCGACCGCTCGCGTCGCTCCTCGCGGCGGGCGCGGTGCTCGTGGTGCTGGCGGTCCCCGTGCTCCACATCCACACCGCCGACTCCGGCATCGACGGCCTGCCCCGCTCGCTCGAGGTCATGCAGACCTACGACCGCATGCAGGCCGCCTTCCCGGGCGAGCAGTTCACGGCCGACGTGGTGGTGGAGGGCCAGCGCCTCTCGGAGGCCGAGGTCCGCACCGCGGTCGACGAGATCCGGGCCACGGCGCGCGAGTCGGACGCGTTCCAGGAGCCGATCACGGTCGACGTGGCGCCCGACGGTCAGCTGGCCGAGGTGCACGTTCCGCTGGCCGGCACCGGCACCGACGACACCTCGATCGCGGCGGTCGAGGAGCTACGCGAGGACGTAGTCCCGCAGGCGTTCGCCGGGGTCCAGAGCGGCGAGGTCGTGGGCGTGACCGGCTTCACGGCCGGGTCGCTCGACTTCAACAACCTGATGCAGTCGCGTATCTGGTACGTGCTCGGCTTCGTCTTCCTGATGGCGTTCATGCTGCTGCTGGTCACGTTCCGCTCGATCGTGATCCCGCTGAAGGCGATCGTGCTGAACGCCCTGTCGGTGGCGGCGGCGATGGGAGTCGTTACCTGGGTCTTCCAGGACGGGAACCTCGAGGGGCTCCTGGACTTCCAGTCGACCGGCGCGATCAGCTCGTGGTTCCCGCTGATGCTGTTCGTGATCCTGTTCGGGCTCTCGATGGACTACCACGTGTTCATCCTCAGCCGGATCAAGGAGGCGTTCGACCGCGGCGAGACAACCGACGAGGCCGTGGCCCACGGGATCAAGTCGACCGCCGGCGTGGTGAGCGCAGCGGCGCTCGTGATGGTCGGGGTGTTCTCGATCTTCGCGACGCTCTCGTTCATCGACATGAAGCAGTTCGGCGTGGGCCTGGCAGTTGCGGTCCTGATCGACGCCACGCTCGTGCGCGGCGTGATGCTGCCGGCGGCGATGAAGCTGCTCGGCGACCGCAACTGGTACCTGCCGAGCTGGCTCGAGTGGCTGCCGCGCTTCCAGCACGAGGCGGCGCTGCCGCCCGTGGCGTCGCCGGCCCCCGCTCCGCGAGAGCCGCGGCGCGCGCCCGAGCCGCAGCCGGCGGAGGCGTAGGCCCGACGCGTCAACCCGACCCCCGACGTACGGCGCCCGCCCTCCGGCGGGCGCCGTCACGTCCGGGGGCGTCCGAGGGCCTGCGCGGCGGCGTTGCGGCCGCTTCTGACCGCACCCTCCATGTAGCCCGCCACCCACTGGTCGGAGCCGCAGACGTAGAAGGGCGGCTCGTGGGTGCCGTGCAGCGGCCCGACGGCCATCACGTCGCCCGGCCGCCAGCCGGTCACGTAGCCCTGCGTGAACGGGTCGAGCGCCCAGAGGCGGGTGTCGTAGAGGAGCGGCGCGAGCGCCGCGTCGCCCATCAGCTCGGCCAGCGCGCGCAGGAACTCCTCGCGGCGCCGCGGCTCGGGAGTGGCGAGGAACGGCCCGAGCCGGTCGGGTGGAGTGAGCGCCGAGAGGATGCCCTCGCGCTGGATCCAGACCGAGGCCCAGACGCCGTCGCTCGTGGCGCCGCCCACGGTCCAGAACGAGTCCGGGTAGGCCACCACCGTCTTCACCGCGAGCGCGTGGCGCTGGCGGTGAAGCGAGCGCAGCCGCTCGTCCGAGACGCCGCTCACCGCGAGGTCGCGGAACGGTCCGGCGGGCACCGCGCTGACCACGGCCTCGGCCTCGATCCGCTCGCCGCCGCGAAGCGTGACCGAGCAGCCGCGCGGGCCCACGTCGATGGCGCTCGCCACGCAGCCGAGCCGCAACCGCTCGCCGAGCTCCTCCGCAATCCGCAGGGCCACGGTGGCCGACCCCTCCGCCACCCGCAGGTGCTCCCAGTGGCCCTCGTCGTAGAAGCCGCGGGCGCCGGCGGCCGCCTCCTTTCGCAGCTGGGCCAGCAGCGAGGTGCGCTCGACCGAGTCGATCGCGAGCGAGCGCTGCATGTGGTCGATGAAGCGGATCACGCCCGGGCGGGCGCGGCGCGATCGCAGCCAGGCGCCCACGCTGAGCGCGTCGAGGCGCGCGGCATCGGGGTGGCTCCAGGGATCGGCCGGGTCGATGCCGCGGGCGAGCTGAGCGAACTCTGCCTCGACGCGCTCGAGGTCTGCGGCGTCGGCGTCGCGCATCCAGGGCGCGCGCTCCCCGACCGTGACCACCCCGTCGGCGGCCCAGGCGGGCGGCAGCGCGATCTCGGTGTAGCTCGGCTCGAGCGTCAGCCCGAGCTCGGCCACGAGCTCGACGTAGGAGGTCATCCAGTCCGCCACGACCTCACCGCCGAGCTGCACCGGCCGACCGTCCGGCAAGAGCGTCTGCTCCACGCGGCCGCCGGGGCGGTCGCGCGCCTCCAGCACCACGGCGTCGGCGCCGGCAGCCACGAGGTCGCGGGCGGCCGCGAGCCCGGCGAGCCCGGCGCCCACCACCGCAACGTCGTGCACGACGCCAGCATAGCCGTTTTTGACTTTGTAGTCAGTCGCACGATAAGGTGCCGCGACGATGATCGACGCGATCGTGGTCGGGGGCGGGCACAACGCCCTGACCGCCGCCGCCTACCTGGCCCGCGCCGGGCTCGCGGTCCACGTGCTCGAGCGCCGCCCGATACTCGGCGGCGCATGCGTCACGGAGGAGGTCTGGCCGGGCCACCGCGTCTCGCGCGCCTCATACGTGGTGTCGATGCTCCAGCCCAAGGTCGTGGCCGACCTGCGGCTGCGCGAGCACGGCTACGAGCCGATCCCGCTGGATCCCGCGTTCGCGACGATGGCCACGGACGGCCGGCCGATCTTCTTCTTCGGCGACGCGGCTCGCACGCGCGAGTCGATCGCCCCCCACTCCCGCCGCGACGCGCAGCGCTACCCCGCGTTCGAGGAGCTGCTCGCGCGAATGGCGGGCTTCCTGCGGCCGCTGCTCCTACGCCCGCCGCCGGCGCTCGGCTCGCGGCGGCCGGGCGACCTGCTCTCCCAGCTCCGTGAGGCCGGCCGCGCGGCCGGCCTGGCACGCGGCGACCTGCTGGAGCTCTACCGGGTGATGACCATGTCTGTGGGCGACCTGCTCGACGAGTGGTTCGAGTCGGACGTGCTGAAGGGCGCGTTCGCCTCGACGGGGGTCGTGGGCGTCTGGGCAGGCCCGCGCACGCCGGGCACCGCGTACAACCTCCTTCACCACGCGCTCGGGGAGCTCGACGGCGTGAGCGGTCTGTGGGGCCATGTGCGGGGCGGCATGGGCGCGATCTCCCAGGCGCTCGCGCGCAGCGCGGAGGCGGCCGGGGCCACCATCAGGACCGACGCGCCCGTGCGCTCGATCGACGTGCGGGACGGACGCGTGACGGGCGTGACGCTCGAGTCGGGCGAGCGGATCGAGGCGGCGCTCGTGGTGTCGGGCGCGCACCCGCGCACCACCGTCCTCGAGCTGGCCGGTGCGTCCCACTTCCCCGGCGAGGTGGTGCGCGACATGGAGCGCTACCGCACCCGCGGCGGCTCGGTGAAGGTGAACTGCGTGCTGTCCGAGCCGCCCCGCTACGAGGGCGTGAGCGACGGCGACCGCGAGCGCCTGCTGCACACCGGCCTAGCGCTATGCCCGTCGATCGACTACCTCGAGCGCGCTTGGCAGGACGCGACGCGAGGCGTGCCGGCCGCGGGCCCCTACGTCGAGGTCGAGGTGCCGAGCGCGGTGGACCCCTCGCTCACCGACGACGGCGCCTGCGTGATGACGATGTTCACGCAGTACGGACCGCACGACGACGCCGGCTGGCCCGAGGGCGCTCGGGAGGAGTACGGCGAGCGCTGCCTCGACATCGTGGCGCGCCACGCGCCGAACGTGAAGGACGCGCTCGTGCACCACGAGGTGCTCGCGCCGCCGGATCTCGAGCGGATCTTCGGACTCAGCGGCGGGTCGATCTTCCAGGGCGAGCAGGGCCTCGAGCAGATGGCCTTCATGCGCCCCTCACCCCACCT
>DASRIC010000063.1:0-13095 GCA_035650215.1 Thermoleophilaceae bacterium
GGAGAGGCCGATCCGGCGCGCGACCTCCTCGCTGTGAAGGCCCTGCGCCAGCAGGTGGAGGATCTCGCGCTCGCGCTCCGAGAGCGGCGCGTCGGGGCCGACCTGCGTCATCAGCAGCGCCGGCGACAGCGAGGGGTCGACGAACGGCTTGCCGCCCTGGACGGTACGGACCGCGCGCAGCAGGTCCTCGGGCGGCGAGCCCTTCAGCACGTAGCCCCTGGCTCCCGCGGCGATCGCGTCCGAGAGCAGGCGCTTGTCCCCGTAGGCCGAGAACATCACCGTCTGCACATCGGGAGCAGCTTCGGCGATCCGCTTGACCGCCGAGATGCCGTCGATCCCCGGCAGGCGCACGTCCATGATCACCACCTGCGGGCGCAGGCGGGTCACGGCGTCGATTACGCCTTCGCCGTTTTCGACGCTCCCGACCAGTTCCAGGTCAGGCGTGTGCCCGAACATGAGGCCGAGTCCTTGCCTCACGGTCGGATGGTCGTCCACGGCCAGACACCTCGTGGGTGTTGTGGACATTGCCGGAAACCCTAACCGCTCTTTGGCCGGGCGGCCAATGGTTTTATGATGAATTTCGGCTCAGGACTGCGCAAGAACCGGGAAAGGTAGGGGCTGTGTTCGCTTCGATGGTGGTGGGGACTGACGGCTCGGGCACCGCGTCGGAAGCGGTGCGCCAGGCGACCCAGTTGGCCGTGCAACTGAAGGCGAAGGTGCATCTCGTGAGCGCCTACGAGCCGGTACCGGAGGGACGGCTCCGGGACGAGCGCGATCAGGTACCCGACGACCTCCAGTGGATGGTCAACCCCCGCGAGGACGTGAATGAGACGCTGGCACAGGCGGCGGAGGGGCTCGCGGCCCAGGGCATCGACGTGGAGATCCACGCCCGCGAGGGCGACCCGGCCGACGCCATCCTCGACGTGGCCGAGGAGATGAACGCCGACCTGATCGTGGTGGGCAACAAGGGAATGACCGGAGCCAAGCGCTTCCTACTCGGCAGCGTGCCGAACAAAGTGTCCCATCACGCTCCCTGCAGCGTGATGATCATCCGAACGACTTAGCGCAGGGCGGCGGCGGCGTCCACGAGCCCGGCGCCGTAGCGGTCGGGGCGGTCGGTGGGCCGCGCCGTGGCCTCGAGGTGCTCCTCGACCGCGCGCGGCGAGGGGTCGGGGCCGAGCCGGTTGGTTGCGATCACGAGCGCCGCGATGGCTGACACGTGCGGACTCGCCATCGAGGTCCCCTCGTAGCCGCCGGGCAGCCCGAAGCTGCGTAATCCGCGCGTGAAGGTCTGCTGGTAGATGGAGCGGCCGCTTGCGTCCACGCGGCAGTGGGCCACGTCCCAGGCGCTGTCCGAGTTGGGCGCGTCGGCGCCGCCGCCGGGCGCCACGAGGTCGAGGTCGCTGCCGCCGTTCGAGTAGTCGGCCTGGCAGCCGCTGGTCGTGGTCGCGCCCACGGCGATGACGGAGGACGCGCGCGCGGGATAGGCCACCTCGGGATCGGCCTGGTTGCCCGCGGCCGCGACCACCACCACGCCGGCGCGGTGGGCGCGGCGCAGGGCGGAGAGCACGTCCGGGATCTCGCTCGCCCGCACCTCGGCGGGGAACTCGAGCGAGAGGTTGATCACGTCGGCCCCGTACTTGGCGGCGTATCGGATCGCGCGGGAGATGGCCGCCGAGTCGCCGGAGCCCTCGTCGTCGAGCACGCGCAGCGGCATGATCCGCGCGTTGTAGGCGATCCCCGCCGTGCCCACGCGGTTGCCCGTGTGCTGGGCGATCGTGCCCGCCACGTGGGTGCCGTGGCCGAAGGAGTCGTTGGGGTGGCGGTCGCGTCCGATGAAGTCGTAGGGCCGCACGAACCCCTTGCGGCGCAGGTCGGGCGCGCGCTTGAAGCGCCCGCGGCTCTCGAAGGCCACGCCGCTGTCGAGCACCGCCACCACGGCGCCGCGCCCACCGGGAGCGCCGAGCTGGGTGGCCAGGTCCCACGCCTCGGGCATATTGATGCCCCAGGTGTCGAACAGGTTCCACTGGAGGCGGAAGCCCGGGTCGTTCGGCGTGTACGCCGCGGCGTGCGCCCGCCAGTTCGGCACCGCGTAGGCCACGTTCGGCTGCGCCTCGAGCTCGGCGATCGTCTCGCGCACCGAGTCGCCGTCCGCGATCGCGAGCTGGTCGGAGCCGCCCGGGATCGCCTGCTCGGTGACCGTGCCGGTGCTGTCCGCCACGCTCGCCTCGGCGTGCGCGCTCGTGCCGTCCTCGTAGTGGACGATCACCTCGTCCGGCACGTAGTCGCTCGCGGCGGCCGTGGCCGGCAGCGCGACCGCCGCCAGCACTACCAGGGCCGCGAGCAGAGAGGGGGGAAAGCGGTTCGGCATCTAGGGGGTACGGTGCTCCTTCGAGTGTACGGGCCTCAAAACAACCCCGGTGGGCCGAAGTTGTGACGGTCTGCGTGACCGGGGCTACCGGTTTCATCGGCGCGCACGTGACGAAGCTTGCGTGCGAGCGTCTCGGACCCGTGCGCGCGACCTATCGCGACGAGCGCCGCCTGTCGCGGCTGGGCGACCTGAAGCCCGAGCGCGTGAAGGCCGACGTGCTCGACCGCGGCGCGCTCCGGCGCGCGTTCCGGGGCTGCGAGCTCGTGTTCCACTGCGTCGGCTACGTGGGCTCGCGGCCGGCCGAGCGGGTCTGGCGGGTGAACGCGCTGGCGCCGCGGCTGGCCGTGGAGGCCGCCGCGGCCGAGGGCGTGCGGCGCGTGGTGCTCACCTCGAGCGTCGCCGGGATCGGTCCGGCGCCGGGCGGCCGCGCGGGCAACGAGGAGGACGTCTATCGCGGCGCCGGGCTCGGGCTTTCCTACCCGGACGCCAAGCACGAGGGCGAGGCCGAGGCGCTCGCGGCGGGCGCGCGGCTCGGCGTCGAGGTCGTGATCGTAAACCCGTCGTACGTCTTCGGTCCGGCGCTCGACCGGAGCGCGCCAGGCGAGACCTCCACGCGCATGATCGGCAACTACCTGCGCGGCCGCCTTCCCGCGATCGTGGACGGGGACACGAACGTGGTCGACGTGCGCGACGTGGCCAAGGGACACCTGCTGGCCGCCGAGGGCGGAGCCCCCGGCGAGCGCTACGTGCTGGGCGGGCGCGACCTGCGCTGGACCGAGCTGTTCGAGCGCGTGTCGGAGCTGTCCGGGGTGCACCACCCGCTCGTGGTGCTGCCACGGGAGACCGCCGACCTCGCCCGGGCGATCGACGGGCTCGGCCTTCCGATGCTCATCTCTCCGCAGGGCGTCGTCCTCATGGCGCAGAGCTGGCGCTACTCGTCCGCCAAGGCGCGCCGCGAGCTCGGCTACCGCGCGCGCCCGCTCGACCAGACGCTGCGCGCGACCGTCGCCTGGTACCGGGCGCTGATCGAGGGCGGACGCTTCGGCGGGGTGGCGCCCTCGCCGATTTCGCTGGCGGCGGCCGGCGTGCGGCTCGCCGGGCGCGTGGGAGCGCTGGAGGGGCTGCGGGCCGCCGAGCGCTACCTGGGCCGCCGGCTGGTGGCCCCTTGATCAGCGGCGTGTTCCCCCGCGACGAGTACTTCATGCACCTCGCGCTGCGCGAGGCCGAGCGCGCCGTCGAGCACGACGACGTGCCGATCGGGGCGGTGATCGTGCAGGGCGGCGAGGTGGTGGCATCAGCGCGCAACGAGCGCGAGCTGCGCGGCGACCCGACCGCGCACGCGGAGATCCTCGCCCTGCGCGAGGCGTCCGAGCGGCTCGGCGGCTGGCGGCTGCTCGACACCGCCCTCTACGTGACGCTCGAGCCCTGCGCGATGTGCGCCGGCGCGATCGTGCTCGGCCGGGTGCCGCGCGTGGTGTACGCGGCGGACGACCCGAAGGCCGGGGCGGCGGGCAGCGTGCTGGACGTGTTGGCCGAGCCCCGGCTCAACCACCGCCCGCTGGTCACCGGTGGGCTGCTCGCCGACGAGGCCGCCGCCCTCCTGCGCGCGTTCTTCGCCTCGCGGCGCTAGTGGTAGGGGCCATTCCTGCCGATACAACGGCGATGGCTCCGGATCGCGAGCGTGCGCTTCGCACGATTGAGGCGAGATACGGGCCCCTGCCCGAGGGCTTGCCGTCCGTCGCGTACGTCTATGAGCCCGGCATCGACGCTCGCTGCGCCTACATCAGCCCCTCGATCGAGCGCGTGCTCGGCTACACGCGCGAGAAGTGGATGGCGGACGACGCGATGTGGGACAAGCTCGTGCATCCCGAGGACTACCCGCGCGTGACCGCGAACGAGGCCGACTGCGCGCGCTCGGGCCATGCGCTCGTTCAGGAGTACCGCCTGCGCGCTGCCGACGGGCGCTGGGTCTGGATCCGCGACGAGATGACCGTCGTACGCGGGGCCGGCGACCGCGAGCCGCCGCTCTTCTACGGGGTCTTCCTCGACGTGACCGACCGCAAGCGCATGGAGGCCGAGCTCGAGCGGCTGGCGCTCTACGACCCGCTCACAGGGCTCCCCAACCGCAGCCTGTTCGCCGACCGGCTCGCCCACGTGCTCTCCCGTCGTGACCAGCAGGCGAGCACCGCCGTCTTCTTCCTCGACCTCGATCGCTTCAAACGCATCAACGACAGCCTCGGACACGCCGCCGGCGACGAGGTGCTGCGCGAGGTGGCGCGCCGGCTCAGCGCCGCTCTGCGCCCGGAGGACACCGTTGCGCGCTTCGGCGGCGACGAGTTTACGATCCTGTGCGAGTCGCTTGGGGGCGTGCTCGAGGCCGTGAGCGTGGCGGATCGCCTGCAGCGCCCGCTCGCCGAGCCGATCCGCATCGGCGCCGCCGAGCTGCGGCTGTCGGCGAGCATCGGCGTCGCCTTGGCCGAGGCCGGTGAGCCCGTGGACGTGGAGCGCATGGTCGAGGACGCCGACGCCGCCATGTACCGCGCCAAGGAGCGCGGCGGCGCCCGCGCGGAGCTGTTCGACACCGGCATGCGCGAGAACGCGGTGAAGACGCTCCAGGTGGAGCAGGAGCTCCAGCGAGCGATCGAGCGCGGCGAGCTGCGGCTCCACTACCAGCCGCAGGTCGACCTGGACAGCGGGCGCATGATCGGCGCCGAGGCGCTGCTGCGCTGGCAGCATCCCGAGCGCGGCCTGCTCGCGCCGGGGGCCTTCCTCGACGTTGCCGAGGAGAGCGGCCTGATCGTGGAGATCGGCAGCTGGGCCGTCGGCGAGGTCTGCCGCCGGCTGCGCGCCTGGCAGGACCGCGAGGAGACCGCCGGGTTGCGCCTGTCGGTGAACCTCGGCCCGCGCGAGCTCTCCCACCCGGACATTGTGACCACCGTCCTCACCGCTGTCCGCCGCACCGCGATCGACCCCTCCTGCCTCTGCATCGAGGTCACCGAGAGCACGGCGATGGCCGACCGCGACTCCGGCTTCCGCGCCCTGCGCGAGCTGAGCCTCGCGGGGGTGTGCGTTGCCATCGACGACTTCGGCACGGGCTATTCCTCGCTCGACCAGTTGCGCCACATGCCGGCCGACGTGCTCAAGATCGACCGCTCCTTCGTCCAGGGCATGGGCCCCGACTCGCCCGACACCGCCCTGGTGGCCGCTGCGCTGGCGATGGGCGCCGCGCTCTCGATGCAGGTGGTGGCGGAGGGAATCGAGACCGACGACCACGCTTCCGCGCTGCGCGAGCTCGAGTGCCGGATCGGCCAGGGCTTCCTCTTCGCCCGCCCCCTGCCGCCCGAGGAGCTCGACGGGCTGCTCGAGGCGGGGCTGGCGCTGTAGGCGAGGCCGCCGCGCGCGGCTGGCGCGGCCCGGCTTCTATGCTCTCCGGGTCCCGGAGGGGTGCCGGAGCGGTTGAACGGGGCGGTCTCGAAAACCGTTGTGCGTCTTACGGCGCACCGAGGGTTCGAATCCCTCCCCCTCCGTTAACAACCCTGGCGCGAGACCTTCCGCCGATCATGCGAGCACGGACGTCGTGACCCGCGCGCCGACCGGCGGGACGGGTGCGCATCCGTGGCCGGCGGGCGACCAGCCGGCGTTCAGCGCGTGCCCGCGGCTAGCTCCGAGACCCAGACGGAGAGCTTGGGCGGCTCCGTGCCGCTGACCGCTGCGGGGCTCCCGAGCGTGTCGAACTGCGAGCTCACCACCAATAGCCTGTTGCGATACAGGGCGGCCCCGGTCGTGGACGCGAACGACGGGTCGGTGATCGGCTATCTGCCGAAGTCGACCACCTGGAGGCCGAGCGGCATCTGCGCTCGGAAGCGCCCGGCGAGGCGCTGGCGGTCGATCGGTACGACCTGCCCCGACTCGAGCAGCGCCTCGTCAGCCAGTCCTTGCCCGGTGAAGCGGGGGTGCACGAACGGAAGGCCGTTCGACTGCAGCGGCGAGGGCCCGTCCATGACGTGGAAGTGCAGGTGCGGACCGTCGGTGTTGCCCGTGTTTCCGAGCAGCCCGAGGACCTGTCCCCTGCTGACTCGGTCGCCCGGCCTGACTCGCAGGCTGCCGGGCTGAATATGCGCGTAGAAGGCGTACCGCTTCGGCGCGATCTTGACGACAACGTAGTTGCCACCTGCCGTCTGCACGGTCTGGCCGGTGGGCAGGGCGCCCGGCGTCTGCTCCGCCTGGTCGTCCTGGATACCCACCACCCTGCCACGCGCGACCGAATGGATGGGGGTGCCGAAGTACGCGAAGCTCGAGAGCTGGTTGAAAGGACCCTCGAAGAGGCGCCCGCTCGGGGCCAGCTGGACCCAGTCGATCGCGAATCGCTCCGGCACGCGAACGGTCCCGTCGATCGACAGCGTGGCCCCGCGGTGGGCGTTGATCGGGTCGCAGCAGCCGTTGGCGGCCACCCATCCGGGTCCGCGAAGCGGCTTCCCGACCACGATTGGCCGAGTCCGCGCGACCCGGGTGGGAACTCCGACAAAGCTAAAGCTCTTGACGGCCTGGGGAGGCTCGCTCACCAACATCGTCAACGCGTGGGTCAACCGCTTCGGCCGCGGCGCGTTCCTCCGGTAGCGCACGTCCATGAACAGGATCGCGCTGCCGCCGCTCGGAATGGCCGGCCCGCCGCCGCTGTTGACGCGCAGCAACCCCTCGAGCGCCTGCCCCTCGAGGCGGGAGCCGATCGGCCTGCCGCCGGAGCGGGCCTGGACCGACTGGATCGTCACCTCGCCCTCGGTCTGGTTGACGATCGTGATCTCGTAGGCGAGGTGATTCCTGCGATCTGCCCCGAGGACGGGGTGGGGCGCGTTCTCGATCGACATGCCCAGAGGCACTATCTGGGCCTGGCGGTCCGGGCCTGTCGCGGCGGGCGAAGCCGCCGCCGGTGTGAGCAGCAGGACGAGAAGAACGACGAGGGAACTGCGACGGCCAGCCTGCATCGCGAAGCCTCCGGAGTGCTTCTCTCCCATGCGAGCAGCGCTGCCGCTCCGCTGCCGATGGGTCGCACCAACGACGCGCGCGGCGCGAGGAGGATCCGCGCTGGCGGGAGTGGTGGTCGGCATACCCGTTCGCTAGACCGGAAGCGGTGCGGGCTCCGGCTCCTTGTGGGTTCCGGGCTCGTCCGGGGCCGGGGGCTCGCTGGGCGGGGCATCGTCGCGCCCGGCCCCAACGTGCGGCAGCCACTCGAGCCAGCTCGGCAGGTACCAGTTCCAGTCGCCGAGCAGCTTCATCGCCGCCGGCAGCAGCACGCCGCGAATGATCGTCGCGTCGATCAGGACCGCGGCGGCCAGCCCGATTCCGAGCTCCTTGAAGTCGATGAAGGCCAGGGTGACGAAGCACAGGAAGACCCCGACCATGACGATTGCGGCGCTGGTGACCGTCCCGGCCGTCGTCGCGATCCCTTGCTGGACGGCCTGGTCGGTCGACATGCCGCGGTCATGGAGCTCCTTGACCCGCGACAGGATGAACACGTGGTAGTCCATCGAGAGCCCGAACAGGACCACGAACAGGAACAGCGGCAGCCAGTTCGTCACCCCGCCGTTCGAGGTGAAGCCGAGCACTGACTCCAGGTTGCCCTTCTGGAAGACGAGCACGAGGATGCCGTAGGCGGCTCC
This sequence comes from Thermoleophilaceae bacterium, assembly GCA_035650215.1. Classification (GTDB taxonomy): domain Bacteria; phylum Actinomycetota; class Thermoleophilia; order Solirubrobacterales; family Thermoleophilaceae; genus JACVRW01. Next base: position 8,029 of record DASRIC010000063.1, read on the forward strand.
GACCGAGAGCAGGTTGAGGATAATCGCCTTGATCGGGATCACGATCGAGCGGAAGGTCACGAGCAGCAGCAGGAACGCCAATCCGAACACGAAGGCGAAGATCAGCGGCAGCCTGCTGTTCAGCTTGTTGGCGAAGTCCTCCGAGCTGGCCGCATCGCCGCTGACGTTGACGGTGGTCCCCTCCACTGCCCCGACCGTCGACGGGATGATATCGTCGCGCAGCTCGTTGAGGGCGTTCACGGACGTGGCGTCGTTTCCGTTGCCGGGGGTCGGGACGTTGATCTGTGCGACCGTCCCGTTCGCGCTGTAGATGATCTCGGTTCCGGGCTTGAATGCGTCCGAGTCGTTCACCTCGCTGCGCAGCTCGGCGATGCCCGCGGCGGTGGGACCGGAGCGCACATCGTCGGCCTCCACGACAACAGTCGCGGTGACGCCCTCGGTCGGGAACTCTTCCTTGACCTTGTTGTAGGTCTGGATCACGGGCTCGTCCTGCGGGAACTCGTCCACTCCGCTGGTGACGATGTTCATCTGCATCGCCGGAATAGCCAGCGCCACTAGGAAGCCGCCCGCGAGGAGGATCGACAGGCCTGGACGCCGCATCACGCGGCTGGTCAGCGCCGTCCAGAAGCGCGACTCGCCGGCCGGGCGGCGCCGGCGGCCGAGCAGGGGAACCCGGCCCTTCTCGACCCGGTCACCGAGCCATGACAGCATCGCCGGCAGGATCGTCAGTGAGGCGAACACGGCGATCGCGACCACGAGGATCGTGCCTTCGGCGAAGGAGATGAACGCCTTGTCGCCGCTGATGAACATGCCCGCCATCGCGACGATCACGGTCACGCCGGAGATCAGCACGGCACGCCCCGAGGTCGCGGCGGCGGCCTCCAGCGCGGCGCGCTCGCTGCGGCCGGCGGCTCGCTCCTCGCGCTCACGCCGGAGGTAGAAGAGCGAGTAGTCCACACCCACCGCGAGCCCGATCAGGAGGACGACCGCGGGGAGGTTGCTGTCGGCCGGGAAGAGGTGGCTCGTGATCGCGACCAGGCCAAGCGCGGCCATTACGGACGTCAGCCCGATCAGGAGCGGCAGACCTGCCGCCACGAGCGTGCCGAAGGTGATGATGAGGATGATCAGCGTGACCGGCAGTGAGAGCATCCCCGCCTTTGCGAGATCGCCCTGGATGACCTCGTTGATGGCCTTCTTGGCGCTTGCGCCGCCGAACTGCTCGACCGCCAGGTCGGGGTGATCGTCCTGGACGGCGGCGACGGCGGCGAGGGTGGGGTCGACGCGATCGGCTGCCTCCGTCGTGTCGCCCGCGATCTCGAAGTGCACCAGCGCCGCGTGGCCGTCGCGCGAGACCTCGCTCTCGCCGGTCAGCGGCGACTCGATGTTCCTCACGTAACGCAGCTGTGAGAGCCGCCCGGTCACGTCCTCGACGGCCGCTTGGAACTCGGGATCCTCGACGGTGAGCTCGTCGCTCTGAACGAGCACCACCTCTTCGACCGGCCTCAGGCCGGCGTCGTCGAGCGCCTGCTCGGCATCGCGCGCTTCACCGGAGAACTGATCGATATCCGAGATGTTCTTCTGGCCGATCAAGTTCATGCCGACGAAGAAGGTGACGAGAACGAAGACAAACCAGCCGAAGATCGCCTTCTTGCGGTGCTGGCCGCTCCAGCGGGCCATCCGGGCAGCCAGGTTGTGCGCCGGCGGGCGCGGTGGCGGGGGTGCGCCGTTTCCTGACGCGTGGGGCCGGTCCGGCTCTGAATCGCCCTGGATGATGCGAGTCTTCATCCGTCCAACCTCCCACCCGCGGTCACCGTGCATAAGGCGGGAAACTTGCCGTTCGGGGGGCGGGTTTCTGGTGTCGCCGGGCGGGCGACTCAGGAACGCAGGAACAGAAGCACCGCGAGGACGCGCCGCGACTCGCTTCCGGTCGACGGCAGCCCGAGCTTGCCGAAGATGCTCGAGACGTATTTCTCGACGGCCCGAAGCGTGATCACGAGCGCGTCGGCGATGCCCTGGTTGGAGCTTCCGGTGGCCATCAGCTCGAGCACCTCGTGCTCGCGCGGGGTCAGCTCGGCGAGCGGATCGTCGCTGCGCCGCCTCGACAGAAGCGTCGAAACGATGATCGGATCGATCGCCGAGCCGCCGGCGGCCACCCGCTCCACCGCCGCGACGAACTCCGGGATATCGCTGATGCGGTCCTTGAGCAGGTATCCCACCCCTTCGGCGGAGTCGGCGAGCAGCCGCATCGCGAGGCCGAGCTCTACGTATTGCGAGAGCACGAGCACCCCGATCGAGGGATGCTGATCGCGGATCTCGATCGCTGCCCGCAGGCCCTCGTCGTTGTGGGTCGGGGGTAGGCGGATGTCCACGATCGCGGCGTCCATCTCGTGGGAGTTCGCCTTGCGCAGGAGCTCATCGGCGTCCTCGCACTGAGCGACCACCTCGAAGCCGGCGTCGGACAGGAGGCGCGCGAGGCCCTCGCGCAGGAGCACGCTGTCCTCGGCGATGGCTACGCGCACGGGATGTCCGCCCTCACTCGTGTGCCCCCGCCGCGGGGGGTCCAGACCCGCAGGCGGCCTCCCAGCGCCTCCACCCGATCGGCGAGGCCACGCAGGCCGCTGCCGCGCTCACTGTCGGCTCCGCCAACGCCGTCATCGACGACCTCGACGACGAGCGAGCCGTTCGCGCGGGCCACGTCCACACTCACCGAGCTGGCCTCGGCGTGCTTGCCGACGTTCGCAAGGCTCTCGGAGACCACGTAGTACGCGGCGACCTCGATGCGCTCCTGCACGCGCGCATCGAGATCGACCGCCAGCCGCACCGGAACCGGAGCCTGGGCGGCGAGCGACTCGAGCGCTACGCCCAACCCGTGGCCGCTCACCACCGCGGGATGAATGCCGCGGGCCAGATCGCGCAGCTCCTCGAGCGACAGCGCGATCTCGCCCCTCGCCCGATCGAGGCGAGACATGGCGTCAGGGTGTCCGGCGAGCCGCTCCCTGAGCACGCCGAGCTCGAGCGAGAGGGCGATCAGGCGCTGCTGCGCCCCGTCATGAAGGTTGCGTTCCAGCCGCTGCCGCTCGTGCTGGCCGGCCTCGATCACCCGCCCGCGCGAGCCCTTCAGCTCCGCGAGGCGCGCTCTCAGCTCGACGTGAAGCCGGCCGTTCTCGAGCGCGATCCCCGCTGCGGCGCTGACGGCGTCGAGCCGCTCGGGCTCATCGGACAGCGAGGGGTTGTGCACCAGCACCGCCAGATGTACGCCGTCGCGGTCGACCAGCGTCCTGGCCCTCGACTCGTCGTGCGCGGGCAGCTCCACGGGGTGGCCATCCAGATCCGCCCAGCTCTCGAACTCCGGGAGCCAATAGGCGAGCGTGAGGGACGGATCGCCGAGGGCCCGGGAGAGAGCGTCGCGGAGATCGGCCGGCCTCGGATCGGCGTCCAGCTCGACCACGAGGTCTCCCACCGCCGAGCGAGCGAGCCGGGCGTCGAGCAGCCCGATCAGGAACGCGACGGGGGCAATCCCGAGTGTCCAGAACGTTACCCGCCGGATGGTCTCGAACGCGGACAGCTCAAGGGCGCCGGCCAGCAGCAGGACGGCGATCATCACGAGCGCGAGCGCAAAGGAGTCAATCAGCAGCGTGATCGAGCGTCGCAGCGGCCGGCCCGAGCTTCGCCGGCGGGCGACGAGCAGGGCGACGCTGGTGAGGGCGAGGGCGCTCAGTGTCACGAGCTGAACGTCTTGGACCGTATTGGCCGCGGCGGGTTCCGCCACCACCGCGAGCAGGTTGTCGGGGCCGACGCCGCCGAGCATCATCTTGAGGAGCTGCAGGCCGGCAGCCACCGAATAGGCCGCGGCGACGACAACTCGTTCGGTGCGGCGCTCCAGACGCCCGCTCGGGAATGCGAGGAACACGTGGATGAAAAGCGCCGCGGGCACGAGGTCGAAAGCCAGGCCGATCGTGTACGGCAGAGCCGCGCTCGCCCACTGAAGGCTCGAGGCAAACATGGCGAAGCCGGCGGCGACCATCAGGGGTCCGAAGCGGCTGCCGGGCCGCCGCCACCAGGCAATCAGCCCGCCGAGGACGTATGGCAGGGTGATCCAAGTCTGCAGCGCGGCCTGGAGGCCCGGTTCGGGTACGTGATCGCTTGTCAGCGCTAGGGCGATGGATGTTCCGGCTGCGCCGAGGCCGGCGAGCGCCACGGCCCAGAGCAGGAGCGGCCGGGGGGCACGCGGGGCCCACTGAAGACGGACGTTCCGGGGCGCTGCGCAGGCCGCCATGTCACGCCGCCCGCGGAGCCGCCTTCGCACGTCGGCGCTCGGAACTCATCCGAACGACGCTCCAGACGAGCCCGGGCGGCTCGAGGCCGCTGATGACCCAGGCGGAGGGATCAGGCCGCCAGCGCCGCATCCCGTGGACGGCGGAGGGGGGAAGGGGTGCGACTCGTCGCCCGGCCCGAGTCTGAAGGCGCCCGCCAGGCCGAGCGCCGCCCCGAGCACAGCGACCGGTCCCGGTCCCAGACCCAGGCGGCCTCGCGCCCTCCGGACACCGAGCTGGCCAAGGCTCGTCACCGGGGCAATGGGGCGGCCTCACGGGCGGGCGACCTCCCGGCTCAATCTCAGGCGTTTTTCGCGGTAGGCGGGCGTGAGCCCGCCGCTCAGCGCGCTCGCCTTATCGAGCCATTCGAGCGCCGGTGCGACGTGGCCTAGACGGTCGTGTTCATCGGCCCAATCGAAGGCGGCCTCGATGCGCGCCTGGTGCTCTGCCTCGCGCGCGACGCGTCGGTCCCATTCCACCATGCTCAGCTCCCAGTAGCCACTTCATTGCATGCCGACCGCGGGGGTCGGCACCTGGTCGCCGGCCGGGTGCTGGAGCCGGATGAGTGCCTGCCGTTTGCCTGGGGCCAGGCGCCCGGCGAGCGTACCACCGAAGCGGGTGGCGTTCTAGACTTCGGCGTTTCCCGTCGGGACGATGAGCTACCGCGAGACAGAGCACCTGCGCGTGCTGATCGCCAACGAGCGAAAGGATCGGCTCGCCCTCGTCGCGCCGATCGTGGCCGGCCTCGGGCACG
>DASRIC010000064.1:0-95364 GCA_035650215.1 Thermoleophilaceae bacterium
CTCCACCTGCATCTGCTTGCGGAGCTTCAGGTCGAGGGCGCCGAGGGGCTCGTCGAGCAGCAGCACCGCCGGCTTGTTCACAAGCGCCCGGGCAAGCGCCACGCGCTGCTTCTGGCCGCCTGAGAGCTCGCGCGGCCTGGCTCTCTCGCGCCCGCGCAGCTCGACCAGCTCGAGCGCCCCCGCCACGCGCGTGCGGATCTCGTCGCTCGCGACCTTGCGCCGCTTGAGGCCGAACGCAACGTTGCGCTCGACGTCGAGGTGCTCGAACAGCGCGTAGCTCTGGAAGACCGTGTTCACGTTGCGCCGGTAGGGCGGCACAGTCTCCACCGGGCTGCCCTCCAGGAAGATCCGGCCCTCGCTCGGCTGCTCGAAGCCGGCCACCATCCGCAACGTGGTGGTCTTGCCGCAGCCGGAGGGGCCGAGCAGGGAGAAGAACTCCCCCGCCTTCACGTCAAGGTCGAGCGAGTCCACGGCGGCGAACTCGCCGAAGCGCTTGCTCACGCCCTCGAAGCGTATGGCCGAAGCACCCGGCTCGGCCGGGTGCGCACGGACGGGTTTCCCCGAAGCACCCGGCTCGGCCGAGGCGGATTCGTTCACGCGCCCTCCCTCCCGAGCAGCACCCCGAGCCCGCTCTCGCGCCGTCCCAGCAGCCTCGGGAGCGCGATGGCGAGCCCGATCGTCACGGCCGAGATGGCGAGCATGAAGGTGCCGATGGCGTTGATCGTTGGGGTCACGCCGAAGCGGATCGCCGCCCAGATGCGCACCGGGAGCGGCTGGGGCGACTCGCCGGTGGTGAAGAACGACAGCACGAAGTCGTCGAAGGAGAGCGCGAACACGAGCAGCCCGGCGGCCAGGATCGCCGGCCAGAGCGCGGGCAGCGTGATCAGGGCGAAGGTCTTCCAGCGCGTGGCCCCCAGGTCCATGGCGGCGTGCTCCACGTCCGCGTCGAGCGCGGCAAGGCGGGCGCGCACCACCACCGTCACGTACGAGATCGAGAACGTGATGTGCCCGAGCACGATCGTGGTCAGCGAGAGCTCGAGGCCGACCTGCGTGAACAGCAGCAGCGCGGAGGTGCCCGCCACGATCTCCGGGGTGACGAGGGGCACGAGCATCAGCACGTTCATGGCGCCGCTCCACCTGACCCGGGCGCGCACGAGCCCGTAGGCGAGCAGCGTGCCGAGCGCGGTGGCCACCACCATCGTGATCAGCGCGATCTCGATGCTCGCGAGGAGCGAGCTGCGCAGCGTCTCCGACTCGAAGAAGCGCTCGTACCAGCGCAGGCTGAAGCCGTCGAAGTTCTGGAGCGAGCGGCTCGCGTTGAACGAGAAGAGCACGACCAGGGCGATCGGCGCGAACATGACCACGAAGAACAGGCCGACGAACACGCGCAGGAAGCGCGGCCGGTCGAAATCCCTGGGCGGCTTCGCGGCCACCCGCCTGGCGGGGGCGGCCGCCGGCGCATCGGCCTGCGCGAGGGAGCTCATGCCGCCACCTCCCGCGCCTCACGAGCCGCCGAGCGCAGGTAGAGCACCATCCAGATCAGGAGGAAGGTCATCATCACCACGGTCAGCGCCGCTCCGAAGGGCCAGTTGTCGGCGGCCAGGAACTGCTGCTGGATGAGGTTGCCGACCATGTACTCGTCCGGCCCGCCGAGCAACTGGGCGGCCACGAAGTCGCCCACCGCGGGCAGGAACACGAGCACGGTGCCGGCCAGGAGGCCCTGGCGCGTGTGCGGCAGCGTGACGTTCCGGAAGGTCTGCCACGGGCCGCCGTAGAGGTCCTTGCCCGCCTCGCGCAGCGCCGGGTCCATCCGGTCGAGCGCCGCGTAGACGGGCAGGATCATGAAGGCCATGTAGCCGTAGGTGAGCCCACCGATCACGGCCCAGGGCGTGTTGAGGAACTGGATGTCGTCCCCGAGGATCCCGTTCACGAGGCCCTCGTCGCCGAGCATCGCGATCCAGGCGTAGGTGCGCACCAGGTAGTTCACGAAGAACGGCAGGACCACGAGCGCGATCAGCACGTTCTTCCAGCGCCCGCCGAAGACCGCGATGTAGTACGCCACCGGATAGCCCACGAGCGCGCACAGGGCCACGGTGGCGAGCGCGTAGCCCACCGAGCGCGCCAGCACCTCGATGTAGATCGAGTCGAAGACGCGCTCGTAGTTCTCGGGGTACCAGCCGTAGAGCGCGTTGCCGAGGTCGTCGGTTGTCCCGAACGAGATCGCCAGCAGGATCCCGAGCGGCACCACGAACAGCAGCAGCAGCCACAGACCGCCGGGGACGAGGAAGCCGGCGGCGAAGCGGTTCTCGCTCACCGCCCGCGCCTCAGGATGCCTTGAACTCCGTCCACGCCTTGTCCCAGGCCACGCGACCCTCCGCCCTGAGGTTCTCGAACTCCTGGCCGTTGTCGAGGTCCTCGACCGTCACGTTGATCTCCGGATCGGTCTTCACGAGCCCGGCGAAGGCCTCGGTCGCGCCCTCCTCGTAGGGCATCGGGTAGCCGATCCACTCCACGTTCTGCGCGGCGTTATCGGGCTCGAGCATGAACTCGATGAAGAGCAGCGCGGTGCCCGGGTGCTTGGCGTTCACGGGGATCGCGAACGTGTCCGAGCCGACGGGGATGCCCTCCTCGTTCTTCTGGAACTTGTAGTTCTCAGGGTCGTCGACCTGGTTGCGGATGTTCACGATGTCGCCGTTCCAGAGGTGCTGGATCCAGGCGTTGCCGCTGGTCATGCTGGTGATCGTGTCGCTCGAGAGGCCGCGCAGCGCGGGCTTCAGGTCGAGGAGGTAGTCGGTCGACTGCGCCAGCTCGTCGGTGTCGGTCGTGTTCAGCTCGAAGCCGTTCACCAGGTTGGCCATCCCGATGCCCTCCTGGAAGTCGTCGAGCATGAAGTTCTTCCCGCCGCTGTCGGCCTCGCCCAGATCGCGCCAGGAGCCGGTCATGCCCGAGACCTTGTCGGCGCGGTAGCCGAGGCCGGTCGCGTACATCGTGTACGGCGTGGTGTGCGCCGAGCCCTTGTCGTACCAGGGCTGATCGAACTGGGTGTACACGAGGTCCGTGTTCGCGAGCTTGTCGCGGTCGATTCGGAGCAGCTGGTTGCCCTCGATCAGGCGCTGCGCGAACTCGGCGGACGGGAAGATCACGTCGTAGGCGATGCCGGCTCGCAGCTTGGCCATCATCGACGGCATCGAGTCGAAGTTCGACTCGCGCACCTTCACCCCGTAGCGCTTCTCGAACTTCTTCAGCAGCGCGGGATCGATGTACTCCGCCCAGTTGAAGTACACGAGATCGCCGTCGACCTTCTTCTTGATCGCCTTCTGGGTGTCCTCCTTCGAGGCATCGTTGCCGCTGCCGACCCCACAGCCCGCCAGGCCAATCCCCAGCGCGAGCCCCGCCCCGCCCTTGAGCAGGCCGCGCCGGCCTATGCGCCGGTCGAGGTCCCGCCCGAGCAGGTCGTCGATGTCCCTCAGCACTTCGTCACCTCCATGTCGCATCCGAGCTCGCGCTCAGCCAGCCTGAGTGCAAGCTCGCGCACCCGCTCTCCTGTCACCTTGCTGTCCCCGAGCGCGATCTGCACGGACAGCCCGTCGAGCAGCGACGCCAGCAGCACCGCGAACTCGTCCGGGTCCGCCGGGCCGAACTCGCCCCGCTCCTGGCCGTAGCGGACCACCGCCCCGATCGTGGCGCGCCAGCGCTCGTCGAGCTCCGCGCGCGTAGCGGCGAGCTCCGGGTCGCGCAGCGCGCGCGCCCACAGCTCCATCCACAGGACGGCGTCGTAGTCGCCCTCGCCCGCTCCCGAATCCACGATCTGAGCCAGCCGGGCGCGGCCGCTCTCGAGCGAGTCGAGATCGCACGCCAACTCATCGTAAAAGCGCTCCTCGGCGGAGGTGAGCGCCTCCTTGAGGAGCTCGGCCTTGGAGGAGAACCAGTAGAGGACCGCCGGGGCGCTCGTGCCCGCCTCATCCGCCACGTCGGTCAGGCGCGCGTTCTCGAGCCCGCGCCGCCGGATCACGGTGGCCGCCGCGGCCAGGATCTCGGGCCGGCGAACGCCGTCGAGCCGCGGTCGCGGGCTCATGGTCGCTTCCTCGAAGTAAACTGAACGAAGATTCAGGAAATCTACACGCGGGCGCCGGGCCGGTCAAGCGGCGGAGGCGCCGCGTCCGGCAGACCGAGCTCGCTTGCGAGCCCCGCCCACACCTCGCCGCGGGCGCGCTCGACGTCGAGCTCGCCGATCAGCACCCGCACGCCGTAGCCGTCTGCCAGGGCCAGCAGCCGGTCGGCCGCACGCTGGGGGTCGGCCGCGCGAAGCTCCCCGCTCTCCACCCCCGCGGCGATCGCCTCGCCGAGCCACTCGCGCATGCGCGCGTAGAGGCGCGCTGCCGTGGGGCGCATCTCCGGATGGCGGACGGCGCGCAGCCACAGCTCGACCCAGAGGATCCAGTCGCGCTCGAGCAGCCCGGGATAGGGGAGGCACTGGTCCATCAACGCGGCCAGCCGCTCCACGTGGCTCGCCACTTGGTCCTCGCCCTCGCCGATGCGCACGTCGCCGGCCAGTTCGTACGAGTACTCGAGCGCCTGCTCGAGGAGCGCCTCGCGCGTGGCGAAGTGGTAGTGGACGAGCGAGGTGGACACGCCCGCGTCCATGGCCACCCGCGCGATGCGCATCTCGTCGATGCCCTCGCGCGCGATCCGCTCCACCGCCGCGGCCAGGATGCGCTCTCGCGCGTCGCGGTCGCCCTGCTCGGCCGCCACGGCTCAGCCGGCCTCCGCCAGGTCGGCGCGGATCCTGTCCGCGAACCACGCGACAGCCGCCTCGCGCCGCGACAGCGGCCCGGGCGTGAAGCCCCGCGAGGCCACGCCCGCCTGCTGGTTGGCCACGAGGTCGGCGTCCTCGTGCGCCACGAGTTTGTTGACCTTGCGGTTGGCGACCTGGGCGGCGCGCGTGCGCAGGCTCGCGCTCCGCGGCAGCAGGGTCAGTGCGCGGTCGTCGGTGCGCAACTGTCCATCGGGCCGTATCTGCCAGATCCCGACCTGGTCGGGATACAGGTCGATCGTGGTGTTGGGGTAGATCAGGATGTAGTGCCAGGTGCGCGTGTGCTCCTCCGTGAGGCCCGGCATCGGCTCCACGAGGCGCTGGTAGAGGCGCTCGATCCTGTTGGCCGACGGCTCGTCGCGCAGCGGCGCGTCGAACCAGGCGAAGCCCTCGTGGCACTCGGCCTCGTAGCGCTTGTAGTCGTACAGCCGCATCAGCCCCGGATGGGCGATCGGCACGTGGTAGCCCTCGAGGTAGTTGTCCACCACGATCTTCCAGTTGGCCGGCTGGCCGCCCACGTCCTCCTTCACGGCGCGCAGCCGCTCGAGCCCGTAGGGCTCAACGCGCTCGCGCAGCCCGCTCAAGAGCTCGGCCAGTGGGGTGGCGTGCGCGTCGAGGTTCACGAACACGAGCCCGCACCATTCCTCGACGCGCGCGGGGAACAGCCCCAGCGCCGACTTGTCGAGCCCCGGGATCGAGCGGCCCTCGGGCACGCCGATCAGCTCGCCGTCGAGCCGGTAGGTCCAGCCGTGGTAGCGGCAGCGAATCGCCTTGCCGCACTCGCCGGAGCCGCTCAGGAGGCGCGAGCCTCGGTGGCGGCAGACGTTGCGGAAGGCGCGCAGCTCACCGCCGTCGTCGCGCAGCACGAGCACGGGCTGCGAGCCGGCGCGAGCGGTGAGGTAGCGGCCCGGCGCCGCCAGTTGGGACACGTGCGCCACGAACTGCCAGTTGCGCCCGAAGATGCGCTCGTCCTCGAGCTTCAGCACCTCCGGATCCAGATAGAAGGCGGGATCCAAGGCGCGCGAGAGGGGCTGGTGGGCGAGCGTCTCCATGCTTCCTGACTTTGTAATCAGTCGCATGATATCATCGCCGAGTGCGTCCTCTCGGCGCCCGTCACGCATGGCTCTCGATCACCCCGGAACCCGAGCAGGAACTGCCTCGCGCGATTGCCGCGCTGCGCGTGGGCGGTCCCCCATCGGACGAGCTGGTCGAGCGCGAGCGCGTTCGTGCGGAGCGGATCGTGCTGCACGGCACCCGGCGCGCCTGGCTCGCGTACCTGCGCGAGGCCGAGCGGCTCGCGCGTGAGCGCGAGGACGTGAACGGCGCCCGAGCAGTGATCGAGGACGTGATCGAGAACCACCACAACCTGGCCCTCGGCCTTGCCCGCCGGACCCGCGCGACGAGACACAACGGAGGACCCCGATGACCGTCAGCCCCACGGCCCCGCCGCCGCTCACGGCCGCCGACTTCACGGCGGACCAGCTCGACCTCCGCGAGCGCGCCCGTCGCTTCGTCGACGAGCTCCTGATCCCGAACGAGGAGCTGGCGGAGCGAAGCGGCGGGAGGATTCCCGACGAACTCAAGCAGCGGATCAAGCGCGAGGCGGTCGCCGCGGGCCTGTCGGGCGGCCTGCACGCGCGCGAGCACGGCGGCCAGGGCTGGACGAAGACGGAGTGGTTCCTCGTCGAGGAGCAGCTCGGCCGCTCGACCAACGCGCTGTCGTGGCACATGCCCGGCGCCTACAACGTGCTGGCGAGCGGCTCGCCCGAACAGATCGAGCGCTACCTGAAGCCGGCGCTGCGCGGCGAGCTGCACGACGCCTACGCGGTCACCGAGGCGGAGGCGGGGTCCGACCCCTCGCGAATCGAGACCACGGCCACGCGCACGGAGGGCGGCTGGGCGATCGACGGCGAGAAATGGTTCGTGACCTACGGCGACGTCGCGGCGGTGTACATCGTGATGGCGGACGCCCTGGTGGACGGCGAGCGCCTGCCCACGCTGTTCCTCGTCGACCGCGAGCTGGGCGGCATCGAGGTGGTGGACGACCCGCCCTTCACCCACACCTATCCGCACGGCCATCCCACCATCCGCTTCAGCGGCGTCGAGGTGCCGGAGGAGGCGATCGTGGGCGGCCTGGGCGGCGGCGAGGAGCTGCAGCGCGCCTGGTTCACCGAGGAGCGGCTCGGGATCGCCGCGCGCGGCGTGGGCTCGATGTGGCGCCTGATCGAGGATGCCACCGGCTGGGCGCTCGAGCGTGAGCAGGGCGGGAGCCGGATCATGGACTACCAGGGCGTGTCGTTCCCGCTGGCGGACTCGGCCGCCGACGCCGCCGCCGGCCGGCTGCTGGCCCTCGAGGTCGCGCGGCTGATCGACGCCGGCGCGGACGTCAAGGTGGTGCACGCCAAGGCCTCGATGGCCAAGCTGTTCGTGAGCGAGGCCGCCTGCCGCTGCGCCGACCGCTGCCTGCAGATCTTCGGCGGGCGCGGCTACATGCGCACCAACGTGGCCGAGCGCTTCTTCCGCGAGCTGCGCGTGGACCGCATCTGGGAGGGCACGAGCGAGATCCAGCGTCTGATCATCGCCCGCGCGCTCGAGCGGCGCGGCGTGGAGCGCACGCTCCACTGAGCGTGGACCTCTCGCGCCTCCTCCACCCGCGCTCGGTCGCGGTCGTGGGCGCGACCGAGCGGCACGGCTCGTACGCGAGCGAGACGCTCCTCAACCTGGAGCGCGCCGGCTACCGCGGCGAGGTCTGGGGGGTCAACCCCGGCCGCACGTCGGTGCACGGGCGGTCCTGCTTTCCCTCGCTCGCCGACTGCCCCGTGCCGGCCGACGCCGTGGTGGTCGCGATCCCCGCCCCCGCCGTGCCGGCGGTGGTCGAGGAGGCCGGCGCGCTCGGCTGCGGCGGCGCCGTGGTCTACGGCGCGGGCTTCGGGGAGGTGGCGTCCGGCGCCGCGCTCGAACGTGAGCTCGGCCGGGTGGCGCTCCGCCACGGGCTGCCGCTCTGCGGCCCGAACGGCAACGGGATCGTGGCCCTGCACGAGCGCGCCACCCTCTGGGGAGACGCGCTGCGGCCCTTCGAGCCAGGGCGCGTGGCGCTCGTCTCGCAGAGCGGCAACGTGGCCGTGAACGCCCTGAACGCGAGCCGCGGGCTGCGCTTCCACACCGTCGTGTCGTGCGGGAACTCGGTGGCGGTCGACCCGGCGGGCTGGGTCGAGGCCCTCAGCGGCGAGGGCGAGCTCGGCGCGATCGCCCTCTACCTCGAGGACGACGGTGACGGCGCCCGCTTGGCCGAGGCGCTCGCGGCGTGCGCCGAGCGCGGCGTCGGGGTCGCCGTCTTGAAGGTCGGCGCCTCGGCGGCCGGCGCCGCGGCCGCCGCCGCGCACACCGGCGCCCTCGCCGGCGACCAGCGCATCTTCCGCGGGCTGGTGGAGGAGGCGGGCGCCGCCTGGGCGCGCGACGTGCACGAGCTGCTCGAGCTCGCCAAGGCGCTTGCGGTCCCGGGCGCGCGCCGATCGGGCGGCGGCCTGGCGCTGCTCACCTGCTCGGGAGGCGACTCCGCGCTCGCCGCCGACGAATGCGAGCGCACCGGCCTGCCGCCGCTGCCGCCGTTCGCCCCTTCCACCGCCACCAGGCTGCGCGAGCTGCTGCCGGAGGCCGCCACGGTGGCCAACCCGCTGGACTACACGGCGCTGATCTGGGGCGACGTCGAGCGTCTGCGCGACATCGTGGGTGCGAGCGGCGCCGACCCTGGCGTCGACCGGGTGCTCGTGCTCTACGACCAGCCGGTCGGGATCGAGGGCGCCGCGGCGGAGTCCTGGGCGAACGTGCGCGAGGGCATCCTGCAGGGCGCCGCCGCGAGCCCGGTACCGGTGATGGTCGCCTCGACGCTGCCAGAGCTCCTCGACGACGCCGCCGCGACCCGCTTCGCCGACGCAGGGGTGCCGGCAATCGCGGGAGTCCGGACCGGCATCGCCTGCGTCGCGGCGCTCCAATCGCCGCCAGGGCAGCCGGCGCGGCTGCGCGAGATCGCCGCCGCCGCGCGGCAGGCCGGCGGCCCCGACGGCGGCGGCCGGCCGCTGTCCGAGCACGACGCGAAGGAGCTCCTGCGCGAGGCGGGCCTGCCGGTGGTCGACGGCCGCCTGGTGAGCGGCGCCGACGACGCCGTGGCCGCCCTCGGTGCGCTCGGCGCGCCGCTAGTGCTCAAGCTCGCCGCCCCCGGGCTGCGCCATAAGACGGAGGCCGGCGCGGTGGTGCTCGACGTGCACGACGAGGAGGGCGTGCGCGCGGCCCACGAGCGGCTAGCCGGGCTCGCGATCGACGGCGCCACCGTGCTGGTCGAGCGGATGGCGCCGACCGGCGCCGAGCTGCTCGTGTCAGCGACCGCGAGCGGGGTCGTTCCGAGCCTGGTGGTGGCGGCGGGCGGCGTGTGGACCGAGCTGCTCGACGACGCCGCGGTGATCCCACTGCCCGCCTCCCCCGAGCGCGTGGAGCACGCGCTCCTCGGCCTGCGCGCGGTCCCGCTCCTGCGCGGCGGGCGCGGCAGCCCGCTGCTCGACGTGGCTGCCGCGGCGCGGCTCGCCTCGGCGGCCGGCGAGCTGCTGCTCGAGCGGGGCCTCGAGCTGCTCGAGCTCAACCCCGTGCTCGTGCACGAGCGCGGCGCGACGGTGGTCGACGCCGTGGCGGAGCTCGCATGAGGGCAGCCGTGGTGGGGGCCGGTCTCGCCGGCCTCGTCGCCGCCTGGGAGCTGCGGGCGACCGGGGCGGAGGTGGTGCTGCTCGAGGCGCGCGAACGCGTGGGCGGCCGGGTCTGGTCGCGCAGGATGGCGAACGGCGCGGTCGTGGAGATGGGCGCGGAGTACATCCTGCACGGGAACAGCGCGATCCGCGAGCTGGTCGAGCGCCACGGCCTCGGCTTCTGGGACAAGGGCATGCGCTACGGCAACCGCGAGCCGCGCGGCGGGCTCGGCACGGACGCCGGCGCGCTCGCGGCCGCGATGCGACACGTCGAGCGCGCCCTGCCCTCCGCACCCGCCGGGCAGAGCGCGCGGGCTTTCCTCGACGGGATCGAGATCGACCCCGGCGCCCGCGAGGCGCTGATCGCCCGCACCGAGATCTCGAGCGCGGACTCGGCCGACGTGGTGGGGGCGAGGGACCTGGCCGGGCTCGCCCATGTGGACGACGAGCCCGCCCCGGGCATCGCCGGCGGCAACGGCCGGCTGCCCGAGGCGCTTGCGACCGACCTCGGCGCCGCGCTCCGCCTCGGCTCGCCGGTCGAGCGGGTGGCGTGGACCGAGTCCGGCGTGCGGCTGCGCTCATCGGGCGCCGAGCTCGAGGCCGACGCCTGCGTGGTGGCGGTGCCCGCCTCCGTTATCGGCCGGATCGCCTTCGATCCGCCGCTGCCCGACCGGCTGGCCGGCGCCCTCGCGGCTGTGCGTTACGGGCAGGCCGCCAAGCTGTTCGTGCCGCTGGCCGACGCCGCGGCGCCGCCCAGCGCGGTGATGTCGGTGCCCGAGCGCTACTGGTGCTGGACCGCCACCGGGGGCGGGCCCGCGATCCAGCCGGTGGTGAGCTCATTCGCGGGCTCCCCCGCGGCCCTCGCCGCGCTCGAGGTGGAGCGCGGTCCCGAGCGCTGGCTCGCCTCCCTCGCGCGGCTGCGCCCCGACCTCCCGCTCGATCCCGGCGGCGCGCTCCTCTCCACCTGGTCGGACGATCCGTGGGTAGGCGCCGCCTACTCCACCTCTCCCCCGTCCGAGTTGGCCGAGCTGTGCGCGCGCGGCGCCGGCCGGCTCGCCTTCGCCGGCGAGCACGCCGGCGGCGACTTTGCCGCGCTGATGGAGGGGGCGGTTCGCAGTGGGCGCCGGGCAGCGAGCGCGCTCGTGGCTCCATCCGGCTGAGCGGCTTAGCTCTCCTACATGGAGCGGACCGACCTCGGCCGCATCGTCGCATTCACGGACGGAGTGATGGCCGTGGCGATCACGCTGCTTGTGCTCAACATCGAGGTGCCGGACCTCAGCGACAGCTCGAAGCTGCCCGATGAGCTCGTTGACCTCGTGCCGAGTCTTCTCTCCTACGCCCTCGCCTTTGCCCTCGTTGGGCGTTACTGGGTCATCCACCACAACTCGTTCGAGACATTGCGCGCCTTCGACGGCACTCTCATGGGCCTCAACCTGGTCTTCCTCGCGCTGATCGCGCTGATGCCGTTTGCCACCGACCTGTTCGATCGCTACACCGACGAGCCGCTCGCCGCCGCGGTGTTCGGCGCGGTCCTCGGTGTTGCCGCGCTCGTCAACTGGCTGATGCAACGGCACTCAATGCGCGCGGGCCTCGTGAAGGAGGAGCAGGTCTCGGCCGCCACCCCGTTCAGCAGCCCCGTCGCGCTGGGCTTCACGATGCTCTTCCTGCTCTCGATCCCCGCCGCCTTCGTGAGCCCGTACCTGTCGGTGGCGCTCTGGCTGTCGGCGATGGTCCTGCGCTACCCGCTGCGCAGGCTCGCCGGCACGAGCTCCGAGTAGACCTCCCCCACCTGGCGCGCCACGTCGGCCCAGTCGAAGCTCAGCACGTGCTCCGAGGCCTCGGCCACGAGCCGCTCACGCAGCTCGCGGTCGGTGAGCAGACGCTCGGCCATCGCGCCGAGCGAGCGCGGGTCGCGCGAGCGGAAGCGGAGCCCCACGTCCTCGTTCGGCACCACCTCGCGGAGCCCGCCCGTGTCGGCCACCAGGCAGGGGCAGCCCGACGCCATCGCCTCGAGCGCCACCAGCCCGAAGGGCTCGTAGATCGACGGGACCACCGTGAGGTCGGCGATCCGGTAGAGCGAGTGCAGCACGTCGTCGCCGATCCAGCCGAGGAAGGTGCCGTGGGGGTCGAGCCCGAGCTGGCTCGCCTGCTCGCGCAGCTCCTGCTCCGCCGTGCCCGACCCGGCCACGATGAAGCGCACGCCCACCACCCGTTCGATCAGCCCGGGCAGCGCTTCGAGCGCGAGCTGGAAGCCCTTCTCGTACACGAGCCGGCCTACCAGCAGCACGAGCTTCTCGTCCGACTGCGCGAAGCGACCGCGCAGGGTGTCGAGATCGTCCACGGGCACGAGCTCGGCGGGGTCGATGCCGTTCGGGATCACGTTCACGCGCGCCTCGTCGAGCCCGTAGATGTCGGACACGTGCTCGCGCATATAGGACGAGCAGGTGATGACGCGCTCCGCGCGGTTGGCCATCCAGCGCTCCACGCCGTGGATGTAGGACTGCGGGTGCTTGTCGACCCAGCCCTGGTGGCGCCCGAACTCGGTGGCGTGGATCGTGACGACGAACGGGGCGCGGAAGCGCTTGGCCAGGTGGTCGCCCGCGCTCGCCACGAGCCAGTCGTGGCCGTGCACCACGTCGAAGTCGTAGCGGTCGCCCACCTCCACGCCCGCGGCGAGCATGTCGGCGTTCATGCGCTCGATCCAGGCCACGAACTCGCCGAGGTCGCGCGGGCGCTCCGGCTCGCGCACCCGGTGGATCGTGACCCCGCCCGACTCCTCCTCGGGCGGGTCCTCCTCGCGGCCGCGCGCGAGCACGTGCACGTCCACGTCCTGGAGCGCGAGGTTCTCGGCCAGCTTGCGCACGTGGCGCGCGAGCCCGCCCTCGATCAGCGGCGGGTACTCCCAGGACAGGATGAGGACGCGCATCAGGGGGTGGTCAGGGAGGCGAGGTCGAGGTCGGGCGCCAGGTTGCGGAGCGTTCGGTCCGGCGCGGGGGCGGAGTCTGCCAGAGCCGCCAGCGCGGCGTCGAGGGCTCGCACGTGCCCCTCGAGCCGCTGCCGAGGGTAGTCGCCCGCCAGCTCGCGACTGGTCATGAACGCCCAGTCGCTCGCCTGAACAGCGAGCAGCTCGCGGGCCGCGCGCTCGAGCGCGTGGCGCGGCTCTACGCCCGCGGCGGCCGCCGCCACGGTGCGCAGCTCGGCCGACCGGGTGGCGAAGGCGAGCTCGGCCACGGCGGGCGCGTCCCAGGTCGAGAGGTCCTTCCGGCTGCCCCAGGTCGAGGCCTGGAGCTCGCCGGTCGCCGGCTCCACCAGCTCGACTCCCTCCGAGACCGTGACGAGCCGCAGCCCCTGCTCGCGCGCCTCGGCGATCACGCCGCGCAGCCATGCCGGCCCCTCGTACCACCAGTGGCCGAGCAGCTCGGTGTCGAGCGCGCAGCACACGAGCCCGCCGCCGTGAGCGTCGAGCCGCGCGCGCGTGCGCTCCACGAAGTCGCGCGCGTGCTCGCGCGCGCGGGCGATCGCGGCCGCATGGTCGTAGCGGCCGCCGCCGTTCGCCCACGGCTTGAGATCGTGCACGGTGCGCCGGTGGTAGTCGCGGTACGCGCCGTCGGCCGGGTAGCCGGCCGCCTCGTTCCACACGAGCTCGACCGTCGCCCAGTCGACGGGCACGGCCACCGGGCCGGCATCGGTGCTGCGCGGTCGCAGATGGTCGAAGCCGGCGACCCGCGTCTGGTCGACGCAGAAGGCGCGCACGCCGTGGTCTGCCAGCTCGCGCTCGATGCCGGGGGCGTAGGCGCACTCGGGGAGCCAGAAGCCCCCGCCCCACTCGCCGAGGCGACGCGCGTGGCCCGCCGTGCCGGTGGCCAGCTGGAGGCGCATGCCGGCGTCCGTGGCGAGCAAGGGCAGGAGCGCGTGCGTGGCCGCGGAGGTCCAGAGCTCCACGCCGTCGAGGGCGGCGAAGGCCCCGAGCAGGTCACGGTCGCGCTCCTCGAAGCGCTCGGCCGCCGCGGCGTAGTCGCCCGCCGCGCGGCGCACCTCGGCCGCGAGCTCGGGCTCGCCCCCGCGGTCGAGGCCCGCCGAGTCGAGATCGTGCACCTGGGTGCGGATCTCACGGAGGAAGCGCAGGTAGCGCTCGCCGGCCGGGCCGCGCATGGCCTCGAGCTGGTCGCACAGCACCGGGGTCAGGCCGACCGTCACCGGGGCGCCGTCGAGCACGTCCAGGAGCGGCAGGTAGACGCAGGCCACCGCCTCCCAGAGCCACTCCTCGCCGAACGGCCAGGTGCCGAAGCCCTCCACGTAGGGCATGTGCGAGTGGAGCACGAGCGCGAGCGCCCCCGGCCGCGTGGCGCTCACGTGGGCATCGGGCTCGGTCCGGGTCCCGCCATGCGCGGCACGAGCACGCAGGCGGCGATCATGGCGAGGCCCACCAGGATCGCGGGCAGCGGTGCGATCCCGAGCGTGGCGACGGTGTTGAAGGCGGCATGGATGGCGATCACCGCGAACAGCGAGCCGGTGCGCTCATAGACCAGGCAGAGCCCGATGCCCACCGCCGCGATCACCGGGAGGATCACCGCGCTGTCCAGTCCCTGGAAGTGCAGCGCGCCGAACACGAGACCGTCGATCAGCGCCGCGGACCACACGCGCAGCTTGGTGCGGAGCGCCCGGTAGAAGAAGCCTCGGAAGAAGAGCTCCTCGGCCACCGGCGCGACCACGATCACGGCGAGCGCCACGAGGAAGGCGGCGAGCGTGCTTGCGCCGCCGATGTCCTCCACGTTCGTCTCCTCCACATCGAGCAACCAGATGTAGCCGAGCTCGATGCCGAGCAGCATCAGGAAGCCGAGCGCGGCCCAGCCCACCGTGGGCCACAGCCGCGTGGCCCTCAGGCCGAAGTGCCAGGGGCGCGGCCTGCGCGTGAAGCCGGCGAACAGGAGCGCGGCGCCCACCAGCACGCCGTCCTGGACGAGCAGCAGCACGAGCAGCGCGAGCGCGGCCAGCGTGTCCGAGATGAAGAGAAAGATGACCAGCGGGATCAGCGGAACGCTCGCGGCCGTGATCGCGCCGAAGGCGGCAACGAGCGCCACCGGCGCGTACCACACGGGCCAGGGCGGCCGGGCCGCGGCTGGAAGCTCGGGCGGGTCCGGCAGCCCGCGGCCGCGGCGCCTCAAGGCCGGAGCACCGCGACGAAGTCGAGCGCCCGCTCGAGGGGCCCGGGGCGCAGCGCGAAGTCGCGGGCGGAGATGGCCGGCGTGAAGCGGTCGTAGAACGGCCGGGTGATTCCGAGGGCGGTGTGAAGGCGATCCCAGCCCGCCCGCAGCGCGAGCTCGTGCGCGCGCAGCACGCGGGCGTGAAAGAGGCCGTAGAGCTCCACGCGGCCGAACACGCTCGCGCAGAGCGCACGGAACTCCTCCGCGCGGTACTCCTTCAGGTGCCAGGGGTTGTCGGACTTCTCAGCCCCCGCCGGCGCCAGCGTGAGCAGGTTGGGCGTCGACACGTAGGCCGCGCCTCCCGGCCGCAGGAGCTCGCGGAAGTGCACGAGCACGGTCTCGGGGTCCTGCACATGCTCGATCGTCTGGAGGAAGACCACGGCGTCGCAGGGCTCCGCGTAGCGCTCGACGAGCCCGCGCTCGAAGCGCACCCCGGACCGCGAGTACTTGAGCCGCGCGTGCTCGTGGGCCTCGGGGTTCGCATCCACGCCCGTGACCCGGCGGGCGTGTCGCGCGAGCACCTCCACTCCGTAGCCCTCGCCGCACGCCATGTCGACCACTTCGCGCCCGCGCACGCGCTCGGCCACCCACTCGTAGACCGCCAGGTGGCGGCGAAACCAGTAGTTCTCCGCCGGCACGTCCGGGAGCGTGCGCTCGCCGGTCAGCTCGAGTGGCGGCACGCCCTCGGGCTGGCCGGTCTGGACCGTCTGCTCCATCGGGCGCCGGAGTGTAGGCGCCCGGAGGCACTACCTTTCAGCGGCCATGCCGTCCGCGAGCGCCGACGCGATCCGCCACGCCAACGTGCGCTACCACGACCTCGCCTCGCCCCACTACGACGCCAAGTGGGGGATCACCTACGACGAGGTGGGGCAGGCGCAGGTGCTGGGCAAGCTGCGCAAAGCCCTCGGCCACGAGCCGCGCCACTACCGGTGCGCGCTCGAGATCGGTGCCGGCACCGGCTACTTCACGCTCAACCTGCTGCGCGCCGGGGTGATCGAGGAGGCCGTGGCCACCGACATCTCGCCCGGGATGCTCGCAACGCTGGGGCGCTCCGCGCGCGAGCTCGGCGAGCGCGTCGAGACGGCGGCGGCCGAGGCCACCGAGCTGCCATTCGCCGACGGCGAGTTCGACCTGGTGTTCGGGCACGCCGTGCTCCACCATCTTCCCGACCTCGACGCCGCCTTCCGCGAGTTCCGGCGTGTGCTGCGTCCCGGCGGTGTGCTGGCCTTCTGCGGCGAGCCGTCCCGTCACGGCGACCGGATCGCGGCGCTGCCCAAGCGCGGCGCCACGGCGGTCGCGCCGCTGTGGCGGGCGCTGATGGGCGCTGCCGCGCGGCAGAACGGCAACGGCAACGGCAGTGAGGAAGACCGGCTCGAGCCGCTGGTCGACGTCCACGCCTTCACCCCTGCCGAGCTGGCCTCTTGCGCCCGCGGCGCCGGCTTCGACGAGGTGCGCGTGAGCGGCGAGGAGCTGGCGGCCTCGCTCTTCGGGTGGGTCAACCGCACGCTCGAGGCAAGCGCCGACCCCGACGACGTGCCGTGGGCCTGGCGCGTGTACGCGCACCGCGGCTACCTGGCGCTCCAGTCGCTAGACCGCTCGCTGCTCGAGCCGCGGCTGCCGCCCGCGCTCTTCTACAACCTGCTGCTCTCAGCGCGCGTCCCGGCGTAGCGATTCTCTAACCACCCACCCGAGCAGCGCGTCGAGGAACGGCAGCGGCCGCAGCGGGGTGCCGCTCACGTCGTCCACCACCGAACGCGCAGCCGCCGCGAGCCGCCTCTCCGAGTCGATCCGGTCCAGCACGCGCGTGGCCTCAGGCATCGCCGGGACGCGCCGCAGCCGCGCCAGCACGCCGTGGAACACCGCGCGCAGGCCCTCCGACCCCGCGGCGGCCCGCATCCAGGTGGCCACCAGCACGAGCAGCGCCGCGCGGGACGCGCGCCTCAGCGCCTCCTCGGCCCCGAGCCCGCCGCCGAGCCCGAACACGAGCGCCCCGCCCGCGAGGATCGCCGCGAACACGAGGCCGGTGGCCACGGGCTCGCGGTCCGTGGGCGCGAGGAGCCAGGCGGCGCCCAGGCAGGCCGCCACGGCGCCGAGGACCACCCAGGCGGTGCTGGCCAGGAGAGCCGTGAAGCCAACGACGGCGCCGACGGTGACGAGCCAGGGGTTCCAGCGCCGGCGGCCCTCGCGAGTGGAACGCTTGCCGCCATTTACACGGTCGACGTTCCCCTCGCGGTCGGCGGGGGGCGCCGCCGCCTCCTCGAGCTCGTCCCAGTCGCGCAGCCCGCGGCGATAGACGAGCACCTGCACGACGCTCGCGAAGGCGGCCCAGGCCAGCAGCCCGGCCACGGTGAGCGCGAGCGCGTCCGCGGTCCCGACGTCGAGGCCGAGCCGGCGGCCGAGCGCGTCGTAGGTGCCCGCGTAGGCGTCGAGCCCGCCGGCGATCACCCAGATGAAGAACGCGGTGGTCACGGTGTTGTGAACCAGCCGCACCGCGGCGCAGCCGAGCACCTGGAGCCACGCGGCGACCCCGCGGGCCTCGAGGCGGCCGAGCATCGGCGCGCTTACGGCCTGCGTGAGCGGGATGCCCACCCGGGCCGGGCCGATAATCGCCACCGTCTCGAGCATCGCGGCGATGCTCGCCCCGAAGCCGAGCCTGGCCCCGCGGCGTTCGGCTACCCGCGCGAGCGCCACCCCGCCTGCGAGCGCGATCCAGAAGCCGCCGGTCGGGGCGGCCCGGGCCGCGAGGAACGAAACGACCGCGACGTGAGCCGGGCCCGTGGGAGCGGGCGGAGCCGCGGTCGCCATGCAGCGACCGTAGCGGGAGCCGAGGCCCGAAGCAGCCGGCTCGGCAGGCTGCGCAGGGTTCGGGTGGCCCGAAGCAGCCGGCTCGGCCGGCTGCGCAGGGTTCGGCATCCCTGTGCGGCTTCGCCGCTATCTAGTTTCCGGAGTAGCGCCTGATGGGGGATTCGGCGATCCGCCGCCCGAGCTCCGCGACCTCGTCGTCGCTGAGGTTCTCGGTCGGGAAGCCGGCGTGCGCCAGCTCGTCGCGGACCTGCTGCACGCCCTGGATGTAGTCCAGCTTGGCGCCCAGCTTCACCATCACCGACTTCGCGTTGTCGTCGTCGATGGCGGCACTTCCATCCGCCGACGGCTTGAGCAGCCATGCCTTGACCGCCTCGGCCTCGGCCAGCGTGAGCTCGATCGTCACGCTGCCGTCAGCAGCGCCCTCAGGGAGACCATTGGTCACCTCGATGGACATGTGCTCCCTATCGGCGCTGCGCGCGCGACCTTGAGCCGCGCACGCGGGCCTGGACACCCTCAGCGCCAGATCCGCACGATCCGGACCTCCGCCACGCGGTTCCCGGCCGGGTCTCGCCCCGATACCACGATCCGCGCGTCCGCCGAGCGCCGACGCCGTGCAAGCAGCCGCCGGCCGCGGCCCGAGGGCCTCAGACGCACCGTGATCTCGCGCTCGACCGGCAGCTCGACCCGCCTTCTGGCGAGGAGGACCGGCTTGGGGCGACGCGACGAGCCGCCGCGGCCGGGCCGCGAGAGCAGGTCGGCGCTGTCGAGGCTCACAGTGGCCGCCAGGCGCGCGCGAGAGCGGAGCGTGACGGTGATCCCGCGCCGCAACAGCCCGAGACGGCGCAGGCGGCCCGCCGCCGCGACCCGCACCCGCGGCCTGGGCCTGCCGAGCGGGCCGCCGCCCGCCCGCTCGCCCGCGGGCGGTCCGTAGACGATGGGCGGCGGGGAGCCCGGCGCCGGCCGCTGGAACGGGCCGCTCACCTCGTAGACCGCGCCGGGGCCGCGAGCGAGGCCGCCGGGCGTGTAGGCCCCTTGGGAGGTGAGATGGAGCCGCGTGCCGGACGGGTCGAAGACCGCCCCGCACACCTCGGAGATCGAATGCGCGTCGCCGGTAAAGCGCATGAACGGCGAGACCGCGCGGTCCGGCGTGATCAACCCGACCTCCATGTTGCCGTTGTCCTCGCACACGAAGATCTCGCCGGCCGCGGAGACCGTGATGTTGTCCACGGCGTCGAGCGACGACGGCGTGGCCTGCGCGTCGTAGAGCACCTCGATCCGGCCACCCGCGAGGTCGTACGACCACACCCGGCCGTCGCCCTTGGTGGTGAACAGGAGGAACGCGCCCGCGTACCAGATGCCCTCGCCGCCGTTGAAGCGTGTCATCTCCGCCAGCTGGGCGCGGGTGGGCGTGTCCGCGGGCGTCGGGGTGGGGTTCGGCAGCGCCCGCCAGCTCACCTGGCCGTCGCCGCCCACCACCGCCACCTCGAGCAGCCCGGCGTCGAGGTTCGGATAGCTCGCGGGCGTGAAGCGGTAGAAGCCGCCGTCGGGCTCGTCCTCGGTCATGTAGACCCGGCGCCCGCCCGGATCCACGGCCGCGGCCTCGTGCACGAACAGCCCCATCGCCGGTCGCGGGCGTGCCCCCAGCGCGCCGGCCGGGTCGCACTCCCAGACCATGCCTCCCGGGTACTCCTCGCAGGAGAGCCAGGTGCCCCATGGCGTCGGCCCGCCCGCGCAGTTGGCGTTCGTGCCGTCGAGCACGCTGTAGGCGTCCACGATCCCGGCCCGGCGGTCGAAGCGGATCGCCGACGCCCCGGCGCCCGTGGCCGCGATCGACTCGGAGTTGGTAACGAGGATCCAGCCGCCGTCGCGTGTGGCGAACACGGCCTGCCCGTCCGGGAAGATCGGGAGGCCGTACTCGGTGCCCGCAATCGGCCGCAGGCAGCGCGCGATCTCGCGGGCCCGGAAGCCGGGCGGGAGCATCAGGCCGAGTGCGTCCGGCGGCCCGAGCGGGCCGTAGGGGCCGTCGGCCGCGCGCGCCGACGCCGCGAGCGCCTCGCGCAGGCGTGGCGGCGACGCCAGAGCCCCTGCCGCGACCGCGCCCGACGCGAGGAAGCGTCTGCGGCTGATCCCAGTCACTCGGGCTCGTTGTAGCAGGCGCGCCCGGCCACGCCGGCATCTCTAGATGATTGATTCCGAATCCGCGTGCCTCTGGGGGCGCGCCAGGCCGAGCTGGGCGCCGACCGCCGACGAAGCCGATATTCGAAGAAATATCGGCGAGGAGGTGGGTCCGACACCGGCGAAGGTATGGCGCGGCATCCAGGGGCGCGGGGGTTTGGGATCAGTCATCTAGGGTGTGACGCGATGGAGTCGCGCCCGCGCTTCCCGCTCTTCCCCCTCGGCCTCGTGCTGCTCCCCAAGGAACTGGTGCCGCTCCACATCTTCGAGGAGCGCTACAAGGTCATGGTCGGCGAGTGCCTCGAGGAGGGGCGCGAGTTCGGGATCGTCTGGCTCTCCGACGACGGGCTCAAGGAAATCGGCTGCTGCGCCCGCATCACCCGTGTGCTCGAGCGCTTCGAGGACGGGCGGCTCAACATCCTCGTGGAGGGCACGGCCCCGTTCCGACTCGACCGCAGGATCGAGGACCTCCCCTATCCTGCCGGCGACGTCGAGCTGCTCGACGACGAGGAGGGCGAGGACGCCGCCGCGCTGGACGGCGCCCGCCGTCGCTACGCCGAGCTCGTGGAAGAGGTCTCGGAGGCACGGCCGGAGGCGGATGCGCTCGCCAAGCTCGATGCCTTCGGGATGGCCGCGACGCTCGACGTGGCGCTCGACGCCAAGCAGGCGCTCCTCGAGCTGCGTTCCGAGCCGGAGCGGCTGGTGCAGCTCGACAAGATGTTCGCCGAGGCGCTCTCGCGCATCCGCTTCGCCGAGCGTGCCGCCGAGGTGGCGGGCGGCAACGGCACCCTGCGCGGGTAGCCGGGCTACACCTTGAGCGTCACGCCGCCGCGGCGCGGATCCCCGCCGCCGCTCAGCTCATCGGTGTCGGGGTGGCGCGCCACCGCCTGGACGCCGCCGAAGTAGAGGTTCTGCTCCTCCCAGCGCCGCACCGTCCAGCCGCGCTCCTCGAGCCGTCCGAGCGGCGGCTCGTCGATCCCCGGCTCCGCCTCCACCTCCCGCCCCTCCACGTGGATGCGCGCGGCCGACACCGCCTCCTGCGCCGGCAGGCCGTAGTCGACGATGCCGAGCACCGTCTGGATGATCGCCGAGCGGATTCGGTTCGAGCCCGCGCTCCCGAGCGCCACCTCCGGGCGGCCGTCGCGGACCACGACCGTCGGGGCCATCATGCTCGGTACCCGGGCGCCCGGCTCGTGGAGGTGGAAGCCGAGCGGGTTCAGGTCCTGCTCGCCGAGCATGTTGTTGAGGTGCATCCCAGTGTCCGGCACCACCACGCCGGAGCACGAGCCGTTCGAGCAGGTGACGGTGGCGCAGGCCCCCTCGGCGTCCATCACCGAGATGTGCGTGGTATTGCCCAGCGCTTCGGGCCGCCCCAACCGCGACCGAACCTCGGTGGCCACCTCGTCGAGCGCGTGTTCGGCGAGGAAGCGCTCGAGGTAGCCCTCGCTGGCGAGCCCGTCGAGGAACTCCTTATCGCGTGCGCGGTTGGTCGACGCGATCACCTCGGCAAGCAGCGACGCGTCGTGCGGCTGCTCGAGCCGCTCGAGGATGCCGAGCGCGTCCGCGATCAGGATCCCTCCCGACGACGGCGGCGGGTTGGTGAGCACGTCGCGCCCGCGGTAGGTCACCGCCGCCGGCGGGCGCTCGATCACCTCGTACCCGGCGAGGTCCTCGCGCGTGAGGAGGCCGCCGCGCTCGAGCACCCAGTCCGAGACCGCCTCGGCCACGTCGCCCGAGTACAGGAAGGCGGGGCCATCCGCGCCGAGGCGCTCGAGCAGGTCCCCGAGATCCGGCAGCCGGATCGTGTCGCCCTCCTCGAGCAGGCGGCCTCCCGGCGCGTAGAGCTCGTCGGACTCGGGCGTCGAGCGCAGGATCGGCTCGAGGATGCGGAAGAGGAACGCCTGTATCGGCACGACCTCGACGCCCTCGCGGGCGGCGCGGGCGGCGGGCGCGGCCACGTCGGCGAGCGGCACCGTTCCGAAGCGCTCCAGCGCGCTGGCCACGCCGAGCGTCGTGCCGTACGCCCCGCATGACGAGGGCCCGACGTTGAAGCGCTGGATCGCGTCGGGGCTGAAGTTCACGTCGATCGGCTCGAGGTCGGCCGGATGGAGCGCGTCGAGGCCGCGGCCGGGAGCCGCGACGAAGAAGTCGAGCAGGTGGCTCTCGCCGCGCGCGTGGACGAGCATGAAGCCGCCGGCCCCGGGTCCGGTGAGCGGCGACTCGGCCACGAACGACATCAGCACGGCCGCCGCGGCCGCGTCCACCGCGTTGCCCCCGGCGCGGAGCATGTCGGCGCCCGCCCGCGCGGTCAGGGGATGGCCTGCGGCCACCACTCCGTGCATGGCCGCACCCTACCCAGGAACAGATGGCTGATCCCGAGCCCCCTCTGGGCGAGCTCAGCGCGGGATGAACTCGGGCACGTCGACGTCCGAGAGCGTGCCCGCCGAGGAGCGCGTGCGGCGCACGCGCGGCTCGGCGTCCGCCGGCACCGAGCGTCCCTCGCCGCGCGGCGCGGCCCGCTGCACCGGCCGGTGCCCGTAGCCGGTGGCCACCACCGTGACCCAGACCTGGTCCTCGACCTTCTCGTCCACCATCGCGCCGAAGATGATGTTCGCGTCCGGGTGGGCCGCCTCGGCCACCGCCTTGGCGGCCTCGTTGACCTCCCAGAGCGACAGGTCGCGCCCGCCGGTGACCGACAGCAGGATCGAGCGCGCGCCCTCCAGCGAGGTCTCGAGCAGCGGCGACTCGATCGCGTGCTCGACGGCGTCCATCGCCCGGCGCTCGCCGGTGCCCATGCCGATCCCGAGCAGCGCCTGACCCGCCTCGGCCATGATCGTCCGGACGTCGGCGAAGTCGAGGTTGATGAGGCCCGGCAGGGTGATCAGGTCGGAGACACCCTGGACGCCCTGACGCAACACGTCGTCGGCCACGCGGAACGCCTCGACCATCGAGGTGGACTTGTCGAGCACGGACAGGAGCCGGGCGTTCGGGATCACGATCAGCGTGTCGACCTCGCGGGCGAGATCCTCCACGCCCTGCTCGGCCTGAGCGCCGCGCCTGGCGCCCTCGAAGGAGAACGGCTTGGTCACGATGCCCACCGTGAGCGCGCCCACCTCACGCGAGATGCGCGCCACGATCGGCGCCGCGCCGGTGCCCGTGCCACCGCCGGCGCCGGCGGTGATGAACACCATGTCCGCGCCCTTCAGCAGGCCCTTGAGCCGGTCGTAATCCTCGAGCGCCGCCGCGCGGCCGAGCTCGGGGTTCGACCCGGAGCCGAGCCCGCGGGTGATGTCGCTGCCGATGTGAACGCGCGTCTCGGCCGCCGACCCCTCCAGCGACTGGAGGTCGGTGTTCACGGCGATGAACTCCACGCCCTCGACCTGCGCCTCGACCATCCGGTTGACGGCGTTCACACCCGCGCCGCCCACGCCGACCACGCGCAGCACCGGTTCGGTGATCCCGCTGGCGGAGGGGATGAACGACGAGACCGGCTCCTGGTGCTGCGGTCGGCGCGCGGGCGTGCGCTCGAGCATGTTCTCCGGGATGTCGGAGGAGAACACGGAGCGCAGGCGCTCCTCGGGGGTCGGGACGCCCTCGTGGCGGCCGAAGCGCTCCTCGCGCTCGCGGCGGCGCTCCTCGCGCTCCTCGGCGCGGCGCGCGGCCTCGGTCCTACGACCGCCCAGGTCGTGACCGCGGGGCGCGGGCGGCTCCTCACGGCGCTCGGCCGGTGCCGGCTGTCCTTCCGTCAAACCCTCCTCGTGCCCCTGGGGCTCCGGCACCTGGCGGGTGATCTGCGGCGAGGGCCCGCCCTCGGGAAGCGGCCGCCCGGCCTTCGGCTCCGCGGGAGCGGCGTGCGACTCGGGCTGGGCGCCCTCGTCCTCGTCCGTCTTGCGGAAGAGCTGCGCCAGGGGACCCTCGCGCATGCTCGCCCTCTTACCGCTTGCCATTCGCCAGGACCTCCTCAGCTAGCTGCCGGTAGGCGTACGCCGCCTTCCCGTCCGGGTCGTACTTGAGCACCGACATCCCCTTCACCGGGGCCTCGGCAAAGCGAACCGTCTTGTTGATGCGCGAGGCGAAGACACGGTCCCCGAAGTTCTCCTCGAGGATCTCGATGGCCTCCTTGGCGTGCACCGTGCGGTTGTCGACGAGCGTGGGCAGGATGCCCTCGATCTCGATGTCCGGGTTGAGCTCCTCACGCACCATCGACAGTGTGTTCTGGAGCTGGATCAGCCCGCGCATGGACAGATACTCGCATTGCACGGGGACGATCACTTTCTGCGACGCCGTCAGAGCGTTGATCGTGAGCAGTCCGAGGCTCGGCGGCGTGTCGATGAAGATGTAGTCGTAGTCGTCGAGGATCGACGCGAAGGCCTTCTTCAGGGCACGCTCGCGCCCGATCATCATCGACATCGCGATCTCGGCTCCGGCGAGGTCGATCGAGGCGCAGGCCACGTCCACCTCGCGCTTGCGGATCACCTCGCGGATCGAGAGGCCGTGCACGAGCACGTCGTACATCGAGGCCTCGAGCGAGTCGGGGTCGATGCCCTGGCTCATGGTGAGGTTGCCCTGCGGGTCGAGATCCACGCAGAGAACCCGGTGGCCGCGCTCGACGAAGGCAGCCGCGAGGTTGAGGGTGGTGGTGGTCTTGGCGACCCCGCCCTTCTGGTTGGTGAAGGCGATGACCTTGGCCGTGGGCGTCACGTGATGAGGATTCGCACGTGTGCGCGCGATTCCTTCCCGCGCGAATAACGGATGTCCCGGACGTCTATCCGGGAGCGCCCACGTCCCAGAGCGGGCCGGCCTCCCAGGCGCCCGTGATCACCTTGTCGGGATCGTGCCCGCCGCGGATCGCACGCTCGAGCGCCAGCAGCTGCAACCGGGCCGTGAGCGGGAGCTGGGCGAGCAGCGGATCGTCGAGCCCGGGCTCGTCGAGCGCGGCCACCGCCACTCCCTCCCCCTCCGCGGCGCGCCCGACCTCGCGCAGCACCCCGTGGGGGTCGTGCGAGGACTGCACGAGCACCAGCGCGTCGCGGGACGAGAGCGGCACCGCCGAGCCGTGGAAGAGGTACTCGGCGTCGAAGCCCTCGGCGAGCAGACGCGCCGCTTCGCGCAGCTTGAGGGCGCCCTCGCGGGCCGTGACCTGGCCCGGGCCGACGCCCGCCAGCACGATCAGCCGCTCGGGATCGGGGAGCCGCTCGAGGTCAGGGGCGTCGATCACGGCCTGCACGGCCTCGGCGGCCCGCGCGAGGCCCTCGGGGCCGAGCTCCTCGGCGCCGGCCGAATGCGCGAGCAACGCAAGCACGGCGAGCGTGCCGAGGTAGGACACCGTGTAGGTCTCGGAGGGCTCGCGCGCCACGGTCTCGATCGCGTCGGGCCAGCCGGCGCCCTCGCCGGTGATCGAGAGCGTCTCTGCGCCCGCCTCGAGCGAGGCCGCATGCGCGGCGCGCGGAAAGGCGGACTCGCCGGTGTGCGAGATCACGATCACGCCGTCGCCGGCGCGGATCCGCTCGCCGGCGCCGCCGAGCACGAAGCTCATGGAAGCGGCAGCCCGGGCGTCCCGGCCCGCCCGCGCCAGCATGGCCGCTCCGAGCTCGGCCGCGTGCTGGCTCGACCCAGTTCCCACCAGCCAGATGCGCTCGCGGTCGAGGAGCCGGGTGGCGCGGTCCGGCAGCGCTCTCGTCGCGAGCCGTTCGAGGGCGGCCGGCTGGGAACGGATCGCCTGCTCGAGACCGGTCACGCCACGACCGTAGGCGGGCTGGGATGAGTAGGCAACCGCCGGGTAGGCAGAATCGAGACCAGCGTGTGCGCACTCATGGACAAGCGGCTCGTGATGGTGATGGGCAAGGGCGGAACCGGCAAGACGACGATCGCCGCCGCGCTCGGGCTGGCCGCCGCGCGCGCCGGCAAGCGCACCGTGGTGGTCGAGGTCGCCGAGCAGCAGCGCCTGGCCGCCATGTTCGGCGTGCGCCCGACCGATAGGCACGACGAGGTGGAGCTGGCGCCCGGCCTGTTCGGCCTGTCGATCGCGCCGAGCCGCGCGATGGAGGAGTGGCTTCGCCACCAGCTCAAATCGGGCACGCTCGCCGGCCTGCTCGGCGGCAGCCGCATCTTCCAACTGCTCACGGCCGCGGCCCCGGGGGTCAGCGAGCTCGTGACGATGGGCAAGATCTGGGACCTCGCCCAGCTCCAGCGGCGCACCGGCGGCTCGGTGTTCGACCTGGCGATCGTCGACGCGCCGGCCACCGGCCACGGCCTCGCGCTGCTGAGCGCGCCCGGCACGTTTGCCCGCATCGCCCGCACCGGGCCGATTGCGCGCCAGGCGCGCCAGATCGAGGAGTTCACCCGCAACCGCGCCGCCACGGCCATCCTGGCGGCGGCGCTGCCGGAGGAGATGCCGGTGGCCGAGACGATCGACCTCGAGGGCCGGCTCGCCGATCAGTCGCTGGCGCTCGACGCGATCGTGGTAAACGCGCTCTACCCGGAGCGCTTCGACAGCGACGAGTCCGCCCGGCTCGCCGCGCTCGACGGGCGCGGCTCGGACGCCGCTCGCGCGGCGGTGGTCGCGGCGCTGTCGGAGCACCGCCGGGCGGCTGGTCAGCGCTCCCAGGTCGCGCGACTGGGCGAGGAGTCGAGGGCGCCGCTCGTGACGCTGCCGCATCTGTTCGCACCCGAGCTCGGCCGCGACGAGCTCGAGACGCTGTCCGAGCTGCTCGAGGAGTCGCTGTGATCGAGGGCTGGCTCCAGCGCAAGGACATCTGCATCTGCGCGGGCTCGGGCGGGGTCGGCAAGACCACCGCCTCGGCGGCGATCGCCCTCGGCATGGCCGCGCGCGGCAAGAAGGTGGCCGTGCTCACGATCGACCCGGCCAAGCGGCTCGCCAGCTCGCTCGGCCTCCCCGAGCTCGGCAACGAGGAGCGCCGGGTGGACGCCGACGTGGACGGCGAGCTGTGGGCGATGATGCTCGACGCCAAGCGCACCTTCGACGAGCTGATCGAGCTGCACGCGCCCGACGATGCCACCCGCGACGCCGTGCTCTCCAACCGGATCTACCAGGAGCTGTCGAGCGCGGTGGCCGGCTCGCAGGAGTACATGGCGATGGAGAAGCTCCACGAGCTCCACCAGGAGGGCCGCTACGACCTGCTGGTACTGGACACGCCGCCCACCCGCAACGCGCTCGACTTCATCGACGCGCCGCGCAAGCTCTCGGCCTTCATCGACTCGCGCTCGCTCCAGTTCTTCACGGCGCCGGGCTTCTTCGGGCTCAAGGTCTTCGGCCGCGGGGCGAGCGTCATCTTCTCGGTGATGAAGCGGGCCACCGGCGTGGACCTGCTCGAGGATCTGTCGGGCTTCTTCCGCAGCTTCGGGGACATGGCGAGCGGTTTCCGCGAGCGTGCCGACGGCGTGAGCAAGCTGCTCTCGCACAGCCGCACCGCCTTCGTGCTCGTGACCTCGCCGCGGACCGACGCGATCGACGAGGCCGCATTCTTCCACCGGCGCCTGCTCGACGCGGGCCTGCCGTTCGCCGGCGTGGTGGCCAACCGGGTCCACCCGGACGTGCGCGAGGAGGACGTGGCGGCCGAGCTCGAGGAGCTCGTCGGGGACGACCTGGCCCGCAAGGTGCTCGACACCCTCGCCGACGAGCGCCGCCTGGCCGACCGCGACCGCACGAACCTCGCCGAGCTGCGCCGCAGGCTCCGCCGCCGCCCGCTGATCGAGGTGCCCTACCTGGACGACGACATCCACGACCTCGACGGCCTGCGGCGGATGGACGAGTACCTGTTCGGATAGAGCGCCGGCTCAGACCGGCGCGCTGTAGTCCTCGGGCTCGTCGAAGCCCCAGTCCGCCGAGGGGGTCACGCCCTCGAGGTGGGGCTGGACCGGCTCGGCCGGCTCCGGTGCCGACGGTTCGACCGCGACCGGCTGTAGCTCCGCGGTGTCCGGCTCGTGGGCCAGCTCCGGCTCGGGCTCGACCTCGAGCTCCGGCTCGGGCTCGACCTCCGGCTCCGGCTCGCGCTCGAAGCGCCGCTCCTCCGCGCGCAGGTCGCGCGCCTGGATCTCCCCGACGAAGGGCTCGGGTGTCGTCTCGAGCAAGATGTCGTCGGCCACCGCCTTCAGGTTGCCGTCGAGGTAGCCGCACAGCACGTCGCGCAGCAGCGCGCGCAGGTGGCCCTCGACCTCGGCCACGAGCTCGCCCGGCGCCTCGCCGTTTCGATCCTGCGCGGGCGAGCCGCCCATCACGTAGCGCTCGAGCGCCAGCGCGGTCTCCACGCGGCGCTGGACCGCGCGCCGGCTGCCCTCCTCGGCGCAGAGGGCTGCCACCCTCAGCGAGAGGCTTGCCTCGCCCGCGGCGCTCGTTGCGTCGAGCAGCGCGCGCAGGGCCAGCAGGAAGTCCGGGAGGGCCTCCGAGTCGAGCCGCCGCTCGCAGCCCATCTCGAAGCGCCCGAGCGCCCACGCCACCGTGCGAGGCGGATCCACCTCGTCGAGCACGCGAAAGAAGTCGTGCAGGGCGCTCTCCTCGCCCGCCGCGAGCTGCCAGCCGCGGGCCGGCCGAGCGCCCGCTGTGCCAACCGGGATCGCCTCCCACGGCCCGCCGCCCGAGCTACGCCAGCCCGGCGCGCCGACCCCCACCTGGCCGGGCGCCCACAGGCGCAGGGCCGTCACGACCCTGCCGAAGCGCTCGGCGGCGTCGGCCGCCGAGATCGTCTCCGCAGCCGAGACGTCGCGCTCGAGCACGCACAGGAGCGCAGGCTCGCCGTCGCCGTCCTCGGGCCTGACCGCCTCCGGGGGCGCCTCGGCGCGGTCGCCGCGCACCAGCGCCAGGCCGCCGCCCAGCTCCACGCGCTCGGCCGCCATCCACGCGCCGCTGAGCGGCGCCACCACACGGGCCTGGGTGGTGTCGCGGTAGAGGGTGGTCTCCACCTCGCCGTACACGCGCTCGAAGCGCTCCTCGGGAAAGCCGAAGCTGGTGGCGTCCTCGTAGAGACGCTCGAGCATCGCCCGCAGCGCGGGCTCGGCCTGCTCGCCGCGCAGGCCGTTCACCCGCAGCCAGGTGGCGGCCCCGGCGCCCAGCTCGCGGCAGGCGGCCTCGCAGGCCGGCAGCTCGCGCAGCCGCTCCCAGCGCGAGCCGATGAACGCGTGGATGCGGGGCTGGTAGTGGTAGAGGGCCGGGCCGCGCGGGCCGCCCTCGTTCACCACGTCGAACTCGACCTCGGCGCCCGCGCGAAGATCGTCACTCAGGAGCGCGGCGGCCTCGAGCGCGAAGTTCCGCAGCGCGGCATGCAGGGCACGGTTGCGCATAGAGCGCGAATTCGCGCCGAGCTTGCCCGATCCTGCCAGTCTCCCCCTCGATGCGGG
Organism: Thermoleophilaceae bacterium; assembly: GCA_035650215.1. GTDB lineage: Bacteria > Actinomycetota > Thermoleophilia > Solirubrobacterales > Thermoleophilaceae > JACVRW01. The sequence goes on from DASRIC010000064.1 coordinate 29,085, forward strand.
AGACTTCCGACTCCCTGGTGCTGAACGGCTACGAGCATTGCCGGCGGCTTCACCGGCGCCGCGACCCGACTTACTACTGGGCCACCAAGCGCCTGCGCGACGACCTGCGCCCGGCCGTGCACGCCCTCTACGCGTTCGCGCGCGTTGTGGACGATCTGGTGGACGGCTCGAGGCGCGCCGCCGACCCCGCGGCGCGCCGCGCCGCGCTCGACGACTACGAACGCCGCTTCAACGACGCCCTTGCCGGCGAGCCCACGCGCGACCCGGTGCTGGCCGCGCTGGCCGACAGCGGCCGCCGGCACGACCTGCCCCTCACCGAGCTCGGCCTCTACTTCGGGTCGATGCGCCGCGACTGCGGCCCGGTGCGGATCGCCACCTGGACCGAGCTCGAGCGCTACATGGATGGGAGCGTTGGCGCCGTGGCGCGAATCCTCGCCGTGCTGATCGGCGCGCCGGAGGAACGCCGCGAGTCCTTCACGCGGCTCGCCTACGCGTTCCAGCTCACGAACTTCATCCGCGACGTACGCGAGGACTGGGAGCTCGACCGCGTGTACCTGCCCGGCGAGGATCTCGAGCGCTTCGGCGTGAGCGTCGACGAGATCGCGTCCGGGCGGCCGACCGAGGGCTTTCGCCGGCTGCTCGCGCTCGAGGTCGAGCGCGCGCGTGCGCTGTTCCGTGAGGGCGAGGCGGCCTCCGCGGTCGTGACGCCGGACGTGCAGCGCGGGCTGCGGCTCGCGCGCAGCGTCTACCTGCGGACCCTCGACCGCGCCGAGCGGCTCCGCTTCGACGTGCTCGGTCACCGAGCCGGCCTGCCGCCATGGGAGCTGGCCGGCGCCGTGGCGAGCGCCCTGCGGGCCGGCGCGTGACCCGGCGGTCCACCCTCCGGGGCGCCGACCGGACGCCGATCGCGTGCCCGGAGGCCGATGTGCTCGTGTGCGGGGCGAGCTTCGCCGGACTGGCGGTCGCGCGCGAGCTTGCCGGCGGCGGCGCCGACGTGCTGCTCGTCGACCGCTACGAGATCGGCGAGCGCGCCACCTCGGCGTGCGCCGCGCCCCGGCCCTGGCTCGAGGCGATGGGCGTGGCCGCTGCGATCCGCGAGGAGCTCCCGCACATGACGTTCACCACGCCGCACGGCTCGGTGCGCTACCGCCTGCCGTGGAGTTGGGCGGCTTTCGACTACCGCGAGCTATGCCGGCTCCTGTTCGAGCAGTGCGACGCCCGCTTCGAGATCGCAACCGTCAGAGGGCGCGGCCCCGGCGGCACCGTGGCCAGCGACCGCGGCGAGCTGCGCGCGCCGCTCGTGGTCGACGCGCTCGGCTGGCGGCGGGTGCTGGCGCGAGAGGGCAACCAGCCCCCCGAGGCGCCGCTCTCGCGCGGGCTCGAGGTGCACCCCCCGTCTGGCGAGCGGGCGGTGCCCGCGAGCGTTCGTTCTCCGTCTAGCCACGCCGGCGCCGGCGCCCTAGATGTCTGGATCGACCGCTCGCTCATTCGCTACGGCTACGGCTGGAACGTGCCGGCCGGCGGTGAGCAGCGCGTGGGCGTGGGCTCGTACGAGCCGCGCCACCATGTCAAGCGTCCCACGGTCGAGCTGGCCGAGCAGCTCGAGCGGCCGCCGGTCCGCTTCCAGGGCAACTGGTTCCCCCACCGGCTGCGCCGCGCGGCGGAGGACGGCGTGTTCTTCGTGGGCGACTCGGCCGGGCACTGCTTCCCGCTCTCGGGCGAGGGCATCCGCACCGCCTTCTACTTCGGGAGCGCCTGCGGGCGCGAGCTGTCGGCGGTGCTCGACGGCCGCCGGTCGCGCCACGAGGCGCTCGCGCGCTATGCGCGCTTCAGCGCGTCACATCGCCGCGCGTTCGGGCTCGCGCTCCGGCTCCAGTGGCTCGTGCCGCGGCTCCCGCCGCGCGCGCTCACGCTCGCCCTACGCGGGCTCGGACGGCAGCGCCTCGTGGACCGCGCGTTCGGCTGGTACCTCGACCAGGCGCACCCGTCGTTCGCGACGAGGCGCTACGCCGCCGCTGCCGCTGCGACCTCGGTGGCGCCCTCGCCGGTGGCGGCGGGCGCGCAGCAGGAGTCGTCCTCGACTCCCAGGTACTCGCGCCCGTAGCGGCGCATGTCTTCGATCAGCGGGATCAGCGCCTCACCCTTCGGTGTGAGCGAGTACTCGACCCGCGGCGGCACCTCGGGAAAGGTGTCCCGCTCGACAATTCCCTGCTCCTCGAGCCCGCGCAGACGCAGCGAGAGCGTCCTCGGGCTGATGCCGGCGAGCGAGCGCTCGAGCTCGCAGAAGCGGCTGCGCCCGGCGGCGAGGTCCCTGATCACGAGAATCGTCCACTTGCCGCAGATGATGTCCGCGGTGGCGCAGACGGCGCAGGTGGAATCGGCCATGAGGCCGAGTCTAGCGCAAGACTTCAGGAACTGAAGTGAGGGGCGGCCGGGCGCAGCCGCCGCCCCCCGCTGCCCCTCAGCCGCCCAAGTTGCTCAGCAGGCCGCCCCCGCCTCCGCCGCCGCCAACCGGCATCACGCGACCCTCGCTCGGCTGCACGAGCACCCAGCCGCTGCCGGCGAACGACATCTGCACGGACTCCCCCGAGCCACGGCCGATGAGGTTCTTCATCTTGATGTCCGTCTTGATGCCGGTCTGCAGGCTCGACGCCCAGGTGATCGCGGCCTGCGGGTCCGCGAACGTCGGGGCGTCGCCGGTGTTCAGCAGCACGGGCGGGCCGTCGGAGACGATCGCCACCCAGCCGCTGCCCTGGAGGGCGGTGTTGAAGAGGCCGCCGCCCATCATCCCGCTCGCGCCCTCCACCCGCTTGATGTCCCAGTCGATGCCGGAGTCGAAGGCCAGCAGGTTCCGGCCGTTCACCGTGATCGCGTCGTTCTCGAGGTAGAGCAGGTGGATGTCCTGGGCGGTGTCGGCCAGGAACACCTCGCCCGTGCCCGACATCTTCATCAGCGTCGTGCCCTCGCCGGACACGGCCTTCTTCAGCATCCGGCTCATCCCGCCCGAGCCGGCGTGCTCGAACGACACGTCGCCCTGGTAGGCGACCATCGCGCCGGCCTTGGCCTGAATCGTGATCTGCCTGAGACTGACCTTCAAGAGCTTCGAGTTCTGAAGCGCGAATGCCTGCTCCGACTGCGTCTCCTGGAACTCACCAAGGGTGCTCTGCACCTGGTCTCCTTCGTTTCGATTTCGTTCGTGCAGCGCGAACTCTTAGCGAGCGAGCCGCGAGGGTCAAGCGCCAGGCGTGGCGCTGATCGCGGGTGTCGAGCCGTTCCCGGCCGCCGGCGACTGATCGGGCTCGCTCTGCTCCTCCTCGGTGCCGAAGACCGACTCGACCGAGGTGTGCCGCTGGCCATCTGAGGAGACGAGAAGCTTGAAGTCGTGCGGATGGGTCGAGGCCTTCAGGGCGTCGTCCATCGAGACCCGGCCTGCCTGCACGTGGTAGAGCAGCGCCTGGTCGAAGGTCTGCATGCCGTAGTAGGCGCCCTCGGAGATCACCTCGGGGAGCTTCCCGGTCTCCTCGGGGTTCATGATCATGTCGCGCACGCGGCCGGTCATCCGCAGGATCTCGCAGGTCGCCACCCGGCCGTTGCGGTCGGGCGTGGGCACGAGCCGCTGCGAGATCACGGCCTTGAGCGTGCCGGCGAGCATCGCGCGCGCCTGGCGCTGCTCGGCCTGCGGGAAGAAGTCGATGATGCGGTTCACGGACTCGGCGGCGTCGACCGTGTGGATGGTCGAGAGCACGAGGTGGCCTGTCTCGGCCGCGGACAGCGCGGTGCGCACCGTCTCCTCGTCGCGCATCTCGCCGACGAGGATCACGTCCGGGTCCTGACGCAGCACGCGGCGCAGCGCGCGGGCGAAGGAGGCCGTGTCCTCGCCCACCTCGCGCTGATTGATGATCGAGGTCTTGTCGCGGTGCAGGAACTCGACCGGGTCCTCGATCGTCACGATGTGCTTGGGATAGCGGGAGTTGACGTGGTCGATCATCGAGGCGAGCGTCGTCGACTTGCCCGAGCCGGTCGTGCCGGTGAGCAGGATCAGCCCGCGCTCCTCGTCGGCGATCTCCGAGATCACCGCCGGCAGCAGCAGCTCGTCGACCGTCTTCACCTGGAAGGGGATCGCGCGCAGCACGAGCGACACCGAGCCGCGCTGGACGAAGGCGTTCACGCGGAAGCGGGCCACGCCCGGGATCGAGTACGAGAAGTCGACCTCGCGGTCGTGGCGGAAGGCCTCGAGCTTCGACTCGTCCTTGAGGATCTCGAACAGCGTGCGCTCGGTGTCCTCCGGGCGCAGGGTCTCGGTCTCCTCGAGCGGCAGGAGCTTGCCGTGCTGGCGGATAACCGGACGTGCGGGAACCTTGAGATGGAGGTCCGATCCCTCCAGCTCAATCAGGCGCATCAGGGCGGAGTCGATCTCGAACATGGGTTTCGCATCGGAAGACGCGGCGCGCGCCTTGAATCCGAATGCAACCGATGGACGCCGGCGACTACGCCACGTCGCGGAGCTTCTGCGCCTCCGCGAGCGACTGCAGCTTCTTGAGCGACTGGTTCTCGATCTGGCGGATCCGCTCGCGCGTGACGTTGAAGGTGCGACCCACCTCGTCGAGCGTACGCGGGTGCTCCCCACCGAGCCCGTAGCGCAGCTCGAGCACGCGCCGCTCTCGGTAGGAGAGGTTCTCGAGCGCCTCGCGCAGGGCCTCCTTGGTGAGGATCTCCGCCGCGCGCTCGTAGGGCGACTCGGCACGCTCGTCCGCGATGAACTGTCCGAACTCGGACTCCTCCTCGTCGCCGACCGGCTTTTCGAGCGACACCGGCGCCTGCGCCGAGCGCTTGATCGACTCGACCTCCTCCGGGTCGATGCCGGTGTGCTCGGCGATCTCGTCCGGGGTGGGCTCCCGTCCCAGCTCGGTCACGAGCTTGCGCTCCGCACGGCCGATCTTGTTGAGCTTCTCGACCACGTGCACCGGAATCCGGATCGTGCGCGCCTTGTCGGCGAGCGCGCGTGCGATCGCCTGGCGGATCCACCAGGTGGCGTAGGTCGAGAACTTGAAGCCCTTGCGGTAGTCGAACTTCTCGGCGGCGCGAACCAGCCCGAGCGTGCCCTCCTGGATCAGGTCGAGGAAGGGCAGGCCCTGATTGCGGTAGTTCTTGGCGATCGAGACCACCAGCCGCAGGTTCGACTCGACCATCTTCTGCTTCGCGTCGAGGTCGCCGCGCTCGATCCGCTTCGCGAGATCGACCTCCTCCTGCGCCGTGAGCAGCCGGACCTTGCCGATGTCCTTCAGGAACAGCTGAAGGGAATCGGTGGTCATGTCCGGCTTCAGGTCGATGGTCGCCTTCTTGCGGCGACTGCGGCGGTCGACCGCCCGCTCGACCTGCGGCTCGGAGTGCGTGGGGTCGTCCTCGACGAGCTCGATCTCCGACTTCTCGAAGTAGGTGTGAAGCTCCTCGATATCGCCGTCGTCGATCTCGACCTCCGCCAGCGCCAGTGCCACTTCGGCATAGGTCAGCGTGCCGACGGCCTGGCCCTTGGCGAGGAGGAGCTTTACCTCCTCGAGCTCTTGAAGTTCAGCTACAGACATCCTGTTTCCTTACGACGAGCAGGGCCAAGCGCTAGGGCGCCCGGCCCAGAATCTCCGACTGTTTCAACACTAACGCTACCGATAGTGAAGTCAACCGACGGAAAGCGAAAAGGCCGCTGGCTGGCCGGTCCAACAATTGCACCTTCCTCGTAGCGGGGGGACGCTTCGGTTGATGTCCTTGTCCCCGGAGCGGGTCATGGCCCAAACCTCTCGCTGGCGGCGCATCTACACTCGCCGGTGATGGCTGAGGACGACGGAGGCGTACTCGGGCGGCTGCCGCGCTCCCGGCCCGGCACGCGGAGCGACAAGCGCATGGCCGGCACGGCCAAGCCGGCCCCGCCGCCTCCTCGGCCTCGGCGAGCACCGTCCGCGCCGTCGCGGCCCGACCCGCTTGGGGACGCGGTCCGCGTGGCCACCAAGGCCGCCGGAGCCGGTGTCCGAGTGGCCGGCACGGTGGCCGGCGAGCTGCTCCGCAAGCTGCCGCGACCGTAGCCGGAGCTCCGGCCTCCCACCCGCGCTTGTGCCCGCGCGCGGGGATGTCGGTTCCTCCGGGACGGGGATCCTTCCCGCCGACGAGGTATGCTGCGCGGTGATGCCAAGCGGCGCGAAGGACTCGCCCCGTTGCCTGATCGTCGATTACCACCCGGTCGTGCGGGCAGGGGTGCGGGCAGTACTCGAGCAGGCGTTCAAGGGCGCCAAGGTGTCCGACGCCGCGTCGGTCGACGAGGTCGACCCGATAAACGGCGAGCCGCCGGATGTCGTGATCGTGGATCCCTGGCGCGCGGGCGTCGACGTGGGCGCCGTGGTCGGACAGCTGCAGAACCAGGTGCGCGCGCCGATCGTGATCTTCACCTCCGACGGTGGCGCCCGGCTGCTCAGCGAGGCGCTGAAGGCGGGGGTCAAGGGCTACGTGCGCAAGGACTCCCCCTCCGAGGACCTGATCCGCGCCATCGAGGCGGCGCGCTCGGGCGAGTTCTACGTCGACCCCGGGCTCTCCTCGACGATCGTGCTCGACGAGGGCGACCGCACGCTGAGCGCCCGTCAGCGGGAGATCTTGCAGATGCTCGCCGACGGGATGCAGACGGACAAGGTGGCCGAGACGCTCGGGCTCTCCACGGAGACGGTGCGCACCCACACCAAACGCATCCTCGCCAAGCTCGAGGCGTCCACCCGCACGCAGGCAGTGGCCATCGGCATTCGCCATGGCCTGATCGAGTAACGAGCCCGCGACGATGAGCGCGCGCGAGCTCGCCCGCCGCACGACGGTCGACGCCCTCGCCGAGGCGCTCCGCGCGCGGATCCTCGGGGGCGAGCTCGAGCCCGGCACGCCCCTGAGAGAGGAGGCGCTCGCCCGCGAGTACGACGTGGCCCGCCACTCACTGCGCTCAGCGCTGCGGGCGCTCGAGGCGGAGGGCGTCGTGCGGATCGAGCCCCACCGCGGCGCCCGGGTCACGGCGCTGTCCGCCGACGACGTGCGCGGCCTCTCGGCCCTGCGCACGGCGCTGGAGGTCGAGGGCGCCCGGCTCGCCCTGGCCGCGGGAGGCGGCCGGCTGCCGGCGAGCGTGCGCGAGGCGGCCGAGCGCCTGGCGTCGCTCTGCCGCCGCCCACGACCCTCCTGGGGAGCGGTGGCCGAGGCGCACGAGCGCTTCCACCACCAGATCGTGGTGGCCGCGGGCAGCCCGCGCCTCGCGGCCGTGCACCGCCAGACGGGCGCCGAGCTGCGCCTGTTCGTGCTGCAGCTCCCCCGCGCCTGGACGCTCGAGAAGCTCGCGAGCGACCACCTGCGCCTGGTCGACGACCTCGAGCGCGAGGGCGCCGAGGCACTCCGCCCGCACATCGCTGAATCCACCGACGTGCTGATCGAGCAGGCGGGGGCGGTGGAGCGAGGCTAGGTCTTCGCCTCCTCGGCCAGCTCCGAGCTCGGCGCCTCGCTCAGCACTGCGCCCTCGCCGGAGGCCTTCGCGCGGTACATGGCGCGGTCCGCCATGTCGATCAGGGTCTCGGCCTCGTCGCCGTGCTCGGGACAGGCGGCGACGCCGATCGACATCGACACGGCCGGCTCGTCCGGCATCGCCACCTCCTCGCGGACGGCGGAGCCCAGGCGGGTGGCCAGGGTCATGGCCTTGGAGGAGTCCTGCTCGGGCGCGAGAACGCAGAATTCGTCGCCGCCGAGGCGGGCCGCGGTGTCGACCGAGCGGATCGAGCGCCTCATCGCCATCGCCACCTGCATCAGCACCCGGTCGCCCGCCGGGTGCCCGTGGGCGTCGTTGATCCGCTTGAGCCCGTCGACGTCCATCAGCAGCACGGCGAAGCCGTGGCCGTAGCGCTTCTGGACGGCCAGCAGCCTGCCGATCTGGCGCTGGAGCGCGCGCAGGTTCCCGAGTCCCGTGAGCGGGTCGGTGTGGGCCTGGGACTCGAGCTCCCGCGAGCGTCGCTTCACGAGCGCCTCAACCGCCGCTGCCTGCACCGCGCCGGTGGCGGTCACGAGCTGCTCGACGGCGTCGGCGAACTGCGCGGGGTCGCCGTCCGAGAGCTCCTCGCGGAGCGCCCCGATCAGCACGGCCTGCAGTGATGCTACGTCGCGCGCGAGCTCGCTCGCGCTGCCCTCGGCACCGCCGGCGCGCAGGGCGGCCAGCGACGCGGCGCGCTCGACCTGGTCCTCGGAGAGCGTGTAGGGCTCGGCGCCTTTGGGAGCGGCCGCCTGCTCGACGATGCCGGAGATCAGCTCCGGCAGCTCGCGCGCGATCCGATCCGTGGGCAGCTGGCTGATCTCCTCCAGCGAGGCGCGTTCGATCAGCTTCACTAGCCACGCCTTGGCGAGCTCGTCGCGTGAGCGGTCGAGGCGCGCGAACGGGCCCCTGCTGGGTGTCATGCGGCAGCTTCCATTCCGGCTCCCCGGCGTTCCGGCGGCTCCGGACGATCCTACCCCCGGTTCCGGCAGCACGGACGCGGAATTTGCGATCGATCCCCTTCGCTCCGGTCCGGGCCCAGCCCGGCCCCTCGCGCACGACGTCTGCTCTGTGCGAGAAGGCGTCCCGCTGAGAAGATTGCGCGCGTGAGCGAGCTGATCTCGATCGACGAGGCGCGCCGCCTGGTGCTCGCGGCGGTCGAGCCGCTGCCCGCCGAGCGCGTCAGGCTCGACGACGCCCGCGGGCGCGTGCTCGCGGCCGACCTCGAGAGCCCGATCGACGTGCCGCCCTTCGACGGCTCGGCGATGGACGGCTACGCCGTGGCGGCCGGGCCGGGCGCCGAGCTGGAGGTGGACGGCGAGTCTCGCGCCGGGCGCCCCGCGAGCGAGCGGCTGCGCGACGGTGCGGCGATCAGGATCTCCACCGGCGCGGCCGTGCCGTCCGGCGCCGACGCCGTGGTGCCCCTCGAACGGGCGAAGGAACAAGGCGCGCGCGTGCGCGTGCCCGACACCGTGGTGGGCGACAACGTGCGCTACGCGGGCGAGGACATCCCCGCCGGCTCGACGGTGCTGCAGGCCGGCACCGTGCTCGACCCGGCCGCCCTGGGAGCCGCGGCGGCCGTGGGCTCGGCAACCCTCTCGTGCGCCCGCCGGCCGCGCGTGGCGGTGCTCGTGACCGGCGACGAGCTCACGAGGCCCGGCACGCCGCTCGCCCCGGGCGGCATCTACTCCTCGAACGCGTACGCGCTCGGCGCGCAGGCCGAGGCCGCCGGCGCCGAGCTCGTCCGGGTCGAAACGGTGCCCGACCGCCCCGAGCGCACCCTCGACGCGTTCGCCGGGGCACTCGAGGAGGCCGACGTGGTGATCGCCTCCGGGGGCGTGTCCGTCGGGCCGCACGACCACGTGAAGCCCGCCCTCGCCGAGCTCGGGGTCGAGGAGCGCTTCTGGGGCGTGCGCCTGCGGCCGGGCAAGCCGGCCTGGTTCGGCGTGCGCGGCTCCGTGCTCGTGTTCGGGCTGCCCGGCAACCCGGTGTCGGCGATGGTCACGTTCGAGCTGTTCGTGCGCCCCGCCCTGGCCGCCCTCCAGGGCGGCGACACCTCGGTGGTGCGCGCGAGCGCCACCCTCGACGAGCCGGTGCCGCTCCACCCGAGCCGCGAGCAGGCGATCCGCGTGCGCCTGCGCCACACCGACGACGGGCTGCGCGCCACCACCACGGGCGAGCAGGGCTCTCACATGCTCAGCTCGATGCTGGGCGCCGACGGCCTGGCGCGCGTGGCACCCGGCGAGGGCGAGCTGGCCGCGGGCACGCGCGTGGAGGTCGAGCTGCTGTGAGGCCGCGCGACCCGCGCCGCCTCATCGAGCGCCGCCGGCGCGCCCGCGTGCGCGTGACGATCCTCCACGTGCCGCAGTCCGGCCACGACGTGGACGGCTCGATCGGGTCGTGCCAGACGGCGGAGGTGAGCCTGCCGCGGGAGGACCTCGACCGGATCTGGTCCGCCGAGTACCTCGAGCGCCTGGCGCGCACCTACTGGCACTTCCTCACGCGGATCTCGCTCGGCGTGCTGCGCGTCGAATACGGGCCGGACTCGCGCGAGGTGGTGGTGTTCCGCCGTCCGTTCGTGATGCTGCGCTTCCACAAGCCCGAGTACGAGACCCATGCCGAGCGCGGCTCGGTCACCTGGCCGATCGACCGGGGTCTGCTCGTGGCTCCGAACGGCCGCGGGCGCGGCTACTTGCGGCTGTCGGTCGAGCGCCGCCCTGCGAGCGACGGCGCCGGCGAGGCCTCAGTCACCGTCTCGTCCGAGGTCGTGAACTTCTACCCCCTGATCGCGGGCTGGGGCTGGTTCGGGCGGATCGGCCGGATGCTCTACAACCAGACCCAGCTGCGGATCCACGTGGTCGTGACGAACGCATTCCTGCGCTCGCTCGCCAACCTCGAGCTCGAGCGCTCCGTGGTGGGCGTCCTCAGCCCAGCCGCTCCCCCGTTATCTCCCGCAGCTTCTCCCGGTCGTGACGAGCCGTGATCGTGCGCACGGTGCCCGAGCGCGAGCGCATCGAGATCGACTCGGTCTCGGCCCCCTGGGGCCCGAAGAAGTGCACGCCCTCGAGCATCTCGCCGTCGGTCACGCCTGTGGCCGCGAACGCCACGTCGTTGCCCGCCACGAGCCGCTCGGTGTCGAGCACCTCCTCGAGGTCGTAGCCGGCCTCGAGCGCGGCCTGGCGCTCCTCGTCCGAGCGCGGCCAGAGGCGGCCGACGATCTTGCCGCCGGTGCAGCGAATCGCGGCGGCGGCGAGCACGCCCTCAGGGGTGCCGCCGATGCCGTAGAGCAGGTCGACCGGAGATCCGGTGGTCACCGCGGCGAGCGCCGCCGACACGTCTCCGTGCGGGATCAGGCGCACGCGCGCTCCCACCTCGCGGATCTCGGCCATGAAGTCGTCGTGGCGGGGCCGGTCGAGCATGATCACCACGAGGTCCCCGACCGGCACACCCTTCTCCTTCGCCATCAGGTGGAGCGTCTCGCCCAGCGGGCGGTCGATGTCGAGCAGGTGCGCCATGTCGCGCGACGTGGCCATCTTCAGCATGTACACGCAGGGCCCGGGGTCGAACATCGAGCCGCGCTCCGCCAGGGCGATCGTGGCGATGGCGTTCGGCAGGCCCTTCGCGCACAGCTCGGTGCCCTCGAGCGGGTCGACGGCGATGTCGACCTTGGGCATCGAGCCGTCGCCGATCTGCTCGCCGTTGTAGAGCATCGGCGCCTCGTCCTTCTCGCCCTCGCCGATCACCACGACGCCGTCCATGGAGACCGTGTCGAGCAGCATCCGCATCGCATCGACGGCGGCGCCGTCGGCTCCCTCCTTGTCGCCGCGCCCGATCCAGCGCGCGCAGGCGAGCGCCGCGTACTCGGTCGTGCGCACGAGCTCCATCGCGAGATTGCGGTCCGGGGCCGCTGGCTCAGCCATCGCTCTCAGATCGTGCCGGGGGGCTTCTTGGGGTCCCCGTACACGCTCTGGCGCAGGTAGCCGGCCGCGAGCAGGCCGAGCGACGCGAGCAAGGCCACCCAGTAGCCGATCCCGAGCCCGATGTCGACGCTGTCCCCGGGGCGCCCGAGGATGATGCCGTTGCAGATGATCAACACGAAGGCCGTGATGCCCACGATCATCGTGACCTCGCCCGGCTTCCAGGTGAGCCGGTGCCCGCGGGCCAGGATCCACGACAGGATGAAGGGAGCCGTGGCGGCGAGCACGAGCAGGATGTCCAGCGTGTTGAACACGGCCCAGGCGCTGGCCCCGTCGCCTCCGCTCGCACCGGCCAGCGTGGAGTTGGGGTTGTCCGCGTTCGTGGTGAACCACGGCAGCCAGAGCGAGCCGAGCAGCACGAGCCCGGCGCCCATCCCCAGGAACTCACCGGGCGACAGACGCGAGAAGTCGAGGTAGCCGCCCCTCCCTTGAGCCCTCGAAGCCTCCATCGATCGGGACCTTATCTGGGAGTACCCTGGCGCGCCAACGACGAGAGGAGCCAGGCGTGGCGGTTACGAAGATCATCGAAGTGGTGGGCAGCTCTCCGGAGAGCTCGGACAGCGCGGTGAAGGCTGCGCTCGAGGAGGCTCGCCACTCGCTCCGCAACATCAAGGCCGTGGACGTGGTGTCGACCGGCCTGCGCGGGGAGAACCTCGACGAGTGGCGCGCGCTCGTGCGCATCTCGTTCCTGGTCGAGCGCGTGTCGGAGTAGGAGCCGGGCCATGGACCTGAACGGCACCGGCGCGCTCGTGGCGGGCGGCGCGAGCGGGCTCGGCGAGGCCACCGCCCGCGAGCTCGCCGCGCGTGGCGCGCGGGTGGCGATCGCCGACCTGAACGAGGAGCGCGGCGCACAGGTCGCACAGGAGCTCGGCGGCCACTTCCACGCCGCCGACGTGACCGACGAGGAGCAGCTGGCTTCCGCCGTGAAGGCGGCGGTCGACGAGCTCGGCGGACTGCGCTTCGCCGCCTCCTGCGCCGGGATCGGCTGGGCCGAGCGCACGGTGAAGAAGGACGGGCCGGCCGCGCTCGCGCCGTTCGAGACGGTGGTCCGGGTGAACCTGATCGGCACCTTCAACGTGCTGCGCCTGGCGGCGAGCGCGATGGCGTCGAACGAGCCCGACGACCAGGGCGAGCGCGGCGCCGTGGTGATGACCGCCTCGATCGCCGCCTACGACGGCCAGATCGGCCAGACCGCGTACTCGGCCTCGAAGGGCGGAGTTGTGGGCCTGACCCTGCCGGCGGCGCGCGACCTGGCTCGGCTCGGCATCCGGGTCTGCACGATCGCCCCCGGACTGTTCGACACCCCGCTGCTGTCGGGCCTGCCGGAGGAGGCGCGCCAGGCGCTCGGCGCCCAGATCCCCTTCCCGTCCCGGCTCGGCCGGCCCGAGGAGTACGCGTCGCTGGCCTGCCACGTGGCCGAGAACACGATGCTGAACGGCGAGACGCTCAGGCTGGACGGCGCGCTGCGGATGCCGCCGCGGTAGGCGGGCGCCGTGCGGGCTGGTCACTAGCGCAGCCCGGCCTTCGCCGAGCTGCGCGGCGGGCTGAACGACCTGTCGGACGCGCTGAAGCCCTCTGAGACGTGAGCGAAGGGCGGCCTCCGGGCCGCCCTTCGGCAGCCGGCGCACCCCGAGTAGCCTTGCGCGGGTCCGTCTCCCCGAGCCCAGGAACGCCCTCTGATGCCCGAAGCAGTGATCGTCGACGCCGTGCGCACCCCGATCGGCCGCGCCTTCAAGGGCTCGCTCGCGGGATTGCGCCCCGACGAGATGGGCGCGTTCGTGCTCGACGCTCTGATGGAGCGCAACCCCGGTGTCGATCCCGCGCTGATCGAGGACGTGTACTGCGGCGTCGGCCTGCCGCAGGGCCTTCAGGGCTTCAACCTCGCGCGCATCATGGTCCTGCTCTCCGACTCGCTTCCCCAGGAGGTGAACGGCGCGACCATCTCGCGCTACTGCGCCTCCTCGCTCGAGTCGATCCGCCAAGCGGCCAACGCCGTGGTGGCGGGCCAGGGCGACGCGTACATCGCGGCCGGCGTCGAGTGGGTCTCGCGCTACAACGAGTCCGTGGAGGGCGCGCGCCCGCAGGACCGGAACGAGCACCTCGTAGGGAAGGACGGCGACCCGGACGCGTACATCGCGATGGGCCTCACCGCCGAGAACGTGGCCGAGCGCTACGAGGTGAGCCGCGCCGACATGGACAAGTACGCGCAGCGCTCCCAGGAGCTGGCCGTGGCCTCACAGGAGAACGGCTACTTCGACCGCGAGATCGTGCCGGTCACGCTGCCCGACGGCGCGGTGGTCTCGATGGACGACGGCCCCCGCCCCAGCTCGACGCTCGAGAAGCTCGCCGAGCTCGACCCGGCCTTCAGGGAGGACGGCAAGATCACCGCCGGCAACTCCTGCCCGCTCAACGACGGCGCCGCCGCCGTGCTCGTGATGTCGGACTCGAAGGCCGACGAGCTCGGCCTCGCGCCGCGCGCCCGCATCATCACGGCGGCCACCGCCGCCAACGAGCCCGAGTACATGGGGGTCGCCCCGATCTGGGCGATCCGCAAGGTGCTCGAGCGCGCCGGCATGACGATCGACGACGTGGACACGGTCGAGCTGAACGAGGCCTTCGCGGCCCAGGTGATCCCGATCATGGCCGAGTGCGACATCCCGCTCGAGAAGCTGAACCCGCACGGCGGCGCGATCGCGCTCGGGCACCCGTTCGGCATGACCGGCGCGCGCATCATGACCACGCTCCTGAACGGCCTCGAGACCGACGACCGGACGATCGGCCTCGAGACCATGTGCGTGGCCGGCGGACAGGGTCAGGCCATGCTCGTCGAGCGGCTCGGCTGAGGCGCGCTCCCGGCCCCGCCCGCGAAGCCGGCGATCAGCTCGGCGAGCCGCTCGGGCTGGTCCTCCGGGCTGAAGGTCCGTGCGTTCTCGATCCACTCGAGGCGCGCGTCGGGAAGGATGGTCGCGAGCCGCTCGGCGTGCTCGGTGGGGAAGAAGCGGTCGTCGGCCGACCAGGCGATCAGCGTCGGCCGGTCGAAGGCCGAAAGGCGCGTGGCGGCATCGAGCGTCTGGCTGGGGTGGATCCCGGCGAGCAGGCGCCGCACGTCGCGACGGACGAAGCCCTCAGTCAGCACGGGCAGCACGTAGGTGTCCTCGGCTGCGCGCTCGATCGGTTGGTGGGAGAGCCAGCCGTAGGCGATCGGCAGGCGCCGCAGCGGCCGCAGGCGCAGCGCGCCGAAGGCCACCGGGATCACGCCCGGCACGCGCGCCGGCGCCAGGACGTAACGGAAGAAGCGCGGCGGGAAATTCTCGAAGGCGTCGCAGGAGGTGAGCACGAGCCGGTCGATCAGCTCGGGCCGGCGCACCGCGAGGAGCTGGCTGAGGCCACCACCGCTGTCGTTGCCCACGAGCGTGACGCTGCCGAGGTCAATCGCCTCGATCGCCTCGCCGACCAGGCCGGCGATCCCCGGCCCGCTCATGTCGGCGTCGCGCGGCATCGGCTCGAGGTGCGACCCGAGCGGGAGGTCGAGCGTCACGCGCGTGTGCCCGCTAAGACGGGGCACCACCTTGCGCCAGAGGTTGGCGTTCACGAGCGCGCCGTGCACGAATACGATCGGCGGTCCCTCGCCCGTGACGTGCGCGCGGATGCGGCGCCCGCCCCCGAGCTCGAGGGTCCTCGCCGGGCCCAGCTCGCTCGCCCGCCAACTCGCTCTCTCGTTCATCGTCCCGACACCTCCATACAGGTTGTATACCCGCGCCGAGCTGATGCGGGTGGCGCGCGAGCTGTTCGCCGACGGCGGCTATACCGGGGTGGGCACGCCGCCGCTGCTCGCGCTGATCGGGGGCCTAAGGAAGTAGCACGAGCTTGCCGAGCTTGCCGCCGGCCGCGAAGCGGTCGTAGGCCTGCTCGGCCTCGGCGAGCGGGAAGGTCTCCGCGACCGGCACCGTGAGCGTGCCGTCCGCGAAGTGCGGCAGCACCTCCTTCTCCACGAGCCGGGCGGCCGCCGCCTTCTGCTCGAGCGGGCGGGCGCGCAGGGTGGAGCCGTGGATGCGGGCGCGCTTCTGCATCACGGCCACCAGGTTGATCTCGGCCACCGGGCCCGTGCCGCCGACCCCGATCACGGCGATCCGCCCGCCGATGGCGAGCGAGCCGAGGTTCTCCTCGAGGTTGGAGGCGCCAACGAGCTCGAGGATCACGTCGTAGGGGCCGCTCTCGCCGAAGCCATCGGGCGCGATCGCGCGCGCGCCGAGCCGCTCGACCTCGGGGCGTTGCTCCTCGCGGCGCACGGTGGCCGTTACCCGCGCCCCGGCCGCGCGGCCGAGCTGCACGGCCGCCGTGCCCACCCCGCCGGCGGCGCCGTGCACCAGCAGGTGCTCGCCCGAGCGCAGGCCGGCCTGGCTGAAGATCGCGTCGTGCGCGGTGGTGAAGACCTCCGGCAGCCCTCCCGCCTCGGGCCACTCGAGGCCGTCCGGGACCGGCATCGCCGCGCGCTCGTGTACCACCGCCAGCTCCGCCTGCGCGCCACCGCCCACCACAGCCATTACCCGGTCGCCCTCGGCGAAGCGCGCGGCGCCCGGCCCCAAGGCGGCCACCTCGCCGGCCAGCTCGAGCCCGGGGATGTCCTCGGGCGACCCGGGCGGAGCGGGATATGCGCCCCGGCGCTGCAGCATGTCGGCGCCGTTGATGCCCGCGCCGCGCACCCGCACGAGCAGCTGGCCGTGCCCGGGCTCGGGGTCCGGGCGCTCCTCCACCAGGAGCTGCTTGTCCTGGATGGTTACCGCGTGCACCTGGGGGAATCTATTGGGCGGTGGCGCCGTCCCGCTTGACGATTAGGGTCAGGAGGCCGCGATGAGAGGCCCGTTCCCGGTATCGCGCAGTGCACGCCCGCCGCTGTGGCGGGAGGCGCTCGTGGGGCTGGAGGCGGCGGCGCTCCTTCGCGACCCGGTCTTTCGCGGCGACGGCGTGAGCCCGGGCGGGGGCCGCGCGGTGCTGCTGATCCCGGGCTTCATGGCTGGCGACGGCTCGCTCTCACTCATGGCCGGCTGGCTGAAGCGCACCGGCCACCGCCCCAGCCGCGCCGGGATGTGGGCGAACGTGGACTGCGCCGGCAGCGTGGTGCCTCGGCTCGAGGAGCGGCTCGAGCGGCTCGTGGCCGAGCAGGGCAAGCGCGTCGCGATCGTGGGCCAGAGCCGCGGCGGCACGATCGGGCGGGTGCTCGCCCGGCGCCGGCCGGACCTCGTGTGCGGGCTGGTGGCGCTCGGCTCGCCGCAGCTCGATCCGCTCGCGGTCCATCCGCTCGTGCGGCTCCAGGTCGAGGCCGTGAGCCGGCTTGGCTCGCTCGGCGCCCCCGGGCTCTTCCGCCGCGAGTGCCTCGCCGGCGATTGCTGCGCGTCCTTCTGGGAGGACCTCGCCGCCCCGCTCGCCGCCGATGTCGCCTGCGTGTCGGTCTACTCGAAGCGCGACGGCATCGTCGACTGGCAGGCCTGCCTCGACCCATACGCCACCGCGAGCGTGGAGATTCGCGCGTCGCATTGCGGGATGGCCGTCTCGCCGGCGGCCTGGCGCGCCGTGGCCGACGCGCTCGGTGACTTCGCGCGCGCCGCCTGACCGTCAGGGCACGACGACCGCGGCGGCGCGCAGCGCGCCGGCGCGCAGCCGCTCGAGCGCGCTGCCGGTGTCCTCGAGGGCGAAGCGCTCGACCTCGGTGCGCACCGGCACCTGCGGCGCCAGCTCGAGGAACTCCTCGCCGTCGGCGCGCGTGAGGTTGGCCACCGAGCGCAGCACGCGCTCGCCCCACAGCAGCTCGTACGGGAACGAGGGGATGTCGCTCATGTGGATCCCGCCGCACACCACGCTGCCGCCCTTGGCCACCGCTCGCAGCGCGGCGGGGACGAGCTCGCCCGCCGGCGCGAACACGAGCGCGGCGTCGAGCTCCTCGGGCGGCGGGCCGAGGGCGTCGCCCGCCCACTCGGCGCCGAGCTCGCGGGCGAAGGCCTGGGCGGCGCGGTCGTCCGCGCGCGTGAACGCGAACACGCGGCGGCCCTCGTGGCGCGCCACCTGGCAGACGATGTGGGCCGCGGCGCCGAAGCCGTAGATGCCGAGCCGCTCGGGGTCGCCGGCCAGCCGGAGCGTCCGGAAGCCGATCAGCCCGGCACACAGGAGCGGGGCCGCCTGCAGGTCGGGGTAGCCCGCGGGGATCGGGAAGCAGAAGCGCTCGTCGGCCACGGCTAGCTCGGCGTAGCCGCCCGGCCGCGTGTAGCCGGTGAAGACGGCCCGGTCGCAGAGATTCTCGCGCCCGCTGCGGCAGAAGCGGCACTGGCCGCAGGTCCAGCCGAGCCAGGGCACGCCCACGCGGTCGCCGGGCGCGTAGCGCTCGCCGGCCGCCTCCAGCACGCGCGCCACGATCTGGTGGCCCGGCACGAGCGGGAGCGCCGGGCCGGGCAGCTCGCCGTCGACGATGTGGAGGTCGGTGCGGCAGACCCCGCAGGCGGCCACCTCGAGCAGCAGCTCGCCCGAGCCCGGACGCGGCGCCTCCAGGTCAACCGGCCGCAGCGCCTGGCCCGGCGCGTCGAGGACCATCGCGCGCATGGGCGAAGCGTACGCTGGGGCCGTGAGCAACCTGATCGAGGCAGGCGAGCTGCGCGAGCGGCTCGGCGACCCGCGCCTGCGGGTGGTCGACTGCCGCTACGTGCTCGCCGAGCCGGGCGCCGGCGAGGCGCTCTGGCTGGCCGGCCACATCCCTGGCGCGTCGTTCCTGGACCTCGACCGCGACCTGTCGAGCGAGCCCGGCGCCCGCGGGCGCCACCCGCTGCCCGAGGCGCGCCACTTCGAGGCGGCGGCGCGGCGGGCCGGCATCGGCGCAGCCACGCTCGTCGTCGCGTACGACGAGGCGGGCGAGGGCGGCGCCGCGCGGCTGTGGTGGCTCCTGCGCCATTTCGGCCACCGGGAGGTTCGCGTCCTGAACGGCGGGCTGCGCGGCTGGCGGGCGGCCGGCGGCGAGCTCGCGAGCGGTCGCGAGGAGGTCACGGCCGGCGACTTCCGGGCGGGCGAGCCGGCCGCCGGCGACACGGCGCGGCTCGAGGAGCTCGGCCCTGACCGGGAGGCGCTCCTGCTCGACGCCCGCGCGCCCGAGCGCTTCCGCGGCGAGGTGGAGCCGATCGACGCCGTGGCGGGGCATATCCCCGGCGCGGTCAACCTCCCCTCCGCCGAGCTCGCGCCCGAGGGGCGCCTGCCGGACCCGAGGGAGCTGCGCGACCGCCTGGCGACCGCCGGCGCCATGCCCGAGCGCGAGCTCGTGGCCTACTGCGGCTCCGGGGTCGCCGCCTGCAACGTCGTGCTGGCGGCGGCGGAGGCGGGGCTCGACGCGCGGCTCTACCCGGGGTCGTGGAGCGAGTGGTCGCGCCGGGGTCAGCCCGTCGAGACCGGCCCCTCCGAGGCCCGCCACGAGGTCACTCGCTCGACGTCGAGCCGCAGCAGCGGGCCCGCCGGCCGGCGCTCGCGATAGGGGGCATAGCGGGCGGCGAGGGCATCGAGCGCGGCCGCGCCCGCCGCAGCATCGACCACGGTCACGCGGCCGCGCAGCTCGACCCAGGCCAGCCGCGTCCAATCCTCGTCGTACTCGTCCACGAGCAGCGTCGCCTCCGGCCTGCGCCGCAGCCGCCGCACCCGCGCGGGCTCGCCCGGGCGCTTGGGCTTGTGGTCGATCGCGCTCCAGACGGCACCCTCGTGCAGGGCGAAGGTCACCGGCAGCACGCGCGGCTCGCCCGCCTCGTCGAGCAGCCCGAGGCGCGCCACCCGGGCTCGCCGGACCAGCTCGAGGGCCCACCCGGGGACCGTCTCTAGAGTCACGAAGCCGAGCCTAGACCCAGGGAGAAAGCATGGACATCGGCATCGGATTGCCCGCCACGATCCCCGGCGTAACCGGCGACCAGTTCGTGGACTGGTCGCGGCGCGCCGAGACGGCCGGCTTCTCGACCCTCGGCACGATCGACAGGCTCGTCTACCCGAACTACGAGCCGCTGGTGGCGCTCGCCGCCGCCGCGGCGGTCACCGAGCGGATACGGCTCACCACCGCGATCGCGATCCTCCCCTACCGCGCCAACGCCGCGCTTGTGGCCAAGCAGGCGGCCACGGTCCACACCCTGTCGGGTGGGCGGCTCGTGTTCGGCGCGGCGGTGGGCGGGCGCGAGGACGACTACGAGGCGAGCGGCGTGCCGCTCAAGGGACGCGGCAAGGTCTTCGAAGCGATGCTGCGCGAGATCACGGAGGTCTGGGGCGGAGCGCCGCGCGGCCTGGCCGGGGGAATCGGGCCGTCCGTCCAGGACGACCCTCCTCAGCTGATCCTGGGCGGCCAGGTGGATGCCACCTTCCGCCGAGCGGCGAAGTACGGCGACGGCTGGATGGCGGGCGGTGGCCCGCCCGAGCGCTTCCCGGCGGCGCTCGAGAAGCTCGAGGCGGCCTTCCGGGAGGCCGGCCGGGTCGAGCGGCCGCGAGCGCTGGCGCTCCAGTACTACGCGCTCGGCGACGATCCCGAGGGCGACATCACTCACTCGATCCGGGATTACTACGCGTTCGCCGGCGAGTACGCGGAGATGCTGGCCGCCGCCGCGGCCAGGACCCCCGAGGCGCTGCGCGAGCGCGTGAAGCAGTTTAAGGACGCGGGCTGCCAGGAGCTGATCTGGTTCCCGACGTCGAGCGACCCGGTTCAGGTCGACCTGCTGGCCGAGGCCCTGCTCTAGATGATTCGAAGCAATATCGGCGAGGAGGAGGATGGCGCTCCAGCGCAGGTATGGCGCGTCATCCAGGGTGCGGGGGTTTGGGATCAGCCATCTAGCGCGGCGGCGCCCACTTCCGTCCTCCTCACGCGGGACCATGGGTTCGTGGCCAGGGCCAAGCTCCTCCTGGGCGGCACCGCGCTCGGCGTGCGCGTGGCCCGCTCGCTCTACGGGCGCTGGCGCCTGCTCCCTGAGCCGCACCGCGAGCGCATCGCCCGGCTCGCGGAGCACGCAAAGGAGCAGGCGCTGACGGTGCGCGGCGAGCCCGACCTCGAGCGCGCCGCCGCAGACCTCCGGGCGGCCAACGAGACGCTCGCCGCCGCTCTCGTGGAGACCGCCGAGGCGGACCCCGAGCGCTCCGCGGAGGAGGTGGCCGAGCTGCGCGAGGACCTGCGCCGCGAGCTGGCGCGGCTGGCGAGCGCCGAGATCAACGCCTCGCGCACGCCGCGCGAGGCCCCGTCGCAACCCGAATAGCCGAGCGGTGGAGTCGGTCTGGGACTACCCCCGCCCGCCGGTCGTAGAGCCCTCGACCCGTCGCGCTCGCGTGATGCATGGCGGCGTGGCGGTCGCCGACTCGACCAGTGCCCTGCGGGTGCTCGAGACGAGCCAGCCGCCTGCCATCTACCTCCCGCCCGAGGACGTGCGCATGGACCTTCTCAGCCCGCACCCGCGCCGGACACTGTGCGAGTGGAAGGGCCAGGCGCGCTACTGGAGCCTCGACGGCGACGAGGCGGCAGCCTGGTCCTACCCCGATCCGGTCGAGGCCTACGGGGCCCTGCGCGACCATCTGGCCTTTTACCCGCAGCGGGTGGACGCCTGCTACCTCGACGACGAGCTCGTGCAGGCGAACGAGGGCGGCTTCTACGGCGGCTGGATCACGGCCGACATCCGCGGGCCGTTCAAGGGCGGTCCGGGCACGGCCGGCTGGTAGCCACCTGCCGGGCCGGGCGCCGCTTGCGCGGGATGCGCCTGCCCATCCAGGCGTCGAGGTGCTCGAGGTGGCGGCGGCCGGACGTGAGGCTGTAGACGATCAGGCCCGCGATGAAGGCCGTGTAGACACTCACGTGGCCGGTCAGGGCGAAGTCCCAGATCCCCAGGCCCACGATTCCGGCGGTGTCGATCACGACGCCGACCACGAACAGGCGAGTGATGTTCTCCATCCCGTATCGGTAGCGGAGCACGAGGAAGGCCGCCAGCATCGCCCAGAAGGCCGCCTCGAATCCGATTGCGAGAATCCACTTCAGTTCCATGGTTTATTTATAGCAGACGTTCGATATAGAATGTGTCGAGATGCCGAAGATCGTGGATCACGACGCGCGCCGGGCGGAGCTGGCGGAGGCGGTCTGGCGCCTGGCTTCCACGGAGGGCCTCGAAGCGGTGACGCTGCGCGCCGTGGCCGCCCAGGCGGGCTGGTCGACGGGCGCGCTGGTGCACTACTTCGCCGACAAGGAGGCGCTGCTGCTGTTCGCCTTCAGGCTCGTGGCGGAGCGCGTCGGGCGCCGGGTGGCCGCCGCGGCGGAGCGGGAGCCCGACCCGCTCGAGCTCGTGCGCCGGACACTCACCGAGGGGCTGCCACTCGACGCTGAGCGGCGCACCGAGACCCGGCTCTGGTTCTCCTTCCTGGGCCTGGCGCTCACGCGCCCGGCGCTGGCCAAGGCCCAGCGCCTGGCCTACCGCGCCTGGCGCGCCCGCGTGGCGCAGCTGCTGCGCGAGGCGCAGCGGGCCGGCCGGCTTGACCCGGAGCTCGACAGCGAGCGCGAGGCGGCCGCGCTCGTCGCGCTGGTCGACGGCCTGGCCGTGCAGGCGACCTTCGAGCCGCGCACGCTCAGCGGTCCGCGCCAGCAGGCGCTACTCGACGAGCGGCTGGCGCGACTTCAGGGCAGCGGCGCCGAGCGCGGCAGCCCCGCCTGACTCCAGTAGAGGGTCGAGCCGGCGAGCGCGAGCGAGCCGGGCGCGATGTCGGCTCCGGCCGCCAGGAGGCTGCTCC
The DNA here is from genome assembly GCA_035650215.1 of Thermoleophilaceae bacterium. Taxonomy (GTDB): domain Bacteria; phylum Actinomycetota; class Thermoleophilia; order Solirubrobacterales; family Thermoleophilaceae; genus JACVRW01. Next base: position 51,357 of record DASRIC010000064.1, read on the forward strand.
CGGCGCCGGGAGCCGCAGTGCGCAGCTCGTAGACCGACGCGCCCGTTCCCTCGTCCCTGACCTCGACGATCCAGGCGACCCTCCCGTCACCCCGTATCACCAGATCCCTCACCCCGGTCCGGATCGGGGCGCCGCCCGCCCCCACCGGCGGCGCGTCCGGCGCGGCGGCGAGCCGGGCGAGCCGGCGGCCGTCTCGCACCCGCCGGATGAAGATCGAGGAGAAGCTCCCGCCGGGATTGGAGTTCACCGTCGCGATCGCCACGAAGCGGCGCGCGAAGCGCGTGAGCTCGACCTCCTCGGCGTCGAAGAGCACATCCCAGCCGATCTGAGTGCGGCGCCCGCTGCGGTAGCTGCACAGGTAGACGCGGTCGGCGTCGCTCGTGGGCCGGTAGAAGATCCGGCCGCCGATGCCGGCGTCCACGGTCCGGGTCCCGGAAGGCCAGCACGTGCCGGCCTTCGGCACCGCGGCGCCCGAAGCGGCGGGCGCCGCCAGCGCGAGGGCGAGTGCGGCCACCAGCACGACGGGGATCCGACTCACGACCGTGGATGATCCCACGTCGGTCGCGTACCGTCATGCGCGATGAGCGGCGCCGCCGACATCCAGCCGCTCCGCTTCGAGCACGGCGCGCTGCACGTGCTCGACCAGCGTGCGCTGCCCGGGGAGGAGCGCTGGATCGCCTGCGATACGCCCGAGCAGGTGGCCGACTGCATCCGCACGCTCGCCGTGCGCGGCGCCCCGGCGATCGGCGTGGCCGCGGCCTACGGGCTCGTGCTCGCGGACGACCGCGAGGCGGCGGGGGCGCTGCTGCGCGCCACCCGGCCGACGGCGGTGAACCTCGGCTGGGCGATCGACCGCTCGCTCGCGGCGGACGACCCGCTCGCGACGGCGCATGAGCTGCATGCGCAGCAGGAGCGGGCCGACCGGCGCCTGGCCGAGCTCGGCGCCGAGCGCTTCCGCGAGGGCGACCGCGCGCTCACGCACTGCAACACCGGTCCGCTCGCCACGGCCGGCTACGGCACCGGGGTCGGCGTGCTGCGCGCCGCCTGGGAGCGGGGCTGCCTCGCGAGCGTGTGGGTCGACGAGACGCGGCCGCTGCTCCAGGGCTCGCGCTTAACCGCCTGGGAGCTCGACCGCGCGGGAATTCCGCACCGCGTGATCGCCGACTCGAGCGCCGGCTCCCTGATGGCCCGCGGACTCGTGGACCGCGTGGTGGTGGGAGCGGACCGCATCGCCGCCAACGGCGACGTGGCGAACAAGATCGGAACCTACCCGCTCGCGGTGCTGGCCGACCGTCACGGCGTGCCGTTCTACGTGGCCGCCCCGGTCTCGACGATCGACCCCGCCACGGCCAAGGGCGCCCATATCCCGATCGAGGAGCGCGACCCCGCCGAGGTGGCGGGCTGGGCCGAGGCCTTCAATCCCGCCTTCGACGTGACCCCCGCCGAGCTCGTGAGCGCCATCTTCACCGAGGCGGGGGTGCTCGAGCCGCCCTTCGACGAGGCGATCCGCGGTGTCGCTGCGGGCTGAGCTGGTGGCCGCCGCCCGGACGATGCGCGAGCTCGGCCTCGTGGCCGGCAGCTCGGGCAACCTGAGCGCGCGCGAGGGCGACTCGATCCTCATCACCCCGGCCGGTCTCCCCTACCCCGAGCTCACCGAGGACGACCTCGTGGCGCTCTCGCCCGCGGGCGAGCTGCTCGCCGGCAGCCGGGAGCCCTCGAGCGAGCGGCGCGTGCACCTGGCCGTGTACGCGGCCCGCCCCGACGCCCGCGCGCTAGTGCACACGCATTCCGTGCACGCCACGGCGTGGAGCTTCGGCGACGAGCCGCTCGACACCGGCACAGGTGAGCTCGACGATGCGGCCGGCGGCGCCGTGCGCACGGCCGCCTTCGCCGAGAGCGGAGGCCAGAAGCTGGCGGACGCCTGCGTGGAGGCCCTCGGCGAGCGCTCGGCGGTGCTGCTCCGCCGTCACGGCGTGCTCGCGCTCGGGAGCTCGCCGGCGCGGGCGCTCGACGTGGCGGCGGTCGTCGAGCGCCAGGCGCAGCTGGCCTGGCTCCTGCGCCGGGGCGGATGACCGACGCCGACCGCCTGCTCGACGCCGCGCGCCGCCCGCTCGTGATCGGCATCGGCGGGGGCGGCGACGTGGTCGGCGCGCTGGCCACGGCGGAGGCCTGCCGGCTGCGCGGCGCGGCGCCCGTGGTGGGCGGCGTGAGCTGGGAGCGGCGGCCGATCGACCCCCGCCCCGGCCCGCGGGCGGCGGCGGAGATCGAGAACGCACGCGAGCTCGCTCCCGGAGTGCTCGCCGCGAGCGGCGCGACCCGCGTGCGCGAGAGCGGCGTGCTGTTCGCCGAATCGCGGATGGCCGCGCTCCTCGGCGAGGAGTGCGTGCTGGTGGATGCCACGCTCGCCCCGGCCGCGATCGCGGACGGGATCGAGGCCGCGGCCGCCGGGCTCGGATGCGACCTGCTCGTGTTCCTGGACGTGGGCGGCGACGCGCTCGCCCACGGCGACGAGCCGGGCCTCGCCAGCCCGCTCTGCGACGCCCTGTTGATGGCGGCCGCGGCGCGGCTGGCCGCCCGGGCGGAGACGCCGGTCCTGGCGGCGATCTTCGGCATCGGCTGCGACGGCGAGCTGACCGCGGCCGAGGTGCTCGAGCGGATCGCCGAGGTTGCCGCCGCCGGCGGCCTTGCCGGAGCGCGCGGGCTCACCCCCGCGGTCGTGGACCGCCTGGATGAGGCGGTGGCCGCCGTGCCCACCGAAGCCAGCGCGCAGGCGCTCCGTTGCTTCCGCGGCGAGACGGGCAGCACCACGATCCGGCGCGGCAGGCGCACGGTGGAGCTGTCGCCGCTCGGAGCGCTCACCTTCTTCATCGAGCCGCGGGCCGCGCTGGGCTCGGCGGCACGGCTCGCGGCGGTCGTCGGCGACGCCCGGGACCTCGATCACGCGAACGAGCTCCTGCACGAGCGCGCCGTGCGAACGGAGCTCGACTATGAACGTGACGCACTTCACACAAGCCCGGGCCCTGGCTAGCAACCCTTCAGGAGTGCTCAAGCGCCTTCCAGACGGAGCCCCGATCCTGATCCGGTCGATCCGCGCCGACGACAAGCGCATGCTGGAGACGGGGCTGCGGCAGCTCTCAGACGAGAGCGTGCAGCGGCGCTTCCTCACACCCAAGCGCAGCTTCAGCCGGGCGGAGCTGCGATATCTCACTGAGGTGAACGGCCGCGATCATGTGGCACTGGTGGTCGAAAGTCCGACCGATCCAGCGCGCCGCCTGATCGCGGTCGGACGCTTCGTCCGCCTCCAGGACGATCCCGCCGCCGCCGAAGTGGCGATCGTCGTCGCGGACGAGTGGCAGCGTCGCGGCATCGGCTCGCAGCTCGCCGAGCTCCTGGCGGCCAAAGCACGCTTCTTCGGCATCCGCCGCTTCACGGCGACCATGGCGTCGGACAACGTCCCCGCCCACCGGCTGATGGAAAAGCTCACCAGCCACCTCGACGAGCACCACGCGGGCGCAGGCGTGTCCGAACTGGTGCTCGAGCTCGCGGCCTGAGCGGCTAGGTGATTGATTCCGAATCCGCGTGCCTCTGGAGGCGCGCTAGACCGAGCTGGGCGCCGACCGCCGACGAAACCGATATTCGAAGCAATATCGGCGAGGAGGTGGGTCCGACACCGGCTGGCGACGGCGAAGCCGTATCCAGCCGGTGGCCAGCGAAGGTATGGCGCGTCATCCAGGGGCGCGGGGGTTTGGAATCAGTCATCTAATCCCCGGCCGCCCCGACGACGATCGTGAACGCGCTCACGCGCCCGTTCGCCATCCGCGCGCCCAGCACCGCGTAGCGCATCGGGCTCCCGAACGGGAACACGCCCTCCACGAGCCGGAAGCCGCGCGGCGTGCGGCGCGCCGCCGGGTGCAGCTGCCTGAGCCGCGTCGCGCTGTCGCCCAGCCGGAGACCCCTGAAGGTCCGCCAGGGCCGGTCGCCGCTCACCACGACCTTCTGGGCGAGGCCGATCCGCCCCTGGCACGAGCTGCCGCGACCGCCGAAGTTCTGGAAGACCCCGAACACGCCGAGGTTCGCCCAGCGCACGCGGCAGATCTCGCCACCGCCGCGCCGGCTGGTGGTGGGCCCGAAAGCCCGCACCGCGGCGCCGAGCCGCGGGTTCGTCGCCGGCTTGAAGTCGCCGATCGCCTGCACCTCCCCCAGGCCCGTGGTGCTGCCGGTGGCCCTGATCACGAACGAGCGAGCGTCCGCCGGGGCCGCGAACGCGAGAATGCCTGTGAGCGCCAGTAGGGCGGCGAGCGATCTGGACATGAGCGCAACGTACCCGATCCCGGTGCTGGTAGATACTGCAGCCGTGACAGCGCGCAACGTGTTGGGTGGAGAGCTCGAAACATGCGGGACGGACCCCGTCACGGGCTTCTTCCGCGACGGCTGCTGCCACACCAGCGCGGAGGATCTCGGCAGTCACACGATCTGCGCCGTGGTGACCCAGGAGTTCCTCGACCACCAGCGCTCGATCGGGAACGACCTGACCACGCCGCTGCCGCAGTTCGGCTTCCCGGGGCTCGTGCCCGGCGACCGCTGGTGCGTGACCGCCGCGAACTGGCTGCGCGCCTACGAGGAGGGCGCGGGCGCGTTCGTGGTGCTGGCGGCGACCAACGAGCGAGCGCTCGAGATCGTTCCGCTCGAGGCGCTGCGGCAGCTCGCCGTGGACGTGCCGACCGACCCCTCGGCGCTCGCGGAGGACTGACAGCCGCTGTAGCCTGGGACCGTGGCGGACGACCACCTGGAGCTCTGCCAGCTCGCATACGCGCGGTTCAGCGCGGGCGACGTGGTCGGCCTGCTCGAGCTCTTCCACCCCGACGTCGAGGTGTACGTGGCTCCGCCGAACTTCGAGAGCGGCACGTACCGCGGGCACGATGCCTACCGGCGGCTGCTCGAGCGCTGGGGCGCCTCGTGGGAGGAGATGCGCATCGGGGTCGGCGCGATCGAGGCCGCCGGCGACTGGGCCCTCGCTTCGGTCGAGTATGCGGGCACGGTCACCGGATCCGACATCGAGGTGCGCCAGCCGTCATGGGAGCTCTCGCTCTGGCGCGACGGGCAGTGCCACCGCTACGAGGTGTACTGGGACCGCGATCAGGGCCTCGCCGCCTTCGCGTCGCATCGGGGCGCAGAGGACGCCGAGGGCGCCGCTCAGCGTTAATCGACCGACCAGGTGTCGCCCGAGTGCAGAAGCTCCTCGAGCTGCTGCTTGCCCACGCCGGCGCGCGACTCCTCGAGCGCCTCCTGGAGCTGCTCGCCGTAGATCGGGCGCTCGACGGAGCGGAAGACGCCGATCGGAGTGGGACCGGTGGGCTGGGCCGCGAGGTGCGCGAGCTCGAACGCGAGGCTCGGCTCCGAGCGCTTGACGTCGTGCACCAGCAGGGCGTGCTCGCCCACGTCGGCCACGTCGACCAGCTCGAGCCGGCCGTCCTTGCCGCGCATCACCCCGCGCTCGCCGTCGAGGCCGAAGCGCACGGGCCGGCCGTGCTCGAGCGGGATCTGGTTCTGCTCGCGCTGGCCCTTAGCGCGCACCGCGTCGAACGCGCCGTCGTTGAAGACGTTGCAGTTCTGGTAGATCTCGACGAACGCCGCCCCGCGGTGGGCGGCGGCAGCGCGCAGCACCTCGGCCTGATGCTTCTTGTCGGTGTCCACGGTGCGCGCCACGAAGGTCGCCTCGGCCCCGAGCGCCAGCGACACCGGGTTGAACGGGTGATCCTGGGACCCGAAGGGCGTGGACTTGGTGACCTTGCCCTCCTCGCTCGTGGGCGAGTACTGGCCCTTCGTGAGCCCGTAGATCTGGTTGTTGAAGAGCAGGATCTTGAGCGGCACGTTGCGGCGCAGCGCGTGGATCAGGTGGTTGCCGCCGATCGACAGGGCGTCGCCGTCGCCGGATACGACCCACACCGACAGGTCTGGTCGCGAGGTGGCAACCCCGGTGGCGAGCGCGGGCGCGCGGCCGTGGATGCCGTGCATCCCGTAGGTGTCCATGTAATAGACGAACCGCCCGGCGCAGCCGATGCCGGTCACGAACACGATCTTGTCCGGCGGCACGCCGAGCTCCGGCATCAGGCCCTGGACCGACGCGAGGATCGCGTAGTCCCCGCAGCCCGGGCACCAGCGCGTCTCCTGGTCGGAGGAGAAGTCCGCCTTGGAGAGCACGGGCAGCGGGGTGCCGCCGTTCTCGCTGTGGCCGGCGGCGCTCACGCGAGCCGCTCCCGTACCTGCTCCATCACGTCGCGCGTGAGGATCGGCAGGCCGTCGACCTTCGTGTAGCTCTCGATGTCGATCAGGTGCTCGGCGCGCAGGAGCGTGGCCAGCTGGCCGAGGTTCATCTCCGGCACGAGCACGCGCTCGTACGCGCGCAGCACGTCGCCGACGTTCCCCGGCATCGGATTCAGGTGCCTGATGTGCGCGGTGGCCACCTTGAGCCCGTCCTCGCGGCGCAGGCGGCGCGCCGCGCCCTGAATCGCGCCGTAGCTCGAGCCCCAGCCGAGCACGAGCAGTCCGGCGTCCCCGTCGGGGTCGTCGACCTCGACGTCGGGCACCTCGACCCGCGCGATCCGCTCGGAGCGCAAGCGGGTCATGTAGTCGTGGTTCGCGGGCTCGTAGGAGATGTTGCCGGTGCGCTCCTCCTTCTCGAGGCCGCCGATCCGATGGCGCAGGCCGGGCGTGCCGGGGATCGCCCAGGGGCGCGCCAGATTGTCGTCGCGCAGGTACGGCATGAAGGCGTCGCCGTCGTTCGGCGCGCCGGCGAAGTCGGGGTCGATCGCGGGCAGCGAGCTCACGTCGGGGAGCCGCCAGGGCTCGGAGGAGTTCGCCAGGAAGGTGTCGGCCAGCAGGATCACCGGCGTGCGGTGCGTGACCGCGATCCGGGCGGCCTCGATCGCGGCGTCGAAGCAGTCGCCCGGCGTGCACGCGGCGATCACCGGCAGCGGCGACTCGCCGTGGCGCCCATAGAGGGCCATCAGCAGGTCGGCGGCCTCGGTCTTGGTCGGCATGCCGGTCGAGGGGCCGGCGCGCTGGATGTCCACCACCACGAGGGGCAGCTCCATCGCGACCGCCAGGCCGATCGTCTCGGCCTTCAGGTCCATGCCCGGGCCGCTCGTGGCCGTGACGCCGAGATGGCCCGAGAAGGCGGCGCCGAGCGCCATGTTCGCGGCCGCGATCTCGTCCTCGGCCTGGATCGTGCGGACCCCGAAGCGCTGGTGGCGCGAGAGCGCGTGAAGGAGCTCGGACGCCGGGGTGATCGGGTAGCTCGCGAGGAAGAGCTGGAGGCCGGACTGCACGCTCGCGGCGATCAGCCCATAGGCCAGCGCCTGCGTTCCGTTCACGTTCCGGTAGGTGCCGGGCGGAGCCGGGGCGGGATCGACCTCGTAGTGGACCGCCAGCAGCTCGGCCGTCTCGCCGAAGTTGTAGCCCGCCCGGAAGGCGGCGAGGTTGGCCGCCTTGACCTCGGGCCGGTCGGCGAACTTCTTCTCCACCCAGTCGACCGTCGGCGTGGTGGGGCGCCCGTACATCCAGGACACGAGGCCGAGCGCGAACAGGTTCTTGCTGCGAGCGGCGTCGCGCGAGCTGATGCCCTCGATGCCCTCGGTGGCGCGCACGGTCATCGAGGTCATCGGCACGCGGAAGACCTGGAAGTCGTCGAGCGTGTCGTCGTCGAGCGGGTTCGAGGGGTAGCCCGCCTTGCGCAGGTTGTGGTCGGTGAAGCCGTCCTCGTTCACGATCACCGTGCCGCCCTTCTCGACGGCGGCGAGCTGGGTGATCAGCGCGGCGGGGTTCATCGCCACGAGCACGTTCGGGTGGTCGCCCGGGGTGAGGATGTCGCGCGAGGCGAAGTGGATCTGGAAGGCCGAGACGCCGTGCGGCGTGCCGGCGGGCGCGCGGATCTCGGCGGGGAAGTCCGGCAGGGTGGCGAGGTCGTTTCCGACGACCGCCGTCGCGTCGGTGAAGCGGCTTCCCGTGAGCTGCATCCCGTCGCCCGAGTCGCCGGCGAACCGGACGACCACGCGATCGAGCTTCTCGACTGTCTTCTCTGCCATGGAGGCGATCCGCGACCGGCGCAGACCGTCGCTTCGAGTGTAGTGGCAGCTCCGGGCGGGGCCGCGGGACCCCGGCTTCGGCTAGAGTGCCGCGCCCCCGACCCCCCTTGTCAGCCTCATGAACGTCTCAGTACCCAAGGAATCGGCGTCGGGCGAGCGCCGCGTGGCGCTGGTGCCCGAGGTGGTTGAGCGACTCGCCCAGAAGGGCGTGCAGGTGACCCTCGAGACGGGCGCCGGGGCCGAGGCCCACTATCCCGACGACGCCTACACCGACGCCGGCGCGACCCTCGGCGAGGGCTTCTCGGGCGAAGTGGTGGCCAAGGTCGCGCCTCCCTCGGCCGAGGAGATCGGCCGGCTCGGCCGCGACACGGTGCTGATCGGGTTCCTCGCGCCGCTCACCGCGGCGGACACGGTGCGCGGCCTGGCCGACGCCGGCGTGACCTCGTTCGCGATGGAGGCGATCCCGCGCATCACGCGGGCCCAGTCGATGGACGCGCTCTCCTCGCAGGCCACCGTGGCGGGCTACCTGGCGGCGCTGATCGCGGCCCAGCGGCTGCCGCGTTTCTTCCCGATGCTCACCACGGCGGCCGGCACGGTGCGGCCGGCGAAGGTGCTCGTGCTCGGCGCCGGCGTGGCGGGACTGCAGGCGATCGCCACCGCTCGCAGGCTCGGCGCGGTGGTGCAGGCGTTCGACGTGCGCTCGGCGGTGAAGGAGCAGATCGAGTCGCTCGGGGCGCGCTTCCTCGAGCTCGACATGGGGCTGGAGGACGCCGAGGCGGCGGGCGGCTACGCGCGCCAGCTGACCGACGAGGAGCAGGCCAAGCAGCGCGACCTGCTGGCGGTCGAGATCGGCAAGGTCGACGCCGTGATCTCCACGGCCGCTGTGCCCGGGCGCAAGGCGCCGCTGCTCGTAACCGAGCAGGCGGTGAAGAACATGTCGCCGGGGTCCGTGATCGTCGACCTGGCCGCCGAGACCGGCGGCAACTGCGAGCTCACCGAGCCCGGCGAGACGGTCGTCAAGGAGGACGTGACGCTGGTGGGGCCCCTCAACCTCGCCTCGGAGATGCCCGACCACGCCTCCGCTCTGTACGCGCGCAACGTGATGTCGCTGCTCGAGCTGATGGTCGGCGAGGAGGGCAAGCTGGCCGTCGACTTCGACGACGAGGTGATCGCGGGCGCCTGCATCACGCGCGACGGCGAGATCGTTCACGAGGGCGCGCGCGCGGCCGCCGGGGTCACCGCGTAGCCATGGACCTTCTCACCGAGCTCACCATCCTCGTGCTGGCGGCGTTCGTGGGCTTCGAGGTGATCTCGAAGGTGCCGAACACGCTGCACACGCCGTTGATGTCGGCCACGAACGCGATCCACGGCATCGTGCTGCTGGGCGGCCTGCTCCTGATCGGCGAGGCCGCCGGCTTCCTCAACGAGCTGCTGCTCGTGATCGCGATTGCCTTCGGCACGATCAACGTGGTCGGCGGCTTCCTCGTCACCGACCGCATGCTCGAGATGTTCAGGAAGCGGCCCGAGCCCAAGAAGGACGCGTAGCGGTGGTCATCGCCTCCTTCCTCCAGGACCCGGACTTCATCCAGGTCCTGTACATCCTCGCGTTCATCTGCTTCATCGTCGGCCTGCGGCTGCTCACGCACCCGAGCACGGCGCGCAAGGGCAACGCGGTGGCCGCCGTGGGGATGGCGATCGCGGTGGTGGCCACGCTGCTGTGGGACTTCGTCGACGACTACGGCCTGATCGCGCTCGGCGTGGCGATGGGGACCGCAGTGGGCGTGCCGGCGGCGCGCGGCGTGAAGATGACCCAGATGCCGCAGATGGTCGCGCTGTTCAACGGCGTCGGCGGCGGCGCGGTGGCGCTGATCTCGTTCGTCGAGTACCGCGAGGCGCTCGAGATCACGGGCGGCAACCCGGAGCTCGAGGCGCTGATCCCGATCCTGTTCGCGGCGATCATCGGCTCGGTCTCGTTCTGGGGCTCGAACATCGCGTTCGGGAAGCTGCAGGAGCTGCTGCCCGGGCGCCCGATCCAGCTCCCTGGGCAGCAGATCGTGAACGCGCTGCTGCTGCTCGTGGCGGTCGGCTGCTCGGTGGCGATCGCCGCCGGCGCCGAGTCGGAGGGCCTGTTCATCCTGATCCTGGTGGCGGCGGCCGTGCTCGGCAACATGGTCGTGCTGCCGATCGGCGGCGCCGACATGCCGGTGGTGATCTCGCTGTTGAACGCCTTCACGGGCCTGTCGGCGGCCGCGGCCGGACTGGCGCTCGACAACGTGGCCCTGATCGTGGCCGGCATGCTGGTGGGCGCCTCGGGCTCGATCCTCACGATGCAGATGGCCGAGGCCATGAACCGCTCGATCGCCAACATCGTGGCGGGCGGCTTCGGCGGCGTGGCCGTCGCCGCCGGCGCGGGCGACGACGGCGAGGAACGACCGGTGCGCTCGACCGACCCCTCCGACGTGGCGATCCAGCTCGCCTACGCCTCCAAGGTCGTGGTCGCCCCCGGCTACGGAATGGCGGTCGCCCAGGCGCAACACACGGTGCGCGAGCTCGCCGACGAGCTCGAGAAGCGCGGCGTGGAGGTGCGCTACGCCATCCACCCGGTGGCAGGCCGCATGCCCGGCCACATGAACGTGCTGCTCGCCGAGGCCGACGTGCCGTACGACCATCTCAAGGAGATGGACGAGATCAATCCCGAGTTCCCGCAGACCGACGTCGCGCTCGTGATAGGCGCCAACGACGTGACCAACCCGGCCGCGCGCGAGCAGGCCGACTCGCCGATCTACGGAATGCCGATCCTCGACGTGGATAAGGCCGGCGCCGTGATCGTGCTCAAGCGCTCGATGAACACAGGCTTCGCGGGCATCGACAACCCGCTCTTCTACAAGGAGAACACCGCGCTCCTGTTCGGCGATGCCAAGGAGTCGGTGCAGAAGGTCCTGAAGGAGGTCGAGGAGCTTTAGAGCAGGCTCTCCTGGCCCGCCGCGACCCGCGAGCGGCGCGGGATTCCCGCCGCCTCGGTGAGGGCCGCTTCGGCGTCGGCGAGGATGGCCCGCTCGGAGCGGGAGGCCACGAGCGGCTCCGCGAGACCGTCGACGTGAACGTACGTGCGGCGCCCGTCTCGCCGGTCGGATCCCTCGATGGGCACGAGCGCGTAGATGCGGTCGGCGCGCACGAACTTCCCGTATCCGAGCGGGATCATCCGAGGGTCGCGCTTGGCCATCCGGGTGACGATAGCCGCAGCGCCGGACCGGCCGGCGCGGGGGGCGAATCTCCGCTCAGTGCCGACTTACGACGCCAGTGGCGTACGAACTCGGAGCAGGACCGGCGCCGCGAGCGCGAGGCGCGCCCCCGGCGACGCTGTCTACGGCGACGTCTTCGACCGCCCGCAGCAGATGCTCACGGAGCTACGTACGGTGCTGACGCCGGGACCGCCGGGATAGAGATCTCCAGCCCCAGAGGCTCATCCCCCGGTCGCACGGCCGGAATGAGCGCCGAGGCCACCAGTCCGCCGGCGCTGGAGCGCACATCGAGAGTTGGGATCGAACCGCTGCGATGGCCCGCGAAGAGGTCGGCGATCAAGAGGTCCACCCGTTCGCGGACCTGCTCGGCGGTCGGGCTCGGGTGGGAGGTCCTCGTGGCATCCACGCTAGTGCCCCATCCCCGCGCCCGGCGCGTGCTCAGTCGAGAGCACACCTACCGAGCCCTTGACCATGTCGCGGAAGGCGTGGGTGACGAAGGGAGGTACATCCGGCGCCTTTCGGCCCGCTCGAGCCGGGCCGCGTCCTGGGCCTTGCCCTCGCGGAGCGCCTCTTCTGCGCTTCGCTGGTGTCGATCAGGAGCATGTCCATAGGGTCGTCGCTCAAGGGTGCGTGAGCATCCGACGGCAATACGCCTCCACCTCAGTAGTTCGCCGCAGCAGTGGCGCGGTAGGGGGCCGATGGCGGTTCACGGGGCGCTCGCGATGCTCGCCCCGTGAGCGATACGGTCATCCCCGTGGCTCGGGACGCTGACATCTCGATCGTCCTGGCCGACGACCACGCCGTGGTGCGGAGCGGCCTTCGCATGCTGCTCGAGGCGGAGGACGACCTGGAGGTCGTGGCGGAGGCGGGCGATGTGGATGGGACGAGCCGAACCGTGCTCGGCTACAAGCCAACGGTGCTCGTACTCGACCTCAACATGCCGGGTGGATCGAGCCTCGAGGCGATCCCGTCGATGCTCGAGCGCTCACCCGACACCGCGATCGTGGTGCTGACGATGCAGGAGGATCCCGCCTTCGCCCGCGAAGCGCTCCGCGCCGGCGCGAAGGGGTATGTGCTCAAGCAGGCCGCCGGCACGGAGCTCGTGCAGGCAGTTCGCGCAGCCGCCGGCGGCGGCACCTGGCTCAACCCCGAGCTCGGCGCGCGCATCGCCACGGCCGAGACGACTCCCACAGGGCCGCCGGGGGACCTCACCGAACGGGAGGTCGAGGTGCTGAGCCTTATCGCACTCGGTCACACCAACAGCGAGATCGCAGCTCAGCTCTACCTCAGCGTCCGCACGGTCGAGACCCACCGTTCGCACATCCAGCGGAAGCTCGGCCTCTCCAGCCGCGCCGAGCTGGTGCGCTACGCCCTCGACAACGACCTGATCGAGCGCTAGCGAGGCGCCGGTGGAGGTCGTGACCCTCGGGCTCGCCGGGAGCGCGACCGCTCTTGCCACCGGTCTGGGAGCCGTGCCGGTCTTCCTCCTCGGTGACCGCGCGGAGGGGCTGCGCCCCTTCCTGTGGGGCGCGGCGGGCGGACTGATGGGGGTGGCGTCGATCGTCGGGCTCCTGCTCCCCGCCCTCGATGAGAACGGGTCCGGCTCGGTCGCGGCCGGGCTCGCGGTTGGGGTCGTCTTCCTGCTCGCCTCACGCCGTGCGCTCGAGGGACGCGACGTGCATGTGGGCGCGCTGCGCGGTGCCGGGGTGAGGCGCTCGCTGCTCGTGTTCGGCGTGCTGCTCGTGCACAGCCTGCCGGAGGGGTTCGCGCTGGGTACGGCCTTCGCGTCCGAGACCGAGGGACTTGCCCTATACGTCATCCTGGCGATCGCGCTACAGAACGTCCCGGAAGGCACAAGCGTGGCGATCCCGATGGAGGCCGCCGGCTTCGACCGCTCACAGCAGTTCTGGGCCGCGGTGCTGACCAGCGCACCACAGCCCGTGGGGGCCATCGCCGCCTACCTCGCGGTCGAGCAGATCGCCTGGCTGCTGCCGTTCTCGTTCGCCTTCGCCGCAGGAGCGATGCTCGCGCTCGTGGTGGTCGAGTTGCTGCCCGAGGCCTTCTCGCCCGGGGGTCGCTGGGGGGCGGCCGGGGGCCTCGCCCTCGGCGCGGGCCTGATGCTGCTGCTGGCCGCGCTCCTCGGCGTCGACTGAGGCCGGATCGGTATTTGCCCGCAGACACGCGCGTAGCGCGCGCGGATGACGCCCGCCCCCGGCGACGGCACGCTCATGGCGACCTGACCAAGCGAGGAGGCATATGCCATGTACCGGAAGATCATCGTCGGCTACGACGGAAGCGACCAGTCCGAGGACGCGCTCGCCCTCGGAGCGCTGATCGCCGGCGAGTCGGACGCGAGGCTCGTGGTGGCCGGCGTGCTCCAGTTCGACCCGATCTGGGGAGTCCGCTACCCGGCGTTCCAGCAGGCCGAGGTGGACTTCAGCCGGCAGATCGAGCAGGCGGCCGCATCCGTGGGAGCGGAGGCGGAGACGATCACGAGCACCTCGGCCGGTCGCGGGCTCCACGAGCTCGCCGAGGAGCTCGCCGCCGACCTGATCGTGATCGGCTCACCTCACCGGGGCAGAGTCGGGCAGGCCGTGGCGGGCAGCGTGGCGATGAGCCTCCTCCACGGGTCGCCGTGCTCGGTGGGCGTCGCCCCGCGTGGCTACTCCGAGGGTGGTGAGCGGCGCATCACCGAGATCGCCGTCGGCGTCGACGGGTCGGACGAGGCCCGCATGGCGCTCGACGAGGCGGTGGAGCTGGCCCGCGCCGGCGGCGTGCCGATCAAGCTCATCGCGGTCGCCGAGCTACCCTCCGTCACCTATGGCAAGAGCGGTCCCGCGGGTGGGCGCGGGCTCGAGGAAGCAATCGAGGAGACCATGCGCAGGCAGCTCGGCGGCGCGACCGAGTCGGTCCCCGGCGATGTCCGGGTCGAGCCGGTTCTCGCGACGGGCGAGCCGGCCGCGACGCTGGCCGAGCTCGCACGCGCGGACGGCGCCCTCCTCATGCTCGGCTCGCGCTCGTACGGGCCGCTTCGGAGGGTATTGCTCGGCTCGGTCTCGGCCGCGCTTGCGCGCTCGGCGCCCTGCCCGCTGATCGTGCACCCTCGCCCCGCCAAGGCGCCGGCGCGTGGCCGCCCGCCCGTGGCCGCCGCGAGCGTTCTGTGAGCGGGCCGGTCTTCCTCTGCTACGACGGATCGCCGCCTCGGCCGCCGCGCTGGCGGCGGCCGGACGGCTGCTCGCTGGACGCGAGGCACTCGTCTGCCACGCGTGGGTCGGCCTATCGGACGCCGCGGACCGCGCGGCGGCCGAGCAGGTCGCCGCGGAGGGCGTGCGGATCGCGGTGACGGCGGGCTTCCGAGCCCGCCCGCTGCCAGTCCGCGAGCAGCGCAAGACCTGGCGCACGTTGCTCGCCGAGGCGGATCGAGCGCGGGCCTCGGTGATCGTGGCCGGGGCCCACGGACGGTCCGGCCTGGCCCGGACCATCCTCGGGAGCGTCTCCAGTGCTCTGGTGCACCATTCGGCTCGCCCGACGCTCGTCGTCCCGGGAGCACCCCCCGCCGAACCGCCCGACGGGGCGCTGCTGCTCTGCTACGACGGCTCGGCCTCCGCGAAGCACGCCCTCGAAGCCGCGGCCGAGCTCTGCGCGCCTCGAGACGGGCTGGTGTTCCACTTCTGGGAGTCCTGGGTGGCCAGGGCACCCACGCTCGCCCGGGTGAGTGGCTCGACGCAGGGAATGGCCACGGAGCTCGATGAGATCGCCGACGACCAGTCGAGGGAGGTCACCACGCGCGGCGTCGAGCTGGCCCGCGCGGCAGGCTTCGAGGCCGAGGGGTTGTCGGAACCCGCCCTTGGCTCACCCTGGATGGCCGTACTCGACGCGGCCGATGCTCGAGACTGCGCCGGCATCGTCGTCGGCTCGCGTGGTCTGACCGGGCTCTCGGCCGCGCTCGGCAGCGTCTCGAGTGGCGTGCTCCACCACAGCCGGCTGCCGGTGCTCGTCGTCCCGCTCGCCGATACTGGCACCTAGCCGCGCGTCGGGTCGGGCTCGGGGAAGTTCGCGGGATGGGTGCGCAGGTCCCGCAGCAGCAGGCGCCAGACCAGCACGAACACGCCAAGCAGAGAGCCGAGCACGGCCACCTCGATGGGGGTGTGGTTGCGCGCCATCGCGACCACGAGCACCAACCCGGCGAGCGCGACAAGCATCAGCGCTATCACGCGGTGGAAGCGACCGGCTTCGGAGTGGGGCCAGGGATCGAGCGGCCGCACGACCTCCCTGCCGCGATCGGAGTCCGTGCAATGCTGCTTGACCGGGCAACGGTTGCAGACCCGCGCGCGGGCTCGGTAGCGCACCAGGCGGTGTTCGTGGTCGTGCTCGTGCGGCCACAGGTGCTCGCCCTCCGGACACACCCAGACGTCCTGATCCTCGTGGTACTCGAAGCCGGCCGTGCGGTAGCGCAGCGAGCGCCGGTGTGTGTGCGCCGAGAGCCATTCGAGCACGAGCGCGGCCACCATCAGGGCAACGGCGTAGCCCGCTCCCAGGATGGCCTCCGGACTCATCTGACCCGGGCCGCCGCGGCTTCCTCCGAGCTCACGTCGGTCACGCCCTCGGGTGCGTCGATCTCCGTGAAGAGGATGTCTTCCGGCTCATCGAGCGTGACTCGCTTGACCGTATGGCGCACCCCGATGAAGCAGATCCAGAGCACGGGCAGCGCGCCGCCGACGATGAACACGAGGTCACCCGGCAGGCGCAGCCACTCGATCAGCACGTTTGTGTCCTCAGTGAGGAAATGGAGATCTCGGGCCTCCCAGTAGCCCTCGTTCACCGACTTGTAGAGCTGGGCGATGCCCAGAGGGAGCAACGTGGCGAAGCACATCCAGGCGAGCCCGATGTTGGTCGACCAGAACGCGATGCGCGCCCAGCGTTCGGGCCAGCGCTCGGCTGGGATCAGGTAGCGCAGGCAGAACATCGCCAGCCCGATGGCGAGCATGCCGTACACGCCCATCATCGCCGCGTGGCCGTGGTTGGCGGTGAGCGCGGTGCCGATCTCGTAGTAGGAGACCACCGGCAGGTTGATGAGGAACCCGAAGACGCCCGCGCCGAGGAAGTTCCAGAAGCCCACCGCCACGAGGAACATCACCGCCCAGCGGTGCGGGAAAGGCGTGCGCGACTTCGCCTCCTGGGCGGCTCCCAGCTGGAGGAACGACCACGCCTCGACGGTGAGGAACGTGAGCGGGATCACCTCGGCGGCACTGAAGAAGGCGCCCAGCGCCATGTGCTCGGCGGGCTCGCCCGAGAAGTAGACGTGATGCATCGTGCCGATCACTCCGCCGAGCGAGTACAGGATGATGTCCAGGAACACGACCGTCAGGGCGACCTTCTCCCGCACCACCCCGAGCAGCACGAACATGTACGCGACCATCACGGTCGTGAACAGCTCGAGGAAGTCCTCGACCCACAGGTGCACGACCCAGAAGCGCCAGAACTCGTTGACGGTGAAGTGCTGGCCCGTCTGGGCGATCAGCCCCACCGCATAGAAGGCCGGGATCGCTAGCGCCGCCATGAAGAAGAGCCACGGCATGTTGGCCGGGTGCTCGCCACGGAGCCGCGCGCGGAGCACGCGCCAGAGCATGTACACCCAGACGAAGAGCCCGACCGACAGAAGCATCTGCCAAACGCGCGCCAGGTCCAGGTACTCGAAGCCCTGGAGGCCGAACCAGTTGGTGGCGGCGTCGCCGAGCAGGCCGTGAACGCCGAGGAACGAGCCGATCAGCGTCCCGAACACAACCACCGCAAGCGCGCCGAGCAGCAGGAAGGCGAGCTTGCCCTGACCGCGCGGCTCGCGCCTTGCGATCATCGGCGCAAGGAAGATACCGGCCGCGACGAACGAGGTCGCGACCCAGAAGATGGCGAGCTGCACGTGCCAGGTGCGCATCAGGTTGAACGGGAGGAGCTCCGCCAGGTCGATGCCGAAGAAGCCCGTCAACTCCGCTCGGTAGTGCTGTGACGCCGCTCCCACCATGACCTGGATCAAGAACAGCGCCGCCATCACGAAGAAGAACCAGGCGCAGGCGCGCTGCGCGGGCGTCAGCGCCACGTCGCCCGGGGTCCGGAAGCGGAGCGTGGCCTGCTCACGCCCGTGCCAGCCGAGGATGTTCCAGCGCCCGAAGGCGCCGAACAGCAGGCCGATTCCGCCCAGCAGCGCCACCAGGGACAGCACTGACCAGACGATCACGTTCGCAGTCGGCTTGTTGTCGACACGCGGCTCGGGCGGCCAGTTGTTCGTGTAGGAGTAGTTGTGACCAGGCCGCTCGGCGGCGCCGGCCCACGCCGTCCAACCGAAGAACGCCGTCAGGGCGGCCAGATCGTCGCGATCGGTGATCGCGTCCGACCGCAAGCCATGTTTCGTGCTCGGCTCGGAGAAGAAGGCGCTGTAGTGCCGGACGAGCCGCCTGTGTGCCGCCGCCTGGGCGGCGGTCAGCTCGAGCCCGCCGCTCGTCTCGTCGTATCGGTTGGTCCGGAAGTCCGCGATCGTCCGCCGCGCCGCGGAGTCGGAGCGCTCCCCTCCGTAGCTGCGCCGCACCTGCTCCGAAGCCCGCCGCAGGTAGTCGGCGGTGTAGTCGGGACCGAGATAGGCGCCGTGGCCGAACACCGAGCCGTACTCCATGAGCCCGTTGTTGAGGAATACCTCCTGGCCGCGCTCGACGTCGCGCTCGGTGTAGAGGACCTCGCCCTCGGGGTCGACCACGCGCTCGGGAATCGGCGGCTTGGCCTGATAGGTGCGATACGCGAGCAGGCCGAGAACGAAGAAGCCGACCAGCACGACGAGGATGACGGCCTGCACCCAGGTCTTCGAAACGAGCAGGCTTCTGCGTTCTCCGGCCACGCGCCACCTTCCGTCGTCGAATGCGAAGCGGCCGCACTATAGGACCGCCGCAGGCCCGCGGCGTAGCGTCCGGCGCTGAATTCGGTAGTTCGCCGCAGTCCGGACAGGGGTCGCCGCGGATGGCGCTGCCATTGCCCAGACGTAGGGTCGAGCTCGTGTCGATCACGGTGCTCGTAGCGGGATGTCCCGGCGCACTGGATGAGTTGCACGCCGCCGACGGAGTGGTGGAGCTCGTGGGCCGCGTGCGCTCGCTCGATGAGGCGCAGGAGGCGCTGCGTGTGCTGCGCCCCGCTGTGCTCGTGCTCGACGTCGACCTCACCCACCGCGGGAGCCTCTGCTCGCTACCAGCCCTGCGCAGGGCGTCGCCCGGCACCGCAATCGTGCTGCCGCCCGCCGGCGAGCACGGCCCGCGGCTGGTTCGCGCGGTTCGTATGGCGGCTCAGGACTTCGAGCGCCGGCGCGATCAGAACGGGCTCACGGGCCGCGAGCGCGACGTCGTTCGACTGGTCGCACTGGGCCACACCAACACCGAGGTCGCCGATCGCCTCACGCTGAGCGTCCGGACCATCGAGACGCATCGTGCCCGGATCCAGCGGCGACTCGGCCTGTCGACGCGAGCGGAGCTCGTGCGCTGGGCACTCGACCACGGCATGCTCGAGTCCTGAGCGCGCTGCTACGCCTGGTCGCCATCCGTGATCTCCCGCAGCCTCTCCGCGGGCTCGCGCGGATGCCGGCGGGAGCGCACGCGGGGATGCTGGAAGCATGAGCAAGGACGTCCCCGTGCAACGCCGCCTCGGACCGCCATGATCGGGGTTGTCGCCGCGAGCAAGCACGGCAGCACCTCCGAGATCGCCGACACGGTTGCCGACGAGCTCCGCCAAGCCGGTCTCGAGGTTGATCGCCGGGCGGCCGAGGAGGTGACGAGCCTGGACGGGTTCGACGCGGTGGTACTCGGCAGCCCGGTCTACGGAGGGCGGTGGCTCGAGGGAGCCCGGCGGCTCCTGTCGGAGCAGTCGGCGGCGCTCGCCGCCCGCCCGGTCTGGCTCTTCAGCGTCGGACCGGTCGGCGATCCGCCCAAGCCGGATGCACCGGAGCGGGGCGAACTGCGCGACGCGGCGGCGGCAATCAGAGCTCGCGAGCACCGAGTCTTCACCGGCCGGCTCGACCGCTCCCTGCTCAGCCGCACCGAGCGCCTGATGGTGCGTGCGGTTCGCGCGCCGGACGGCGACTTCCGCGACTGGGAGGAGATCCGGACATGGACGCGGTCGATCGCGGACACACTCGACGTCGAGGGCGGCCCGCCGCCGTCGGGCGGTTGACCCGGATAGACCCGGCCCGGTGATAACCGAGGTCGACACCGGCTCTCGTGACGTCGAGCGCCTCGCCCAGCTTGCCGGCCCCAGGCAGGTCGAGCTCGTACACGGCGCGGTGAAGCGCGGCCGCGCCCGGCTCGCCGGCCGGGCGGTCGTGAACGTGAACTCGACGGCCCGCGGCGGCGGCGTGGCCGAGATGCTGCTACCGCTCGTGGCCTACGCGCGCGGCGCGGGCATCGACTGCCGCTGGCTCGTGATCGAGGGCGACCCTGAGTTCTTCAGCATCACCAAGCGAATTCACAACCGTGTACACGGTGCGCCGGGTGACGGCGGACCTCTCGACGCAGACCAGCGCGCCGCGTACGAGCGGACCCTCGCGCTGAACTACGAGGAGCTGAGCGAGCGGATCGGCCCGCGTGACGTCGTGATCCTGCACGACCCGCAGACCGCCGGGCTCGCCCCGATGCTCGCGGACACGGGGAATCCCGTGATCTGGCGCTGCCATGTGGGCGTGGACCACCCGAATGAGCTAACGCGCTCGGCGTGGCGGTTCCTCGAGCCGTTCGCCCACCGCGCCGACCGGATCGTCTTCTCCCGCCGGCAGCTCGCGTGGGACGTGATCGACCCCGCGCGGCGAGCCATCATCGCACCCTCGATCGACCCGCTCGCCCCGAAGAACCAGGACCTGGGCAGCGGCGTCGCTGCGGGAATCCTGAACGCCGCGGGCCTGCGTCAGGGCAGTGGTGGCCAGCCCGTCTTCGAGCGGCTTGACGGGAGCCGCGGGCGGGTGCAGTCGAGGGCAGCGCTCTGCGAAGACGCCCCGCTCACGCGGGCCGATCGCTACGTGCTGCAGGTCTCGCGCTGGGACGCCCTGAAGGACCCGCTCGGAGTGATCGAGGGTTTCGCCGCCCACGTGGCGCCGGCGACGGATGCACATCTGGTGTATGCGGGTCCGGATGTGACCGCCGTGAGCGACGACCCGGAGGGCGCCGATGTCCTGCTCGCGGCCTGCCAGCGTCGCGCCGCGCTACCGGACGGGATTCGCGAGCGGGTGCATCTGGCGCTCCTGCCGATGGACGACCTCCAGGAGAATGCCGCGGTGGTGAACGCACTGCAACGCACGGCCGCCGTTGTGGTCCAGAAGAGCCTCGCCGAGGGCTTCGGGTTGACGGTGGCGGAGGCGATGTGGAAGGCCCGGCCCGTCGTTGCCAGCAACATCGGAGGGATCGGCGACCAGATCGAGCATCGCCGCAGCGGCCTGCTCCTCGACGATCCCGCCGACCTCGGGTCCTACGGCGCCGCGGTGCGGGTGCTCCTCGAGGACGGGGCGCTGACCGCCTCGCTCGGAAGGGCCGCGCGTGAGCGCGTGCGCGAGCGGTTCCTCGGCACACATTCGCTCATCGACTATCTGGCCCTGATCGAGCCCCTGATCCGGCCCGGAGAGCGGGCGGCATGACGACGGCCGCGCGCGCCGTCCGGGCGCTCGAACCCGACGAGCTGCGCGCGATCGACGCGTACTGGCGCGCAGCCAACTACCTGTCGGTCGGGCAGATCTACCTGCTCGACAACCCGTTGCTGCACGAGCCGCTTACGAAGGCGCACGTGAAGCCGCGGCTACTCGGTCACTGGGGCACGACCCCTGGTCTCAACCTGCTGTACGTCCACATGAACCGGGCGATCCGCAAAGGAACCTGAGCGCGATCTTCGTCACCGGGCCGGGCCACGGCGGTCCCGGGCTGGTGGCGAACACCTACCTGGAGGGCACGTACTCGGAGATCTACCCGAACATCGGCGAGGACGAGGAGGGGCTGCGCCGGCTGTTCCGGCAATTCTCCTTTCCCGGCGGCGTCCCGTCGCACGTCGCCCCGGAGACACCGGGGTCGATTCACGAGGGCGGTGAGCTCGGCTACGCACTCATGCACGCGTACGGCGCAGTCTTCGACAATCCCGACCTCGTGGCCCTCTGCGTCGTTGGCGACGGGGAGGCCGAGACCGGCCCGCTCGCCGCCAGCTGGCACTCGAACAAGTTCCTGAATCCGGCGTGTGACGGCGCCGTGCTCCCCGTCCTGCACCTCAACGGCTACAAGATCGCGAACCCGACCCTGCTTGCACGGATCCCACACGACGAGCTCGGGTCGCTGCTCGAGGGCTACGGCCACGCGCCCGTGTTCGTCGAAGGCGACGAGCCGGCCGCCGTCCATCGGGCGCTTGCCGCCGCGCTCGACCGGGCCCTTGATGAGATAGCGCGGATCCAGGCGCGCGCCCGGGCCGGCGCGCTTGACCGTCCGCGCTGGCCGATGATCGTGCTTCGCACCCCCAAGGGCTGGACCGGGCCGAGCGAGGTCGACGGCCTGCCTGCCGAAGGGACGTTCCGAGCCCATCAGGTACCGCTTGCAGGGGTCGCCGAGGATCCGGAGCATCTGCGCCAGCTAGAGGCCTGGCTGCGCTCCTACCGCCCCGACGAGCTCTTCGACGGCACTGGCCGGCTGCGTCCCGAGCTGCGCGCGCTGCGGCCGCGGGATGAACGCCGCATGGGCGCCAATCCGCACGCCAACGGGGGCCTGCTGCTCCTTGACCTCGAGCTACCGGACTTCCGCGCCCACGCGGTCGAGGTCGCAAGGCCGGGGGCGGCGGCCAGCGAGGCGACCTCGGTGCTCGGGAGCTGGCTGCGCGACGTCATCCAGGCCAACGCGACAGCGCGCAATTTCCGGGTGATGGGGCCGGACGAGACGCGATCCAACCGGCTCGGGCCGCTGTTCGAGGCCACCGACCGGGTTTGGATGGCGGAGCGGCTGCCCGGCGACGACCACCTGGCACCGGACGGGCGGGTGATGGAGGTGCTGAGCGAGCACCTCTGTCAGGGCTGGCTCGAGGGATACCTGCTCACCGGGCGGCACGGCCTCTTCAACTGCTACGAGGCCTTCATCCACATCGTCGACTCGATGCTCAACCAGCACGCGAAGTGGCTGAAGGTCACGCGCGGCATCCCCTGGCGGAGACCGATCGCATCGCTCAACTATCTGCTCTCGTCGCACGTGTGGCGCCAGGATCACAACGGCTTCTCCCATCAGGACCCGGGCTTCATCAACCACGTGGTCAACAAGAAGGCGGAGATCGTCCGCATCTACCTGCCCCCGGACGCCAATTGCCTGCTGTCCGTGTCCGACCATTGCCTGCGCTCGCGCGACTACGTGAACGTGATCGTCGCGGGCAAGCAGCCTTCGCTCGACTACCTGTCGATCGAGGAGGCGGTGATCCACTGCACACGCGGCATCGGCATCTGGGACTGGGCTTCGACCGCTGCCGACGGCGAACCGGACGTCGTGCTGGCCTGTGCCGGCGACATCCCGACCCTCGAGACGCTCGCCGCCGTCGCGCTGCTGCGGGAGCACCTGCCCGACGTTCGCGTGCGCGTGGTCAACGTGGTGGACCTGATGAGGCTGCAGCCGCCCTCCAAGCATCCCCACGGCCTACCGGATCCCGAGTTCGACGCGCTCTTCACCACGTCCCAGCCGGTCATCTTCGCATACCACGGCTACCCGTCCCTGATCCACCGGCTCACGTACCGGCGGCACAACCATCACAACCTGCACGTCCGCGGCTACATGGAGGAGGGCACCACCACCACCCCGTTCGACATGGTGATGCTCAACGACCTCGACCGCTTTCATCTCGTGATGGACGTGATCGACCGGGTGCCCAGTCTCGGTGAGCGCGCTGCCGGCCTGCGCCAGGCGATGGCCGACGAGCGGCTGCGCCATCGCGCGTACACGCGCGAGCATGGCGACGACGCCCCCGACGTGCGCGACTGGACCTGGCCGGGCTGATCGCGCCGTGCGCGTTCTGGTCGTCAACGCGGGGTCGAGCAGCCTGAAGCTGTCCCTGCTCGAGCGAGACGACGCAACCCTGTGGGCACAGGCGCTCGACGCCCCGCATGCGCTCGCCGACGCGGAGGACGTCGCAGCCGCGCTGGCCGAGCTGCCCGCCCTTCCTGACGTCGTCGGCCATCGGATCGTTCACGGCGGCGAGCGCTTCCGCGACGCGGTGTCGGTCGACGCCCCGGTCGAGGCCGCCCTGAGGGAGCTGGAGGAGCTCGCGCCGCTTCACCAGCCAAAGTCGCTGGCTGCGCTCGACGCGGTGACGCGCGTGCTGCCGACCGTTCCCGCGGTCGCCTGCTTCGATACCGCCTTTCACGCAACGCTCTCGCCCGAGGCCGCCACGTATGCGCTCCCGCGCGAGTGGCGCGAGCGCTGGGACCTGCGCCGCTACGGCTTCCATGGCCTCTCGCACGCGTACGCGGCAAGGCGCGCGGCCGCGCTCGCCGGCGAACGGGCGCGCGTCGTTTCCTGCCATCTCGGCGCAGGCGCCTCGCTGTGCGCGATCGCCGCCGGGCGCTCGATCGACACGACGATGGGATTCACCCCGCTGGAAGGCCTCGTGATGGCGAGCCGCTCGGGCTCGGTCGATCCGGGACTGATGCTCTGGTTGCAGCAACGCGGGGGGCTCTCGGTCGAGCGAGTCGGCCGCGCGCTCGAGCTCGAGTCCGGACTCGTGGGTCTGGCCGGGACCGCCGACATGCGCGAGCTGCTCGCCCGCGACGACGCCGCTGCCCACGCGGCCATTGGCGTCTACACGCACAGACTTCGTGCCGGGATCGGCGCGATGACCGCCTCGCTTGGGGGCCTCGACGCCCTTGTTTTCACGGGCGGCGTGGGCGCAGGCTCTCCACGTGTGCGCGAGCTGGCCTGCGCGGGGCTCGCGTATCTCGGCGTGGAGATCGACGCCCATCGCAACGACGGGGTCGCGGGAGACGGCGTGGTCAGCCCCCCCGACAAGCCGGTCGGCGTGCTCGTGGTCCAGGCACGCGAGGATCTCGAGATCGCAAGGCAGGCCCGCGCGCTACTCGGCCTGTAGGGCCTCGAGCACCTGTAGGCGCGCGCTGCGCCGCGCCGGCGCAACCGCGGCGATGACACCGACCGCGACCGCCAGCACGAGGAACACGGCGAGCTGTACGGGCGGGGGCTCGAAACCAAGGCCGAGGTCGCCTAGCGACTCGGTCACGAGAAACGCGAAGAGGAGGCCGACACCGGTGCCGAGCAGCCCGCCGATCACCGCTGTGATCACGCTCTCGTAGCGCACCATCTGCCGGACCTGGGCGCGGGTTGCCCCGACCGCCCGCAGCAGCCCGAACTCGCGCGTCCGCTCGTGAATCGAGAGGAAGAGCGAGTTGGCGATCCCGAACAGCGAGATGACGATGCTCATCGCGAGGAGGGCGTAGAGCAGGTAGACGAACTGGTCGAGCACCTCGGTTTCGGCGGCCGCGTAGTCGGCCTGGGTCTCGACGCTCGCGACGGGGAAGGGTTCGAGCGCGTCCTCCACACCGCTCTTCGCCACGCCACCCGGTGTGCCGGCGAGCGTTTGCGCGAAGATGATCCACGGGTCGCGGGCGGCGGACACCTCGTCGAAGAGCGACTGCGGGACGATCATGCCCTGCAGCATCTGCGGATCGTTGTAGACGCCGATCGCCCGCAGGCGCGCCGTGCGCCCGGTGGGCGTCTCGATCCTGAACGAGTCGCCGACACCAACGTCGTGCGCCTTGGAGAACTGCTCCTCGATCAGCACGTCGTGGCCGCGGAGCCTGTTGAGCACGCGCTCGTCCCCGTTGACCCAATCCACCTCGTAGAGCGACTCGAGGGTCGACGGGTCCACGCCATTCATGACGTCGGTGATCGGGCTCGACTTCGTGCCGTCCACCTTGACCTGGTCGAGAAGCACGCTCGAGGTTGCCGCCACCTCGGGCGTGTCGGCGACCGCCTCGGCGGCCGCGACGGGCATCGGTTGCAGCGTCTCCGAGCGGACGATCAGATCGGCCTTCACCACCCGGGCGACCGTCGCGTCGAACGACGCCTTGATTCCGTTGGCGAAGACCGCGACGAAGACGACGAGTCCAAGGCCCACCATCAGCGCCGCCGCGGTGGTGGCGGTGCGGGCGGGATTGCGCATGGCGTTCTCGCGGGCGAGCAGGCCAGGCTCGGCGAACAGCCGCTCGAGCGGCCAGCCGATTGCGCCAGCGAGCGGCCGCACGAACCATCGGGCGCTGAGCGCCATGCCGACGAACAGGAACACGACGCCGGCGGCCATGGTCGTGAGGCGGCTGGTCGCCGGTCCGCCGGCGAACAGGCCCGCGACGAGCATCCCGACTCCCAGCGCGGCGACGAGTCCGGCGACCCACGGCGTCCAGCGGCGATGGCTTGTTGGCAGCGCCTCGTCGCCACGCTGCAGAGCCGCGATCGGGGCGACGCGGGTCGCGCGGCGAGCCGGAACGACTGCCGCGAGCTGCGTCACCCCGATGCCCACGAGCAGCGACAGCGCGATCGTCCGAGGCGCCAGCTCCGCCCCCGCAGTTGGGATGCCGAGCCCGACGGCCTCGAAAAGCTCGCCCAGCCCCTTCGCGAACAACAGCCCGAGGCCGAGGCCGGCCGCGGACGCTGCGACGCCCACCACGAGGGCCTCGAAGGCCACGGCGCCCATGATCTGCCGCCGGGTGGCACCGAGCGTGCGCAGCATCGCGAACTCGCGGGTTCGCTCCGTGACGGTGATTGTGAAGGTGTTGAAGATGATGAAGGCGCCCACGAGCAGTGCGGCACCCGCGAACGCGAGCAGCGCCGGAGTGAGATAGCCGCCGATCTGGTCGTTGATGTCCGCGGCGGTCTCGTCGGCGGCCTTAGCGCCGGTGCGGACTTCTACCCGCTCCGGCACGATCGCCTGAATCCGCCTGACCAGCTGGTCCGCAGTGACGCCCTCGGCCGCCGCGACGTTGATCGAGGTGACCTCGCCTTCACGGTCGAACCAGGCCTGCACGTCGTCGAGCTGCGCCGAGACGATGTCCGTGCCGCCCGGATCGGCGCTGCCTACGTCGTAAGCCCCGACGACCGTGACCGGAACGATGCCGCGGTGAGTGGCGATGGCGATCGGATCGCCCGGACTGAGGTCGTACTTCTCGGCGGTCGCGCGCAGGAGGGCCACCTCGCCGGAGTGCTCGGGCATGCGCCCGTCGACATTGGTGGCGGGACTGAAGGGCTGGCCCGACGCAGTCGTGATGATCGTGCCGCCGCCACCGCTCGCCTTCTTGAGCTCCCCGTCGATCACGAGCCCGCCGGGAGACCAGAGGTCACCCTGGGCCTTCGCGACACCAGGCACGGCACGAACCTCGTCCAGCAGCTCGACCTTGAGCGGGCGGGCGATGCTGAACTGGCTCGAGAAGGCGCGCTTCGGGCTCAGCTCGACGTCGACGCCGCGATAGACGGAATCCTCCAGGTCCTGGAACCCGTTGCGGATCTGGTCGGTGAGCACGTAGGTGCCGGCGATCATCGCCACGCCGAGCAGCACGGCGATAGTGGTCAGCACGGAGCGCAGCTTGCGCTCGCCGAGGCCCTGGAGCGTGAGGGCGATCATGCAAGCTCTTTCAGGTGGTCCAGGATCTGGTCCTGCGACGGACGCTCGTGGCGGTCGACGATGCGCCCGTCGGCCAGGAACAGGACGGAGTCGGCGATCGCAGCCGCCGCGGCGTCATGGGTGACCATGACGATGGTCTGACCGAACTCGTCGGCGGTCCGTCTGAGCAGCGCCAGCACGTCGCGGCTCGCATTCGAGTCCAGGTTGCCGGTCGGCTCGTCCGCGAACACGACCGCGGGGCGCGTGATGAGCGCCCGCGCGACCGCTACGCGCTGCGCCTGGCCGCCGGAGAGCTCACTTGGGCGGTGGTGGCGCCGGTCAGCGAGGCCTACGGTGGCGATGAGGGTCTCGAGCCACTCGCGGTCGGGCTCGTTCCCTCCGATCCTCACCGGCAGCAGGATGTTCTGCTCGGCGTTCAGGACAGGCAGCAGGTTGTAGCTCTGGAAGATGAAGCCGACCCGCTGGCGGCGATGAAGCGTGAGTTTTCGATCGTCCAGCTGATCGAGGCGGGTGCCGTCGATTTCGACCCAACCGCTCGTGGGAGTGTCGAGACCGGCGAGGATGTGATCAGCGTCGACTTGCCGGAGCCCGACGGGCCCATGATCGCGGTGAACGACCCCCGTTCGAAGTCGACGGAGACGCCGCGCAGGGCATCCACGGCGGCGGCGCCCTCGCCGAAGCGCTTGGTGATCTCGTGACCGCGCACGACTGTCGCGGCGGCACGGCTCGGATCGGGGGAGGGCGCGACCGCGCCGGAGATATGAGCCATGCGGCCGAGAGTGGCCGATGCGCCTCGTGAAGTCGTCCGGAGCGAGCCGCTGGCTCGGTGTGGGGAACTACTGAGCCTCGTCCAGCGCCCGCAGGAAGGGGCCGAGCTCCTCGGCGATCACCTTCTCGTCGGGCGGCCAGGCGGGCTCGGAGCTCGCCTCGGACTCGGTGCGACCGTCCTCGATGCGGGCGGTGAGGAAGAGCGGCTCCGCGCCGGTGTGGAGCACGCCGCGGATCACCGGCCGGAGCGGCTCCGGCTCGGGGGCGTCCCCGGCCAGCGCGGAGATGCCGCTCGCAGCCACATCGGCCATCTGCGCCCCGAGGCCACCGTGCTTGATCGGGAAGTCCGTCATGTCACCGGCCGCGAACACGCGCTCGCCGAGCCCGCGCACCCGGCAGCGCTCGTCGATGGGGACGAACCCGCCGGGAGCCGACGGCACGTTCCGGATCGAGCGCCCCACGATGCGCGGCATCGCCACGATCCGCTCGACCTCCAGCTCGGGCCCCTGGGGAGTAACGAGCAGGCGCCGCGAAGCGGGGACCTCGGGCCGCGCGTTCGCAAACAGGCGCACACGCGCACGCTCGAGCAGCTCCCCCACCCGGCGGCTGGCGTCCTCGCCGAGCGCCGCCATGGGCGCCGGCTCGGGGGTGACGAGGCTGACCGCCACGCCCTCCTCGCCCATGCTGCCCGCCCGCTCGGCGGTCATCAGGGCCAGCTCGTAGGCCGGTAGGAGCCAGGCCGGGCCCTCCGGCACGACGAGGGCCACACTCCGGGTGTAGCCGCCCTCCACGTCCTGGACGAGGCCGCGGTAGGCGTCGTCTGCCCCGGCGTCGTCGAAGACCGTGACATGGTCGAAGGGCCGGACCAGACGGGCGCCCACGGCCAGCAGCAGCGCGTCGTAGGGAAGGACGCCCGAGCCGGCTGTGTGGACTTCCTGGGCGTCCGGGTCGACCCAGTCGAGCGCATCCTCTACCCACTCAGTGCCGGTCCGTTGCGCGATCGTCCGCAGCGGGTAGGTGCGCACGCCGCGCCGCGAAAAGGGCTCGTCCACCGCCAGCGGTCGGTAGCGCAGCGCGTCGTTGGGAGCGACGAGCGTGGCCTCAAGCGAATCGCCCCGCAGGCGCCGGAGACGAAGCAACCCCTCGACCGCGGCAATGCCACCGCCGCAGATCACCACTCTGAAGCCGGCCACGCTGCCGAGCCTACCCCCTGCGGGAAATCACGGACCTCGACGAGCGCGATCCCCGGATGTTGGAGCGCGCGCGCTTCCCGATCCTGAGGGCATGACGAAAGGACAGACGAAGGTGACGATCGTGGGCGGCGGCGTGGCCGCGCTCGAGGCGCTGATCGCGCTCCGCCGGATCGCGCAGGAGCGCGTTGCCCTCGAGCTGGTGACGCCTACACCGGAGTGGGCGTACCAACCGCTGGCGGTGGCCGAGCCCTTCGGCCTCGGCGAGGCAACGCGCTACGACCTGGTGCGCGTGGCGCGTGACCACGCCGCCACGATGCATCTGGCCGGGGTCCAGGCCGTCCGACCGGATGACCACGAGCTAGTCACCTGGGACGGGCGCACGCTCGGATACGAGCTGCTGCTGCTGGCGATCGGCGCCCGGGCCCAGACCGGGCTACCCGGCAGCGTGATGATCAAGGGCCCCGGCTACACCGGCCGCTTCCGGACGGTGCTGCGGGACCTCGAGGCGCGCCGCATCCGTCGGGTGGCCTTCGCCGTGCCCGCCGGCGCATCCTGGCCGCTGCCGCTCTACGAGCTCGCGCTGATGACCGCGGCCCACGTGGGCGAGCGCCGCCTGCGCCACGTCGAGCTGACGATCGTGACCCCGGAGGACGAGCCGCTCGAGCTGTTCGGCTCCGCCGCCTCCGAGGCAATGCGCGAGCTGCTCGGCGAGCGCGGCGTGGCGCTCCACCTCAGGCGCTACCCCGCGGCCGTGGAGGGCGCCCAGCTGCGTTTCGTGCCAGAGGGGTCAATCGGGGCAGACCGCGTGGTCAGCCTGCCGCAGCTGATCGGTCCGTCGCTCCCAGGGGTACGGGAGGACGCCGATGGGTTCATTCCCACGGACCTCCACGGCCTGGTCCGTGGCGAGCGCGACGTCTACGCCGCCGGGGACGCCACCACCTGCCCGATCAAGCAGGGGGGCATCGCCACGCAGCAGGCCGACGCCGCCGCCGAGGCGATCGCGGCGCGGCTCGGGGCTGACGTCGAGCCCGAGCCCTTCCGCCCGGTCCTGCGGGGCATGCTGCTCACGGGGAAGGCACCCCGCTTCCTGCGCACAGACCTGAGCGGCACGGCGGGCGACTCGTCGACCGTCTCCGACCAGGCGCTTTGGTGGCCGCCCAACAAGATCGCCGGGCGCTGGCTCGCCCCGTACCTCGCGCTCGCCCACGACGAGCTCGAGACGCCCAGCGGCGTACCGGTCGACACCGACCTCAGCGGCGTCAAGTCACGGAGGGTGATCGCCCGCGATCGAGCCGGGCACGCCGTCGCGGTGCGCTCGGGGGCCGACACCTGATGGCGCTCAGCCTCGGCGGGCTGGCGCTCGCTGCTCGACCGATAACGTCCAAACGGGGCGGCTGCGCCTCGAGCTCCGCGTGCTGCGACTCATCGGACCGGACTCCGACCGGCTCGCCCGCCTTGCCGCTGGAGCCGCACCGTCCGACCGCATGTGGCATATCGCCGCGCTCGCCTACGAGCGCCAGGGCGCGGAGAACTCGGGCTATGCGGACCACGACTTCCTTGCCGAGCTGGCCGTGGACCCGCCGAGCTCACCGCGGGCATGGCCTACTCGCGCGCAGCGCGTATCTGACCTGAAGCGGAGCTGTTCCAGCTCGAGGCGACCTGCAGTGGTGCGTCGCGAGCGCGCTGATCATCACCAGCCGCGACGGTGCGTGCCGTTCGCTCAGGCGTGCCGGGCCGGTAGCCAGGCGCGCACGGCGGTCCCCGTGCCCGGGGTGGAGTCGATCTCGAGGCGGCCCCCTACGAGCTGGACCCGCTCCTCCATCCCGATCAGCCCGAAACCGCCATCGCGCAGCCGCTCACGGCCAAAACCCGTGCCGTCGTCGCGAACGCTCACCGCCACCTCCGCATCCCGCTCCGAGATCTCGACGGTCAGGGTCTCGGCCTCGGCGTGCTTGACGGCGTTGGTGAGCGCCTCCTGCACGAGCCGGTAGACGACCGTGGCCAGCTCCGGCTCGAGGCGCGTCCCGGTGCGGCCCTCGGCATACGCGAGGTCGATCGACGACTCTACCCGCAGCCCCGACGTGGCGGCGGTGCGCTCGAGCAGTGCCTCGACGGCCGGCTTGAGGCCCAGCTCGTCGAGCGCCGCCGGGCGCAGCTCGGTGATCAGGCTCTGAAGCCCGCGGATCGTGAGGTCAAGCTGGTCGATGGATCGAGCGACGCTCTCGGCCACGAGCTCGGGACGATCCACAGCGCTGGAGGTCTCGAGCATCATCTTGAGCGCGCCGAGCTCTTGAAGGGTTTCGTCGTGCAGCTCGCGGGCCCAGCGCCTGCGCTCCTGCTCCGAGGCGCGGATCGAGTGTCGGAGCCGTTGGGCCTCGACCGACTGCGCCGTTGCGATGGCGATCGCGGCGCTGGCCCCAAACGACGTGAGCAGGTGTTCGTCGTCGGCATCGAAGGCGGGCCCGTCGCCTGTGCGGTCGAGCGCGACGAGCACGCCGCGACCCCTTCCGCGGAACCCGAGCGGAACCACCACGGCCGAGCGAGCTTCGCCGGCGACCTGCTCGAGGCCATGGCCGGGGCGCCTCGAGAGGGGATCCACGCGCTCGGCCTCACCCGACTCCAGCACGGATCGGGCAACCGAACCGCCGTTCGGCAGCTCCGTGCCCACCACCGCGGTGCCCAACCGACCGGCAGCGGCAGCCACCCTGATGGCGTCGTCCTCCTCGAGCAGCACAAGCAGCGAATCGGCCTCGACCATCGCCCGGCCGCGCTTCGCGATCAACTCGAGCACCCGGGGCAAGTCCGTCTCGTAGCCCACCGCGCGCGCGATCGCCGACGTGGCCTCGAGCCCGCGGACCGCGCGCTCGAGCTCCTCGCGGCGGCGCCTGACTCCCTGGTAGAGCCGCGCGTTGTCGATGGCGATTGCCGCCCATTCGGCCAGCACGACGGCCGACTCCTGATCCTCACCGTCGAACTCGGCGCCGCCCTCCTTGTCGGTCAGATAGAGATTTCCGAACGCCTCGCCGCGGATCAGGAGCGGCACGCCGAGGAAAGTGGTCATCGGTGGGTGACCGGGCGGGAAGCCGTACGAGTGCTCGTGCTTGGTTACGTCCGCGAGGCGCAGCGGCTGCGGGTGGCGGATCAGCTCGCCCAGCACTCCCCGCCCCCGCGGCAGGGGACCGATCCGGCGGCGCGTCTCCTCCTCGATCCCGACGAACAGGAAGCGCTCGAGCTCCTCCTTGGCCTCGTCCAGGATGCCGAGGGCGACATAACGGGCGCCGGTCAGCTCGCGCGCCGTATCGAGTACGAGCCGCAGCAGCGACTCGAGCTCGAGCTCGGCCACCAGAGTGCGACCGACCTCGAGAAGACGACGCAGCCGGTCTTCGCTCAGCCACCTGTCGGTTTGGCGGAGCGCCACGCGCAACAGCGTACCCTCGACACGACCGGCGCCCGGCGAACAGCGCTCTCTCTACATACCTGCCGCGGGCTCCCGTTCGACCGCGGCGGCTCGTGCTGCCCCATCCTGCCTCCGCGCAACCACGAGCCCGGCCCGCCAGCCGGGCGCGCGCCCCCCTGCTGGGGCGTGAACCGACGCCGCGTCGAGTCCGGCGCGCGCGATCGACCACGCGATCACAGAGTTCGAGTTCCACATCTCGCCGGTCCGAAGGTCGTCGCGACCCCACACGGGGGTAGGTACCTGCCTGACCACCTCGAGCACGCGGCGCGCGCGAGCTTCGTCATTGCACAGTCGCCAAGGGCTATCCACCGCCTCGGCGACGTCCGGAATGTGCCCGCCACGCCAGACGCGGATCTCGTAGCGGAAGACCCGCAGGCGGCCTGCCCAGCGAGTGCCGACCGCGCCCGCGGCCACGACGCCTCGCCGTTCCCCGCGCAGATCTGGGACGGGCGTCTGCTCGATCACGAACGTCCCTTCCGGGACTTCGATCTGGAGTGCAGAGTGGTAGAGGTCGCAGGCCGGACGCCGCGCCAGCCGGGCCGCCAGCGTCTCGTAGATCCGACCGTTGAGCCTGACGAAGTGCCCACCCGCTCCGAGAGGCAACCAGTAGAGATCTACCGCGCCCGTCAGTCCACGTGCCGCACCGCTCGCGAGCCGGTCTCGGCCGTCTGTCACCACGTTGCGAGTATCGCAAGCGTTCGCCCGAGCCTAGGTCGCCAAGGGGGCCGCAACACCGAAATAGATCGCGATCGTGAATATGTCCTGGAGAACGGTTGCGAGCGGTCCCGAGCCGAACGCCGGGTCGGCACCGAGACGCTCGAATCCCCACGGCAGGACAAGCGCGATGAGGGTCGCAGCGAGGCTGCTGCCGAATAGGCCGAGCGCGACTCCCACGGCCACGTCGGCGTCGCCCCAGCCCGCGAGAGCAATTGGTAGGAAGGCGGCGGCGATAACGGCGCTCAGCACGAGGCCGCAGAGCAGCTCGCGACGGAGGGTGTCGCGCATCGTCACGCCAACGGAGAACCCGCGAATCACGACCGTCTGAGTCTGCGTGCCGATCGCCGACGACATGTAGACGACACCCGGAAGGAAGAAGGCGAGCAGCACCTGATCCTCGAGCTGCTGATCGAACCTGCCGACGACCACCGCCGCCGCGAACGCGCCGGCGAGGCCCACCAGCAACCAGGGAAGCCGGTGCCATAAACGCCGCGCGACGGGCTCCTCCGCGGCCTGCCTGGCACGCTTCGTGCTGGCCAGGTAGCCGCCAAGCCGGGCCACGTCCTCGTCGTGCTCCATGAGCAGCACCCGCAGCATCCGATGGGGAGGCACCAGGCCGGCGAAGCGGCCCGCCTCGTCGACCACCGCGACGCTCGATTCCCCGCGGCGGACCACCTCCCAGGCGACGCTCTCCTGGTCGACGCCGGGCGAGACAACGGGCGGGTCCGGGTCCATCAGGTCCAAGATCGTCCGCGCAGTCGAAGCTCGAGCCGACGAGGCCGGCGCGCACGTCGCCGGCGCGCTGCTCGGGACTCGCTGTGGGCACGCGCAGGGTGGCGTGCCCGCGCGCGCTGCGCGGCCCGGCGTCGTCCATGGCCCCTTATACGGCCTGGCGCGCTGCGACCCTGGTCGTCCCGTGCATCTGCACGAGCCGGTGCGAGCCGCCCGCTAGGTATGCCCTAGGCGCTGCCCGCCGGCTCGCGCTCCGCCGGCGCCGCCGCCCGGCCGCCCGGGCCGACGGGCGCCGAGGCCGACTCGGCGCCCCGCTTCTCGACATCCTTCATGAACACCGCGTCGGCCTCGGCCGCAGTGTCGTGGGAGCCCTTGTCGAACAGCGGCCACAGGATCGCGCGGAGGAAAATCAGCGGGCGCGCCCAGCCGGGCACAACGACCCAGCGCTTGCGCTCGGAGATCCCGTCGGCGATTGCCTGACCCGCCTGCGAGAGCGGATAGGTGTTCGAGAACGGCTTGGGGGCCTTCGCGCGGAACCCGCCAAGGGTCGGGTGCTCGTCGCCGCCGCGCACCATGTCGGTGTCGATGAAGCTGAAGTAACCGACCCCGACGTCGACCCCGAGGTGCTTGACCTCCACGCGCAGCGAGTTCGCGAACGCCTCCGCGCCCGCCTTGCTCGCGGAGTAGGCCGCCATGCCCGGCCCGTGCATCGCGGCCGCAAGCGAGGCGATCACGAGCACATAGCCGCGGCTCTCGATCACCTGAGGCAGGCAGGCGCGCACCGTGCGCCAGACCCCGATCAGGTTGATCTCGATCGTGCGCTCGAAGGCGGCGGGATCGGTCGAGCGCACCATGCCCACCGGCGCAATCCCCGCGTTGGCCATCACCACGTCGATCCGGCCGAAGCGCTCGATCGCGCCCGCGAGCGCACCCTCCAGGGCGTCGTTGTCGGTCACGTCGCACTCGAACCAGGCTGCGTTCGAGCCGCACTGGGCGGCCACGCGCTCGAGCTCGTCCGGCTCGAGGCCCACCAGCGCGACGTTGGCGCCCCGCGCCGCGACCCGGCGGGCGGTCTCCGCCCCCAAACCGCGTGCGGCCCCGGTGATGAACACGGTCTTTCCGCGGACGTTCCACTCCATGCCCGAGACCCTAGATGGTTGACTCCGAATCCGCGTGCCATCCAGGGGTGCGCGGGGTTTGGGATCAGCCATCCATCTAACCGAGGTCGGTAGTGTCGAACCCGCATGAGCGAGCTCGATCCCAGGGGCGCTTACGAGCTGCTGCGCGGGGGCGACGTCCAGCTCGTGGACGTGCGCCGCCCCGACGAGTACGAGGCCGGGCGCCTCGCCGGCGCGCGCCACATCGAGATCGACCGGCTGGCCGCCGAGGCCACCTCGATCGACCGCGGACGTCCGATCCTCTTCTACTGCCGCTCGGGGAGCCGCTCGGCGCTCGCGACGCAGGCCTTCGAGTCCGCCGGGTTCGACGCGCACAACCTCGACGGCGGCCTGATCGCGTGGGTGCGGGCGGGCCTCCCGATCGAGCCCGAGGACGGGCACGTCGCCGGCTGAGGCACCGGCGGCCGCCGGGGAGCAGGCTCAGTCGAGACGCAGCTGGCCCTCGTAGGGCCCGCGACCGGTCAAGCACGCCGCGCCGCAGCGGGCGGCGAGCGTGAGCGCCTCGTCGATCGTCATGCCCGCGCCGAGGCCGTGGGTGAGGCCCGCCGCGAAGCTGTCGCCACAACCGTAGGAGTCCTTTACGGGGCCCGGCAGCGGCGTGGCCTCCCAGCGCCCGCTGGAGCCGTCGGCCGCCTCCCACTCGCCGCCCGCCGCACCGGCGGTCCGGACCACGTAGCGCGGCGGCGGGTCGAGCACCCCGGGGTCGTAGCGCTCGCCGGGATCGTTCGAGCTCGCCACCAGCGCGTCGAGCTCGATTCCGGCCGCCACGAGCGTCGCGAGCCCACGCGCGGTCGAGACGAGCGTCCCCGCCCGCCTCGCATGCCGCACGGCCGCGGCGTCGCCCGCCGTGAAGTACACAGCGTCCACGCCGTCGAGCTCCTCCCACTCGATCGGGTCGCTCCCGGCCGGGCCGAGCCTCGGCCCGAGCACCGTGATGGTCCGTTCGCCGGCGTCGTCGACGTGCACGAAGCCGCGCCGCTGCGACTCGGGCCGGAACACCGCCCTCACATCGAGCCCGAGCTCCTCGAGGCCACGCTCGGAGCGGTGTCCCACCTCGTCGTTCCCGAAGGCGGTGTAGAGCGCGGCGCCGCCGGCAAGCTTGAGGAGCTGCACCGCCGCCACCGCCCCACCGCCCGCGGGCTCCTGCCAGTTCTCGCCGGCGTGCACGATCTCCCCGGCGAGGGGCACGCGCGGCACACGGGCGAACTCGATCCACTCCACATGCCCGACGACCGCCACCCGCATGAGCGGGCAGCTTGGCAGGATCGGCGTAATTTCGGTCGAACCCGGCCGTCAGAGAGGTATGACGGCCACCACTCAGACAGTTCGCGACCAGGCCTTCCGCGTCCTCGAGTGCGACGTGCCCGACGGGCTGACCCTCCGCGAGTGGAGCGCCCGCCGTGCCGCCGCCAAGCCCGGCCGCCGGCGCCGCTCGCTCAAGGGCCGGCGGCGCTAGGGGCAACTCAGGTCACTAGGTTGGGCGCCCATGGACGACCCGCTGGCGATCGGCCGCGGGGTGGCCGTCCCGCTGTCCGAGGTCGAGCTCCGCGCGAGCCGGTCGTCGGGGCCCGGCGGCCAGCACGCCAACGTCACGGCCTCGCGCATCGAGGCCGTATTCGACGTCTGGGAATCGAGCGCGCTGAGCGACGAGCAGAAGCGCCGGATATCCGCACGGCTCGGTCCGGTCGTGCGTGTCGTGGCTCAGGACACGCGCAGTCAGACGCGCAATCGCGAGCTCGCGCTCGAGCGCCTGCGCGAGCGGCTCGCCTCCGCGCTCGTGGTGCCGCGGGCGCGCCGCGCAAGCCGGCCGAGCCGGAGGGCGCGGGCGAGGCGGGTCGAGTCCAAGCGGCGGCGAGGCGACCTCAAGCGCGGCCGCAGGCGGCCGTCCGCGGACGCGGACTGAGCCTGAGCCGACCGCGCCGCGTCAGGGCGACGGCGCCACCGCGCCCCCGCCCTCTCCGCCGGCCGGCGGGGCGGGGGCGGGCGTGGGCGTGTCAGGCGTGACCGGGGTGCCGGTGCTCGGCGTGCCGGTGCTCGGCGTCCCGGTGCTGGGGGTGCCCGTCGACGGAGGCGTGACCGGTGCGACGGTGCCGCCGTTCTCGTCGGTCTCGGTCGTCTCGGTCTCGGTGTTCGTGGTGTCCCGCTCGTCGCGAGTGCGCGACGTCGTGGTGGGCACCCCGAGATCGGCCGGCGCGGTGCTCGTGTCGTCGCCGCCGTCACCGCCGGCGCTCGCGATCAGCACGATCACGAGCAGCAGCACGATCGCTCCGGCGCCGGCCGCCACCAGGCGGCGGCGCCGGTAGACGGACTCGTCCTCGCGGCGGGGCGGCCTGCGTGGGGGCCCCCGCCCTGTGTCCAGACGGCGTGTGGGCTCGTCCTCCAAGGAAGCCGAAGGTAGCACTCCCCCACCGGCCGGAGCGCCAATCGCAACCGGGCTCTCAGACGTCAGGCGTAGTGCAGGTCGTCGGCCTCGTCGCCGTCCACGGGCCGCTCGCAGGTGGGACACCACCAGCGCGCCTCGACCGGGGTTCCGCAGACCTCGTGGCGCGGCGGCTCGGCGCCCTCGCGGTAGCGCGCGCCCCAATCCGCCAGCAGCCGCAGCGCCCCGGCCAGCTCGTGGCCGGACGCGGTGAGCTCGTACACGAAGCGCCGCGGGCGCTCCGAGTAGGGCTGCGCCAGCACGAGCCCTTCGCTCGCCAGCCGTCGCAGGCGTCCGGCGAGCACGTTGGGCGCGATCCCCGGCAGCTGCTCCTGGAGGTCGCCGAAGCGGCGCGGTCCGTCGAGCAGGGCGCCCACGATCAGGAGCGTCCAGCGGTCGCCCACGCTGTCGAGGGCGGCGGCGAGGGGTGTGGGGGCGGGCTCGGCCACCACCGGCATCCTATGTGGCCTATGTATAGTCACTTGCAATTAGCAAGTTACTAGGGAGAACTCGGACATGGACTCGCTATCGGCATTTCAGGAGGCGATCGCCGGCAGCGCCGAGCGCGTCGGCGGCGCCGTGGTTGGGCTCGGACGCGGCTGGGGGCTCGGCTCCGGAGTGGTGATCGCCGCCGGACAGGTGCTCACGAACGCCCACAACCTGCGCCGCGAGGAGGTGACCGTCCGCTTCGCCGGCGACCGCCGCGAGCGCGGCGAGCTCGCCGGGGTCGACCACGACCTCGACGTGGCCGTGATCGCGGTCGACACCGGCGACGCCGAACCGGTGGCGTGGGAGCCGGCTGACGCGCCCGGCATCGGCGCCCCGGTGATCGCGCTGGCGAATCCCGGCGGCCGCGGCCTGCGCGCCACGCTCGGCTTCGTGTCCTCCGAAGGGCGGAGCTTCCGCGGTCCGCGTGGCCGGCGAGTGCGCGGCGCGATCGAGCACACGGCCCCGCTGCCCCGTGGCTCCTCGGGCGGGCCGCTCGTGGGGCTCGACGGCACCCTGCTCGGTATCAACAGCCTGCGCCTGGACGGGGGACTGATCCTCGCCCTCCCCGCGAGTGGGGCGCTGAAAGAGCGCGCCGAGCTGCTCGGTCGCGGCGAGGCGCCGGCCCCGCACCGGCTCGGCGTGGCGGTGGCCCCGCCCCGAGTGGCGCGCCGCATGCGCCACGCGGTCGGACTGCCCGAGCGCGAGGGTCTGCTCGTGCGGGGCGTCGAGGACGGCGGGCCCGCCGCGGTGGCGGGGGTCGAGCGCGGCGACCTGATCGTGTCCGCCGCCGGCGCCGAGACCGCCGGGGTCGAGGCGCTCTACTCGGCGCTCGACGGCGTGCCCGCCACGGGCGGCGAGATCGAGCTCGGCCTCCTGCGCGGCACCGAGGAGCGCAACGTCACGGTCGCGTTCGGGGAAGCGCAGCGGGCGGCGTGAACGCCGTGTCGGTCGACCCCGAGGTGGAGGCACTCGACGCCTACTCGCGGGCGGTGATCGGCGTGGCCGAGCGGCTCGCCCCCTCGGTGGCGAGCCTGAGGGTGATGCGTCGCAGCCGCGGCGGGCAGGTGCCGGTGGGCGCGGGCAGCGCGGTGGCGCTCACCCCCGACGGCTTCCTGCTCACCTCGGCGCACGTGGTCGGGCGTTCGAGCACCCGCGGCCGCGCCACCTTCGCCGACGGCCGCGAGGAGCGCTTCGAGGTGGTGGGCCGCGATCCGCTCTCGGACCTCGCCCTGCTGCGCGCCGAGGGCGCGCCGCTCGCGGCCGCCCAGCTCGGGAGCGCCGAGCGCCTGCGCGTCGGGCAGCTCGTGATCGCGATCGGCAACCCCAACGGGCTCGGCGGCTCGGTCACGGCCGGCGTGGTGTCCGCGCTCGGGCGCTCGCTTCCGGCGCGCTCAGGTCGCGCCGGTCGAATCATCGACAACGTGATCCAGACGGACGCGGCGCTGAACCCCGGCAACTCCGGCGGCGCCCTGGCCGACAGCCGCGGGCGGGTGGTAGGGATCAACACCGCGGTCGCCGGCGTGGGCCTCGGTCTGGCCGTGCCGATCAACCACACGACCGAGCGCGTTATCTCCGCCCTGATGAGCGACGGCCGCGTGCGGCGCGCCTACCTCGGCATCGCCGGCGGACCGCGCCCGGTGCCGCCTGCCGCACGCGCCTCCGCCGCGGGCGCCGAGACCTGCATCGAGGTCGTGCAGGTCGTGGACTCCACTCCGGCCTCCCGCGCGGGCATCCGCGTGGAGGACCTGATCTTCGCGGTGAACGGAACGGCGACCACGCGGGTGGAGGACCTCCAGCAACTGATGGTGGCCGACCTGATCGGCGTGCCGGTCACCGTGCGGCTTCTGCGGGCCGGCCGCCCGCTGGAGCTGGAGCTCACGCCGGAGGAGCTCGAGTGACGGCGGGCGGCGCCGAGCCTCCCACCCTCTACGAGTGGGCGGGTGGCGGCGAGGCGTTCGAGCGCCTCACCGAGGTCTTCTACGGCAAGGTGCGCGAGGACGATCTGCTCGAGCCGGTGTTCCGGCACATGGACGCACACCACCCGCGGCACGTGGCGGTGTGGCTCTCCGAGGTGTTCGGCGGACCAACCCTCTACACCGAGGAGCACGGCGGCTACCCGCACATGCTCGGCAAGCACCGGGGCCTCGCGCTCACCGAGGACAAGCGCCGCCGCTGGGTGAGCCTGATCTGCGACGCGGCCGACGAGGCCGGCCTCCCCGACGACCCCGAGTTCCGCTCGGCGTTCGTGGCCTACGTCGAGTGGGGCACACGGCTGGCGCTCGCCAACTCGCAGCCCGGTGCCGAGCCGCCGCCCGAGGCGCCCGTGCCGCGCTGGGGCTGGGGCGAGGCGCCACCGTACCCGCCGGGCTGATCCCGGCCCGCTCGCCTACAGCCCGGGAATGTGCCGCACCGTGAAGCCGGCGGTCGAGCGCTCCTCCTCCTGCCAGCGGGTGCCGGCGCGGCCCTGGCCGCTCGTGTCGAAGCGCAGGCCGGCGACGTACATGAAGATGTGGCCCGAGTGGGTGTAGATCGTGATCCACCTGCCGGGGCCCGGCGCGCCGTAGTTCATGAAGGCGCCTGAGGCGAGCGGGCTCTTCAGCAGGCCGGCGCCCGCCAGCGCGAACGACACGGAGCCCGAGCAGTCATAGCCGTCGTCGCGCCACGCGCCGTGGCCGCCGCCCCACTTGTAGGGGAACTTCGCGATCTCGTTGCCGGCCATGATCACGCGCTTCACGACCTCGGGGGCGTTCTCGGGCGCGACCGCCGTGCCGTCGGGGAGCACGCGGGCGCGCGCGCCGGTGGGTAGGAAGGCGGTGGTGTTGAGGTGCTTGCGGAAGCTCGTGAGCGCCGCGCGGGCCTCGCGCAGCTCCTCGCGCACCTCGGCGTCCGTGGGCGCGCCGGGGCTAGGAGCGTCGGCGGTGGAAGCGGCGTCCTCAGGCGCGGGCTGGCTGCCGGCGCCCTGGAGCTGGACGACCTGCGCCTTCGAGCGGTTGGGCTCGCCGTCGGCGGCGGCGCCGGCGCGGGCGCTGCGCGCGGTCTCGGGGGTGAGGACCACCTCGCCGTCCCCTGCCTGGACCGCGTCTTGCTCGTCCGGGGCGGCCGTGGTCCGGCCGCAACCGGCCACGACCAGCGCCAGCGCGCCTAGCGCTGCTGCGGCTCGGATTCGCGCTGGTATCTGGACTTCCATTCCTCGTAGGTCATCCCGTAGACGATTTCCCTTGCGCGAGCGTCCTCAATCTCGACACCCCGCTCCTCTGCCGCCTCGCGGTACCAGCGCGCCAGGCAGTTGCGGCAGAACCCGGCGAGCTCCATCAGGTCGATGTTCTGGACATCGGTCCGTTCGCGCAGATGCTTAACCAGCTGCCTGAACGCGGCCGCCTCGAGCTCGGTCTGGGTTGGGTCGCCCATGGATTCTGGAACGATAGGGAGAATGACCGAGACCGAACGCCAGCCGTCCGAGATTCCGCCCGATCCGAGCGGGATCGAGGAGCCCCACGACGTGCTCGCCGCCGAGGAATTCGGCATCGGGACGCGCCACGAGCGCGTGCCGGCCGACCCGAGCGGGATCCGCGTGCCGCACGACGTGCTCGCGGCGGACGAGTTCCCGATGCCCGCGAGCGAGGACTCCCACGAGCGCGGCAGCGGCTTCGACCCGCGCACGCTGGTGCCGCTCGTCCTCCTCGTCGCCACGCTTGCGCTGATCCTGCTCCGGCGCAAGCGCTGATGGCCGGCCTCTCGCCCGTCAACAAGCTCGAGATCACGGTCGACCGTGGGCTCTGCATCGGCTCGGGCGACTGCGTGGACACTGCGCCCGACGTCTTCCAGCTCGACGACGAGGACAAGGCCGTGGTGGTGAACCCCGACGGGGCGGCGACCGATGACATCCTCGAGGCCGCGGGCAATTGCCCGGTGAGCGCGATCTTCGTGGTCGGCGAGGCCGGGGACCTGTATCCGTAGGCTCGTGGGCCCTAGCGCGCCCAGAAGCTCGTGCGCTTGCGGGCGCCCGCGCGCGACAGGCCGATGTGGATGTGATCGCGATGGGCGGCGGTGGGGCTCACGCCCCGGCGGCGCGCCCCAGGCTCGGTGAAGCAGCCGGAATAGGGCTCCGTGCCGTCCGAGCCCGACCACCACGAGCGGCAGTTCCAGATCAGCTCCTGGATGCCCATCCGGCGCGCCAGCGCGCGCTCATTGCCGGCGCTGTCGGTGGCCAGGAAGAGGTCGATCAGCCGGCGCGCCTCGCGGCGGTCGGCGGCCAGCCTGGCGTCGAGGTGCCAGTCGACCGCGCGGCCCTCGGCGTGGAGGGAGGCGCGCCCCTTGCCCCAGCGCTCGCAACGCATGATCCCCCACGACTCGCCCGCGGCGTTGGCCTCCAGCCAGTCGACCAGCGCGAGCGCGCCCGCGCTCGGGCGCTTGCGGCAGTCCGTGGCGTGGTCGTAGGCCTCGTCGTCGATCGGAAGGTCGACAAGCCGCTCGGCGGGGTTCGCAACGGGTGCTGCGAGAGCGAGGGCCGCCGGCGCCGCCACCACGAGGCCGGCGAGCACGAGACAGAGGAGGCGCGAACGCACGCCCCCTGTATCGGAGCCCCGGGCTGAGGCCTTAGCGCTTGCCGCGCCCGTACAGCAACTTGACGAGCCGCCCGAGCAGCTTCGTGCGGCCGGCGCTGTAGGGCATCATGTGCAAGTCGCGCTTCATCGGCGCGAACTTCGTTACGAGGAGGGTCTGCATCTTCGTGTACTTGCGGATCCCGGCCGCACCGTGGCGCGTGCCGAAGCCGGACTCCTTCCAGCCGCCCATCGGCAGCTCGAGCGCCACGTAGTTGATCTGCGCGTCGTTGACCGTGACCGCCCCGGCCTCGAGCCGGCGCGCCAGGCGCTCGCCCTTCGAGGCGTCCTTCGTCCACACGGACGCGGCCAGCCCGAAGGGCGAGTCGTTGGCGAGCTTGACCGCCTCGTCGGCGTCTCGCACCTTCATGATCGGCACCGTCGGGCCGAATGTCTCCTCCTGCATGCAGGCCATCGAGTGGTCCACGTCCACCAACACGGTGGGCTCGTAGTAGTGGCCGCCCTGATCGCGCCTGTTGCCCCCGGTGAGCACGCGGGCGCCGCGCTCGACCGCGTCCGCCACGTGACGCTCGACGATGTCCGACTGCGGCGGATGGATCACGGCCCCGAGGTCGACCGACCCGGGCCCGCCGGGTGCACCCTGACGCAGCCCGTTGACCTTCTCGGTCACGCGCCGCACGAAGTCCTGGTAGATCGGCTCCTCGACGTAGACGCGCTCGGTGGAGATGCAGGTCTGACCGGCGTTCTGCATCGAGTAGTGGACCGCCGCGTTGGCGGCGCGCTCGAGATCGGCGTCCGCGCAGACGATCATCGGGTCCTTGCCGCCCAGCTCGAGCGACACCGGCGTGAGCGTGCGCGCCGCGCGCTCCATCACCTTCTTGCCGGTGGCCGTCGAGCCGGTGAACATCACGAAGTCCACCTCGTCGATCAGCGCCTGCGCGGTCTCGCCGTAGCCCGGCACCACCTGGTAGACGTCCTCGGGCAACCCGCATTCGCGCAGCATCTCGCCCATCAGCATCGAGGTGAGCGGCGTGACCTCGGAGGGCTTCAGGAGCACTGCGTTGCCGGCGGCGAGCGCCGGGATGCAATCACCGAACGAGTTGGTGAGCGGGTAGTTCCAGGGTCCGATCACGCCCACGACACCGACCGGCGCGTGGCGCACCACGAGCCGGCGGCCCTTGGCGAACGGCGAACCGGTCTTGACCTTCTCGTCCTCGAGGTAGCCCTCGGCGTTCTTCGCCCAGAACGCGAACGCCGCGGTCGCGTAGGAGACCTCCGCCGCCAGCGCGTCCTCGTAGGTCTTGCCGGTCTCGGAGACGATCGTGTCGATCACCCGGTCCGAGTTGTCGACCATCCACCTCTGGCAGCGCCGCAGCACGACCTCGCGGCCGGCGAACCCGAGCGCCTCCCAGCCGGGCTGCGCCGCGCGGGCCTTGGCGACCATCGCCTTGACCTCGTCAGGGCTCATGTCCGGCACGGTCGCGATGACCTGCCCGGTCGCGGGGTTCTCGACCGC
>DASRIC010000065.1:0-35053 GCA_035650215.1 Thermoleophilaceae bacterium
GATCTCGTCGAAGTTGAAGACGGGCGGCGGCGAGGACACCTGCCACTCGATCGAGGGCGCCCGCCAGGGGTTGCCCTCGGCCTTGGGGCCGTGCCGCCACGAGGCGATGACGTTGTAGAGGAAGATCAGGAACGAGGCGCCGAAGATGAACGCCGAGATCGAGATGATCGCGTTCCAGGTCGCGAACTGCTCGGAGTAGTCGGCCACCCGCCTCGGCATCCCGTCGATGCCCACGAAGTGCATCGGGCCGAAGGTGAGGTTGAAGAAGATGAACGACATCCAGAAGTGGAGGCGCCCGAGCGTCTCGTCGTACATCCGGCCGGTCATCTTCGGGAACCAGTGGTAGATGCCGGCGAAGATCG
Organism: Thermoleophilaceae bacterium; assembly: GCA_035650215.1. Lineage (GTDB taxonomy): Bacteria > Actinomycetota > Thermoleophilia > Solirubrobacterales > Thermoleophilaceae > JACVRW01. The sequence continues at coordinate 363 of DASRIC010000065.1, forward strand.
TGAACACCGAGCCGCCGAACAGCACGTAGTGGATGTGGGCGACGATGAAGTAGGTGTCCCACACGTGGATGTCGAACGGCACGACCGCGAGCATGATGCCGCTGATCCCGCCGAGGGTGAACATCGTGATGAAACCCAGCGCGAACAGCATGGGCGTTCGGAGATGGATCACCCCTCGCCATAGCGTCGCCAGCCAGGAGAAGATCTTGATGCCGGTCGGCACCGCGATCAGCATCGTCGTGATCATCATCGGGACGCGCAGCCAGCTCCACATGCCCGATACGAACATGTGGTGCGCCCAGACCGTGAAGCCGAGGATCACGATCGCCACCAGCGAGAACGCCATCATCCGGTAGCCGAAGATCGGCTTGCGGGCGTGCGTCGAGATGACCTCGCTGATGATCCCGAAGCCCGGCAGCATCATGATGTAAACGGCCGGGTGCGAGTAGAACCAGAAGACGTGCTGGTACATGAGCACGTCGCCGCCGTCGGCCGCGTTGAAGAACTGCGTGCCGAGCGTGCGGTCGAGCAGCACCATGAACTGCGAGCCGGCGATGAACGGCGTGGCGATCACCACCAGCAGCGAGGTGGTGAAGTTCGCCCACACGAGCAGCGGCATGCGCCAGAACGTCATGCCCGGCGCTCGCATCGTGATGATCGTGACCAGGAAGTTGAGCGCGGTGGCGATCGACGAGGCGCCCGCGAACTGCACCCCGAGCGTGAAGAACTGCTGGCCCATCGGGGTTTCGGTGGAGAGCGGGGCGTAGGCGGTCCAGCCCGTGGCGAATGCGCCGCCCTCGGCGAAGTACGAGCACAGCATCATCACGCCGCCGATCGGGAGCATCCAGAACGACAGCGCGTTCAGGCGTGGGAACGCCATGTCCGGCGCGCCGATCATCAGCGGGAGCACGTAGTTCGCGATCCCGGCGAACACGGGGATGATGAACAGGAAGATCATCAGCGAGGCGTGCACCGAGAACAGCCCGTTGAAGGTGTTCGCGTCCACGAACTGCGTGCCGGGCTGGGCCAGCTCCGCGCGCATCAACATCGCCATCAGCCCGCCGGCGATGAAGAAGAACATCGTGGTCACGATGTACTGGATCCCGATCACCTTGTGATCGGTGTTCACGCGGAAGTAGTCCTTCCACGAGTAGGCCCCGTGACCCGAGTGGTCCTCGGGGATCGTGGGCGCGCCGGAGGCCCACCGGAACCAGTAGTCGAAGCAGCCGATCCCGACCAGATAGCCCAGCGGCGCGGCGATCAGGGCGCCGACCGTGACGATCGAATCCCAGTTGACGATCGGGTCCCAGCCGTAGGCCGCGCGGACCAGCACGACGATCGCCGTGCCGAAACCGAAGCCGAGCGCGGTGCCGAGCGCCGCGCGGTACCAACCGGGTGCGAAGAGCCTCTGCGTGAACGTCATTGCTGAGACTCCAGAAGGTACTTCACGAGCGCGTCGATCTCCTCGGGCGAGAGCTGGTCGGCGTAGTCGGAGGGCATGATGCCGTCGTTGAAGCCCTTGACCACGCTCGCGCTCGGGTTCTCGATCGACTGCTTGATGTAGGCCTCGTCGGGCTTCGAGATCTGGTCGAGCTTCGGTCCGACGTCGCCGTTCGTGCCCGCCGCGGCAAGGGTGTGGCAGCCGCCGCAGCCGCTGGAGGCGAAGATCTGCTCGCCTTCGGCCCCGCCGCCGCCCCCGCCGGTGTCGCCGCCGCCCGTGTCGCCGGACTGTCCGCCGGCACCTGCGCCGCCGCTACCGCCGCCGGCCCGCCGGCGCTCGCGTGCCAGCCAGGCGTCGAAGGCCTCGGGCTGGACGACCCGCACGAGCTGGCGCATCGCCGCGTGGCCGAGCCCGCACAGCTCGGCGCACACCACCTGGTAGCTCCCCACCTCCGTCGGCGAGAGACGGATCTTGGTGGTGAGGCCCGGCACGGCGTCGGACTTGAGCCGGAACTCCGGCACCCAGAACGAGTGCAGCACGTCCTTTGTCCTGATCCGGAACTCCACGGGCTGGTCCACGGGGAGCACGAGCTCCTCCGAGCGCACCCGCTCCCCGGGGTAGCCGAAGGTCCAGGTGAACTGCTGGCCGGTGACCTGGACCACCATCTGGTCCTGGGCCTTGGCCTCGATGTCGTCGAGCACGATCCAGCCGTAGATCGCCAGGGCCGTGACCATGAGGAACGGGACGCTGACCCAGAACACCTCGAGCCGGGCGTTGCCGTGGATCGGGGCCCCGTCGCCCATGTCGCCGGGCTTTGCGCGGAAGCGGACCACGCTGTAGATCGCGATCGTCATCACGAGCACGAAGACGGGCACCGAGCAGATGAGCAGGATGTCGTAGAGCGTGTCGATGTCCACGGCGGCGCTCGAGGCGTCCGCGGGGAACCAGTCGATCAGCAGCGAGATCCCGATTCCGACCAGCGAGGCGAACACGCCGATCGCGATCATCCGCGCCACAGGGTGCTTCTCCCCTGCGATACGCGGGTCGGTCTCCGGCGGCCCCTTGGCCTCGTCGCCGGTCACGGTTTCCCTGTCGCCCACGGCGCGCCAGTCTATGGGTTCGCGGGGATGCGCGCGACGCAGGCGAGGCGCCAAAAACGACGGGCTCTTGAGGGCCTGGGCGGCCTATGCCGCGATGGACCGGCCGCGCTCGCGGAAGCTCGACGGCGGGGCGCCGTGGTGGCGGCGGAACGCCTTGGCGAACTGCGCTCCGTGGCGGTAGCCGACGGCCGCCGCCACGTCCTGCACCGGCCGGGATCCCTCCCGCAGAAGCTCGGCGGCGCGGTCCATGCGGACCCGCTGGATCTCGCGCCGGAAGCTCGTGCCTCCGGCCTCGGCGAACGCGCGCTGGAGCTGGCGCGGGGAGGTGGCGATGCGGTGGGCGACCTCGGTCAGGGACAGGTCTTCGTCCGCGTAGTCCTCGGCGATCACGTCGATCGCGTCGTCGAAGAGCTCTCGGCGCCGAAAGCGTGTCGTGGGCCGCACCATGAAGGGGATACGCGTCGGACGGGGAAACGGATCATCAAGTAGGCTGCTTGAGACGATTGCCACGAGCGTCGTAAGGACGAAATCGAAGGGAGCGGGATGCAGGTTCGGGTCGGGATGAGCAACGTCGTGCTGACGGTGAACCCGGGTCACTCGCTGCAGGACGCGGCGAAGGCGATGGCGGACCGGGGCGTCGGCGCGGCCGTGGTCATCGACCCCGAGCAGCCGGGTCCCGGCATCGTGACCGAGCGCGACGTGCTCCAGTCGGTCGCCCAGGGGCAGGACCCCACCACCGAGCGGGTTGCCGACCACCTGTCTCCTGAGCTCACCTTCGCATCGCCGGAGTGGTCGCTCGAACGCGCGGCCGAAGCCATGGTCCGAGGCGGCTTCCGCCACCTCGTGGTGGTGGACGGCGGCAAGATGGTCGGCGTGCTCTCGATGCGCGACATCGTGCGCTGCTGGGTCTCGGACGGCGCGACGAGCGAGCTGCCGTCCGACCTCGAGGCCGCGAACAGCTGAGCCGCTGCCGTCCATCGAACGTCCCTGACCACCCCCTATAGCGCCCAGTCCGGGACGTTCATCTGGCGCTAGTGCTCGAGCGGCAGCTCTGAGATCTCCTGCCGCGACTCCCTGATCCAGCGCACGATCGCGATCAGGGCGATCAGCGCGCCCGCGGCGACGAGGAACCACGAGTGCACGATGCCGATCACGAGGATCGCGAGCCCCGCGGCGGTGACCACGGGGAGGTAGGACGGGCCGGGCAGGTGAATGGTCTCGCCGACCGGCTCGGCGTCGCGCGCCTGGACCCGCTCGGCCATCAGTAGACCAGCCCCACGACGAACGCGAGCCCGAACACCGTCAGCGCGATCGCGCCCGCGATCAGACCGGTGCGGATGTTCTTGCGGGCCAAACGGCGATCCACGGCGGAGGAAGATCTATCAGATCAGCCTCGCGCCGGCCGCGGGCTCGACCGCTGCTGCGCCCTCGGGAGGCTCGCGGTCCGGACCGAACAGCGCCAGCACGGAGCCGCCGAAGCCGCCGCCCATGATGCGCGCGCCGAGCGCGCCCGCCCGGGAGCAGGCCTCGATCGCGCGCTCGATCTCCGGCACCGACACCTCGTAGTCGTCGCGGAGGCTGCGGTGCGAGGCGTCGAGCAGCGCACCGAGCGCGGGCATGTCGGCGGCCCGGAGCGCCGCCACCGCGTCGTCCACGCGCTCGTTCTCGGAGAGCACGTGGCGCACACGGCCCGCGAGCGGCTCCGGCAGGTCGGCGGCGCCGGTGGCGTCGCGCAGCGAGCGCACCCCGAGCGCCGCGGCGGCCTGGCGGCATTCCTCGCGGCGCCGGTTGTAGCCCGAGGCGGCGAGCCTGCGCGAGACCCCGGAACCGAGCATGACGAGCCGGTGGCCGCCGAACGGCAGCTCGACCGGAGCGGCGCTCAGGTCGCGCATGTCGAGGCGGACCGCGCGGCCCTCCTCGCCAAGCAGGGAGGCCAGCTGATCGAGCAGGCCGGTCTCGGCGCCGCACCAGTCGTTCTCGATCCTGGAGCAGAGCTGGGCGAGAGCCACCGGCTCGGGCGGCTCCGCGCCGGAGACCGCGCAGAGGGCGAGGCAGAGCGACACCGAGAGGGCGGCGGACGACGCCAGCCCGGCGCCCCGCGGCACGTCGCCGCGGATCTCGAGCACGCAGGGGCGCGGCTCGATGCCGTCGCGCCGCAGCTCTGCCGCCGCGCCGCGCACGAAGCGCGGCCAGCCGTAGGGCGCGCCGCCGCGGCCGGGATGGGGCGGGGGAATATCCTCGTCCAGCGCGAAGCGATCCGCCTGCGAGAGGTCGAGCGCGCGCGCCTCGATTGCGCGTCCCGCGCCCACGTGGGGACGCGCGCTCACGGTCACGCCGCGCGCGATGGCGAACGGCAGGCAGAGGCCGTCGTTGTAGTCGGTGTGCTCCCCGATCAGGTTCACGCGCCCTGGCGCGAACGCGCGCACGCTTCCCGGCATGGACGCCAGCCTATGTGGGCATGGGCCGTCCATAGACGGATTGCCGAGTGGCGCAGCTGCCGCGGCGACCCTACCTTCGGGAGGCGGTGATCGGGGAGAGGCGAGCGGTACAGGCCTTCTTGGAAGGCGAGGAACTGAGCCATGGGGCGGTGGAGATCGAGCTGCGCGAGTCGCCGGCCACCACCGACCCTCGTTCCGGCCGTCCGCTGGCCGTGCCGTCCGTGGCGGTGCTGTGGATCGCCGAGCGGCCGATGGCCGTGCGCCTGCGAACGGTCGTGGCGATCAGCCGCTTCCCGCCGGAGCCGCGGCTCGGCACCCTGCTCGAGGGCGAGTCGCTGGCGGCCGGGTATGCGGTGGAGCGCATGCCCGAGGCGGGGCTCTGGCGCCTGTTCTCGCACCCGCCGCGCCCGCGGCTGGCCAACGGAACCTAGAGCGGGAAGCGCACGTGCAGGTGGTTGTCGTGGTTGACAAGCGCCTGGACGCGCCCGGGCGGGCCGCGGAGGCCCGTGTTGGGGCCCACGAAGATCACCTCGGCTCCGCGGGCGAGGAAGCGGGTCACCAGCTCCTGGGAGAGGCGCCGGTCGATCTGCGTGGCGTCCCTGGGGGCTCGCTCGCGGCCGTCCGCGCGCGGGTAGTAGACGTCCACGTCGAGGCCGTTCTGGTGGCTCGCGTGTCCGATATAGCCGAACTGCGGGCCGAAGTCCCCGCCGCGGGGACGGCTGAGGTCGCCGATCGCCATGCGTGGAGCCCGCGGATGCGCGGCGCGATGCTCACGGGCCACCTCCAGCAGCACGCGGATCACGCGGCCGGTGCCGAAGCGCCGCCAGGGGCGGTTGGGCGAGCGCCGCTTGACGGGATCCCAGGTGAAGAACTCGGGCCGCTCGGGGGGCAGCCGCACGCCGCGCACGAGCCTGCCGGCCGCGTGCGAGCCGACCGCCAGCGAGCGGCGCCAGCGGATCGGCTCCGGCGTCGGCGGCTCGAGCTTCGGGCGGATCGGCTCGGGCTCCGGCGCCGCGGGCACGGCGGGCAGCTCGGCGAGCGGGGGCGGCTCGGGCGCGGGCCGCGAGAGCGCGTAGGCGGCCGTGGCGGCCGCGCTCGCGAGCACGACAAGGAGGGCGGCGGCGACCGGCAGGCGCACCTCCCTGACGCTGGTGGACGGACCTGAACGCATCCTTAACCGTACGGCCGCCGTGGCGAGCGCGGTCCGCTGAGGGATGATTGGACGGTGCGCCGCCTCGTGACGATCCCGATCAGCCACTACTGCGAGAAGGCGCGCTGGGCGCTCGACCGGGCCGGGCTGGACTACCGCGAGGAGCGCCACGTGCAGGGGGTCCATCGGTTCGTGTCACGCCGCGCCGGCGGGTCCGGCACGGTGCCGGTGCTGGTCGCGCCCGAAGGGGTGTTCTCCGAGTCCGAGGACATCCTCTGCTACGCCGACTCGGGGCTCGCGGAGTGTGAGCGCCTTCTGCCGGCCGACCGGGCCATCAGGGACGAGGTGATCGCCCTCTGCCGCCGCCTCGACGCGCGGCTCGGCCCCGACGGGCGCCGGCTCATCTACGCGCTCATGCTGCCCCACAAGGAGGAGCTGATGCGCTTCAACAACCAGGGCGTGCCCCCTTGGGAGGCACGGGCGCTCGGCGCGCTCTGGCCGCCGGCACGCGGCTGGGCGCGCCGCGAGCTCGCGATCCGCCCGACGACGGTGAGCGACGACGGCCCGCGCGTGCGCGCCGAGTTCGACCTGGTCGCCAAGCTCCTCTCCGACGGCCGGCCCTTCCTGTGCGGGGAGCGCTTCAGCGCCGCCGACCTCACCTTCGCGGCGCTCGCCGCGGCGGTGACCGTCCCGCCCGAGTACGGGGTCAGGCTTCCCCAGCCCGACGAGCTGCCCGAGCCGGTGGCCGGCGAGCTCCGGGCATTCCGAGAGCATCCGGCCGGGCGCTACGCGCTCGAGCTGTATCGCACGAAACGACCCACGCGGGCCGTGTCGCTTGAGCCGGGATCCCAACGGGTATGAAAGAAGTCTCACACTCGGCAGGCGAGCGGCCGATAGCGTGGTAGACGACCTCATGCAGCGCGCCCACATCGACATCACGTACGACCTCGACGACGAGACCGTCGTGCACGCGCTGTTCGACCTGCGCGACGACGAGCTGGCCGCCACGCGCCACGCGATCTCGATCATCATCGCCGAGCGCTATCGGACTACCGACCTGTCGGCGGACGAAGTGCTCGAGCTGCGCGAGCTCACCGCCATGGCGGACGAGCTCGCCCAGTTGCCGGGCACGGTCGTGGTGCAGCCGGCTCGGCTGACGCTGCTGTGTCGCACGATCGCGAGCTTCGTCGAGTCGCGCGATCGGGCCGAGTGGATCCGCGACGAGGACCGGCAGGCGCTGGAGCCGCTGCGCGAGATGCTGCCTCAGCTCGAGCAGCTGTGCGAAGAAGCGGTGCGCGCGGCGCTCGCGCCCGACTCGCAGGTGCGCTGACCGGGCGGTCCCGGTTGGAACGCGTCGACGTCGGCGGGCTCGAGATCGCGTACCGGTCGGCCGGCAGCGGCCCCCCGCTGGTGCTGCTGCACGGAGTGCTGGTCGACAGCCGCTCGTGGCACCCCCAGCTCGAGGACCTGGCCGCGGACTTCACCGTCATCGCCTGGGACGCCCCCGGCTGCGGGGCGTCGTCGGACCCGCCCGAGAGCTTCCGGCTGCCGGACTACGCCGACTGCGTGGCGGGGTTCGCGGCGGCGCTCGAACTGGAGCGCCCCGACGTGCTCGGGCTCTCGTTCGGCGGCGGCCTCGCGCTCGAGCTCTACCGGCGCCACCCGACCCTTCCGCGCAGCCTGGTGCTCGCCTCCGCCTACGCGGGCTGGGGCGGATCCCTGCCACCGGAGGTGGTGCGGGAGCGACTCGAACGGGGCCTGCGTGACGCCGACCGGCCGCCCGAGGACGTGGCGCGCGACTTCGTGCCCGGCCTGCTCACCGACTCCGCGCCCGAGGCGATGGTCGAGGAGGTGGTGGCGCTCATGGTCGACTTCCACCCCGCCGGGATGCGGGCGATGGCTCACGCCTTCGCCGAAGCGGACCTGCGCGACGCGCTGCCCTCGATCGCGGTGCCTACGTTGCTCCTCTACGGCGACGCCGACGTGCGCTCTCCGCTGCCCGTGGCAGAGTCGCTGCACGAACAGATCCCCGGCTCCGAGCTCGTCGTGATGGAGAGGGTCGGGCACCTGTCGAACATCGAGGCGGCCGAGCGCTTCAACGCCGAGGTGCGCGCGTTCCTGGCGAGCGCCGGCGCCGGCCAGGGATGAGTGCCTGCTTCTCGGCCACCGGCAGCCGCTTGATCTCGGCCTCGCGCCGCATTGCCTCCGAGCGGCTCGCGAGCTCCTCGGTCCACACGAGCTCGACTGGCCGGCGCGAGCGGGTGTAGCGGCTGGCCCTGCCGGCCTGGTGCTGGGCGAGTCGCCTGTCGGGGTCGGTGGACCAGCCGCAGTAGAGCGAGCCGTCCGCGCAGCGGAGCAGGTACACGTAGGCGGGCACCGGCGAAGGCTCTCAGGCCGCCAGGTCGTCCAGCCGGGTGCAAAAGAAGTCGAGCGCCAGCTCGCGCTGGTCGTCCGCGGCCAGCAGCTCGGCGTACGAGAGCTCGGCGCCCGGGAAGGCGGTGGCGTTCCAGCGCTCGCCCTCGGGCCGCGCACTCCAGGGCGCCACGTACAGGTACGGCTCCGCGTGCTCCTCGTCGCCGGGTGAGCCGCCGCAGGCCGCGCGGGCGCCCGCCTCCTCGGCGCCCGCCTCCAGCGCGATGTCGAAGTGCTCGGGCCAGAGCTGGACGCGCGACGGGTCGGCCGCGGCCACGCGCAGCTCCTCGAGCACCGAGCAGCAGAAGCCGTACCAGCTGCCGAGCGCAGCGGACGCCGCTGCGTCGACCGCCAGCGGCGTCTCGTCGTCCTCGCCGGGCACGCCCGCCAGCTGCGCCGCGGCCTGCAAGGTGGTGAGGGGCACACGGCGCTCGTCGGCCCCGTGGCTGTACACGAGCGCGGCGCCCTCGACGCGCAGCTGCTCGTCGCCTCCGTAGAACGGGGTGCCGAAGCCTCCGCGCGTGTAGCGCAGGCCGAACTTGCCGTTCGCCCGTTCGCGCGCCGGCTTCATCACGTGCTCGGCCACTCGGTGGAGCGAGGCCCGCGTGCTCGCGAACCTCGGCGGCAGCGGCTCGAGCCGCGTCCAGGCGGCGAGCCAGCGTTCCGCACAGAACTCCGCGAGACCGGGGTCCCGGTCCACGAGGTCCTGCCACAGCACCTCACCGCTCGATACGGGCGACACCACCCCGGAGGCCCCCTCGGGCGCGACCGGGTCGTCCGCGAACCAGGGGCCCTCCTGCACGGCGGGCGGGGATGGCTCGAGCACGCGGACCTCGCGGCCGCCGAGCCGCTCGCTCGCCTCAGTGCGCGGATCGAGGGCCATGCGGCTTCCGTCCCGGAACCGCCCGATTCGTTACGCGGCGTAACGAGAACGCGGGCCGGCCGACGGGAGCCGTACGGAGGGGTCGGCCCTCATCACCGCCGGCCTGGTGAGCGCAGGGAACCGGATCGCGGCGAGGCCCGTAGTAGGGGTGACGGCGAGCGAAGGGAGCGGCATGGCACGGCGGGCGATCCTGGCAACGACGGCGGCGGCGCTGGCGGCACTCGCGCTACCGGCCGCGAGTACGGCCGGCGGCTGGGCCACGGTCGGGCTCGAGACGCTCCCGGCCGGCGTCGGGGCCGGGGACACCTGGGTGGCCGAGGCCACGATCCTGCAGCACGGGCGGACGCCGCTCGAGGGGGTCAAGCCGCGCGTGCTGATCGACGACGGCCAGGGCGGAAGCCGCGCCTTCGCCGCCGCGCCCACGAGCGAGCCGGGCGTCTACCGCGCCGATGTCGTGTTCCCCCAGGCCGGCAGCTGGCGGGTGAGCGTCGATGACGGCTTCTCCCTGACGCACTCGTTCGGCGAGTTCCAGATCGGCGCCGCCGGCGGCGCCACCGCTGCCGGAGGGGGCGTCCCCGTCTGGGCGGCGATCGGCCTCTCGCTCATGGCGGGAGGCGTTGCCTCCGCCCTGGTCGCGCTCGGTGGCCGGCGCCGGGGCTCCGCGGCGCGGCCCGCACCCGCGGAGGGATGAGCGGCGGACGGGGTATTGCCGTCGCCCTGGCGGCCGGGCTGGCCGTGGCGGGGGTGACGCTCGCGCTCCTTGCCTTGACCGCGGGCATCGGCGCACAGGACGGCGGCGCCGCGCCCGGCCGCACGATGGCCGGCGAGCCAGAGGGCGGGCGAGCGCTGTTCGCCCGCATGGGCTGCGCGACCTGCCACACCCTCGCGGCGGCGGGCTCGACCGGCGAGTTCGGTCCCGACCTCGATGGGCGGCTCGGCTCACACACAGCCGCGTCACTCGAGGCGACGATCCTCGACCCGCCCGGCCCCGGCGGCTACTCGGGAATGCCGGAGGACTTCGGCGAGCGCATGAGCGACGCGGAGCTCGACACGCTCGTGAGCTTCCTGCTGGCGTCGCGGGCCGGTCGGAGCGAGCGTTAGCCCGATCGCCACTCAGACCAGCTCACGATGCCCGCCTCGGGGCGCGGCTGCTCGTCGATCATGGCGAGGTACTCGAGCTGGTGTCCGTCAGGGTCGCGGAAGTAGACGGCCGCGGCCGGCATCCAGCCGATCACGCTCGGCTCGCCGGCCGGCTCCCCGAAGAACGACAGCGGCTCGACGCCCTGCTCGCGTAGGCGCCCCGGCGCGCCGATCACCTCGTCGAGCTCGACGTCGAAGGCCACGTGCAGGCTCATCCCCATCGGCATCGAGCCGAGCGACCAGAGGCCGAGCATCGCCCGACCGGGCGCTCCGCACCAGAGGAAGGCCACGCCGCGCTCGGGGACCTCGAAGGCCAGCGGGAGCCCCACCACCTCGCGGTAGAAGCCCTTGGCGCGCTCGAGGTCGCCGACCGGGAGGTGAGCTTCGAAGAGCCCGCGGACTGCGACCGGCACCCGCTCAGCCTACGTGACCCGCGGGCATGCGCTCCTCGCGCGTCTCGCACACCTCCGGCTGCCAGCCCGGCACGGTGTTGCCCTCGGGCGGGATGCCGCCGGCGGCGTTGAGGATGCGCGCCAGATGCACCACGTTGTGGGCCATCCACTTTGTCGTCTTCTGGGTATAGGGGTGGTTCTGTCCACCGGCCTCGATGTACGAGGGGCCGGGGCCCGCCTCGCCCAGCCAGTAGGTGTCCGCGTTCGGGGGGATCGTCAGGCCAAGGTGCGAGAGGTTGAAGAGGGTGTTCGAGGCCGCGTCGTGGGCGCCGTCCTCGTTGCCCGTGACCACCACGCCGCCCACCTTGTTGTAGAGCGGATACTGGCCCACGTCGTTGGTCGTGTTGTAAGTGCCGTCGAGGCGCTCGATCACCATCTGGCAGACACTCGAGCGCACGCCGAACCAGATCGGGGTTCCCACGATCACGATGTCCGCGCCCATGATCTTGTCGAGGATCTGCGGCCACTCGTCGCCGTCGCCCTCATCACTCGAGACGCCGAACCGCACGTCGTAGTCGACCACGCGCACGGTCTCGCACTCCACCCCCTGTTCCTCGAGGACCTCGATCACGTTGTCCATCAGGGCCTGCGTGTTCGAGACCGCGGGGGACTTCTTGATCGTGCAATTGAGCAGGACGGCCTTTAGCTGCATTCCCGACAGTCCATCACGGAGCGCTCTCGTTACACGCCGGGTTAGGGTGGGGCGCCGTGAGCCGGCCGGCCGCCGATCTGCTGCGCGAGCTGTTCGAGCTTCACCGCCGCGGCGGGGTGGAGGCCGCGCTGCCGCTGCTCGCCGACGACGTGGTTGTGGTGATCCCGCCGACGCTGTCCGCCGAGCCTGATGTCTACCGGGGCCACGACGGCGCTCGGCGCTACTTCGCGGGCTTCGACGACGCGATCGACGAGGTGCGCTTCGACCTCCGCGCGAGCGAGGACGAGCGGCCGGACTCCGCGCTCGCCGTGATGACCGTGAGCGGGGTAGGGGCGGCCACCCGCATCCCGATCGAGATCGACGTGGTGGTGCTCTGCACGGCCCGCGAGGGCAAGGTCGTTCGGATGGCGGCTCACCCCGACCTCGAGGCGGCTCGCAACGACCGCGACGGGCAGGCGCCTCAGCTCTCGTAGCGAGCGATCCACTCGGTGAGGAACGGCTCGGCGATCTCGTACTCGCCGCGGTCGAGCCGCTGCACGAGCTCGTCCCGCTCGAGCGCCCGCAGGGCCGCCTGCACCGTCGGGGTCGCGGGCAGTGAGTGGCGGCGCTGGTAGTCGGCGCCGAGCGGGCGCCCCGGCTGCTCCTGCGAGAGCGCCTGGAGCACGCGCTTCTGGCCGGACGACGCGCGGTCCCAGATCAGGCTGAAGTGCGAGTGCTCGGAGCGCAGCGTGGCCTCGAGCGCGCGATCGAGTGTGGCGGGCGTGGCGGCCTCGCCCGCCGGCGTGTCCTCCCAGAGGAAGTAGAGGAGCTCCTGGGTGGCGTAGGGGTGGCCGCCCGTGAGCTCGAGCGCCCGCTCGCAGGTGTCGGGCGCGAGCTCCCGCCCCGTGCGCTCGAAGCGTTCGAGTGCGTACGGCGCGAAGAGCTCGGGCGCGATCACGCCCAGCTCCATCTGCTTGGCGCTGCGCCAGAAGGGCTCGTTCTCGTCATTGAAGATGCGCTGCATCATGTGGCGCTTGCTGCCAAGGTAGATGTGGGCGACCTCAGGCTGCTCCTGGAAGACGGAGCGCATCACCCGGATCAGGACCGGATCGATGTCCGCGACCTCCTGGAACTCGTCCAGGACGAGTGCGACGCGCCGCTCGCGCTCGGTCCCGATCCTGCCGGGGAGGGCAAGCAGCTCCTCGATGGTCGCGTCGATGTCCGGGGGTGCTGCTCGGGCGTCGAAGCTGAATGACACGGTGCCGTCGTTCGGATCGAGGGTGATGATCGGCGTAAGGCGCAGGCCCGCGAACACGCGCAGACGGTCCTTTGTCCGCCACACGCGGGTGGCCAGGTCCGCGTGGATCGTCTTCGCGAGCTTCGAGGCCAACTGGTCCTTGGTCGGCGTGCGCATCAGGTCCACCTGCGCCACTAGCACGCCCCGCGTCGCGAGCTTCTCCGCTACGCGCCAGACGAGCGACGACTTGCCGTAGCGGCGGGGGGCGAAGACGACGACGTCTTGGCCGTTGCGCGCGTCGGCCACGAGGCTGCGGATCTCGTCCTGGCGGTCGGTGAACGCCTCGGCGAGCGCGAGCGGCCCGAACCTGAAGGGATTGACCGGAATGTCGTGAGCCACGGCGTCATTATGCCAGACATCATTATGCTCTACAACATAATGTTGACCGGCATCAACGTGCGGCGAGCAGCACGGCCGCCCCGCCCGGCTCGCGCACGAGCGGCCCGTCCTCGCTCGGCTCGGGCTCGAAGCCGGCCGCCGCCAGGCGATCGACCGCGGCGGAGCGCTCGTCGTCGCCCGGCAGCACGAGCTCGAAGCGGTCGAGCCCCAGCGAGCCGGCCGGCGGCGGCGGTGCGCCGCGCGTCTGCCACTCGTTGAGCCCCACGTGGTGGTGGTAGCCGCCCGCGGAGAGAAACAGGGCGCCCGGCAGCCAGCGCACCATCATGTCGAGGCCGAGCGCGTGCTCGTAGAACTCCCCGGAGCCGCCGAGGTCGCCCGCCTGGAGGTGCACGTGGCCGAGCTTCGTGCCGGGCGCGATGTCCCCGGCCCCGGGCGCGGCGTGCTCGGCCGGCAGCTCGGCCAGGATGTCATCGAGGTCGAGCGGGTCGGAGGCCATCCGGATGCGGCCGTCCTCGAACGGCCATTCGTCGCGGGGCCGGTCGCGATAGATCTCGATCCCGTTGCCCTCGGGGTCGCGCAGGTAGAGCGCCTCGCTCACGAGGTGGTCGGAGGCCCCGGTCAGGCGCCAGCCCGCCGCGGCGATGCGCTCGAGCGCTCGCGCCAGCTCCTCCCGGCTCGGGACGAGGATGGCGTGGTGGAAGAGCCCCGAGCTGAAGTCGGGACGCCGTGGAGCGTCCGGCCGGGCAAGCAGCTCGAGCACCGGCGCGCCGCCGTCGGCGCCCATCCGCACGAGGTCGCCGTCCCGTCCTTGCGCGCGCAGGCCAACCACCCGCTCGTAGAAGCTCGTGAGCCCTTCGAGGTCGGCCACGCGGAGCCGCACGGCGCCCAGCGTCGTGTCCGCGGGCAGGCTCACGTGACCACGCCCGCGTACGCGCTCAGCGCCGGCTGCCCGCCGAGGTGGGCGTACAGCACGTTGGAGTCCGGCTCGATCTCGCCGCGCGACACCAGGTCGATCATGCCCGCCATCGACTTCCCCTCGTAGACCGGGTCGGTGATCATGCCCTCGAGCTGCCCGGCCGTGCGGATCGCCTCGATCGTTCGCTCGTCCGGGATCCCGTAGATCCCGGCGTGGTAGCGCTCGTCGAGCGCGATCTCGTCGTCGCGCAGCTCGCGGCCCACCTCGATCAGCTCGGCGGTGGCGCGCGCGATCCGCGCCACCTGCGCGCGCGTCTCGTCCGGCTTGGCCGAGCCGTCGATCCCGATCACCCTCCGCTCGCGCTCCTGGGCGGCGAAGCCGGCCACCATTCCCGCCTGGGTGGAGCCGGTGACCGAGCAGACCACGATCGTGTCGAAGAACACGCCCAGCTCGCGTTCCTGACGCTCCACCTCCTGCGCCCAATCAGCGAAGCCGAGGCCGCCGAGCTCGTGGTCGGATGCCCCGGCGGGGATCGGGTAGGGGGTGCCGCCGGCGGCCTCGACGTCGGCGAGCGCCTGCTCCCAGCTCTCCTTGAAGCCGATCCCGAAGCCCGCCTTCACTAGCCGCACGTCGGCCCCCATCAGGCGGCTCAGCTGGATGTTGCCCACGCGGTCGTAGACCACGTCCGGCCAGTCCACCCAGCTCTCCTGCACGAGCACGCAGCCGAGCCCGGTGCGCGCCGCGGCCGCGGCCACCTGCCGGGTGTGGTTCGGCTGCACCCCGCCGATCGACACGAGCGTGTCGCAACCCTTCGCCAAGGCGTCGGCCACGAGGTACTCGAGCTTGCGCATCTTGTTGCCGCCGTACGCGAGCCCGCTGTTGCAGTCGTCGCGCTTGGCCCAGAGCGCGGCCCCGCCCAGGTGGTCGCTCAGGCGCTCCAGCCGCTGAATGGGGGAGGGGCCGAAGAGGAGCGGATGCTTGGCGAACGAGTCGAGCCTCACACTCCTCTGGAGGCTACCCCGTGGTCTCGGCCTCGGTCTCCGTCGCCACCTCGCGCAGCACCTTGACCTTGCGCAGAGTCAGCACGCCCTCGCCCTCGCAACCGCGCTTCGGCAGCGCGAGCTTTCCGAGCACCCGGACGCGGTCGGTGGGCAGCGCGTCGGCGAGGTCGACGGCGCCGCTCAAGTCGCCGTCCGTCACGCCGACGAAGGACACGGTCAGATCGGCGGTGTCGAACGTGGCCTCGCTCGTCTCGAGCCAGCGCCGCGCGTGGCGGTTGGCGCGGGCGACCGTCAGGCTCACACTCGAGCCGTCGACGCTCGCGAGCGTCCCGGCGGCCACGAACCCGACAGCGCGCGGCTTCTTGCAGCGCTTCGACTTCTCGCCTCCCTTGCCGGCGGCATGCTCCCCGCCCGCCCGGGGCGACTTGGCCTGCGCCCCGACGACCGGCAGTGCCAGCGTCGCTAGTCCGGCGAGGGCGACCACGATCATCTTCTTCACGAGTTCCTCCTTTGTCGTTCTCAGTTCATCGGCTGCCGGCCGGGGGGACCTTGACCGCGGCCCGCGCGCGCTGGACGCCGGGATTACAGTGGGCCGCGGGTGGAACGGCCGGCTCATACCGATTCCGACCTGCTGGCCGCGCTGCGGGCGGGCGACGAGGCCGCGTTCGCCCGGCTCGTCGACGATCTCAGCCCCGGGCTCGCGCGCATGGCTCGCCTGTACGTGTCGACCGAGGCCGCGGCCGACGAGGTGGTGCAGGAGACCTGGCTCGGGGTGGTGAGGGGCCTCGACGGCTTCGAGGGCCGTTCCTCGCTCAAGACCTGGATCTTCCGCATCCTGATCAACATCGCGAGGACGCGCGGAGTCCGCGACGGTCGCTCCCTGCCGTTCTCGTCCGCCTTCGACGCCGCCGACGGCCACGAGGACGACGCGCTCGCCCCCGATCGCTTCCTGGCGGCCGACCACGACCGCTACCCCCGTCACTGGGCGATCGGCCCCACGCCCTGGCCGGACCAGGCGCTCGAGACGGCGGAGACGATCGGGGTGATCCGCGGGGCGGTGAAGGGGCTGCCGGGGTCCCAGCGTGAGGTGATCGCGCTGCGCGACATGGTGGGCTGCAGCGCCGCCGAGACCTGTACCGCGCTCGGGCTCAGCGAGGCGAACCAACGGGTACTGCTCCACCGCGCGCGTACGCGCGTGCGCGCGGCAATCGAGGAGACCTTGGGCACGATGGAGCCGACGCTGTGAACGCCGCCCGCAAGATGACCTGCCGCGAGCTGGTCGACGTGATCACCGGGTACCTCGAGGGCACGCTCGCCCACTCGGACCGCGCTCGCTTCGAGGAGCACCTCGGCGAGTGCCGCTACTGCGCCACCTATCTCGACCAGATGCGCGAAACGATGGTGGCGCTCGGGGAGCTGTGCGAGGACTCGATCTCGGCGGAGGCGCGAGCGGAGCTGGTCGAGGCGTTTCGCGACCGGAGGCGCCCGGCGTGACGGGCCTGTAACGATCCGCACGTAGCTGCCGATACACCCTTTCAGAGGGTGAGCACGGGATGAGCTCGAGAGACCTGGAACGGTTCTTGGCCGATCTGGACAGCGGCGACAGCTTCATGCTTGCGCCCGAGACCACCGACACGCTTCGCTCCTCCTGGCGGGAGGCGGCCGAGGCGGCGCGCGCCGCGTACTCGGAATGGCGGCGATCGAAGTCGGTCGACGCCTACGCGCTCTACCGCGCCTGCGCCGACCGCGCCGACGCCGCCCAGGACGCGCTCGCCGAGCGCGTGCGGCGCGCCGCGTAGCTTCGCCCGCCGCCCAGACGAACGTCCCGGACTGGTCGCTATGGGGGGTACTCAGGGACGTTCATCATCCGCGGAGGGCCGACCGAGCCCCAGGCGGCCGGCCCCCGCTAGCGAAAGCCCTCGACCAGCCGCAGGGTCTTGCGCGACGGGCGCACACCGAGCTCGCGCGACATCAGGCGCTCGCAGGTGTCGTACTGGCGCACCGCCTCGCCCACGTTGCCCTCGGCCAGGTGCATGCCGATCATCGCGCGGTGGGCGCTCTCGCGCAGCGGCTCGGCGCGCACCGCGGCGAGGCCGGCCTCGAGCGCGTCGTCGAAGCGCCCGGCGGTGCAGAGCCGCTCGCACAGCCGCTCGAGGGCGTGCAGCCGCAGCTGGCGGAAGCGCTCGCGCTCGGTCTCGACCCACCCGTCGTACCAGTCGGGCAGGAGCTCGTCCGACCAGGCGAGCTGGCGCACCAGGTCGGGGCGCAGCGCGCGGCCCGCGAGCACCTCGTGAGCCACGGAGGACACCCGGTGCAGGTCGACCTCGACCCAGGGGGCCAGGCTCAGCTCGCGGGCGTCGGCCCGCACCACCTCGCCAGCGGCGCGGTGCAGCCGCCAGAGCGCCGAGCGCAGGCTGGCCGCCGCGCGCGCGTCGCTCTCCGAGTCGAGCCACAGCGTGCCCGCCACGAAGACGCGCGAGAGCGGGCGGCCGTGGAGCGCGGTGAAGGCGAGCAGCCTGCGTGCGCTCGCCGGGAGCGGGACGGGCTCGCCGTCGCGCTCGAGCTCGAGCGCCCCCAACAGGGCCAGGCGTGCGCGGGGGGGCACCTGTCCCTTGTACGCCCGATCACCCGGCGCCGTCAACGCACATGTGACGGATCGCACGAAACGATGGACGCTTTTCCCCGCAAACCGTGCAAATCGGTGACGGCGCGGTGACGGGGGCGTGACGACCCGGGAGCACGCTGGCGTGATCCCCTCGACCTCACAGGAGGAACCCATGCCGGCGCTCTCTGACCCGACGGTCGTCCCGGACGCTGCTCCCGCCGCCGTCGAGCTCGGCTCCGAGGATGCGCTCGGAGGCAACGGCCACGCCCCGGCGGAGGCGCTCGATCCGAGCGCGCAGGCGGAGGCCGCCGCGTCCGCCGAAGCCGCCGAGACGCACCCGCAGCCGCAGCCGATCCCGGTGCCCCCGCCGGTCACGCTGCGGAAGCGCGCGGTGCGCGGCCGCTACCGCAGCACCGGAGCGGCGTGGCAGCTCGACCTGCGCGTCGACGTGGACGGTCCCCATCCGCTGGGTCGCGTGAGCGGCGACTTCTTCTCGGTGGCGGGCTCGACCACGACCTACTTCGGCTCCTTCGAGATCGCCGGCGCGGCGATCACGATTGGGCCCAGCGAGGTGCGGATCGAGGGGCTCGGCAGCTACACCTGGGCCGCGGCCGCGCCGTTCGTGCGCGTGACGATCCCGCGCTCGAGCCCGCTCGCCCCGGCCAAGCCGGCCACCGTGCAGTTCATCACCCCTCCGAGCACCCCCGGCGCCGGCTACCTGTGCTCCTTCGCCTCGCAGTACTTCCGCACGATCCAGTGGGAGCAGGACTCGGTGGCGGGGACGATCCCGTTCGTGTCCTACGACACCGGCGCGCTCCCGCAGCCGGCGGGCAGCCCGAGGCGCGTGCTGAGCGTGTCGAAGGCGTTCGCCGAGGCCGGCATCGAGGTGATGGAGACGGGCGCGCCGAACGTGATCCCAACCTCCGCGGCGGGTTCGTCGGCCTCCTGGTCGGACAGCGAGCTCCACAACGCGATGGCCAACCACTTCAGCCTGTTCGGCGACCAGCCCCAGTGGCGCGTCTGGATGCTGGTGGCCAACTCTCACGACGACGGCTACCGCGGCATCATGTTCGACTACTCCGACGCCTTCCAGCGCCAGGGCGCGGCCGTGTTCTGGGACGCGATCCAGGGCGAGGACGCGAACAGCCAGCGCGCCGCGCTCCGCACCTACGTGCACGAGCTAGGGCACGCGTTCAACCTCCTGCACTCGTGGCAGAAGAACCTGGGCGACCCGCCCGCGCCGCTCGGGCCGAACGGCGGCCTGGGCGAGCTGTCCTGGATGAACTACGCCTGGAAGTACCAGCCCACGCCGCCCGCTCCCGGCGGTGAGAGCGCCTACTGGTCGAGCTTCGCGTTCCAGTTCTCGGACAACGAGCTCGCGCACCTGCGCCACGGCGCCTACCGGAACGTGATCATGGGCGCCAACCCGTTCGGCCAGGGCGCCGCGGAGATCGACCCGGACCTGTTCGCCGACCCGCTCGTGGACAACTCCGGGCTGGCGCTCGAGTTGCGAGCGAGAGACGCCTTCGCCTACGGCGAGCCGGTGGTGGTGGAGCTCAAGCTGAGCGCCACCGATCTGCGCGGCAAGGACACGCACGGCTACCTGCACCCGAAGGACGAGTTCGTGACGATCGCGATCCGCGAGCCGTCCGGGCGGGTGGTGCTGCACCGCCCGATGCTGCGCCACTGCGTGGACGAGGAGCGAAAGACGCACCTGGATCCCGGCCAGCCCGCGATCTACGACAGCGCGTATATCGGCTTCGGCCGCGACGGCTTCTACTTCGAGCAGCCCGGCCGCTACGAGCTGCGCGCCCAGTACATCGCGGCCGACGGCTCGCGGGTGATCTCGCCGGTGGTCCAGCTGCGCGTGCGGCCGCCGGCCGGCGCAGACGACGAGCGCGTGGGAGAGCTCCTGATGGGCGAGGAGCAGGGCAAGTTGCTCGCCCTGCTCGGCTCGGACGCCGACTCGCTGCGGCGGGGCCGCGACGCGATGGACACGCTGCTAGAGGAGCACCCCGACCACCGGCTCGCCGTGTACGCGCTGCTCGCCAAGGGCGTGAACGCCGAGCGCGACTTCAAGGACCTGACGCCGGACAAGCGCCTGAGGCTGCGCAAGGCCGAGCCGCGCGACGCGGCCAAGATGCTGGCCGCGGTCGAGGAGAGCTCGATCGGGGACGAGGGGGTGGACAACATCACCCTCAACATGGTGATGCGCCGCCAGGCGCGCGCCGAGGCCAAGGCCGGCAACACCCTGAAGGCGGCCAAGGTGGCCGACCGGATGGTGTCCCTGTTCAAGAGCAAGGGCGTGAACCCGCACGTGCTCGGCGAGGTGCGCCGGCAGGCCGAGGAGACGAAGAAGGAGATCGCCGAATGAGGCGGCGCAGGCGGCTCGGCTCGCGCTCGAAGCGCTACCGGCGGCGCTGGCCGAGCATCGCCGGCTGGTCGCTCGGCGTGCTCGCCGGGATCGGCGCGCTCGCGGCCGTGGGCTACGTGCACGGCAACCCATACGACGTGAAGAGCGAGAGCTTCTCCACCGCGCTGCACGTAGCGCTCGCGCGACCGGCGGTCTCCGCGGCCCTGGGCTTCGGCGGGCTGCTGCTGATCGCCTGGAGCGCGCGGCACCTGACGCTCGAGGCGCTCTCCTGGTGGCCCGGCAAGGTGGTGGTCGAGGACTTCACCGCCGGTCCGGAGATCGAGGACGCCAACGTGGCCCGGCTCACCGCGGCGTTCCGCAACCGGCTGGCGGAGTCGCACCTGCAGGCGCCGGCGTCCGTGCCCGCGGCGGCCCCGCAGGGCAACTTCATCGACGTGCTGAGCGGCGGCGGCACCGAGCCCGGCGCCCTGCTGTCCACGCTCGCGGGGCTGCTGCGCGCGGCACTCCCCGACCACGCCTACGAGGTGAAGGGCGTCCTCGTGACCCGCGAGCAGGAGCCCCGCTGCGGCGTGACCGTCCAGGTCGAGCGGCTGCCGGGCCAGGCCGGCCCCGCGCAGACCTTCTGGCGCAGCTCGTGGGACCGGGCGATCGTCCGCGCGGCCGACCACGCCACCGCATCGATCGTGCCGAGAACCCGCCGCTGCCACGCGCCCTGGGCCGGCTGGCGCGGCTACCACCTGCCCTCGAGGCTCGTGCACAACTACGAGCGGGCCGCGGAGCTCGAGGCCGAGCGGCGTTTCGACGAGGCGCTCGACGCCTACTACGACGCTCTGAAGGACGACCCGATGAACCTGTGCCTCAGGCTCCAAATCGGGTTCCTGCAGGAAAAGCTCGCGCTCTTCCTCGATGCCTTCGCGACCTACGAGGGGATCCTGGCGGTGGCGCAGCCCGGTCGCGCCAAGGAGAACGACGGGCGAAGTGCGAAGGCGAGGGCGAAGGTGCCCCGGCCGCGGCGCGCGCGCCGCCACGGCGTGGACCGGCTCGGATCGACCTACCGGGGCGCTGCGCGCCGCGACCGCGAGCAGGTGCTGCTCGTGGCCCACTACCGGCGCACGATCCTGCTGGCCGGGAGCGAGTTCCCGCGCCAGTGGCGGCGCGGCGCGGCGGGCAAGCCGAACCTCCGCGACAAGCAGCGCACGCAGCTCCGCGAGCGGCTGCGCCCGCGGCTCGAACACGAGCTCGCGAAAGCGGGTGGCTCCACCCCGACCCGCACGGAGGTGGAAGAGATGCTCGCGGAGCCGGCGCGCACACGCGCCGGAACGCCGGTGTCGGCGAGCGAGTCGGCGACGCAGCTCGACCTCGCATGTCTACAGGCCGCGAGCGCCTCCTTCGGCGAGCTCGAGCACCTGACGCCCACGTGGTCGCTGAGACGCAGCACCGCGCTCACGCGTTCGACCGTCAAGCTGTCATCGCTCTGGACGGCACAGCGGCTCCAGCGTGTGCATGCGGAGCTGGGGCAGGTCGAGGGCGGGCATGCTGACGTAAGCCAGCTCACTGGCAAGATCAAGGAGATCGAGAAGCATGCGCACGGCTTCCGGCGCTGGCAGGACCACTACAACGCCGCCTGCGTCTACTCGCTCCCGTTGCTCGCGGGCGCGTCGACCGACGCCGACGCCGACGAGCACGCACGGCTCGCGGTCGATTACCTCGAGCGCGCAATCGGCTGCGCGGACAGCGGCTTCGTGGCGCTCCACCGCGACTGGGTACTGGCCGACGACCCCGACCTCGAGGGCCTGCGGGAGCACCGGCGCTTCAAGCAGTTCGAGGCGATGTTCTTCCCCTCGCCTGCCCGCACGCGCACGCGCCCGCCCGGGCTCCACCGCTGGGAGCTCTCGCATTACACGATCGACCTCCTGTGTTCCACGGCGGACCGCTGGGAGGGGCTCTGGGAGTCGCGCCGGACGGACCTCGGCGCGAGCCCTGCACCGCACGAGCTGCTCGACTGGTGCGAGCTCGAGGCGGATGCCTGGGACCGCGTGCAGGACGTGGCCTACAACCACCGTCACTGGCGCACGCGGGTGAAGCTGATCGAGCAGGTGGACGCCGCCGCGCAGCGCCATGGGTTCGCGCCGCTCGAGGCCGCCTTCCCGCGCTTCGCGGACGCCACCGGCCTGGGCGACGCTCCCGACCTCGACGCGCGCGTGCTCGAAAACGACCGGCGCCTGCGCGCGCTGTCCGCCACGAGCGCCGCCAAGCGCGATCATGCCTGCCGGCTGATCGCGGACCTGCAGCTGCGGCGCGCGAGCCTCGGGCTGATCGACCAGCCGGGCTGGACGGCGCGCAAGGCCGACGTCGCGCGGATCTGCGACGCGCACGCCGCGCTCTGGCGCACGCTGCGGCGCTGCCTGACGGACGAGCGCGTGGACGTGCCGCGGTTCGCGCGGGCGATCGAGGCCGCCGGGTCGGCCTGGCTCGACGCCGAGGCGGGCTGGCCCGTGCGCGGCTCGGGTCCCGCCCGGAGGCGGCGCGGCCAGCAGCCGCACAGCGGGCGCCGGCGGCGCTCGAACGTCAGGTCTTGATCAGGAGCGACGCGCCGATCGCGCCGCCCAGGTCGCCGAGCTCGGCGAGCACGAACGGCGGCGGGTTCTCGCTCGCGAACAGGTGCGGGAGCATGGCCTTCTCGATCTTCTCGCGATAGGGCTCGCCGAGCCGGAGGCCGAGACCGCCGCCGAGCACCACGGCGTCCACGTCGAGCACGTTGAGGGCCGAGGCGACGCCCGCCCCGAGAGCGTCGACCGCCTCCTCGAGCAGCTTGTGGGCGAGCTTGTCGTCGGCCTCGAGCGCCCGCGCCCAGATGCCGCTCGTGAGCCGGTCGCGCCCGCGCTTCTCCATGATCTTGAAGAGCTCGGTCCTGTGGCCCTTGTCCTGGCGGTGGCGCGCGCGCTCCTCGAGCGCGCCACGCCCGGCGTAGGCCTCCACGCAGCCGCGGCGGCCGCAGGGGCAGCGGGCGCCGTCGATGTTCACGACCATGTGCCCGATCTCGGCCGCCGCGCCGCGCCCGAGCCAGGTGCGGCCGCGCAGGATGATCCCGCCGCCCACGCCAGTGCCCCAGAACACGCCGAGCAGCGAGCGGAAGTCGCGCCCTGCGCCGAGCTCGAACTCGGCCTCGGTGGCCACGTTCACGTCGTTGTCGATTCGCACCTTGCGCGGGCCGAGCGCGGAGCTGAGCGCCTTGCCGAGCGCGAACGTGCCCTCCCAGCGCGGCAGGTTGCGGGCGCTCGACACCGTGCCGCGGCGGGCGTCGATCACGCCAGGCGAGCCCACGCCGATGCCGGCGAGCTCGGCCGGGTCGGCGTCCGCCTGGGCTGCCGACTGGCGCACCGCCTCGGCCATCGCCTCGGCCACGTCCTCCGGCCCGCCGCTGCGCGGCGTGGGGAGCCGAGCCTGCCCGGCCACCGCGTGCTCGTCGTCGACCACCACCGCCTGGATCTTGGTTCCGCCAAGGTCGATGCCGGCCTTCATCCGGTGGGAGCCTACTAGTGGTCACTCCCGCAATTACGTTCCGTTCTCGCGGCGTCTGGACACGCCTGGCTGCGTCCGGCGGGATCGCCGATGCTTTGGCATCGACTCACCCACAGTCTTGCCAGCCACGCCCAGTCGCGCGCCAGACCAGGAACCCAATTGCGTTCGCGACCACTAGTCATCGAGGCGGCGGGCTTGCTTCCGGCCCCCGCCGGTAATAGGAATCCTCCGTGACCTCGGACCAGCTCGTGCTCGGTGTGGACGTGGGGGGGACCAAGATCGCCGTGGGTGCGGTGTGCGGCGCGAGGGTGAGCGATCAGGTGCAGCGGCCCACGCCGGTGTCGTCCACGAGCGCGCTGCTGGACTCTCTCGAGGAGGCCGTGCGCGAGGTGATCGCGGCCGCGGGCGAGCCCGCCGCGATCGGAGTCGGCGTGCCGTCGCAGATCGACTACTCCACGGGCACGGTGGAGACGAGCGTGAACATCCCGCTCACGGGCGTGCCGCTGCGCGAGGAGCTCGGCAGGCGCTTCGGCGTGCCGGTCTTCGTGGACAACGACGCCAACGTGGCTGCGCTCGGCGAGGCGCAGCTCGTGCCCTGCGAGAACCTCGTGATGCTCACGCTCGGCACCGGCGTGGGCGGCGGCGTGATCCTCGGCGGGCGGATCTTCCGCGGCGCCCACGGGCTCGGCGCGGAGCTGGGCCACGTGACGCTCAACCCGGACGGCCCGCCGTGTCCCGGCAACTGCCCGAACAACGGCTGCGTGGAGGCCTACTGCTCGGGACAGGCGCTCGAGCGCGACGCCACGGAGCTGGCGCGCGACAAGCCGGAGACCGAGCTCGCGCGCGCGCTGGGGCGGGACGGCAAGGTGTCCGGCCGCGAGCTCGAGGAGGCCGCCCGGCGCGGCGACCCGGACGCGCTGCTCCTGTTCGACCGCTTCGCCCGCATGCTCGGCGTGGCAATCGCCGGCTTCGTGAACGTGTTCGAGCCCGAGCACCTCGTGCTGGGCGGGGGAGTCTCACGCGCGTCCGAGCTCTTCCTGGAGCGCGCGGAGCGAGAGGCGGGCACGCGGGCGCTCCCCGCGCTGTTTCGCCGAACCGAGATCGCGCTTGCCAAGGGCGGCGCCGACGCGGGCATGATCGGGGCGGGGGTGCTGGCGGGGCAGGAGATTCGGCAGACTGACCCACGCAACCCCATCCCGACCGAAGGCAGCGAATGACCACCAGCACCGCCGGCCGTGACGAGCTCGCCGTCAACACCATCCGAACGCTGTCGATGGACGGGGTTGAGAAGGCGAAGTCGGGTCACCCCGGAGCGCCGATGGCGCTGGCGCCGCTCGCGTACACGCTGTTCACCCGCGTGATGCGCCACAGCCCGTCGCAGCCCGACTGGTTCGACCGCGACCGCTTCGTGCTCTCGGCGGGTCACGCCTCGATGCTCCTCTACTCGACCCTCTACCTGAGCGGCTACGGGCTCACCCTCGACGACCTGAAGCGCTTCCGCCAGCTGGGCAGCCCGACCGCCGGGCACCCGGAGTACGGTCACGCCGCGGGCATCGAGGCCACCACCGGGCCGCTCGGCCAGGGTGTGGGGATGTCGGTCGGCCTGGCGCTCGGCGAGGCGATGCTCGCGGCCCGCTTCAACCGTCCCGGCCACGAGCTGATCGACCACCGCACCTGGGTGATCGCGAGCGACGGCGACATGCAGGAGGGGGTGGCATCCGAGGCCTGCTCGCTTGCGGGCCACCTGAGGCTCGGCAAGCTCACGGTCTTCTACGACAGCAACCACATCCAGCTGGCCGGCAAGACCTCGATGGCGTACTCGGAGGATGTGGGGAAGCGCTTCGAGGCCTACGGCTGGCACGTGCAGGACGTGGGCGAGGACCTGTCGATCGAGTCGCTCGAGGGGGCGGCCGAGGCGGCTCGCGGGGTCGATGACCGCCCCTCGCTCGTGATCGTGCGCTCGCACATCGGCTACGGCTCGCCGAACAAGCAGGACTCGTCGAAGGCGCACGGCTCGCCGCTCGGAGAGGAGGAGGTGCGGCTCACCAAGGAGGCCTACGGCTGGCCGGCGGAGCCGGATTTCCTGGTGCCGGACGAGGTGTCAGAGCACTTCCGCGAGGGGATCGGCCGTGGCGAGCAGCTGGTGTCCGAGTGGGACGAGAAGCTCGAGGCCTACCGGGCGGCCGAGCCCGGGCTGGCGGCCGAGCTCGACATGATCGTGAACGGCACGCTGCCCGACGGCTGGGACGCGGAGATCCCGACGTTCCGGCCCGAGGACGGGCGCGTGGCCACCCGCAAGGCGTCCCAGCAGGTGATCCAGTGGGCCGCCGCACGCGTGCCGCAGCTCGTGAGCGGCTCGGCGGACCTCGAGCCCTCCACGCTCACGTTCATCGACGACGGCGGCGCCGTCGCGCCCGGCGACTACAGCGGGCGCAACGTCCACTACGGCGTGCGCGAGCACGGCATGGGGGCGATCGTGAACGGGCTCGTGCTCCACGGGCTGCGCGCCTTTGGCTCCACCTTCTTCAACTTCCTCGACTACATGAAGGGGTCGGTCCGGCTGTCCGCGCTGATGCGGATTCCGTCGATCTGGGTGTTCACCCACGACTCGATCGGGCTCGGCGAGGACGGCCCGACCCACCAGCCGATCGAGCAGCTTGCCACTCTGCGCGCGCAGCCGAACACCTACTGCGTGCGCCCCGCCGGCGGGAACGAGACGGCGCTTGCCTGGCGCTTCGCGATCGGGCAGTCGGAGACGCCCACGGCGCTCGTGCTGAGCCGCCAGGGCCTCCCCGTGTGGAACCCGAGCGCGATTCCGGACGACGCCGTCGAGCGCGGCGCGTACGTGCTGCGCGAGTCCTACAAGGACCCGGAGCCCGACCTGATCCTCATCGCGACCGGGTCGGAGGTGCACATCTGCACGGCGGCGGCCGACCTGCTGGAGGCAGACGGGATCGCCACGCGCGTGGTCTCGGCGCCGTGCCTCGACCGCTTCGCGGAGCAGGACGCCGGCTACCGCGACGCGGTGCTGCCGCCCGGGGTGCGCGCCCGCGTGGCGGTCGAGGCGGCCTCACCCCTTGGCTGGAGCACCTGGACCGGCGAGGATGGCGAGACCATCGGCATGACGACCTTCGGAGCCTCGGCTCCGCACACCGACCTCTACGAGCACTTCGGCTTCACGGCCGACGCCGTCGCCAAGCGGGGCAGGGCGGTCGTCGAGCGCGTCGCCGCCAGGGCCTGAAAGGACTATCGATGAGCATCGGAGCAGGTGTGAACGACCGGCTTGCGGCCCTGACCGCGGCCGGAACCAGCGTGTGGCTCGACCAGATCCGGCGCAGCCTGATCACGAGCGGCGAGCTCGAGCGGCTCGTGCGCGAGGACTCGCTGCGGGGCGTGACCTCGAACCCCGCCATCTTCGAGAAAGCGATCCTCGGCTCGAGCGACTACGACGAGCAGATCGCCGAGCTGGCCGGCCAGGGCCTGTCGGCGCGCGAGATCTACGACGAGATCGCGATCCTCGACGTGCAGCTCGGCTGCGACGTGCTGCGCCCGGTCTGGGACGAGGCGGGCCACGGCGACGGCTTCGTCTCGCTCGAGGTGGAGCCGGCTCTCGCTCATGACACCGACGGCACGCTCGCGCAGGCGCGCGACTACTGGAAGCGCGTCGACCGGCCCAACCTGTTCATCAAGATCCCGGGCACCGAGGAGGGCGTGCCGGCGATCGAGGAGGCGATCGCCTCCGGCATCAACGTGAACGTGACGCTGCTGTTCTCCGTGGAGTCCTACACGGCGATCGCCGAGGCCTACATCCGCGGCATGGAGCGCCGGCTCGACGCGGGCGAGTCGATGGACGTGCACTCGGTGGCGAGCTTCTTCGTGTCGCGCGTGGACACCGAGGTGGACAAGCGCCTGGCGGCGTCCGGCGACGAGGAGCTGCGCGGCATCGCGGCGATCGCCAACGCCCGGGCGGCGTACGTGCGCTACAAGGAGCTCTTCCTCGGCGAGCGGTTCGCGCGCCTGCGCGAGGCCGGCTGTCCGGTGCAGCGGCCGCTCTGGGCCTCCACCGGCGTCAAGGACCCGCGGTACCCCGAGACCAAGTACGTGGCGGGGCTGGTGGCGCCGGACACGGTGAACACGATGCCGATGCCCACGCTCATGGCCTGCGCCGACGAGCTCGAGGTGAGTGGCGCCACGGCCGACCAGGACCCCGCGGCCGACCTCGAGCGGCTGGCGAGCGCGGGGATCGACATGCGCGACGTGACCGACACGCTGCTGCGCGAGGGCATCGAGAAGTTCGTGGATCCGTTCGACGCGCTGATCGGCGGAGTGGAGCTCACGCGCGAGGGGGTCGTGACCGGCCGTCCGCCCACCATCGCGTCGGTACTGCCGGACGACCTCGAGCCGCCGATCGTCGAGCGCGTGAAGCAAGCGCAGTCCGAGGGGGTCGCGCGGCGTGTGTGGAAGAAGGACGACTCGCTCTGGGGCGGGCCCGGCGTACCCGAGATCGGCAACCGTCTCGGCTGGCTCACGATCAGCGAGAAGATGCTCGAGCACGCCGCCGAGCTGCACGAGTTCGCCGACGCCGCGAAGGCCGACGGCTTCGAGCACGCGGTGCTGCTCGGCATGGGCGGCTCGAGCCTCGGGCCGGAGGTGATCCGGCGCTCCTACGGCGACGTGCCCGGCGGCATGAAGCTCCACGTGCTGGACTCGACCGACCCGGGCGCGGTCGTCGCGCTCGAGGACGCGATCGACGTCGGCAAGACGCTGTTCGTGGTGTCCTCGAAGTCGGGCGGCACGCTCGAGACGCTCTCGCACATGCGCTACTTCTACGAGCAGGCGGGACGGGACGGGTCGCACTTCTGCGCCGTCACCGATCCGGGCAGCCCGCTCGTGGGGATGGCCGAGGAGCGCGGCTTCCGCCACGTGTTCGAGGCGGACCCGGAGATCGGCGGGCGCTACTCGGTGCTCTCGCCGTTCGGGATCGTGCCGGCGGGGCTCGCCGGGGTGAACATCGAGGCGATGCTGCATCGCGCCCAGGTGGCGGAGCAGAACTGCGCCCAGTTCGACGGCTCGGCCAACTCCGGGCTCTGGCTCGGCGCTGTGCTGGGGCAGCTCGCGCTGCTCGGCCGCGACAAGGCGACCTTCGTGGTGCGCGAGCCGATCGAGAGCTTCGGGCTCTGGGTCGAGCAGCTGATCGCGGAGTCGACCGGCAAGGAGGGCAAGGGCATCCTGCCCGTGGCGGGCGAGCCGCTCGGCGACCCCGACGTGTACGGCGAGGACCGCGTGTTCGTCTACCTGCGCGATCCGGACAGCGCGGACGGCGAGCTGGACGCGAAGATCGACGCGCTCGGCAGGGCCGGGCACACCACGATCACCCTCGCCGCGCACGGCGCCGCGGACCTCGGGCGGATCTTCTTCTTCTCCGAGTTCGCCGTGGCGGTGGCGGGCTGGGTGCTCGGCATCAACGCGTTCAACCAGCCGAACGTGCAGGAGGCGAAGGACAACACGAACGCGGTGCTCGCCAAGGGCGACCTGCCTCAGATCGACCCGGGCTCGCTCGACGAGCTGCTCTCGGGCGCCGCGCCGCCGCACTACGTCGCGATCATGGGCTACGTGCAGCCCTCGGACGAGTTCGAGGCGGCGGTCACCGACCTGCGCGTCGCGATCCGCGACCGCACCAAGGCCACCACGACGTTCGGCTACGGGCCGCGCTTCCTGCACTCGACCGGCCAGATGCACAAGGGCGGCCCGCCCACCGGGCTGTTCCTGCAGCTGATCCACGACGGCGACCGGGACGTGGAGATCCCCGACGCCGGCTACACGTTCGGACACCTGAAGAACGCCCAGGCAGTGGGCGATCTCCAGACCCTGAGAGACCATGGGCTGCCCGCGGTACAGGTGCGGCTCGAAGGCGACCCCGCGGAAGCGGTGAGGAGGCTGATCTGATGCAGCTCGGTTTCGTCGGCCTCGGAAAGATGGGCGCGAACATGGTTCATCGCATCCATCGCGATTCCGAGCACACCTGCGTGGCCTTCGACTTCAGTGCGGAGGCCGTGAGCGAGGCGGAGGGCCACGGCGCCACGGGCGCCTCGTCCCTGGAGGAGCTCGTCTCGAAACTCGAGGCGCCGCGCTCGGTCTGGATCATGGTCCCAGCGGGCGACGCCACCCAGTCGACCGTCGACCGGCTCGCCGGCCTGCTGGAGGAGAGCGACACGATCATCGACGGCGGCAACTCGCGCTGGACGGACGACAAGCGCCGCCAGGAGGAGCTCGGCCCGAAGGGGATCCACTACATGGACGTGGGCGTGAGCGGCGGCGTCTGGGGCCTGCAGGAGGGCTACTGCATGATGGTCGGCGGGCCCGACGAGGCCGTGGAACGGCTCGCGCCGATCCTCGACGTGCTCGCTCCGCCCGAGTCTCAGGAGCACGGCCCGGGCTGGGGGCACTTCGGCCCGACGGGCGCCGGCCACTACGTGAAGATGGTCCACAACGGGGTCGAGTACGGGATGATGCAGGCCTACGCCGAGGGCTTCTCGCTCTTCGACGCCTGCGAGTTCGAGCTCGACAACGCGAAGATCGCCCACCTCTGGATGCAGGCCTCGGTCGTGCGCTCGTGGCTGTGCGAGCTGGCCGCGCTGGCGTTCGAGCAGGAGGGCAACGACCTTGCCGAGATCGGTCCCTACGTCGAGGACTCCGGCGAGGGCCGCTGGACGGTCGAGGACGCGATCCACCGGCGCATCCCGATGCCCGTGATCTCGGGAGCGCTCTACGAGCGCTTCTCGTCGCGCGGGCAGAATGAGTTCGCCGCGAAGGTCAACGCCGCGCTGCGCAACCAGTTCGGCGGTCACGCCGTCCAGAAGGCCGCGAAGGGCTGATGGCAACGCTCGAGCAGGCGAACCCGCTGGTCGAGGGCCTCGAGCGGCTGCCCGTCCACCCGACCACGTTGGTGATCTTCGGCGGCACCGGCGACCTCGCCCACCGCAAGCTGCTTCCGGCGGTCTACAACCTGGCGCACGAGGGCGCGCTACCCGAGCGCTTCAACCTGATCGCGGTCTCGCGCTCGGACATCCCGCACGGGGACTACCGCGCGATGGCCCGGGAGTCGATCGAGCAGTACTCGCGGCGCCCGCCGGACGACCAGGTGCTGGACAAGCTGCTCGAGCGCGTGCGCTACGTGCCCGGCTCGTTCGACGACGACAGCGTCTTCGACACGCTCGAGCAGGAGCTGAAGGAGTTCGACGTCGAGGCGGGGATCGTCTTCAACCGCGTGTTCTACCTCTCGACCGCGCCCGCCTTCTTCCCCGTGATCGTGGGCAAGCTGGGCGAGCACGGCCTCGAGCAGATCGAGGGCGCCGAGGTGCGGGTGGTGATCGAGAAGCCGTTCGGCACACGGCTCCAGGAGGCTGCCGACCTCAACCGCCAGGTGCTGGCGGTGCTCTACGAGTCGCAGGTCTTCCGCATCGACCACTATCTGGGCAAGGAGACCGTCCAGAACATGCTGGCGTTCCGCTTCGCCAACGGCATGTTCGAGCCGATCTGGAACCGGAACTTCATCGACTACGTGCAGATCACCGCGGCCGAGGACCTCGGCATCGGGCGCCGCGCCGGCTACTACGACTCGGCGGGCGCGCTGCGCGACCTCGTGCAGAATCACATGCTCCAGCTGCTCACGCTGCTGTGCATGGAGCCGCCCGTGACCTTCGACGCCGACGAGGTGCGCGACGAGAAGGTCAAGGTGCTCCACGCGATCCGGCCGCCGCGGCCCGACGAGGTCGTGCGCGCGCAGTTCACCGCGGGCATGGCCGAGGGCAAGGAGGCGGTGGGCTACCTCGAGGAGGAGGGCGTGCCGCCGGACTCGCGCACGGAGACCTACGTGGCGCTGCGGCTCGAGGTGGACAACTGGCGCTGGGCGGGAGTGCCGATCTACCTGCGCACGGGCAAGCGGCTCGCGCGCAAGGTCACGGAGATCGCGGTCACGCTCAAGCCGGTGCCGCACCTCGCCTTCGAGCAGCAGGGCTCGGTGGGCGTTCAGCCCAACCAGCTCGTGATGACGATGCAGCCGAACGAGGGCGTGTCGCTGTCGCTGGGGGCCAAGATCCCGGGCACGCGCATGCGGATCCGGCCGGTGAACATGGAGTTCCTCTACGGCACCGCTTTCCTCTCGCAGTCGCCCGAGGCCTACGAGCGCCTGATCATGGACGCGATGCGCGGCGACGCCACGCTGTTCACCCGCGACGACGAGGTGGAGGCGCAGTGGCGCATCATCGACCCCATCCTCGAGGACTGGTCGAGCGACACCGACGGCCCGCTGCCCAGCTACGCCGCGGGCACCGCGGGCCCCGATGAGGCGAACGCCCTGCTCGAGTCAGGGCAGCACTGGCGGGCGATCTAGATGGCCATGGTCGACGCCGGGGCGATGTGGAGCGCCGAGGACACCTCGCCGGGCGACATCGAGGAGGCCCTGCGCTCCCTGCTCCGAGAGCAGTACGAGCGCGACAGGGCCTGCGCCCCGGCGCGGGTGCTCAACCTCGTGGTGGTGGTGGACCGCGAGTGGCGCGGCGAGATCCTCAATCGGCTCGAGCGCGTGGGGCGCTACCACCCGTCGCGCACGATCCTCTGCGCCGTCGAGCCGGGTCGCACGACGATCGACGCCACCGTCGCGCTCACCAACCAGGACGACGACAACCCCGGGGACGGCATCTCGCTCACCCGCGAGCGGATCGTGCTCGACCTCGGCGAGCGGCACATCGCCAAGCTCGACACGATCGTCGATCCGCTCGTGGTCACCGACATCGCGACGCTGGTGTGGTCGCCGCACGGGCATCCCGAGGCGCTCGACGCGCTGCTCCACCTGTCGCAGGTCGTGCTGATCGACTCGGTGAACGAGCCCGACGCATCCAGCGCCGTGGGGCGCGCCCGCGAGCTCGCCGAGGGCGCTTACGTGGTCGACCTCGCCTGGCTGCGCGGCACGCCCTGGCGCGAGCGGGTTGCCTCGACCTTCGACCCGCCGCAGTGGCGCGAGGAGCTCGGCCGGATCGACAAGGTCACCGTCCGCCACCGATCCGACTCCGCGATCGCCGGGGTGCTCTTCTGCGGCTGGCTCGCCTCACGGCTCGGCTGGGAGATGGGCTCGCTGATGCAGGGAAACGGCGAGCAGCACGGCAAGGCGCACGCCCGGCGCCAGGACGTCGTCTTTACGCTCGTGCCCGACGAGGGCCAGAGCGTGCCCGGTCTGGCCGGCGTCGAGATCGGCACCGCCTCCGGCATGACGATCGGCCTCGACCGCGGCCCGGGCGGGCTGGCCGCCCACCGCACGGACCGGAAGGGCATCGAGTCGAACTGGACCGTGCTGGGCGCCTCTCGCGGCGAGTCCGGGATCCTCGGCGAGGGCATCCGCCAAGCCCTCCTGCGCGACCCGGCGTATGCGCGGGCGCTCGGGTGCGCGGCGGCGATGCTGCGGTAGGCCGGCGAGTTGTTGGCGCCCGAACCCGCTGGCTCCGACGATCAAGACTACGCCGAACAGTTCGGGTCGCTCGACCAGAGCGGCGAGCAAGTTGACGACTCGCCGTACCGCGTGATCGACGAACGGACGCCGCGCGATCAGTCCAGACCGTGCGGATGGAGGTGATCCTCGGCTATCCGCTTGAGCCCGACCCGATCGATCTTGCCGGTCGGGTTGAGCGGCATCGTGTCGAGGAAGACGATCTCGTCCGGGGCCCTGTAGCCGATGCGCTCGCGGCAGAAGACGATCAGGTCGGCGCGCGACGGCGGCTGGACGCCATCTCCCAGCGTCACGTATGCGCGCACGTTCTCGCCGTGGACCTCGTCGTGGATGCCGACGGCACCGGCCAGCGAGACCGCAGGGTGCTCGAGGAGTGCGCCTTCGACCTCGTACGGGCTGATGTTGGAGCCGTCGTGCACGATCACCTGCTTCTTGCGGCCGAAGAACCACAGGTAACCGTCCTCATCTGCGCGGGCGAGGTCGCCCGAGTCGAGCCAGCCGTCGATCACGACCTCCTCGGTCGCGCTGGGCGCCTCCCAGTAGCCGAGCATGAGGGTTGGGCTTCGGATCCAGATCTTGCCCACGTCTCTCCCCTCGATCGGCGCCCCCTGCTCATCTCGCAGCGTGATGGCGAAGCCCTGGATCGGCCTCCCGATCGAGCCCTGTCTGATCTCACCCGAGGGCGGATTCAGCGTCGCCAATCCGACCTCGGTCATCCCGTACCCCTCGACGATCGGGAACCCCGCCATCGCGGCGAAGTCGCTGAGCAGCTGGGTCGAGACCTTGTCCGCGCCGGCCCGGCACATCCGCAGCGAGGAGAAGTCGCCCGGCTGCAGATCGTGGTCGTGGATCAGCGCCGACAGCGCCGCCGGGATCATCGCGAGGATCGTGGGCTGCTGCTCCCGAAGCAGGGGCAGCAGCTCGTGGGCATCCGTGCTGCGCGCGACGACGACCTTGCCGCCGATGGAGAGCGTCGCGAGAGCCCACAGGAAGGAGCCGATGTGGGACATCGAAGAGCCGGGCAGGACGATGTCGGACGTCTCGAACTCGAACGCGGCAACGGCACCGGCGAACATCCAGCGCAGGTTCTCGCGGGAGTGGGTGACCCCCTTGGCGGGGCCGGTGCTGCCCGAGGTGAAAAAGATGGCCGCCGGCGCATCGGGGCTGGGGTTCGGCTCCGAGCCTGGGAGCGGCTCGGAGCCGAGGAGCGCCGCGAAGTCGTGCCGCCACCCGCCATCGACGCCGTCTGGCTCCTCGTTGCCGGTTGGAAGCGGCTCGGCGTCGCGGTAGGCGATCGTTCCAAGCTCCAGGGCCCCGGCGAGCTCGCTCCCGGCAACGTCCTCCGCACGCTCGACATGGGCGAGGAGCGCCCTGGCCCCGCTCACCTCCAGCGCGTGATCGATCTCGCGGGCCGTGTAGCGGTAGTTCAGCGGTGTCGCAATCAGCCCGGCCCTGAAGCAGGCGAGATAGTGGACCACGAGGTCGACC
>DASRIC010000066.1:0-115669 GCA_035650215.1 Thermoleophilaceae bacterium
TGCGCCGCCGGTTGCGCGACGAGGCGCACGACATCGCCGCGTGCGCGCCTGGGGGTTCCGTGGAGGTGCTCGGCCGGGGCGTCGTGCGGCGGGCCGATCTCGTCGTGAGCTGAGCTGACCGTCGTCGCCCCATCGCGCCGATCCCAGACCGACCGCTCGTCACAGCAAGCGGTCGACCCACGCTCGCACGTCGCTGTGGGTGACGTTGCCGCCACAGACGACGAACCCGAGTGACACCTCGTCGCCCACGCGTTCGATCACCTGTCGCGCCGCGGGAACGAGGCAGCCCGTCGCCGGTTCGACCCACAGCTTCGCCTCCTCGGCGAACCCGACCACGCCGCGGATCGCATCGGCGTTTGAGACCACGAAGACCTCCTCGACGAGCTGTCGGACGTGCTCGAGGGTGAGCTGGGAGACGTGCGGCGCGCTGAGCGTGCTCGCGATCGAAGTCGGCGCGATCGCCACCGGTTCGCCGGCAGCGAGCGCGCGCGCCATCGCGTCGGCGCCCTCGGTCTCCACGCCCCAGACCCGGACGTCGGGCAACGCCGCCTTGAGTGCGACGGCGACGCCTGAGATCAGCGCGCCGCCGCCGATGCTCACGAGCACGTCGGTGAGATGCGGCGCGTCGTCGGCAAGCTCAAGGCCGACGGTCCCCTGGCCGGCGACCACGACCGGATCGTCGAACGGGTGCACGAGCGTCATCCCCTCGTCCACGAGCTCTTGGAGCAGCACGAACGCGCTGCTCATATCCCCGGTCAGCCGCAGATCGGCGCCGGCCGCGCGGATGCGCTCGATCGATCGCGGCGGCGCCGAACGTGCCATCACCACCGTCGCCCGGACGTCCATCCCGCCTGCCACCTCTGCGACCGCGATGCCGTGGTTGCCGCCGCTCACCGCAACGACGCCCGCGTCGCGCTCAGCCGCGCTGAGGGTGAGGAGCTTGTTCGCCACGCCGCGCGGCTTGAAGGAGCCTGACCGCTGGAGCAGCTCGAGCTTGAGCGTCGTCGGGACCCCGAGCAATCCCGTCATCCCGGGGCTGGCGACCGCCGGCGTTCGTTCCACGTGATCTTCGATCGCACGGGCCGCCGCGCGGATCTCCTCGACGGACACCAGGTCGACCATGGTCCGCACGCTATATGCGCCGTGGCGTCTCGTGACGACCGCGGCGCCGAGCACGAGCTCTGCGGTGCGGCCCTCCGTGACATCCGTTGCTCCCGTGTCATGGCCGGGGGTCCCACGCGCCGGCGTGGGCGGCGTCCCGGACGTAGTCGCGGAAGTCCTTCGGCGCGCGGCCGAGGGCGCGCTCGACCCCGTCGGCGAGGTGCGCGTTGCGGCCGTCCAACACCTCGCCGAAGATGAACGCGAGCATCGCCACGACGTCGCTAGGAACGCCCTCCTCGCCGGCGGCGGAGGCGAAGTCCTCGATCGAGATGGGTAGGTAGCGGATCTCGCGGCCGGCCGCCCGGGAGATCTCGAGCACCGCGTCCGCGAATGTCAGGAGCCGAGGGCCGGTGAGCTCGTAGACCTCGCCGGCGTGGCGGTCGTCGGTGAGGGCCGCGACCGCGACGTCCGCGATGTCGTCGGCGTCGACGAACGGCTCCGGCGTGTCTCCAGCCGGAAGCGCAAGCTCGCCCGCTTGGACCTGCTCCTGCCAGTAGGTCTCGCTGAAGTTCTGGGCGAACCAGGTCGAGCGCAGGATCGTGAGCTCGGCGCCGGAGTCGCGAACTGCCTGCTCGGCGCGCTCGGCCTCTTCCTCACCCCGACCGGACAACAGAACGAGACGCGAGACTCCGCGGCGGACGGCCAGCTCAGCGAACAGACCCAGCGTGTCCGCGGCGCCGGGAAGCGCGTCCCAGTAATGGGAGACGTAGGCCGCCCCGGCCCCTTCGAGAGCCGGGCCCCAGCTCGGGCGGTCATCCCAATCGAAGCGAGGCTCGCTCGATCGCGAGCCCACCCGGACGGGCAGACCGCGCGCCGCGAGGCGCTCTACGACTCGCCGGCCGATCTTGCCGGTGCCGCCGATCACCAGCGTGGGCTGCCGTGAGGTCGCGCCGTTCATGCTCGGACCTTCACCGTCCGCGGGGACGGCGTCGCGGCCGGGCGACCGAGGCGCCTGGCCCACCAGGCCAGCGGCGCGAGGACGGTGCGCTGGAGCCAGCGCGGCGGGAACGCTCCCTGCACCTCGTCCTCGAACTCCTCGGTGAACAGGGCGAGGTCGAGCGGTCGCGGAATGCCGCCCAGCATCGTGCGGCCCTCCTCGGCGAGCCCGACGGCGGTCTCGAAGAGCCGCTCCATCTCCAGAGCCGGGCGCACCTCGACGCGCACGAGCGCGGCACCGTCGCCGACATTCGCGAAGTCGTGCTTCTGGCCGGGCGGGACGACGACCACCTCGCCGGGACCCGCGACGACGCGCTTGCGTCCCATTTTGAAGCGCATCGTGCCCTCCACGACCTCGAAGCACTCCTCCTGCTTGGGATGAATGTGTTGACCGCCCGGGACACGCCGGCCGGCGGGAAGCTCGAGCTCGATCGCGAGCAGCTCACCGGCCGTGTCGGCCGCCGTTTCGCGGAAGGTGATGCGCTCTCCGCTCGCCGGGTTCTCGAGTGTCTGTCCTCTGTACGCCATAGCTGCTCCGATCTGGTGGCTGATGCGAGGCGTCCAGTGTCCAGCGCTGTGGGCGTCTTGTCTGTGACCAGAACGCCCTGATCCATGCTCGTTCGTCCATGACGCTGGACGATCCGGCGAAGGGACCGGCATACTGGGCGGCATGGAAGCGCCTGACCCCTTCCCTCCGGCCGATCCTCTTGGCGAAGCGCTGCACTTCCTGCGCATGAACGGCGCGTACTACTGCCGCTCCGAGCTCACCGCACCCTGGGGACTCACGCTGCCGCCCACGCCGGGCTACATCTGGTTTCACGTGGTCACCTCGGGCCGGCTCTGGCTCGAGACCGGGGCGGAGCAGCGAGACTGGATCCAGCTCGGAGACCTCGCGCTCGTGCCACATGGAGACGGCCACGTCCTGCGCAGCGAACCGGAAGCTCCTGCGCCGGGCATCCTCGATCTCGAGCGTGAGGCCGTGAGCGATCGCTACGAGATCCTTCGCCACGGCGAGGGTGGCGCGCCCACCGGCCTGATCTGCGGGGCCGTGAGGTTCGCCCACCCAGCCGGCGGCAACCTCATCGAGATCCTCCCGAAGACGATCCACATCGAGGCGTCCAGCTCGCCCCGCCTCGAGTGGATGCAGAGCCTGCTGCGGCTGATGGCCTCCGAAGCTGCCGAGCTCCGGCCCGGCGGCGAGGCCGTGATCACCCGCCTCGGGGACATCCTCGTGATCCAGGCGATCCGGGCCTGGCTGGAGAGCGATCCAGCAGCTCGGAGGGGCTGGCTGGGTGCACTGCAGGATCCTCAGATCGGCCGCGCGATCTCACATATTCATCGCGACCCCGCCCACAACTGGACCGTCGCCTCGCTGGCCCGCGAGCTGGCCATGTCGCGATCGGCGTTCGCCGCCCGCTTCACTGCGCTCGTGGGCGAGCCGGTGATGAGCTACGTCGCTCGCTGGCGCATGCAGCTCGCGGTGGCCGCGCTCAAGGAAGAGGGCCCCACGATTGCCCAGCTGGCCGACCGGCTCGGGTACCGATCCGAGGCCGCCTTCAGCCGCGCGTTCAAGCGCGTCACCGGCGTCTCGCCGGGCGCGATCAGGAGGACCGGCGCCGAGCAGGACCGCGCGCTGATCGCCGCCGCGGGCTGAGGACACCAGCACTCGCGAGCCGGTTGCGGATAGGCTCAGCGCTCGCCCTCGGATGCCCGTCGCCCCTTTCAGAGACATCCTCGATCCCGCCTTCGAAGAGCGGTACGGCGTCGCAGCTTTCAACGTGGTCGACGACGTGAGCCTGCGGGCCGTGATCGACGCGGCCACGGAGCTCGACTCACCGCTCATAGTCCAGACGTCCCTCAAGACGGTGAAGTCGATCGGGGCCAGGGTCCTCTACGAGATGTTCCGCGCGATGGCCGAGGACGCGCCCGTGCCGATCACTCTGCATCTCGACCACTGCCCCGACCGCGAATGGGCGAGCATCTGCCTGAAGACGGGCTGGAACTCGGTCCTGTTCGACGGCTCGCATCTCGACATCCAGGAGAACACCCGCCAGACCGCGGAGGTCGTCGAGGAGGCGCGCGGCTACGGGGCGGACGTCGAGGGAGAGATCGAGAGCGTGAAGGGGGTCGAGGACGACGTGGGCTCCGACGAGGAGGGGGAGATCCACCCCGTGGAGGTGTCGCTCAAGTTCATCGAGGACACCGGGGTGTATGCCTTCGCCCCCGCGATCGGGACCGCGCACGGGCTCTACGCGTCCAGCCCCAAGCTCATGCCCGAGCGGGTGACGGAGATGGTCGAGCGGCGCCCGATCCCGATGGTGCTGCACGGAGGAACGGGACTCGCCCCGGAGCAGTTCCAGGACCTCATCTCCCGCGGCTGCGCGAAGGTGAACATCTCCACCGCGCTCAAGATCGCCTTCGTCGACTCCTTCCGCGACTACCTCGAGGCCAATCCCACCAAAAACGATCCCCCTTCCCTGCTGAAGAGCGCCGGCGACGCGGTCAGGGCCATGGCCACCGAGCACATCCAGATCTTCGGCTCCGAGGGCAAGGCCCGGAGGGGTGCAGGAGGCTGATGCCGGCGTTGTTCTTCGACTGCGACGGCGTGCTGGCGGACACCGAGCGCTTCGGGCACCTCCCGGCCTTCAACGAGACCTTCGCGCAGGAGGGCCTGCCCGTGCGCTGGTCGGAGTCGGAGTACGCCGAGAAGCTCCTGATCGGCGGCGGCAAGGAGCGCATGGCCTCGCTTCTGAGCGATGAGTTCGTGCGCGAGAACCGGCTCCCGGCGGACCCGGAGGGGCAGCGCGCGCTGATTGCGCGCTGGCACAGGACGAAGACCGCGGCCTACAAGGCCCGCGTGCAGGCGGGCGAGCTGCCGGGCCGCCCGGGCGTGGCGCGGATCGTCGACGAGGCGCTCGCGGCCGGATGGACATTGGCGGTGGCCTCCACCTCGGCGGAGGAGTCGGTGCGCGCGACGCTCGAGCACGCGGTCGGCCCGGACCACGCGGCCCACTTCAGCGTGCTGGCCGGCGACGTGGTCCCGGCCAAGAAGCCCGATCCCGCGATCTACCTGCTCGCCTTGGAGAGGACCGGCGCGGGACCGGACGAGACTGTCGTCATCGAGGACTCGCGCAACGGTCTCCGAGCGGCGGTCGCCGCCGGGCTGCGTTGCGTCGTCACCGTGAGCAGCTTTACGGGCGACGAGGACTTCTCGGAGGCCGTGCTCGTGGTGTCGAGCCTCGGCGATCCGGACGAGCCGGCCGAGATCCTCGCCAATCGCAGCCCGGCCGAGCCCGGGCCGTACATCACACTGGACGACCTTCAGGCGTGCCTGCAGGTCCCCGTACCGAGGGAGGTCACATGAGCGACGCCGCCCTGCGCGACGCCGAGCAACTGGTGCGAACCATCGCCGACACCGCGCTTGAGAACGAGAAGTACTTCTGCGAGCTCGATGCTGTCGTCGGCGACGGAGACTTCGGCTACTCGCTGGCCCGGGGGTTCGGCAAGGTGCTCGACGAGTGGGACGGCATGGAGTACGACGACGTCTCGGGCCTGTTGAAGAAGACGGCGCTCGTGCTGTCGGGGCGTGTAGGCGGGGCGTCGGGGCCGATCTGGGGCACCGCGTTCCTTCGAGCGGGGGTAGCGCTCAAGGACAGCCCGGAGCCGTCGTGGGACGATGCGGTGGCGGCACTCCGCGCCGCGATCGAGGGGATCAAGCAGCGCGGCGAGTCAGACCTCGGCGACAAGACGCTGCTCGACGCCCTGATCCCGGCGACCGACCGGCTGGAGAAGGAGTTCGCCGGCGGCGCCGGCGCAGCGGACGCGCTGGCGGCCGCCGCCGAAACGGCGCGCGAGACCGCGGATGCAACCAAAGGGATGCTCGCCAAGCGCGGTCGCGCCGCGTACTCCGGCGAGCGCAGCAGAGAGTCCGTCGACGCCGGCGCCATCGCGGTCGCGGTGCTGTTCGAGCGCGTCAGCGCGGCGTGGCGTCCAACCACCGTGTAGGCCCGGCCACCGGGCAGGAGGAGAAGCTCAATGAAGAAGTTCGTCAACGATCCGCAGGACTTCGTGCCCGAGATGCTCAAGGGGATCGAGCTCGCGAATCCGGGCAGGCTCCGGTACGTCCCCGAGTACAACCTGATCATGCGGGCCGACCTCCCGCGTGACGACAAGGTCTCGATCATCCAGGGTTCGGGCTCAGGGCACGAGCCCGCCCACGTGATGGCGGTCGGGCCCGGCATGCTCGACGCGGCGTGCCCGGGCGATGTCTTCTCCGCTCCACCTTCGGACTACGTCTACGAGACCAGCAAGCTTCTCAACAGCCCGAAGGGCGTGCTGCACATCATCAACAACTACACCGGGGACAGGATGGCGTTCGACATGGGCCGGGAGCTCGCCGAGGCCGAGGACATCCAGATCGGCACGGTCCTCGTCGACGACGACGTGGCGGTCAAGGACTCCACGTACACCGTTGGACGTCGCGGCGTGGCGGGCAACTTCTTCGTGATCAAGGCACTCGGGGCGGCGT
This sequence comes from Thermoleophilaceae bacterium, assembly GCA_035650215.1. GTDB lineage: Bacteria > Actinomycetota > Thermoleophilia > Solirubrobacterales > Thermoleophilaceae > JACVRW01. Next base: position 6,626 of record DASRIC010000066.1, read on the forward strand.
CCGACCGGGGCGACGACCTGGAATCGCTGGTGGCCCTCGGCGAGCGGGTCAACTCGGTCACGCGCTCGATGGGGATGGCGCTCACCTCCTGCACGCCTCCCGCGAAGGGCTCACCGCTCTTCGAGCTCGGTGACGACGAGATCGAGATGGGGGTCGGCATCCACGGCGAGCCCGGGCGGCGCCGCGAGAAGCTCACGACGGCGAACAACATCATCGACGAGATGCTCGAGGCGGTGGTCACCGACCTGCCCTATGAGTCGGGCGACGAGGTCGGGCTGATGATCAACGGGCTCGGCGGCACGCCGATCTCGGAGCTCTACATCCTGTACGGGCGCGCCCACCAGCAGCTCGCGGATCGCGGGGTCGATGTCTGGCGCTCCTACGTCGGCGAGTACTGCACGTCGCTCGACATGGCGGGAGCCTCCGTGACGCTCGTCAAGGTCGACGACGAGCTCAAGCAGCTCTTCGAGGCCCCGGCCGAGATCCCGGCCCGAGTCTTCTAGAGCGGAAGCTCCAGCACACCGCCGTGCGCCAGCGCGGACTCCGGAGGCACGGGAGCCCCGGAGTCCGCCAAGGCCGCGCGGGCGGTACCGGCGTGCGCGACCACGAGCGCGGGCAGCGGCCCGGCTTTGACCCCCGCGAGCGCCGAGCGGGTACGGGCCCGCTGCTCGGCCATCGACTCCCCGCCGGGGAAGCGGAACGCGGGGTCGCCTGCGATGAACGCGGCGTACAGGTCGGGGCTCTCCTCGGCGAGCTCCGCCACGCGCCGCCCCTCCCAGTCGCCGCGCGCGGACTCGGCCAGATCCGCCAGGACGACCGGCTCGAGCCCGAGCGCCCGCCCCACGATCTCCGCCGTCTCCCGCGCGCGGCGCAGCGGCGAGGCCCACACGGCCACGATGCCGGCGTTCTTCAGCCTGCCGGCGAGCGCCTCGGCCTGGGCGACCCCTGCCGCGCTCAGCGGAGGGTCGCGCCGGCCCAGGATCCGGCCCTCGGCGTTTTCCGACGTCTCGCCGTGCCTCGCGAGCCATAGGGACACGGGCAAGACGCTATGCGAACCACCACGTCGAATCCGCACCCGCTCGTTCGTCGCATGGGTAGAGAAGGTCAGAGCGAGTCCCCGTACCGAAGGAGAACCGAAATGGGAAAGCTGATCGCCACCACCCAGGCCACCATCGATGGCGTGATCGACCCGGTCGGCGAGTGGGTGCAGCCGGACGGAGATCACGGCGTGTACTCATTCGAGCGTCAGGCGAGGTCGGGCGGGCTGGTGCTGGGCCGCAAGACCTACGAGGGTCTGGCGGCGTATTGGCCCACTCAGTCGGGCGAGTGGGCGGACATGGTCAACGCGCTGCCGAAGTACGTGGGATCGAGCAGCCTTTCCGGTGATCTCGAGTGGAACGCGACCCTGCTCGGGGGGAACCTCGAGGACTCGATCCCGAAGCTGAAGGACGAGGTCGATGGTGACCTGTTCATGCACGGGAGCGGCGAGTTCGCGTACGCCCTCGCCGAGAAGGGCCTGGTCGACGAGTACGAGGTCTACCTGAACCCGCTCGTCTGGGGCCACGCCAACCTCCACGTCCTCGGTGACAGAGGCACCGTTCGGATGGAGCTTGCCGACGTGAAGCGGTTCGACTCCGGAGTGGTCCTCATCACCTACCTGCCGGCGTGATGACGTAGTGGCGCCAGGCGGCGGTGGCTGGCCACGCCCGGACTCACGAAATGCTCACGCGCGCGTGACGGACGCCTGACGGGCGCGCCGTAGGTTCGCCCGGTCCGTTCAGATCCACCCTAAGGAGCACGATGAGCTACTCGAATCTCCGCCGCCACCTTTCGACCGCCGCGCTTGCCGCCGTGGCCGCCGTGTGCACGGCGGCACCGGCTCTGGCCGACACCGACGCGACGCCGGACACCTGCGACGTGCGCCTCGATCGGCTCGAGTCCCAGTTCTACGACATGGCCGACCGGCGCGGCTACGAGGCAGCGTCGGACTGGTGGGAGGCCCGCTGGAGCGCCTATCACCGGAGCTGCGTGTTGAACTAAGTGCTAGCCCCGTGGCGGGAGGCGGGCGGTGCGTGAGAGGCTGTCGCCCAGCCCGACACCGTCTCCTACTACGAGGTCGCCGCGCGGACCTGACGCAGGCCAGAGCGAGCGCTGAGGTGCATGGCGAGATCGCGGGGGCGCGCGAGCATCGGCAGGTGGCCGCCCGGGATCACCTCGACCGCCAGGCCGAGGCGCTCGCGCGCAAGGCGCCGCTGGAGCTCGAGGGGAAACAGCCGATCGTCGCGAGGAGCGAGTACGCGCGTAGGCACGTCGGGCCAGGCAGAGATCGGCCAGGGCTCTGAGAACATTCCCGGACCGGAATCGACAGTGAAGCGCTCGGACTCGCGCGCGATGTCGGTGGGCACGTCGTGAAGGAACACCGCGGCGAGCTGCATCGCTCCCCAGGTGTCCATGGGACCGACGCGGTCGATCAGCGGCGCGATCGCCTCCTCGTGGCCCACGGCTGACCACCACTCGCCCGCGGTCTCCCCAGGCGTGGGGATCATCGGCGCCACGAGCACGAGCTCGGCTGCCGAGACGCGGGCCGCCACGAGCGGCGCGGTGAACGCGCCGAGCGACTGCCCGACGACCACGAGCGGGCCCTCCACGTCGCCCACCGCCGCGACAACCGCGTCCGCATGGTCGCTCGGTCCGGCATCCGGATCGTCGAGTGGCAGCGGCGGCGCCACCGCCTCGTGCCCGAGCTCGCGCAGCTCGGCGATCGTCCAGCGCCAGACGCCCGGCGCGACCCCGGCCCCCGGTATGAGGACGAACGTGCTGCGGTCCGGCGTCACGGGCGGATTCTATGAGAGCCCAGTTGAGCTGGATCTCAGCCGCGGCTTCCGGGTCAAGAGCCGAAGGTGGAGATCGTGTTACCCACGCAGAGCCCGTCAGTCCACGAGTACGCGTACTAGCCATTCGTCACCCACGCATCGATGTCGCGCTGGCCGGTTGCCCGGGCGACGGACACGCGATGGCGACCGTCGAGCACGTAGTAGCCGTCGGGTCGCTCCCTGACCGTGATGGGCGGCAGCGCGACGCCCCGGCGCGCGGCGAGCGCGACGCGCTCCCAGCGCGTTCGCAACCGCCCGGAGGCGGGACGGAGGCGCTCGTCGAAGTGCGGGCTCGGCTCGACTGTGCCCACGATCCTCGACAGGGGAAGGACGGCCAGGCGCGGCACCCCCGCCGGCTGCCGGACCTCGTCGGGCGGCGTAGCGGGCACGCCCGGGCCGCGGCTTCCGGCGAGCCGCCGCAGAGTGCCGGCGACGAACTGGGCGCGCCGTGCCCGGTCGAAGTCGTCCCGCGCGTCCAGGAAAGGCAACCCGGTCGAATGACTCAGCCAGGAGAGCATGCGCCGAACAGTGCTCTCCACCGCCAGTAGCCGCAAGCAAGGATTCACCTATCTCATAAGCTTTACTAATGGTCATCGACCCTCGCCGCCTGCTGACGCTGCACGCGGTGGCGCGGAACGGCTCCTTCTCCCGGGCGGCGGAGGAGCTCGCGCTCACGCAGTCGGCGGTCTCGCAGCAGTTGGCGGCTCTGGAGCGCCAGCTCGGGGTCCAATTGCTCCACAGAGGCCGCGGAGGCGTGCGGCCGACTGCGGCCGGCGACGCGCTCCTCGCGCATGCCTCGGCCCTGGGCGAGCGCCTGCAGCTGGCCGAGACGCAGCTCGCCGAGCTGGCTGCGGGGGAGGGCCGAACGCTGCGCGTGGGCGCCTTCTCAAGCGCGCTCGCCACGATCGTGCCAGACGCGGCGGCAGCCCTCGTGGCGCGCAAACCCGGTCTCGAGATTCAGCTCACCGAGGGCCCGCAGGAGCGCTTGGTCGAAGGCGTCCGCCGAGGCGAGCTGCACGTGGCCGTGTGCTTCCAGGACGCGGGCGTAGCGCGCCGCGAGCACCCAGGCACGCGCCGCCACGACCTCGGCGGCGAACCGATGGTGGTCGCCCTGCCGCCCGGGCACCGACTCGCCCGGCGCCGGCGAATCCGGCTCGCCGGCCTGGCCCGCGACTCGTGGACCGCGCCGTCACGCGACGGTCTGATCGTCCGCGCGTGCCGCGCCGCCGGCTTCGAGCCCTCGGTGACCGTCGTCACCGGCGACCCACTCGCGATCCGCTCCGTCGTGGCCGCCGGGCTCGCTGTGACCATGACCCCGCGCCTGCTCGCCGCCCAGCTCCACGGCGTGCAGATCCTTCCCTTCGACGGCGCTGCGCCGCGGCGTGACCTCTACGCGTTGCTTCCCGACGCGGGGGCCCGGGCAACCGAGCAGGCGTTCCTGGAGGAGCTGAGACGAATCACCTGATCCGCGACTACGCAGCTACCAGATCCCCCGGGTGTTGTATATCTCCGAGTTTGGAGTAGGCCCGCCACCGCCGTCCAAGGGAGCGCCACGAATGCTGAGTGTCCGGATCCGTCTTCTCACGACCACGGCGATCGCCGCGCTGCTGGTCGTTCCGGGGGTCGCTCAGGCGGCCCAGCCGGCAGGCGCCAACGCCGTGCAGCGCGGGCTCGAGCGCCTGGTGGCCGCTCCGGGCGGCCCTCCCGGCGCGATCGCCACGATCCATCGCGGCGGGCGTACGACGGTGCTGAGCGCAGGGCGTTCGGACGTGCGGCGGCCCGGAGCCCCGCGCGCAAGCGACCACATGCGCATCGCCAGCGTGGCGAAGGCGTTCAGCGGCGCGGTTGCCCTCAACCTCGTGCGCAAGGGCAAGCTCCGCCTCGGCGACACGATCGGTCAGCGCCTCCCGAACCTCCCGACAGCCTGGCACTCGGTCACGCTCCGCCAGATGCTGAACCACACGAGCGGCCTGCCCGACTACTCGGGGTCGCAAGGGTTCAAGGACCAGCTGACCTCAGATCCGGGTGCCTACGTCTCCCCGAGCACGATCGTCGAGTGGATCGCCGACCAGGGCCTGGTGTTCCCGCCGGGCTCGAGCTATGCCTACTCGAACACGGATAACATCTTCGTCGCGCTCATGGCCGAGGCGGCAACGGGCAAGAGCTACGGCGGCCTCCTGAAGTCGATCGTCTTCCGGCCCGCGGGCCTGAGCGAGACCTCGCTGCCCATACGGAGCACGGCGCTGCCGCGGCCCTTCATCCACGGCTACCTCACCGAGCCGAACGAGCCCCCGGAGGACGTGACGACGCTCATCAGCCCCAGCGGCGCCTGGGCGTCCGGCGGGCTGGTGTCGACGCCGCGCGACCTCGGGGCGTTCTTCCGGGCCTACCTGCGGGGCAAGTTCTTCGGGACTGCGCAGAAGCGGGCCCAGCGGCGCTTCGTGCCCGGCGGCGCCTCGGTGCCACCGGGACCCGGCGCGAACTCCGCGGGCCTCGCGCTGTTCCGCTACCACACCCGCTGCGGCACAGTCTACGGCCACACCGGCAGCTTCCCCGGCTACGCGCAGTGGGTCGCGGCCACCGCCGACGGGCGGCGTTCCGCCACCACCACCCTCAACATCCCGCCGCCCGAGGGCGCGGCGCTCGAATCCCTCCGCAGGATGCAGACCGCCGCGGTCTGCGCGCTGCTCTCGAAATAGCCGGCCTCAGCTGATCGTGATCGAGAACGTGCGCTCGGCGAACGCGCCGCGCGAGTCCGTGACGCGCACGGTGAACGTGAACGTTCCGGCGGTGGTCGGCGTGCCGGTGATCCGCCCCGGGCTCTCCGTGAGCTCCAGCCCGGGCGGCAGCTCACCGGAGACGAGCGACCAGGTGTAGTCCGGCACCCCGCCGTCGGGGAACAGGTTCCCGCAACAGTAGAACTCCCCCACCGTCCCGGGCGACAGGGTGTCGGTCGGGTTCGTGATCACGAGCGGCCGCGGCGGGTTGATCGTGATCGAGAAGGACTCGGTGTCCTTCGTCCCTGTCGCGTCCCGGACCTGGAGCGTGAACGCGAACACGCCCTCGGTGGTCGGCGTGCCGGTGATGCCGCCCGAGCTCACGCCCTGGGTGAACAGCTGCGTGCCCGGCGGGATCTGCCCGTCCACGACCTTGAACTGGACGGGCTTCTTCGACGTGCTGCAGCCCTGGGTCGTGACGAACCACGTGTTGAGCGTCCCGACGTTCCCGTCGGCAAGCGCTTCAGGGACGATCGCGCAGTTCGAAGGCACCGGCGGAGCCGCCCCTGCCGTGGGCGCAAGCGCGCCGGTGGCGAGCACCAGACCGGTTACGAGCAAGAGCGACAGCCGACGACACATGTTTCCTCCCATTGATGGCGGGGCGAGCCGGGCTATACGCGCGCCCGCCACCTTTGGTTCGGCGCACTGTAAGACTGCTGGCATGGCCGGCTCCACAGCCACGATGGTCGACGCCGGGGGGCGCGACCTGCGCGTGTCGAGCGCCGACCGCGTGATCTTCCCCGAGACGGAGCGCACGCCCGCGCTCACGAAGCTCGATGTCGTGAACTACTACCTGGCGGTCGGGGACGGGATCATGCGCGCGCTCGCGCGGCGGCCGACCACCCTCGAGCGCTGGCCCAAGGGCGTACACCCGGGCATCGTGCTCTCCACGCGCGAGAAGGGCGGCGGCGACGCGTTCTTCCAGAAGCGCGTGCCCAAGGGCGCGCCGGACTACCTGGAGACCGCGCGGATCGAGTTCCCGTCCGGCCGGCACGCGGACGAGATCTGCCCGACCGAGATCGCCGTCGTGGGGTGGGCCGCCCAGATGGGCACGATCACCTTCCATCCATGGCCCGTGCGGGCCGACGACGTGGACCACCCGGACGAGCTGCGCCTCGACCTCGACCCGCAGCCGGGCACGGACTTCGCCGACGCCGTGCGCGTGGCGGCCGAGGCGCGCACCCTCCTCGGCGACCTCGGCTACGCCGGCTTCCCCAAGACCTCCGGCGGCCGGGGCGTGCACATCTACGTCCGGATCGAGCCGCGCTGGACGTTCACCGACGTTCGCCACGCCGCGATCGCCTTCGGGCGCGAGCTCGAGCGGCGCCTGCCCGGCCAGGTCACGACCAAGTGGTGGAAGGAGGAGCGCGGCGAGCGCATCTTCGTCGACTACAACCAGAACGCGCGCGACCGCACGATCGCCTCGGCTTACAGCGTGCGCCCGAAGGCGGGTGCCCCGGTGTCGGCGCCCGTGACCTGGGACGAGCTCGCCGAGGTGGCACCCGAGGACTTCAACGTCGCGACGATGCCCGCGCGGTTCGCGGAAGTAGGAGACCGCCACGCCGAGATCGACGACGCGGCGCACTCGCTTCAGCCGCTGCTCGACATGTACGAGCGCGACGAGTCCGAGGGTGAGGGCGACATGCCCTACCCGCCCGACTACCCGAAGATGCCGGGCGAGCCGAAGAGGGTGCAGCCCTCGCGCGACCGCGACCGCAAGCGGTAGCGCCGCCCCGCGATTACGGCAACGCGCCCGACGAAGTACGGCATTCCTGCGGATGCCGGGCGCGCGACCGCGCCGTAGCGTGGCCTTCATCGTCCAACCCTCGAGCAAGGAGGAAGACATGAAGACGTTTCTGATCGAGCGTGAGGTGCCCGGCGCAAGTGAGCTCAGCTACGACGAGCTCCTCGGGATCACGCGGAAGTCGAACGACACGGTGGCCGCGCTGGACCGGCCCTACGAGTGGCGGCACAGCTACGTGGCCGGCGACAAGATCTACTGCGTGCACGACGCGGAGGACGAGGAGGTCGTGCGCGAGCACGCGCGCAAGGGCGGCTTTCCCGCGAACTCCGTGAACGAGATCACGGCGGTGTTCGACCGCAACGGCCCGCGTGAGGCGCTGCCCGTCTGACCACCCGGCCGTAGACTCGCGTCGTGACCAGCGGCACCCTGATCGGCCGTGAGCCGGGCCACTCCCGGCTCACGGCCGCGCTGGCCGACGCGTGCGAGGGACGCGGATCCCTCATCCTGCTCTCGGGCGACGCCGGTACGGGCAAGACGCGGCTCGCCCAGGAGGCCCTGGCCGACCGGGACGAGTCGACGTTCATACGCGGGGCCGCCACGCCGGCCTGCTCCCCGTTCGGGCCAATCACCGGCGCGCTTCGCGACTACCTCCGTCAGGAGCCGGAGGGGCTGGCGAGCTGCGGGCCGCTGCGACCTCATCTCGCGCTCCTGCTTCCGGAGCTGGGAGAGGCGCAGGCCTCCGGCGACCGCGCGACCCTGTTCGAGGCGATCCGCTGCGGGTTGGCGACCGTGGCGTCCCGGCGCCCGGCCGCCGTGCTGCTCGACGACCTCCAGTGGTCCGACGAGGCCACGCTCGAGTTCCTCGCCGCGCTTGCGCCCTCGCTGCGCGAGATGCGGCTGCTCGTGGTGGCGGCCTACCGCTCCGACGAGCTGCCCCGCACCCATCCGCTGCGCCGGCTGCGCCACGACCTGCGCCGAGAGCACGCGCTCGAGGAGCTCGCGGTCGGGCCCCTCGCAGCATCCGAGACGGCACTGCTCGCCGAGCGGCTGCTCGGCTCCACGCCGTCCCCGTCGCTTGCCCAGGCGCTCCACGACCGCACCGGGGGTATTCCGTTCTTCGTGGAGGAGCTGACCGCCGGGCTCCTGGCCAGCGGCCGCCTGCGCGCCGGCGACGACGGGCCGGAGCTCGACCTCGACGGCGCCGTTCCGCTGCCCCAGACCGTTCGGGACGCCGTCGGCCTCCGGACCGCCACGCTCTCCGACGGCGCGCGCGAGGCGGCCGAGGCGGCCGCCGCGGCGGGCGCGACCTTCGACGTCGACCTGGTCGCCACGAGCGGCCGTGAGGAGGGCTTGAGCGAGCTCTTCGCCGCCGGCCTCGTGGTCGAGACCGAGCCCGGCGTCGCGGCCTTCCGCCATCCGCTCACCCGCGACGCGCTCTACGACGACGTGCCGTGGTTGCGGCGCCGGACCCTGCATCGAGAGCTGGCAGGCGAGCTTTCGCGGCGCGGCCACGACAGCGCCGAGGTGGCCGCGCACTGGCTTGCCGCTCGGGACACGGCGCGGGCGCTGGACGCGCTCCTAGAGGCGATCGAGACCCGCGCGGCGATGCACGCCTACCGCGACGCCACGCGGCTGGGGCGGCAGGCCCTCGACCTGTGGCCGGACGGCGAGCGCCCGGCGGAACGCGTGGCCGCGCTCGAGCGTCACGCTCGCCACGCCGAGCTGGCGGCGGAGCTCGGCGAGGCGGCGCGCGCGCAGCGCGAGGTGGTGGCCATCCGCCGCGACGAGGGAGCCGGACGGGCGCTTGGGGACGCCGAGCGGCGCATCGCCGGGATCTACGCGCTCCAGGGCGACCGCGAACGCGCGCTGGCGGCGCGGCGCGTAGCCGCCGAGGCGTTCGCTGCGAACGACCTGCCCGGCGAGGCGGCCGCCGAGCGGCTGGTGGCCGCGGGCTACCTGCAGAGCGCCGGGCATCACCGCCAGGCGGCGGAGACGGCGCGGCTCGCCGGCGAGGAGTCGCTGCGCGCGGAGCGCACCGACCTGCGGGTGCGAGCCATGGGACTGGAGGGGGTGGCCACCGTGAAGGGCGGGTCGTTCGACGAAGGCGTCGAGATCATTCACTCCGGCCTGAGCCTCGCCCTCCGGCACGAGCTGACGCCCGAGGCCGCCGAGGTCTACCAGCGGCTCGGCACGGCCCAGGAGATCTCCGGCGACTACGGCGGAGCCCGGGAGGCGCTCGGATCCGCGATCGCGCTGTGCGAGCCGGGCCAGCTCGAGGACGTGTGCCTCAGCTGCATGGCCTACGTGCTCCGTGAGCTGGGCGACTGGGAGCAGGCGCGTGAGCTGTGCGAAGAGCTGATTCGCCGCGGAGAGTCGCCCGGCGACACGCTCGTGGCGGACGGCGTGCTGGGCGCGATGGACCTGTGGAGCGGCAGGGCCGACGCCGCCCGGCCGCTGCTGGAGCGCAGCCTGGAGACCGCTACGCGCCTCGACGTGGTGTCGATGCAGTGCGACAGCGCGGCCGCGCTGGCATGGCTCGCCGCCGCCGAGGGCGACCGCGAGCGGGCGCGGGAGCTCTGCCTGCTCGTGCTCGAGCGCTGGTCGGGCAGCGAGGACCACCACTACGCCGTCTGGGGCCTCCGCTGGGCAGCCGACTGGTTCGCGTCGGAGGGCCTGCTCGCGGACGCCCGCGCCTGCGCCGAGGCGCTGTCCGCAATCGCCGCGTCGGCCGGCCACCCCGACGCGCTGGCGGCGCTCGCGCACGCGATCGGAGCCACCGCCCTCTCCGAGGGTGACGCCGACACCGCGGCCGGCCAGCTCCGGCGCGCAGTGGAGATCCATGAGGACCTCGACATCCCCTTCGAGCGCGCTCAGATCCTCGTGCGAAGCGGGGCCGCCCACGCCGCCGCGGGCGAGCGCGAACCGGCGCTCGCGCACTTGGGCGAGGCGCACCGGGTGGCCCGCGCGCTCGGCGCGACCCCGCTGGCGAGCGTGGCCGCAGATGAGATCGCCGCGCTCGGGGAGCCGCTCGAGCGGCACCTCGGCAAGCGCGCGGCCGCCGAGCACCAGAACGGGGGCCTGTCCCGCCGCGAGCTCGAGGTGATGCAGTTCGTGGCCGCGGGCTTGACGAATCGGGAGATCGCCGAGCGCCTCGTGCTGAGCACACGCACGGTGGACATGCACGTGCGCAGCATCCTCAGCAAGCTCCGCTGTCGCACGAGGACCGAGGCAGCCGCGCGGGCGGCCGAGCTCGGCCTGCTCGCCGAGGTCAGGGCGACTGAGGAAGCCTCTTCACGCCGCGTTTCGTGACCGGTGCCGAGGGCGGCGGCACCACGGGTCCGATGTCGCCGTCGGGCGCCTCGTCGAGATCGACCATCACCGGCGCGTGGTCGCTCGGTCCCTTGCCCTTTCTGGCGTGACGGTCGATCCACGCCGCCTTGACCCGCTCGGCCACGGGCGCGCTCGCCAGCACGAGGTCGATCCGCATGCCCAGGTCCTGGTGGAACATCCCGGCCCGGTAGTCCCAATAGCTGAATACGCGCTCGCCGGGCCAGCGATCGCGCACCACGTCGTGCAGGCCAAGCTCCTGGAGCGCCGCCAGCGCGGCGCGCTCGGGCTCCGTGACGTGCGTCTCCCCGGCGTAGGCTGCCGGATCGAACACGTCGTCGTCGGTGGGCGCGATGTTCATGTCGCCGCACACGACGGTCGCCTCCGGGCCCGCGGCCACGAGCTCCCGCAGCGACTCGAGCCAAGCGAGCTTGTAGCGGTAGTGGTCCGAGTCCGGCACGCGCCCGTTCGGCACGTACACGGACACCACCCGGATCCCGTCGCAGGTGGCCGACACGGCCCGCGCCTCCGGATCGGGGAAGCCGGGCGCGCCCGGCAGGCCCGACACCACGTCGTCGAGCCCTGCCCGCGAGAGGATCGCCACGCCATTCCACGCGGCCTCACCGTGAAGCGCGACGTCGTAGCCGCGCTGCGAGAGCTCGTAGTCGAGCAGGTCGCGGAACGCGTCGTCCGCGAGCTTCGTCTCCTGCAGGCAGACCACGTCCGGCCGGCGCTCGTCCAGCCAGGGCAGCAGGCGCGGCACCCGCTGCTTGACGGAGTTGACGTTCCAGGTCGCGATGCGCATCGCCACCACGGTACCCATGCGGGGCGTCGCTGGTTGGCATACTCGACTGGCGATGAGCGTCAAGGTGAGAGACCTCCTGATGGGTGAGCTCGGCTCGCTTCGCCACGAGCCGATCGACAAGCGGATCCGCGCGCAGATCGGGGATCGAACGGTGGTGGACAGCACCCGCGCGCTGCTCGTCTGGGAGCCCAAGCGCGTGGTGCCCCAGTACGCGGTGCCGGTCGAGGACATCGATGCCGAGACGGTCGCGGCGCAAACGGGCGAGCAGGCCGGCGAGGTGTCGGCCCCGCAGCTGCTCGGGCGTCCCGTGTACGACCCGAGCGTTCCCTTCTCGGTCCACACCAGCGAGGGCGAGCCGCTCAGCGTCCGTCTGCCCGAAGCGGATCGGGAGGCGGCGGCCTTCCGGATCTCCGACCCCGATCTCGAGGACTACGTCGTGCTCGACTTCGACACCTTCGACGCCTGGTTCGAGGAGGACGAGCGCAACGTGGCACATCCACGAGACCCGTTCCACCGCATCGACATCGTGCACAGCTCGCGACCGGTGCGCGTGGAGCTGGGCGGCGAGACCGTTGCCGAGTCGTCCTCCGCCGCCTTCCTGTTCGAGCCGCCGCTGCCGGTCCGCTACTACCTGCCGCCCGAACACGTGCGCCAGGACCTGCTACGCCCGAGCGAAAAGACGACCTTCTGCGCCTACAAGGGCCAGGCGACCTACTGGTCGCTCGGCGACGAGGACGACCTCGTGTGGACCTACCTGGAGCCGCTTCGCGACGCCGCCGAGGTGAGGGGTCGGCTGGCATTCTTCAACGAGCGGGTCGACATCGTGGTCGACGGCGAGCCGCTCGAGCGGCCCGTGACGCCCTGGTCCAAGCGCTAGGCGCCTTCCGCCGCGCCGCGTCAGCGGTACGGCTCCGGGTTCGGGGGCTTGCCCTGGTCCTGGACCTCGACCATGTAGCGCCAAGCGTCCGGGGCGCTGCCGTCCACGTCGGTGAAGCCGTACTCGCGCGCGAGCTGACCCGAGGACAGCGAGGCCTGGTTGAAGCGGGCCACGCCCGGATCGGCCGCGAGCGCGGCCACCGCCCGGCCGGTGTAGGTCGGGGTCTCCGAGATCCCGAAGTGTCCCGGGTCGGAGTCGCGCCAGGTGGCCTCGGTGAGGCCGCGGGCCTCGAGCATCATCTCCGAGCGCATCCAGCCGGGCGTGAGCGCCAGCGCCGTACAGCCGAACTCGGCCAGCTCGTGGCCCTGGCCCCACGCCAGGCGCAGCACCGCGCTCTTGGCGAGGTCGTAGAACGCCGAGACCCGGAAGTTGGTCGCGTTGTACTCGGCGGTGCCGTCGGTCATCTCGACCACGAGTCCGCCCGGCCGGCGGATGAGCAGTGACAGCGCGTGGTGGCTCGTGACCAGGTGCGTCTCGACGGCCAGCCGCAGCAGACGCAAGCCGTCGTCGAGGTCGTGCTCCCAGAGCTTGGCGTTCCAGTCAAACAGCTTCTCGCCGCCCCAGATGTCGTTCACGAGCACGTCGAGGCGGCCGTGGTCGTCGTCGATCCGCCGTACGAGCGCCGCCACTTGGTCGGGCTCGAGGTGGTCGACCTGCAGCGCCACGCCCTTGCCGCCCGCGGCCTCGATCAGCTCGCCGGTCTCCTCGATCGTCTCCGGCCGGTTGTACTCGGAGGGCGCCGAGCGGGTGGTCCGGCCGGTGGCGTAGACCGTGGCGCCGGCGCGCGCCAGCTCCACCGCGATCGCGCGCCCCGCCCCGCGTGTGGCACCCGCCACCAGCGCGACCTTGTTTGTCAATGGATCAGTCACGAGACCTCCTTTGTCGTCAGAACGAGCACACCCGCGAGTACGAGTGCCCCACCGGCGAGCTGCGCGAGAGCGAGCGACTCGCCGAATACCAGGAATGCCAGCACGACCGCGGTCACCGGCTCGGCCGTCGACAGGATCGACGCCGTTGTGGGTCCGACGAGCTCGAGGCCGGCGAAGAACAGGCCTAGTGCGGCCACCGTCGAAACGACCGCGATGCCCGCGAGCGATGCGTAGCCGTCCGCACTCACCTCGCTCGGGTTGAGCGAGCCCGTGACGAGGCCCGCGAGCGTGAGCGTCACGGCAGCGCCGCTGCACACGAGCGCACTCAACATGAGCGGCCCGAGGCGGCGCGCCACGCCCTCGGAGCTCAGCACGTAGGCCGCGTAGATGCATGCCGCCGTGAGGCCGAGGAGCGTGCCGAGCGGGTCGAGCGCTCCCGTGCCGGCTCCCGCGAGCACGAGCGCGAGGCCCGCCGACGCGAGCAGCAGTGCGACGGTGCCGCGGCGGCTCGCGCGCTCGCGACCCATGAGGATCGCCGCCACCGCCACGATCGCGGGAAAGGTGTACACGAGGAGCGAGAGCAGCGACGCGTCGAGCCGCTCCAGCGCCACGAAGTAGCAGCCCGCCTGCGCGCCGTAGGCCAGTGCCCCGAGCGCCAGCGCGATGGCGAGGTCGCGTCGCGGCACCCCGCGCAGCCGGCGCAGGGCGCCCGTGCCGAGCGCCAGCGCCCACACGAGGAGGGCGGCGAGCCCGAAGCGGGTGGCCAGCAGCGTGGTGACGCTGCTGCCGCCGTCATAGGCGAGCTTCCCGAAGATGCCCATCGTGCCGAAGGAGATGGCCGAGGCGATGCAGATGGGGATCCCGCTGGAGGGCATGGGCCGATCTTGCCGTTCCAACGCTTCAGAAGCGATGCTGATTGCTATTGCCTATTCAGTAGCATCACTTCACAATGCTCGACCTACGTCGTTTGCGCCTGCTGTCCGAGCTGCACCATCGGGGCACGATCGCCGCCGTGGCGGACGCCCTGCGCTACACGCCCTCGGCGGTCTCGCAGCAGCTCGCCGTACTCGAGCGCGAGTCCGGCGTGCCCCTGCTCGAGCGGGCCGGGCGCGGGGTGCGTCTGACCGACGCCGCGCTCGTGCTGGTCGGTCACGCCGACGCGCTACTCGAGCGCGCGGAGCTGGCCGAGGCGGAGCTGGCGGCCGCGGCGGGCGCCGCGGTGGGACGAGGCCGGATCGCGGCATTCCAGTCGGTGGCGCTGCGCCTGGCCGCCCCGGCGATGGAGGCGCTCACGCGTGAGGCGCCCGGGCTTCGCTGCGAACTCGTGGAGGCCGAGCCTGAACAGGCGCTGCCGGCGCTCGCCCTCGGCGACGTGGACCTCGTGCTGGGCGACGAGTGGGAGCACCAGCCCCACTCGCGGCCGGCAGGGGTGGTGCGCCAGGACCTGCACCGCGATCCGGTGGTCGCGATCCTCCCCCAGGACCATCCGCGCGCGCGGCGGCGGTCGGTGCCGCTCGCCCAGCTGGGCAGCGAGCACTGGACCACCGGTCACCCCGGAACCGCCTGGGACGCGATGACCGTTCGCAGCTGCAGGCAGCTCGGAGGCTTCGATCCCGACATCCGTCACCGCTCGAACGACAGCGTGCTGAGCCTCGGTCTGGTGGCTCGCGGACTGGCGGTGACGCTCCTGCCGGAGCTGGTGGCGCCCGAGGCCCAGCCTGGCGTGGCGGCGCGCCCGATCGCGGAGGGGCCCGTTCACCGGACCATCTTCGCCGCCACGCGCGTCGCGGACGCCGAGCGTCCATCCGTGCAGGCGCTGCTGGGCGCGGTGCGCGCCGCGGCCGACGCGGCAGGCTGGGCCCAGGAAGCGGTACAACCCTCTCGAGGGCAGGAAACGAGAGGAGCTTCATGATGGACACCGCCCCTGCAGTGCAAGACACGGTCGAGGAGACCGTGGACGGATGGCTCTCCGACTTCAACGACGCGCTCGAACGCGGTGACGCCGAGGCGGCGTCGGAGCTCTTCCTCGACACGAGCTTCTGGCGCGACCTCGTGGCGCTCACGTGGAACATCAAGACGGTCGAGAACCCGGACGGCATCGAGCGGATGCTGAGCGAGACGCTCGGCCGGGCGAAGCCGCGCGCCTTCCGGACGACCGAGCCGCCCGCCGAGGCCGAGGGCGTGATCGAGGCGTGGCTCGCGTTCGAGACCGAGGTCGGGCGGGGCCCCGGCCACCTGCGCCTGAAGGACGGCAAGGCGTGGACGCTCCTCACGGCGCTCCAGGAGCTCAGGGGCCACGAGGAGCAGGCGCACGGCGCACGGCGGAAGGGCGTCGAGCACGGCGCCTTCAAGGACCGCGAGACGTGGCTCGAGGAGCGCCGGCGCGAGGCCGAGGAGCTCGGCTTCGAGACCCAGCCGGAGGTGCTCGTGGTGGGGGGCGGGCAGGGCGGCATCGCGCTCGGCGCGCGGCTCCGCCAACTCGGCGTGCCCACGATTGTGATCGACCGCCACGAGCGCCCGGGTGACGCATGGCGCAGGCGCTACAAGTCGCTCTGCCTGCACGACCCGGTCTGGTACGACCACCTGCCCTACATCAAGTTCCCCGAGAACTGGCCCGTGTTCTCGCCCAAGGACAAGATCGCCGACTGGCTCGAGATGTACACGCGGGTGATGGAGCTCAACTACTGGGGCTCGACCGAGGCGAAGAGCGCCAAGTACGACGGGGACGCGGGCGAGTGGATCGTGGTCGCGGACCAGAAGGGCCAGGAGCTCACCCTGCGGCCGAAGCAACTCGTGCTCGCCACCGGGATGTCGGGCCGGCCGCGCATCCCGGACCTCCCCGGCACGGACGCGTTCACGGGCGACCAGCACCACTCCTCGCAGCACCCCGGACCGGACGCCTACTCCGGGAAGAGGGCGGTGGTGATCGGCTCGAACAACTCCGCCTTCGACATCTGCGGCGCGCTCTGGGAGGTGGGCGCGGACGTGACGATGGTGCAGCGCTCCTCCACCTGCATCATTCGCTCCGACACGCTGATGGACATAGGCCTCAGCGCGCTCTACTCGGAGGAGGCCGTCGAGGCGGGCGTGACCACGGAGAAGGCGGACATGATCTTCGCCTCCCTGCCCTACCGGATCATGCACGAGTTCCAGATCCCCCTCTACGACCAGATGAAGGAGCGCGATCGGGAGTTCTACGAGCGCATGGAGCAAGCCGGCTTCGATCTCGACTTCGGCGAGGACGAGTCCGGCCTGTTCATGAAGTACCTGCGTCGCGGCTCGGGCTACTACATCGACGTGGGCGCCGCCGAGCTGGTGACGAACGGCGAGGTGAAGCTCGCGCGCGGCCAGGTCGACCACCTGACCGAGGGCGCCGTGGTGCTCGAGGACGGCACTGAGCTGCCCGCCGACCTCGTGGTGTACGCCACGGGCTACGAGTCGATGAACGGCTGGGCGGCGGACATCATCTCCGAGGACGTGGCCAACAGGGTCGGCAAGGTCTGGGGCCTCGGCTCCGACACGGCAAAGGATCCGGGGCCGTGGGAGGGCGAGCAGCGCAACATGTGGAAGCCCACCCGGCAGGAGGCGCTCTGGTTTCATGGCGGCAACCTGCACCAGTCACGCCACTACTCGCTCTTCCTGGCGCTGCAGCTGAAGGCGCGCATGGAAGGCATCGACACCCCGGTGTACGGTCTCGAGGAAGTCCACCACGTGAGCTGATGGCCGCGTCCGACTACGTGAGCGTCGACACGACCCCGCTCTTCGCCAGAGCGGAGGGAAAGGACGCCCTCATCCACCTCCTCTGGGGCGACCGCGTGGACGTGATCGAGGAGCGCGGCAGCCGGGCGAAGGTCCGGGCCCGCGGCCGCAGCCGCTTCGGTTGGGTGGAGAAGGCGGACCTGGGCGGCGAGTCGCTGCTCGAGCTCTACTTCATCGACGTCGGCCAGGGTGACGGCGTGCTGATCCGGACGCCCGGCGGCCGGCACGTGATGCTCGACGGCGGCTACCCGCGCGCGGCCCAGGACACCGGCAAGAGCGCGGCGGACTTCGTCGACTGGAAGTTCTTCCAGGACTACGGCGCCAGGCGCATCGAGCTCGACGCGCTCCTGGCCAGCCACAACGACGCCGACCACTACGGCGGGCTCTGGGACCTCCTCGACGTGGCGCAGACCGCGGAGCTCGACTGCTCGGACGTGCGCGTGAAGGCGATGTACCACGCGGGGATCGGCTGGTGGAAGCGACCCGGCGGCGGCAAGTGGCTCGGCGAGCACGAGAGCCACGACGGCGCCCGCTTCCACACGCAGCTCGTGGACGATCGCGCGGCGGTCGAGCGCGCCCTCGACGGCGGCTCCTCCCCGCAGCTTCAGGGCTGGTGGGCGCAGTTCATGCAGTCGGTGCTCGACGCACGCTGGACCAACGGCCGGCCCACCACGATCACACGCCTCCGCGACAGGCACGGCCACCTGCCCGGGTTCGAGCCGGGCACCGCGGGCGAGCCGGCGATCCGCGTGCTCGGGCCGGTGGAGTTCGACATCGGCGGCAAGCCGGGCCTCCACCGCTTCGCCGGCGGCGAGGCCCAGAACACCAACGGCAACAGCCTGCTCCTGCGGCTCGACTACAAACGGGCGCGCGTGCTCCTCACCGGCGATCTCAACCGCCGCAGTCAGGACGCGCTCATGGAGGACTACGCCGGGCGCCGGCAGGAGTTCCTCTGCGACGTGGGAAAGGCCTGCCACCACGGCAGCGACGACGTGTCGATCGCCTTCCTCCAGGCAATGAACCCCGCGGTGACCGTGATCTCCTCGGGCGACAACGAGGGACACGATCACCCGCGGGCGGCGATCGTGGCGGCCAGCGCGATCACCGGACATCTCGAGCTGCGCGACGACGCGATCGTCACGCCGCTCGTGTTCTGCACCGAGCTGGCGCGTAGCATCCGGCTCGGCGATCCCGAGAGCCTCGACTTCAAGGACGCCGCGGGCGCGGACGCGACGCTCGCGGGGGAGCGCTTCGACCGCGCCGCGCTCCACTTCGAGCAGACCAAGCCGGGCGGCTTTCCGGCGCCCGGCAAGCGCTCGATGGGGGCAACCCCCGTGGTGGCGGGCCTTATCTACGGGCTCGTGAACGTGCGCACCAACGGCGAGCGCATCCTCTGCGCGACCCTCGACGAGGCCGACCACACCTGGCGCATCCAGACGGTCACGGCCCGCTTCTGAGCGGAGCTACGCGCGGGCGTGCGTCGCGCGGCTGAGCAGCGCGCGCAAACGGTCGCCGGCGCCCGGCGAGTCCAGCTCCGCCGCCGCGATCTGCGTCCTGCGCAGCTCGAGCAGCGCCACGAGCTCCTGGGTGGGCGCGAACGGGTCGGCGATCGCGCGGCCGCTGTCGAGCGGGAGCGCTGCGAGCATCCGCGAGTCGGCCTCGGCGATCAGCGCCGGCCCCCTTGGCGGACTCGTGCTGTCGAGGGCGGCGAGCCGGGCGAGGCCGAGCTCGTCGCCTGAACGGCTGCGGCGGACGGTGACGTTCTGCATGTGAATCGACCTCCTGTGTCATACATGGGTTGTGATGCTGAGCTTGTAGTAGTACTGTACGTCAAACACCGGGATCAGCAATGTCATACAAGATTGACTTGTCAGACCTGGAGCGGAACGGTGAGGTGTCACTCACGCAGCAGCTCGCCGACCGCTTCGCCGACGCCATCGAGAGCGGTCGCCTGGAGCCGGGCGAGAAGCTCCCGCCTACGCGCGAGCTGGCGGCCGAGGTGGGGGTCAACCACCTCACCGCTGCGCGCGTGTACCGCAAGCTCGCCGAGCAGGGTTACGTGACGGCGAGGGTGGGCCGCGGGACATTCGTGCGCACGCTGGCGCCGGCCGGGAGCGAGGAGCACGGCGACGATTGGCAGACCTACGCGCTGCCTGAGTACGACGTGACGTATCCGGAGCGGATGCTCGCGGAGACCTTCGCGAGCGCGTGGCGACCGGATCTGATCTCCCTCGCGGTCGGCTGGCCCTCGCCGAGCCTCTACCCCACGGAGGAGATCGCCCGCATCACGGCCGACGTGTTCGCCGAGGAGGGCGGCAAGGCGCTCTCCTACCTTCCCGCCGAGGGCCTGTACGCGCTGCGCGAGCAGCTCGCGATGCGCGGGCGCCGGTACGGGTACGCCGAGGAGGCCGACGAGATCATCGTGACCTCGGGGGCCAAGCAGGGCCTCAGCCTCACCGCCCGGGCAACGCTCGAGCGTGGTGACGTAGCCGTGATCGAGTCGCCCACCTTCGTCGGGCTGCTCGAGTCGATGCAGCGCACGGGCGCGCGCACGATCGGCGTGCCGGTCGACGAAGACGGTATGGACGTGGAGGCGCTCGAGCGCCTGCTCGCCCGCCACGAGGTCAAGCTGGTGGCGCTCCAGACGGCGTGCCAGAACCCCACCGGCCGGAGCCTGTCGGCCGAGCGCAGGGCGCACCTGGCGCGGCTGGCGATCGAGCGCAACTTCTTCGTGCTCGAGGACCGCGTGTACGCCGACGCGACCTTCGAGGGCCAGCCGGTGAGGCCGCTGCGCGAGCTGGCGCCCGCCCATGTGATCTACGTGAACTCGCTCTCCAAGGTGGTGGGCGGCGGCCTGCGCGCCGGCTGGCTCGCGGCCCGCGGCCCCGTGCGCGAGCGGATCGCGATGCTGAAGCTCGAGAACGACTTCCACACCCCCACGCTGATCCAGCACATAGCCGCCCGCTGGCTCGCGGAGGGCCGCTACGACCGGCACCTCGCGCGCACGATGGGCTACTACCGCGAGCGCCGCGACGCCCTGCTGCTCGCTCTCGAGAATCACCTCGCGGGCGAGTACCGGGCCGACGTGCCGCGCGGCGGCCACCACATCTGGGTCACGCTCAATCGCCCACTCGACGAGCGCGCCCTCTACTCCGAGGCGGTGCGCCACGGCGTGACGTTCACGCCGGGCGGCGCACTCACGCCGGAGCGGCGCTCGCAGACCTCGATGCGGCTGTCCTTCTCGCTGGTCGAGCCGCCCGAGCTCGACGAGGGCGTGCGACGGCTGGCGCGCGCGATCCGCGAGGTGCGGCGGCGGGCGCGCAGCGCGGTGTCCGCCCCGATGTCGTAGCCGCCGGGCTCGCGGTCCAGGCCCGCTCACAATGAACGTCCCGGACTACCCCCTATGGCGACTACTCCGGGACGTTCATTTGGCGGGGCGCGGCTACTCGAGCGGCACGCGCGCCCAGAGCGCGGCGAGGGACCGGAGGTCCTCGCGCGAGAAGCGGTCGAGGAAGCGCTCGCGCACGCCGGCGAGATGGGTGCGCCGCGCCGCGCGGAAAGTCTGGCGCCCGGCGGGCGTGATCTCGGCGAAGAAGCCGCGAGCGTCGTCCACACAGGGCACCCGCTCGATCAGACCGTCGCGCTCGAGGCGGTCGACGAGGCGCGTGAGGCCGCTGCGGCTGAGCAGCACCGAGTCGGCCAGCTCGGCCATGCGCATCCTCCCGGACGGGGCGTCGGCCAGGAAGAGCAGCACCTCGTAGGAGCTGAGCGGCAGCCCGTGCGCCGCGATCAGCTCCGCGTCGAGCGAGCGAGTGAGCGCCGAGTGAACGCGCAGCATGCCGCGCCAGGCGGCCAGCTCCTCGGCGTCCAGGACGACCGGGTCCTTCGTGTCGCTCGAATAGTTGCGGATACAACGAGAATAGCCAAGACGAATCGCGCGGACGTGCGATCCGCGACCAGCGCCCTTCTCCCAGCTCAGGTCCCTTTTCGCGATGCTCGAGAACCCGGCCGGCCGTTGGCTTTGACCACGAGCAGTGGCAGTATGCGTTCACGATACGTTCAGCGAAGGAGTCGCCAGGACTCATGAGCCTTACCGACATCATGCCGCCGAAGGTCCAGCCCTCCCCATCAAGCACTACAAGTCCGACCGCTCACCGAGATGAAGGAGTACGAGGGCCGATCGCACGCGATGCCCGCGTGAGCAGCGCCCGGACCCCGGCCCCGGCGGCGTGATGGGGCTCATCTCGCGCGGCTTCGGTGGGAGGCGGCGGGTTCCCGACGAGCTCGCCGACCGCGTGCCGCCGGGGCAGTACGTGGAGCCGGGCTTCCCGGTGCTCACCGCCGGCCCCACTCCGCGCATCGACCCGGCCGCCGGCGAGTGGAGCTTGAGCGTAGACGGAATGGTCACGGAGAGGCGGGAGTGGAGCTGGGAGGAGTTCGGCGAGCTCGGGTTCGAGGAGGTCCCCTGCGACATCCACTGCGTGACCAAGTGGTCGAAGCTCGGAACGAGCTTCCGGGGCGTCTCGGTTGACGTCCTGCTCCAGGCCGCAGAGCCACTCGGGGCGTACGCGATGGCCTACTCGTTCGGCGGCTACACCACCAATCTTGCGCTCGATGACCTGACGGGCGGGAGGGCCTGGGTCGTCACGGAGCACGAGGGCGAGCCGCTGCCGCGCGAGCACGGCGGCCCGGCGCGGCTCCTGGTGCCGCACCTCTACTTCTGGAAGAGCGCGAAGTGGCTCGCCGGCCTGCGGCTTATGGACCACGACGAGCCCGGGTTCTGGGAGGCCAATGGCTACCACAACCGCGGGGATCCCTGGAAGGAGGAGCGGTACTGGACGGATTGACCCCCGCGGTCATGCCGCCGGCGGCGCCGCGAGCGCCCGGCCGCTGGCAGACCGCAACGGTGACGCAGGTGAAGCGAGAGACCCCGCGAGTGAAGTCGTTCCGCCTCGAGCTGCCGATGTGGATGCCGCATCTCCCGGGCCAGCACTACGACGTCCGGCTCACGGCCCCGGACGGCTACCGCGCTCAACGCTCCTACTCGATCGCCTCGTCACCCCTCGACGAGGGAGAGATCGAGCTGACGATCGACCTGCTCGACGAGGGCGAGGTGAGCTCCTACTTCCACGAGGTGGTGGCGCAGGGAGACCAGGTCGAGGTGCGCGGACCGTTCGCGTCCTACTTCGTGTGGCGCGGCGAGGAGCCGGTCCTGCTAGTGGGCGGCGGCTCGGGCGTCGTGCCGCTCATGGCCATGCTCCGCCATCGCCGCCGCGCCTGCCCGGAGCGGCAAATGCAGCTGGTCTACTCCGTACGGACGGGCGAGGACGTGATCTACGCGGACGAGCTGGCCGGCGAGACGACCCTCACCTACACCCGGGAGCCGCCGCCGGGCTGGACGGGCCACACCGGTCGCGTCGACTCCGAGCTGATCGCCGAGCGGGCGCGCCACGCCTCGCTCGTCTTCGTCTGTGGGAGCAACGGCTTCGTGGAGACGGCCACCCGCCTGGCGGTCGAGGCCGGGTGCGACCCGGGGAGCATCCGTACGGAAAGATTCGGTCCGACCGGTTGACCGAGCCCGACTGACGAGGAGCCCGATGGAACAGAGCCTGACGCACCGCATCCGGCCCGCAGCGGACGAGCCCGCCGGCGCGCTCGTGCTCTTCCACGGCCGCGGAGCCGACGAGAACGACCTGTTCCCGCTGCTCGACGTGCTCGATCCCGACCGGCGCCTCGTGGGCGTGACCCCAAGGGGGCCGCTGTCGCTGCCTCCAGGCGGCGCACACTGGTACGCCGTCCAGCGCGTGGGGTTCCCGGATCGCGACACCTTCCAGGCCACCTACGCGCTCGGCGCCGAGTGGCTCGACGCGTTCCTTGCCGAGCACGGCATCGCGCACGAGCGCACGGTGCTGGGCGGCTTCTCGCAGGGCGCGGTCATGGCGTACGCATTCGGGCTCGGACAAGGCCGTCCGCGCCCGGCGGGCATTCTCGGCCTGAGCGGGTTCGTGCCGACCGTCGAGGGCTGGGAGCCCGAGCTGGCCAACGCCGCGGGACTGCCGGTGGCGATCGGCCACGGCACGCTCGACCCGGTGATCCCGGTCGAGTTCGGGCGCGACGCCCGCGAGCGGCTGAGCGCGCTCGGAGCCGACCTCGTCTATCGCGAGTCGCCGATGGGGCACACGATCGATCCGCGGCGCCTTCCGGAGCTCACGGACTGGGTGGCCGAGACGGCCGGCCCGGTCAGCCGCGCTTGAACAGCCGCTGCAGGCGGTCGAGCAGCGCGCGGAGGGCGAGAGAGAAGCCGGACACCGGCTTGGCCGCCGGTGCCGTGGTAGGAGGAGCCTGCTCGGCGGCGGCGCTCGGCGAGCCACCCTCGGCCGCCGGCGGGTGAGCGCTCTCGATCCTGGCCTGAAGGCAGTCCGAGAACTCGCGCAGCAGGCGGTTCGAGATGTCCTTGATCATCCCGCCACGGCCGAAGCGCGCGAGGCGGCCGGTGATGGTGAAGTCGGTCTCCACGTCCACGCGCGTGGTCTCGCCCTCCGCGCTCATCGAGCTCACGATCGTCGCCTTGGCGGAGCCCTGGCCGCGCTTGTCCTGCCCGGTCGCGCGCATCACCGCCCGGTGGGCGCCGTCGTCGGCCTCCTCCATCTTCAGCTCCCCGCGATAGGCCGCCGTGGTCGGACCGAGCTTGACCGTGAACGTGCCGCGGTAGGTGCCGTCGTCGCCCGCCTCGGTGATCTCGGCTCCCGGCAGGCAGGGAGCCACGTGCTCGATGTCGATGAGCGTCTTCCAGACCTCCTCGAGCGGCGCCTTGACCTCGAAGGACTGCTCGAGCTTCATCGGAGCTCCGGCGTCGTGCCGACCGGGCCGCCCGCGCTCAGCGCGTCGAGCTCGGCGCGTGTGTCCACGTCCTCGCCGCCGCCGAGGTCGTCGCAGGGCACCTCGCGCGTGTTCACGCTGAGAAGCAGGTTGCGCGCGCCGTGATCGCCCGTCACGTCACGGAGCCGCTCGAACAGGTCGTGCTCGAGCAGCACCGGATGGCCGGGGTTGCCGCCGTAGGTGGCGCGCACCGCCTGGACCCCCTTCCCGCGGGCGGCGATCACGCGACGGATCGCATCCGGCGACATGCGCGGCTGGTCGCCCAACGTGATCACCACGGCGTCGCAGTCCCCGAGCTCCGACAGCGCGGTGGCCAGCGAGGCCGACTGCCCCTCGGCCCAGCGCTCGGCAACAAGCGGCTCAGCGCCGTGCAGGTCGATACCGGCCACCACGTTCTCCGCGTCCGAGCCGAGGATCACCAGCACGCGGCCGACCCCCGACGTGCTCATCGCGCGGATGGAATGCTCGAGCATCGGCCGGCCGTCGATCATCGCGAGCTGCTTGGCGCTGCCGAAGCGCTTGCTCGCGCCCGCGGCGAGTACCACGCCGGCGATCACGCGCCCACCTCGTGGATGCGGCCGGCGGACTGCGAGAGCCGGCCGCCGTCACGGCCGTGGCGCACCGCCACGACCTCGGCCATGATCGAGAGCGCGGTCTCCTCGGGCGTGACGGCGCCGAGGTCGAGCCCGATGGGAGCGGCGATCCGCTCGAGGAGCTCCTCCTCGAGTCCCGCCGCCAGGAGCCGCTCGCGCCGATGCGCCTGCGCCCGGCGGCTGCCCATGGCGCCCACGTACGGCGCGTCGGAGCGCAAGGCGATCTCGAGCGCAGCGTCGTCCAGCTTCGGGTCGTGCGTGAGCACCGCGACGTAGGTGGCGCGGTCGATGCCGCCGGTGCGCGCAAAGGCCTCCTCGGGCCAGGCGGCGATCACCTCCTCCGCCTCGGGGAAGCGATCGGGGGTGGCGAACTGCGAGCGCGGGTCGCACACGAACGGGCGCCAGCCCGCTGCGCGCGCGAGCCGGCAGAGCGCGGCCGCGTAGTCCACCGCGCCGAAGATCACGAGCCGCGGCGCCGGCGCCGTGACGTCGATGAAGAGCAGGGTGTCCCCGGCCTCGGCGAGCTCGGAGCGCTCCTCCCAGAGCAGGTCGTCGGCCGCCTTGACGGCAATCCGATCGAGCTCGACGTCGCCCAGCCCGCCCTCGGACGTGCCATCCGCCCGGATGAGCAGCTTGGAGCCGCGCCGCTCGCCGCTCACCACGGTGACGAGTGCGGCGCGACCGTCCTCGGCCGCGATCTGGGCGAAGGCGCTCTGAGCACTCAATCCAGGTACTCCTCGACGAACACGTCTATCTCGCCGCCGCAGGGGAGTCCCACGTCCCAGGCCTCGCTGTCGGCGATCCCGAAGTGGAGCAGGCGCGGGTCGCGCTCGCGAAGCACATCCGCGGCGGCCTCCACGACGGCGCCCTCCACGCAGCCGCCCGACACAGCGCCCGATACCTCGCCGTGCTCGTTCACCGCCATCTTGGCTCCCGGTGGGCGCGGCGCCGAGCGCTTCACCGCGACGACGGTCGCGATGGCCACGCGATCGCCTCGGGCCATCCAGGCCCGTACGTCGTCCAGCACATCCTTCAAGAGCATCCTCCCCTTGACAGCCAACCTTCCCAAAGGAGCCTCATCTGAAGCCACTTTCCATCTGCAGCGCGAGCTGCTCCAGCGACGCGAGCGAGTTGCCGGCGAGGAAGACGTCCACGTGAGGCAGCGCGGCCTGCATGCCGCGGGTGAGCGGCTCGTAGTCGGGATGAGCCTTGAGCGGGTTGAGCCAGACCAGCGTGTGCGCGCAGCGCCCGAGCCGGGCGAGCTCGGCCGCGAGCAGCTCGGGCTCGCCGCGGTCCCAGCCGTCCGAGAGCAGCACCACGTAGGCGCCGCGCCCGAGGCGGCGGCCGTGATCGCGGTTCAGGGTGGCGAGCGCCTCGCCGATCCGGGTGCCGCCCGACCAGTCATCGGCGGCGCTCGCCGCACGGTCGAGTGCGCGGTCGGGGTCGCGGCCGCGCAGCTCGCCGGTGACCCGCGTGAGGCGGGTGCCGAACACGAATGCCTCGACGCGGCGACGAGCGGCGACGCAGGCCTGCATGTACTGGAGCAGCATCCGCGCGTACGGCTCCATCGAACCCGACACGTCGCACACGAGCACGAGCGGTCGCGGGCGCCGGCCGGGCTCGCGCCAGTGCCGCTCGAGCGGGTCGCCCTCGGTGCGCAGCGACCAGCGCAAGGTTCGGCGCAGGTCGGGCCGCGCCGCGTGCGGTGGGGCGCCGCGGCGGCGGGCGCTCCTCATTCGCCTGCTCGGCCGGCTGGGGGCGGTGAGCGCCAGCCGGCGCATAAGTCTCCTCACCGCGCGCCGCTCGGCGTCGGAGTAGTCGGCGAAGTCCTTCTCCCGCAAGAGCTCGCCGTCCGACCACGCGGCAGGCACCACGTCCGTGTCACGCTCGACGAGAGCCGGGACGTCGCGGTGCGGGACGGCCACCCGCGGGAGCACGAGCTGGGCCACGTCGTCGAGCTTCTCGCCCGGCACGGCGGGCTCCGGCGGCGCAGGGAACCATTCGGCGAACGCCGCGTCGAACGCAGCCAAGTCGTCCTGGCGCGAGCAGAGTGCCGCCCGCAGGGCGAAGTAGCCGGCCTCGCGGTCGGCGGGATCCACGGCGGCCAGCGCCCGGTGCGCCCCGAGCACCTCGTCCACGCCCACGCGCGCACCGGCGGCCCGCATCGAGGCGGCGAGCAGCGCCAGCCGGGCGGTCAGCCGGGTGCCCAAGAAGGCGCGGCGGGCCCGGGACAGCTCAGACACCCTCGAGCACTCCGTGCTCACGAACTTGGTCGAGATCCTCTCGCACCTTCAGTACAACGCCGAGGGTCTCCTCAAGTTCGCCGGAATCGAGGGCGAGCAGCGCTTGCGCCCATGCGATCGTCTCGCCAACGCCCGGCAGCTTGTAGAGCTCCTCCTCGCGCAGCCTCGCCACGCCGGCGCAGACTCGCGCGGCCAGATCGTCCGGCACCCCCGGCAGCCGCGCGCGCACGATCGCGGCCTCGCGCTCCGGCGCGGGGTAGTCGATCCAGTGGTAGAGGCAGCGGCGCTTCAGGGCGTCGTGCAGCTCGCGCGTGCGATTCGAGGTGACCACGACGACCGGCCGGCGCGTGGCGCCGATCGTCCCGAGCTCGGGGATCGACACCTGGAAGTCCGACAGGAACTCGAGGAGGAAGGCCTCGAACTCGTCGTCGGCGCGATCGACCTCGTCGATCAGCAGCACCACGGGCTCGCTGGCCTGGAGCGCGTCGAGCAGCGGGCGCCGCAGCAGGAAGCGCTCCGAGTAGAGCGACCCCTCCACGTCGACGCCGGCCGACCCGGCGGCCCGCAGGTGGAGCAGCTGGCGCGGGTAGTCCCAGTCGTAGAGGGCGTGGTGAAGGTCGATGCCCTCGTGGCACTGCAGCCGGATCAGACGCGACCCGGTGGCGGCCGCGAGCGCCTTGGCGACCTCGGTCTTGCCCACGCCCGCCTCCCCCTCCAGCAGCAGCGGCTGCTCGAGGCTGGCGGCGAGGTACACCGCGACGCAGAGGCCCCGGTCGGCGAGGTAGCTCTCGCTTGCCAGGGCCTCCTCGACGGCTGCCGGGTTGTCGAAGCTCAGGGCGCCACGGCCTCCTCGAGCGCCCGCCGGGTGAGCACCGCGGCGAGGTGACGCTTGTAGTCGGGCGTCGCGTTGAGGTCGCCCGGCGGGTCGGTGCCGTCGCCCGCATGCGCGGCCGCCGTCGCGATCGACTCGGCATCGAGGCCGCCGCCGCGCAGCGCGTCCTCCACGGCGCTCGCCCGCAGCGGGGTGGGGCCCATGTGCGTGAGGCCGACTCGCACGTCCTCGCACTCGCCCCCCGCGCCCTTCTTCACGAGCGCGCAGACACCGACCATCGCCCAGTCCTCCGCCCGGCGGGTGAACTTCTGGTAGCCGAAACCCCAGTCGTCCAGCCTCGGGATTGAAATCTGCGTGATCACCTCGGTGTGCTCGAGCGCGGTCGTCAGGTAGTCCTGGAACATGTCGGCGGCGGCGATCGTGCGCTTCTCGCCCCCGATGCCCTGCGCCGTGATCGTGCCGTCGAGCGTCAGCACCACGGTGGGGAGATCGGACGCCGGGTCGGCGTGGGCGAGCGAGCCGCCGATCGTGCCCCGGTTGCGCACCTGCTGGTCCGCGATCAGCGACGCCGCCCGGCTGGCCACGCCCATCTCGGGCACGTCCTGGAGGTCGGCGTGGCGGGTCATCGCGCCGATCTGCCAGTCGTCGTCGTACTGCGAGATCCCGTGCAGGCCGGGAACCCTGCGCAGGTCGATGAGAATCGTGGGCGCCGCGAGCCGCACCTTCATCAGCGGCAGCAGCGAATGGCCGCCGGCGAGCAGCTTGGCGTCCTCGCCGTTGTCGTGCAGCATCCGCACGGCCTCGTCGATGCTGTCGGGCGCCTCATAGTCGAAGGGCGCGGTGATCATGTTCCGCTCCCTTCGTCCGGGCTCGCCGGTCCGCTGCCGGACGCCCCCGTCCCGTGCTCGTCGAGCGGACGCCCCTGCTCGCTCGCGCGCGGGCCCTCGCCATTGCCGCCGCTCGCGGCCTGGATCGCCTCCCACACCCGCATCGGCGTGAACGGCATGTCGAGCTCCTTGACGCCGAGCGGCGCCAGGGCGTCCAGCACGGCAGACGCCACCGCGGGCGTGGCGGCGATCGTGCCGGCCTCGCCGACGCCCTTCACGCCGAGCGAGTTGACCGGCGACGGCGTCTCGGTGCGATCCGTCTCGAACGACGGCAGCTCGGCGGCCGTCGGCAGCGCGTAGTCGACGAACGTGCCCGTCACGAGCTGGCCCTCCTCGTCGTAGACCACCTGCTCGTAGAGCACCTGGCCGATCGCGTGCACGATGCCGCCGTGGATCTGGCCGTCGATCAGCATCGGGTTGATCGCCGGACCGCAATCGTCGACGCAGGTGTAGCGGATGACCTCGACCTTGCCGGTCTCGGCGTCCACCTCGACCACGCACGCGTGCGCTCCGAACGGGAACACGAAGTTCTCCGGGTCGTAGAACGCGCTCTCCTCGAGTTCCGGCTCGATGTCGGCCGGCAGCTCCTGGGGCGGGATGTGAGCCGCCCCGGAGATCTCCGCCATCGTCATCGACTTGTCGGGCGAGCCCTTCACCTGGTACTTGCCGTCGGACAGCTCGATGTCCTCGGGCGCCGCCTCGAGCAAGGCCGCGCAGATGCGCTTGGCCTTCTCCTGCACCCTGCGCGCGGCGCGGACGAGCGCCTCACCGCCCACCGCCAGCGAGCGCGAGCCGTAGGTGTTCCAGCCCCACGCGCCCTGGTCGGTGTCGCCGTGCAGGACCGTCACGTTCTCGGGATCGATGCCGAGGATGTCGCCGGCGATCTGCGCGAAGCTCGTGTCGAGTCCCTGGCCATGGGGCGAGATGCCGGAGTGGATGATCGCCGAGCCGGTGGGCGTGACGCGCACGTTGGCCGACTCGTAGAAGGCCGCCTGGAGCCCGACCCCCTGCGGGCCGACCGCGCGCGAGGGGGCCAGGCCGCAGACCTCGACCCAGGTGGAGAAGCCCACCCCTCGGTAGACGCCCTTCGCGCGCAGCTCCTCCTGCTCGGCACGGAACGCGTCAAGGTCGAAGTTCTCGAGCAGCTTGTCGAGCGTGGCCTCGTAGTCGCCGGAGTCGTAGACGATTCCCAGAGCGGTCTCGAAGGGGAACTCCTCCTTCGGGATGAAGTTCTTGCGCCGCAGCTCGAGCCGGTCCATCGCCAACTCGTCCGCGAGCCGGTCCATCGCCAGCTCGATCCAGTAGGTGGCCTCCGGCCGGCCGGCGCCGCGGATGGCGTCCGTGCACATCTTGTTCGTGAAGACGCCTGTGATCGTGATGTCGATCGCCGGGAACTTGTAGCAACCGCCCATCACCGGAAAGCCGAGGGTGGGAATGAAGGGCGTCAAGAGCTGCTGGTAGGCGCCGAGGTCGGCGATGATCTCGGCCTTGCAACCGGTGACCGTGCCGTCGCTCTTCGCGCCGAGGGTGATGACGTTGATCTGGTCGCGACCGTGGTGGCTCGTGGTCATGTGCTCGGAGCGCGTCTCCGTCCACTTGACCGGGCGGCCAAGCCGCTTGGCGAGCGCGAGCACGAGCGCCTCCTCGGCATACACCTGGAGCTTGGTGCCGAAGCCGCCGCCCACGTCGGGGGCCACTACCCGGAGCTTGTCCTCGGGGATGCTGAGCATCCCGCCGAGCACGAAGCGGGCGATGTGGGGCACCTGCGTCGCGGAATAGAGAACCATGCCCTCACGCCGCGGCTCAGCGAGCGAGCAGCGCGGCTCGATCGGCGCGCCCGAGGTCCGGTGATTCACGAGCCGGAGCGTGATCGTGGTATCGGCCTCACCGAGCGCGGCTTCGATATCGCCGCCGGAGACCCCCCACTGATGCGTCTGGTTGGTGCCGAAGCTCTCCCAGACGAGCGGCGACCCGTCCTCGAGGGCCTTCTCCGGGTCGACCACCGCGGGCTTGGGGTCGTACTCCACGATCACGTCCTCGGCCGCGTCGTACGCCTGACCGCGGGTCGTTGCGACCACCACGGCCACGGGGTCGCCCACGTGCTTGACCTCACCGCGCTTGAGCGGCCAATGATCCGGCGTCTTGATCTCCACGCCCGGCGGGACCCAGACCATCGCCAGCCCGGCGGCGAAGTCCTCGGCCATGTCCTCACCGGTAAGCACGGCGACGACGCCGTGGCGCTCCATCGCGACGGAGACGTCGATCGAGGTGATCGCGGCGTGTGCCTCAGGCGAGCGGACGATCGCCGCGTGCAGCATGCCGGGCACGGCGATGTCCTCGGTGTAGCGCCCGAGACCCGTGACCATCCGGGGGTCCTCCTTGCGCTTCATGCGTGTGCCGACGCTGCTCATGCCGGCACCTCCTCGCTCGAGGCGCCTCGGTCGCCGCCGGCCGCCTGCTTCATCGCCGCCACGATGTTGTGGTAGCCGGTGCAGCGGCAGAGGTTGCCCTCGAGCCCGTGCCGGATCTCCTCCTCGGAGGGATTCGGATTGCGCTCGAGCAGGGCGGCGCCGGCCATGATCATCCCCGGGGTGCAGAAGCCGCACTGGAGGCCGTGCTGGTCGCGGAAGGCCTCCTGCAGCGGATGCCAGGAACCTTCCGAGGCGAGGCCCTCGATAGTCGTCACCTCCGCGCCCTCGGCCTGCACGGCGAGCACCGTGCAGCTCTTGACCGACTCCCCGTTCAGGTGGACCGTGCAGGCGCCGCAATTCGTGGTGTCGCAGCCCACGTGCGTGCCAGTCAAGCCGAGCTCGTCGCGCAGCCAGTGCACCAGCAGGGTGCGGGCCTCCACGAGGGACTCCCTGTGCTCCCCGTTTACCGTGGCCCGGACCCGCACCGTCGCGCTCATGTCGCTCCTCCCGCTCGCCTCTCCTCGCAGCGGGATGCTACGACTCCACGCCGCTTTCCGGCACGGTGCCGGGCCGCCACGTCTCCGGCGGGCTCTAAGCTCAGCGCGCGATGCCGGCCACCACAAGGCACTTCGAGTACGACGGACACCGGCTGGTGTACGACGAGTACGGCGAGGGCGAGCGCGTGGTTGTCCTGCTGCCGGGACTGCTGTTCTCGCGCCGGATGCACGGCCCGCTCGCCGAGACCCTCGCCGAGCGCGGCTACCGCGTTCTGTGCCTCGACCTGCTGGGCCACGGCAACTCGGACCGTCCGCCCGAGATGCCCAACTACTCGATGACGATCTTCGGTCGCCAGGTGATCGCCCTGCTCGACCACGTGGAGGTCGACCAGGCTCTGCTGGGCGGCACGTCGCTCGGCGCCAACGCCTCGCTCGAGGCCGCGGCCGCCACTCCCGAGCGGGTGCGCGGACTGCTGATCGAGATGCCGGTGCTCGACAACGCCCTGCTCGGCTGCGCGATCGCCTTTACGCCGCTGCTCGTGGGCCTGACCTTCGGCGCGCCGGTGGCACGCGCGATCGCGCGCGGCGCGTCACTCGTGCCCCGCGGCCTCTCCCTGGTCGGCGACATGCTGTTCGACTGGGTGAGCCAGGACCCGAAGCCCTCGGCGTCGGTGCTCCAGGGGCTCTTCTACGGGCGCGTAGCGCCGCCGAGCTCCGAGCGCCGCCTGATGCAGCAGCCCACCCTCGTGATCGGGCACTACCGCGATCCGATCCACCCCTTCTCGGACTCCGACATGCTGGTGCGCGAGTTGCCGAACGCGCGCCTGGTGGAGGCCTCCTCGATCCTCGAGCTGCGGCTCACCCCCGAGCGCCTCACCGGCGAGATCGTGGCCTTTATCGAGGAGTGCTTCCGGCCGAAGCGGCGGAGCGGCCCTCGCAAGCGGGCCGCGACCGGCCCGCGACGCGGCGCTGCGGCCCGGCGGCCATCGGCGTAGCGCCCTTGTCCGCGCCCGGCAGCGGCACCGTGAGCCGCGGCAGCAGCAGGTGCACGAGTGGCCCGATCGAGAGCGCATAGACCACGGTCACGAGGCCGAGCGTGCCCCCGAGGAGCCAGCCGCTGATCACCACCGTGACCTCGATCGCCGTGCGCACCAGCCGCACCGAGCCGCCGGTGCGGCGGACCAGGCCTGTCATCAGGCCGTCGCGCGGCCCGGGGCCCAGCTGAACGCCGATGTAGGCGGCGGTGGCCACCGCGTTGAGCGCGATGCCCGAGACGGCCAGAAGCGCCGGCGCCGACGACGAGCTCGGCGGACCCGCGAGGGCGAGCGCGGCGTCGACCGCGATCCCGATCACGAGGACGTTGCTCACGGTCCCGAGCCCGGGCCGCTCGCGCAGAGGCACCCACGCCAGCAGCACCAGGATGCCCACGAGGATGGTGACCGTCCCGAGGGACAGGCCGAGCTGGCGGGCCACTCCCTGGTGGAGCACGTCCCACGGCATGACGCCCAGCTCCGAGCGCACCATCAGCGCCATCGAGACGCCGTAGAGGACGAGTCCGGCGTAGAGCTGGACGAGACGGCGCACGGGACGGGAGCGAAGCGCTCTCACCCCTATAGTGTGGCGATCATTGGCCTCATGTAAGCAGTCCAATTCCAAGGCAGTGGCGTGAAGCTCACCTCGGCGTCCCCACTCGCCGGGCTGCTCGGCGGCCTGGACGAGGAGCGCCGCCCCACCTATGCGGCGCTGGCGAGCCGGATCCGGCTGCTGGTGGCCGACGGCCGCCTGGCGCTCGGCGCGCGCCTGCCCGCTGAGCGCGAGCTGGCCGAGACCCTCGGGCTCAGCCGCGCCACCGTCTCGGCGGCGTACGCTCAGCTGCGCGAGGACGGCTGGGCCAACGCCCGGCAGGGCGCCGGCACCTGGACCGCCGTCCCCGGCAGCGCCGAGCGCGGGGCCTGGGTGCCCGCGCCCGCCGAGGCGGGGGTGATCGATCTCGCGCACGCCGCGCCGAGCGCCCCACCGGCGGTGGGCGCCGCATTCGCCGCGGCGCTCGGGGACCTGCCCCGGCTGCTTCCCGGCCACGGCTACCACCCGGATGGCCTGCCCGACCTGCGCAGCCGGGTGGCCGAGCGCTACAGCGCGCACGGGCTCCCCACGACCCCCGAGCAGGTGTTCATCACGGCCGGCGCGCTCCAGGGCGTCGCGCTCGCCCTGGAGGCACTCACCCGCCGCGGCCAGCGCCTCCTGGTCGAGCAGCCCACCTATCCGAACGCGCTCGACCTCGCCCGCGACAAAGGCCTGCGTCTCGTGCCGGTCGCGGTACCGGACGGCGACCCGGGGGAGTTCGTCGCCTCGGTCGCCCGCACCGCCGCCACCACCTCCGCGAGCGTGGCCTACCTGATGCCGGACTTCCAGAACCCCACCGGGCAGCTGCTCGACGCCGCCGAGCGCGAAGGCATCGCCCGCGGCCTGCGGAGCGCCGGGACCGTCGCCCTGGTCGACGAGACGCTGGTCGACACCGCGATCGACACGCCCGCGCCCGCGCCCCAGGCTATCGCCGACCCCGCGCGCACGGTGACCGTGGGCAGCCTGAGCAAGTCCGTCTGGGGCGGCCTTCGGGTGGGCTGGCTGCGCGCGCAGGCCGACCTGGTGCGCACGGTCGCGCGCGTGGCCCTGCGAACGCAAATGTCGGGACCGGTGGTAGAGCAGCTCGCGGCCTGCCACCTGCTCGACGCCCTCGACGACTCGCTTGCGACCCGGCGCGCCGGAATCCGCGAACGCCGCGACCGCTTTCACCGTGCGCTCGCCGAGCATCTCCCCAGCTGGGAGGTGTCGCTGCCCGCGGGCGGCCTCGTGCTGTGGTGCCGGCTGCCCTCGGCCCGCTCCAGCGCACTCGCCGCCGCCGCCGGGCGCCGCGGCCTGCGCCTGGCGGCGGGACCCCGATTCGGCACGGGCCACGCGCTCGATGACCGGCTTCGGCTGCCCTTCACCCGGCCCGCCGAGGAGCTCGAGCGGGCGGCGCTCATCCTTGCCGAGCTGAACGCCGAGATGGGCCCCTCGAACACGCGCGCGCCGGGCGACCCGGTGCCCGTGTACTGACCGCCGAGGACTTCCGAGGCGGCCTCTCTAAGCTTCCGCCGCGGATGTCACACCGCCGGGAGCAGAAGGAGGCGCTGCGCCGCGAGCGCGAGGAGCGCGAGGCTCAGGCCAAGGCCGCGCAGCAGCGCAAGCGCATGGTCGGGTACGGCGTCGGCGGAATGCTCGCGATCCTCGTCGCGGGCGTCTTGATCTTCGTGCTCGCGGGCGGAAGCGACAGCGGCGGCGCGAGCGGGCCCGACGGCTCCAGCTCGATGTTTCCGGACGGCGGCAGCGTGCCCGAGCAGAAGGAGTTCGATCTCCAGGCGGCCGCCGACGCCGCGGGCTGCGAGCTCAAGTCCGAGAAGGGAACCGGGGTCGCCGACCACACCACCTCGCTCGACGACAAGGTCAAGTACAGGACCAATCCGCCCACGGATGGCCGTCACTACGAGATCCCGGCCGAGGACGGCGCCTACAGCGAGGCTCCACCGGACGAGGCACTCGTGCACGGCCTCGAGCACGGCCGCGTGATCGTCTGGTTCAAGCCGAGCCTGGCGGAGTCGGTCCGCGGCGAGCTCAAGGCGCTCTTCGACGAGGACAGCTACCAGATGTTCCTCGTACCACGCAGCAACATGCCCTATCAGCTCGCCGCCACTGCCTGGAACGGCGATCCCGAGCCCAATGGCACCGGTCGCTC
Source organism: Thermoleophilaceae bacterium (assembly GCA_035650215.1). Lineage (GTDB taxonomy): Bacteria > Actinomycetota > Thermoleophilia > Solirubrobacterales > Thermoleophilaceae > JACVRW01. Next base: position 41,831 of record DASRIC010000066.1, read on the forward strand.
GCTGCTGTGCGACCGGGTGAACGACGCCACCTGGGACGCCGTTCGGACCTTCCGGGACGAGCACCGTTCGCGCGGTCCGGAGCCCATTCCCTAGCGCGCGCAGCGGCAAGACCGCATGCAAAATCGGCGTTTGCAGGGGTTCTTGCAACGCCGAAACCCGTACGCTGCGACCGTGTTCCGGTTGTACGTGAAGCTGCTCGCCTCTGCAGCCGGACTCGTCTGCGCCCTCGCTCTCGCCGTCGCCGCCCCCGCGACGGCACGCCCCGTGGACTTCGAGCTCGCGGCCGCGGGGCAGGCCCGGGCGGCGTCGGCCGGTGGCGCGCTGGTCTCGAAGCAGCTCACCACCCCGCGGCGCTTCAACCTCGTGGGGATGCGCTGGGGCGGCCGAGCGCAGGCCGACATCGAGCTGCGCGTGCGCTCCGACGGGCGCTGGAGCCGCTGGGCGCACCTGGGCTCGCACGCGAGCGGCACCTCCGACCCGATCTGGGTCGGGCGCGCCGGGGCCGTGCAGTACCGCCTCAGCCGGCCGTTGCCCGGCCTCAAGCTGCACTTCGTCGACCTGGGACGCCGCGCGCTCAGCTCGGCGCGGCCGGCCGCGCGGCGCGCCCGCGGGGCCGCGGCGCCGCCCTTCCCCTATGTCTCGCGAGCCGCCTGGGGCGCCAGCGCCTGCCCGCCTCGCACAGCGCCGACCTACGGCGAGGTGCGCGCCATCCACGTGCACCACACGGTTTCTCTCAACGACTACACGCCCGAGGAAGGGCCCGCGATCGTGCTCGCGGTCTGCCGCTTCCATCGCAACTCGAACGGCTGGTCCGACATCGGCTACAACATGCTCGCCGACAAGTACGGGGTGCTCTACGAGGGGCGGGCGGGCGGCCTCGACAAGGCCGTGATCGGCGCCCAGGCGCAGGGATTCAACGCGCAGACGGCGGGCATCTCCAACATCGGCGACTTCACCGCGCTGCCGCAGACGCCCGAGGCGCTGTCGGCGATGGCCACCTACATCCGCTGGAAGCTGCCCTTGCACGCCCAACCGCTCTCGGGGCTCGTGACGCTCACGAGCGCGGGAGGGTCGGCCACCAAGTATCCGGCGGGCGCGAGGGTCACGCTCGAGCGCGTGATCGGTCACCGCGATACCGGGCGCACAGCCTGCCCCGGGGAGGCCCTCTACGCGCAGCTCGACGAGCTGCGGACGCTGGTTGAGACCGGCCAGCCGCTCAGCACCCTCCCCACGGCGAGCGTGAGCGCGACGATCGCCGACTCGAACATCGCCTATGGCGAGCTCCTGCCGGTCGGCGGCACCCTCGTTTCGCCCACCGGTCTCCCGGTGGCGGGGGAGGCGGTGGACGTGCAGGTGAACAACCAGGGCCGCTGGCGCACGGTCAAGCGGGTGACCACCGACGCGAACGGCGCGTTCGCCACCGAGCTCAAGCCGCGAAAACGCTCCTACCTGCGCGTGCGGTGGCCTGGCAACGCCACCCTGCACGGCGCCTCGTCGGCGCGCCTGCTCGTGCACGTGAGCCCGCTCGTGAACATCGACGCGCCGCTCCTGACCGGCAAGCGGGGCGAGACGCTCGCCGTGAGCGGCACGGTGGCACCGCGCAAGCCGTTCGTGCACCTGGTGCTCCAGCAGCGGATCGACGGCCGCTATCGGCGGGTGGGCGTGAGAAGGGTGCGCGTGCGGCAGGGACACTTCAGCGCCTCGTTTGTGCCCGGCTTCGCGGCGCGCTACCGCTACTTCGTGGTGGTCAAGCCCGACCTCAACACCGACCGAGCGGTGTCCCAGGTCGTGGACCTGAAGGCCACGCGCTAGCCGGCCTGGGCCCCGCCTACCAGCCCTGCTTCAGGTCCTCGCTGTAGAGCCCGTGCCCGCTGGCGAGCATGCGGGCCGTGCGGGCGAGGATGCGCAGATCGAGGCGCAGCGAGCGGTGCTCGACGTACCAGACGTCCAGCTCGATCCTCTCGGGCCAGGGCAGTGAGGTGCGCCCGTTGATCTGCGCCCAGCCGGTGATCCCGGGCTTGACCTCGAGGCGCCGACGCTGGCGGTCGGTATAGCGGTCAACCTGCTCCTGCACGGTCGGGCGCGGACCCACCACCGCCATCTCGCCCCTCAGCACGTTCACGAGGTTGGGCAGCTCGTCGAGCGAGTAGCGCCGCAGCAGCCGGCCGACCCGCGTGATCCGCGTGTCCCCCTCGAGGACGTAGATGCCCGCGCCCAGCGTCTCGGCGCCGCGCACCATCGTGCGGAGCTTCCAGAGCTCGAACGGCCGGCCGGCCCGGCCCACCCGGCGCTGGCGGTAGAACACCGGGCCGTGGCTCTCCAGCTTGATCGCGAGAGCCGCCAGCGCGAGCAGCGGCGCGCTCAGCGCCAGCACCACGCCGGCGATCGCGAGGTCGAGGGCGCGGCTCATCGCGCACTACCGTTCGGGCGCACCGGATGCGGATCCTCTACCTGCATCAGTTCTTCGTCACCCGCGCCGGCGTGGGGGGAACGCGCTCGTACGAGTTCGCGCGCCGTTTCGTCGCACGCGGGCACGGGGTGCGGATGGTAACCGCCGCCGGCGGACGCCGGACGGTGGACGGCATCGAGGTCGTGGGCGTACGCGGGGGCTACTCGGACTACGTGAGCGCCACCGCCGTCTCCTATCCGCGTCGCATGCTCGCCTTCGCGGGATTCGCGCTCACTGCGAGCGCAGCCGCGCTGCGCGGCCCGCGGCCGGACGTGATCTACGCCACCTCGCCGCCGCTCACGATGGCGCTTCCCGGCCTGCTCGCGTCGCGCCGCTGGCGCGCCCCGCTCGTGTTCGAAGTCCGGGACCTGTGGCCGGAGGCCCCAATCCAGATGGGCGCCCTGCGCAACCCGCTCGCGCGCCGGCTGGCGCGTGCGCTCGAGCGCTTCGTCTACCGGCGGAGCACGCGGGTGATCGCGCTCTCGCCGGGGATCCGCGCCGGCGTCGCCGCGGCGGGTGTGCCAGAAGAGAAGATCGCCCTCGTGCCGAACGCCGCCGACCTCGACCTCTTTCGCCCCGGCCCGGCCGCGGACGAGGCATTCACGGTGAGCTACTTCGGGACCATGGGCGAGGCCAACGACCTGAGCGCCGCCGTGGAGGCCGCGCGCCTGCTGCCGGACGTTCGCTTCGTGCTGATGGGCGACGGCAAGCGGCGCCCGCAGCTCCAGCAGGGGGCGCCCGCCAACGTCGAGTTTCCGGGCCCCGGCTCGTCGAAGGAGGAGGTGGTGAGGCTCGCGGCGCGCTCGGGAGCGTGCCTCACGCTCTTCAAGGACGTGCCGGTGCTGGCCACCAACTCGCCCAACAAGCTCTTCGACACCTTCGCGGCCGGCCGCCCCGCGATCGTGAACATGGACGGCTGGATGCGCGAGCTCGTGGAGCGCAACGACGCCGGCCTGTACGTGCGCGCCGGGGACGCCCGCGACCTGGCGGACAAGCTCACCGCCCTGCGCGACGACCCGGCCGCCGTGGAGCGCATGGGTCGCAACGCGCGGGCGCTGGCGGAGCGCGAGTTCGGCCGCGACGAGCTTGCCGAGCGGGCGCTCGCCGTGCTCTGTGAGGCGGCCGGGCGGTGAGCGTCGAGCTGTCCTACTGCGTGGTGAACACGAACGGCCGCGACGACCTGCTCGCCTGTCTCGACGCGATCGAGCGCACCCACCCGCCGGAGCTGGCGCACGAGCTGCTCGTGCTCGACAACGCCTCCGATGACGGCTCGGCGGCCGCCGTCCGCGAGCGCTTTCCCGACGCCGAGCTGATCGCCCTCGAGCGGCGCACGGGCAAGGCCGCGAACGACTCGATGCTGCTGGAGCGCGCGCGCGGGCGGCTCTGCCTCCTGCTGAACGAGGACTCCGAGCTGCGGCCCGGAGCCGTGCGCGCGCTCGTCGACGCACTCGACGCCCATCCGCGCGCGGCCGCCGCGGGCGCCCAGCTCCTCACGAGCGCGGGCGAGCGCACGCCCTGCGCCTGGCGGCTGCCGGACATCCCCTGGGCGCTGGCCGCGGCCGTGTTCGCCCACGAACGCGTGGCGGTCGAGAGCGCCGGCCAGGAAGTGCGCGAGGTGGGCTGGGTGCAGTCGAGCGCGATGCTCGTCAGGCGCTACGCCGCCGCGCAGGTGGGCTATCTCGACCCGGCATTCTTCGTGTACTCGGACGAGACCGACTTCTGCAAGCGCCTGCGCGACGCCGGCTTCGCGATCCTCTTCGTGCCCGGCGCGCTGGCGGTGCATCACGACCAGCTGTCCACGGACTCCGCCGCCATGCGGCGACGCATCGTCGAGTTCCACCGCGGCCGCGACCGCTACTTCCGAAAGCACGGGCTCCACCTCACGCGCCTCGTGTGGAGGACGTGCTGGGTCTGGGCCTACCTGGCGCGCGCGGCCGCCGCGGCGGCGATACCGGGCCGCGACCCGCGGCGTTACCTGCTCCACGCCCGCCAGGAGCTCGCGCCGAGTCGCGGCGAGGGGATCCGCGAGGCGGCGGAGGCATACAACGCCCGCGGTCGAAATACGCTCTCGCAGGCCCATGGAGCACGCTGACACCGCCCAGCTCGCCGCCGTGTGCGGCGCCGTCGGGTCCGTGCTCGTGCTGCTCGCACGCGGACGGATCCTGCTGCTCGCCGGCCTGCTGGCGCTGGCCGCCGCCGAGGCCGGGCTCTCCTACGCGATCGGCCTCGGGCCGCTCGACAAGCTGAGCGGCCCCGCTGGGATCGGCGCGGCGCTGGTGGGCCTCGTCGCCGTGGGCGTCGCCGCGGCGGCGCTGGCGCGCTGGCCGACCGCGGTCCCCGTCGCCGTGCTGGTGGCGGCGCCGTTCCGGCCGCCGCTGTCGTTCGACAGCTCGAGCTCGCTGCTGGTGTCGATCTCGGGCGACGGCCGGCTCGGGCGGCTGATGCCGCTGTACTTCGTGCTTGCCGCAGCCGCGGCGGCGCTCGGCTGGCGGGCGCTCCGCGGCCGTGAGCTGCGCGCGGTCCCGCGTGCCATCGCGCTGCCTGCCGCGGCGTTCCTCGCTCTGGCCTGCGCGTCGCTCCTGTGGGCCGACGACCTCGAGGCGGGCGCCAACCTGCTGCTCTTCTTCACGCTGCCGTTCGCGGCACTCCTGGCCACGGTGGCACGTGCCGACTTCCCCGAGGCCGTACCCAAGGCCATGGCGGCCGCCGGGATCGCGCTGGCCTCGCTGTTCGCCGTGGTCGGGCTCTGGCAGGCGGCCACGCGCGAGCTCTTCTTCTACGCGCCCAACCTCACGGTCTCGAACGCGAACACGGACTACTTCCGGGTCACGTCGCTGTTCGGCGACCCGAGCCTCTACGGCCGTCACGTGGTGCTCGGCATGGCGGTCGTGCTCGCGCTGCTCGCCGCGCGCCGCTGGCGAGCCTGGCCGCTCGTCGCGCTGCTGGCGCTCATGTGGGCGGGCCTGTTCTTCTCCTACTCGCAGTCGAGCTTCGCCGCGCTGCTCGCCGTGACCCTCGCGCTCGCGGTGGCGACCGGCACGCGCCGAGTGCGGCTCGCGGTCGGCCTGGTGGCGCTCGCCGCGGCGCTGGCCGGCGCGGCGTACGTGACGGTGCAGCTGATCGACGGCAAGTCGCTCAACCGGATCACGAGCGACCGCACGGAGCGGGTGGAGGACACCCTCGCGGTGATCGAGGACGAGCCGATCACCGGCGTGGGGATCGCCGGCCAGCCGCGGGCGAGCCGGCGCCTGGCCGACAGCGCGCGCCCCACACCGGCCTTCGTGTCGCACACCACGCCGCTCACCGTCACCGCCGAGCTCGGCGTGGCCGGGCTCGTGCTCTACGTGCTGCTGCTCGCTGGCGGCGCCTGGGTGATCGTCCAGGTGCGAAAGCGCGACGAGGCGGTGGGCCTCGCGCTCGGCGCCGCGCTGCTCGTGCTGTTCGTGCACGCGCTCTTCTACAGCGGCTTTCTCGAGGATCCGCTCACCTGGCTCGTGCTCGGCACGGCGGCGGGCACCTACGCCTGGAGCCTCGCCCACGAGGCGCCGCCCACGGCCGCCGAGCGCTCCCGGGCGAGGATGGCCGCCACGTGACGCTCTACGTGCGGGGCGCCTGGATCCTCGTGGGCGTCCTGTTCGGCCTGATCGCGATCACGCTGCCGGAGCTGGGCTCGAACCCGTGGCCCTTCAGGCCCGGAACGGTGGACCCGCAGGGCCCGCTCGCGCCGCTCGTGCGCGCCGCGGGCGAGGAGTGGGACGTGGGGATCGCGCGGGCCGCCTGCTTCGTGGCGGCGCTCCTGTGCGGCGGCGCCGCCGTGCTCCTGCTGGCGCGCCCACGCGCCTGGCCGCGCTGGGCGGGCATCGCGCTGGTGCTGGCGGTCGGGCTGCTGCTGGCGGGACCGTCGACCCTGCTCCAGCTCGGGCTGCGGGACTCGACCGCGCCCTGGTTCTTCACCAACGACTCGACCTACCAGATCGAGCTCGGCGGCGATCTCGTGCTCGACCTCGACAACCCGTATGGGCACGATTTCCGCACGTCGGGCCTCGAGCGCTTCTACACCCGCGACGGCACCGCCTCGGAGCGCGTCCGCGAGCGCGAGGTGGCGCTCCAGCACTTCGCCTACTTCCCCGGCGCCGCGCTCAGCGCCGCTGCCTGGCGACTGCTACCCGAGCCGGTGAACGACTACCGGCTGCTCGTGCTCCTGTGCACGCTCGCGATGCTGCCCGCCGCGCTCCTGTTCCGCGGCCCGCTCGCCTGGCGGCTCGTGCTCGGCGCCCTGCTCGTGTGCAACCCGATCGCGGTGCGCTCCGCCTGGTTCGGCCAGAACGACGCACCCAGCCTGCTGCTCCTGGTCCTGGCGTTCGCGCTCGTCACGCGAAGGCGGCTCGGCTGGGCGGCCGCCGCGCTGGCCGCGGCGGTGCTGCTCAAGCAGTTCTCGCTCGTCGCCCTGCCGTTCCTCGCGCTGATGGTGGTGAAACAGGGCGCCCCGCGCGAGGAGCTCCGTCGCGCCGCGCTCGTGTTCGGCGGCGTGATCCTGGTCGCGGTGTTGCCGTTCCTGGTGACCGACCCGGTGGCCTTCTACGACGACACGATCCGCTACGGGGCCGGCACCTACCGGATCGTGGGCTACGGGCTGTCCGGAATCCTCGTGCGGCTGGGAATCGTGGAAGATCGCGACGGCGCCTACCCATTCGCGCTGATCGCGCTCCTCACCTGGGTGCCGCTCACCGTCTGGCTGCTGCTCGCTCAGCGCAAGGCCGCCGAGCTCTGGGTCGGGGCCGCCGCCTTCGCGGTCTCGATCCTGTGGCTGATGTTCATCGGCCGGACGTTCAACAACTACTACCTCGTCTGGCCGATGACGGCCGCCATCGTGGCGGCGGCGATAGGGTCGAGCCGTGAAGCCGCTCGACCTCGAGCCGGGTGAGGCGATCCTCCACGAGGGCGACCCCGAGCGCTGCGTAGTGCTGCTCCCGGGGGTGCGCTACTTCAGCCAGGCACCGCTCCTGTGGTTCGCGCGCGAGGCGGCACAGGCGGAGGGGTGGTCGGTGCTGGAGCTCTCTGAGCGCGCCCCGGCGGACGAGGATCCGTTCGCCTGGATGCGCGAGCGGGCGGCGCAGGCGCTCGCGGCCACGGCGGCCGGGACCGTGGCGGTGGTCGGCAAGTCGCTCGGCAGCGCCGCGGCGCCGCTCGTGAGCGAGCGCGGCCTGCCCGCCGTCTGGCTCACGCCGCTGCTCGTGCGCCCCGACGTCGCGGAGGCGCTCCGGGCCACGCACGCGCCCACCCTCGCCGTTGGCAGCCCGGCCGACCCGAGCTGGGGCGAGGGCACGCCGCCGGACTCGGAGCGGGTCGAGCTGCTCGAGCTTCCCGGCCTCGACCACTCGCTCCAGGTCGAGGGCGACCCGCTCGCGTCGCTCGAGGTGCTGCGCACCGTCACGAGCCGGATTCGCGCTTTCCTCGCCGCTGTCTCTTAGGCTTGCCACCGCGGTCGGCCCGAGCGTCCTCGCGGGCCGCCTCCGAGCCCTTGGGTGCGAAGGCGTACTGCTGCGAGCGGCCGGTGATGTAGACGCGCTGCTCGTCCGCCACCACCGGGTTGGCGTACTTGCCGCCGTTGAAGCGCCAGACGCGCTTGCCGTCGCGAGCGCGCACCGCGATAGTCGAGTCGCGCCCGCCCGCCACCGCGCGCTGCGCCGCCTCGCCGCAGGTCGAGCAGATCGCGTAGTACACGAGCCCGTCCATCACGGTCGGCGCGGCGTGCACGGTGCCGCCGGCGTCGATCTGCCAGCGCGTGTCGCCGGTTGCCGCGTCGAGCGCGTAGAACTTGCCGTCGTAGGTGCCCACGAACACCTTGCGCCGGTAGACCGCCGCGGCGCCGTAGATGTAGCTGCCTAGCGGCCGCGCCCAGAGCAGCTTGCCGCTCTTCGCCCCGTACACGTACATCGTGCCGTCCGTGTTGCCGATATAGACGCGGCCGTAGGCGAGCGTCGGGGTGGCGTAGAAGAACTCGCGCGAGCCGAAGTTCGAGTCGGACTGCGCCTGCCACTTGAGTTTGCCTCCGCCGGCGCCGAGCGCGTAGAGCGTGCCGCCGTCCGTGGCGATGTAGATGTTGCCCTTCCAGTAGGCCGGCGAGGTGTTCACCTCGTTGTCGGCCCGGAAGCGCCACTTCACGCGTCCGGTCTTCGCGTTCAGCGCCACCACCTCGTGGTTCCACGTGCCCACGTAGAGCACGCCGTTGCGGAGCAGTGGCGAGGACTCCACCGGCGCCGTCTTCCACTTCCACAGCTGCTTGCCGGAGTCGGCGTCCCAGGCGATCACGAAGCCGTTGGCGCCTGCCTGGCCCTGAAGGCACTCCACCGGGTGCATCCAGGACTGGTAGACCACGCCTTTGCCGATCGTCGGCGACGAGGCCGCGCAGCGGCCGAAGCTGTGCTTCCAGTCGACCTTGCCGGTCTTGGCGTCGAGCGCGAAGAACAGGCCCTTCTGCTGTGCCAGATACACGCGTCCGTAGGCCACCGTAGGCGGGAACTCAAGCGTGTCGTGGGCGTCGATCGACCAGAGCCGGCGGTAGGGCGGCCGGTGGTCGTAGGGCGAGATGTGCTGGCGGCCGATGTCGAAGCCGTAGGTCGGCCACGGGCGCGGGTCGTCCTTCTCAGGTGGCGGGGTGGGCTCCGGTTCCTCGGTGACCACGAACTCCTCGGTGGCCGAACCTCGCTTCTCGATGGGCTGGTTCTCGTTGTAGGCGTACACGCCGACCGCGACCGCAAGGGCGAGCACGACCAGCGCGCCGCCGATCAGCAAGCGGCGTCGTCTGGACATCGCGGCTCAGGATGGCAGACGGCGAGGCGGCCTCAGCCGCGGGCCAGCAGCCGCCAAATGCGAGTAGTCACTTGCGGTACCTCCAGGCTGAGCGCCGACTCCTCGAGCTCCCTCGCCCACTGAGGCGTGCCCGTTCGCAGCACGATCCCGTCGCCCAGCTCGAAGGCCACGAAGGCCGGCCTGTCGCTCTCGCGCCCGGCCGTGGTGAGCGGGCGCGCGCCCTCGGCCAGGTCCTGCGAGATCTCGAACACCGTGAACTCGCCGATGAAGGTCGAGAGCTCCTCGAACAGCCCCAACTCGTCGGTGAGCACCTCGAGCGGGGCGAGGCTCGTCGACTCGACCTCGGTGGCCTCACCGAAAGCCGTCCGCCGCCGCGGGCGCGACGGGTCGCTCGCCCGCTCGCCGCTCACGCGCACCGAGCGCTTGAACGAGTCCACCCCGAACGAGGCCACGCGGCCCCCGTCCCTGGCGTAGGCGCGCAGCCGCCGCAGGAGCCGCTCGGGCAGCCACAGCTCGGTGCCGGCGAAGGCCACGCCGGGGGCGTTGCCGAGCGCGGGACCCTCGCCGCGCGCAAGGGCGACGTCGGTGGTCAGGTCGTAGGCGAGCCCCTCGCGGTCGAGCCAGCGCATGAGCGGGGAGATCTCGGCCTCGAAGCGCGGCGGCAGGCCGGCGCCGGCGAACGGTCTGTCGAGCCGCACCGCGCCCGCGGTCGGGAGCGTGTCGGCGAAGCCGTCGGCGTTGTCGTCCACCGGGTTGAGCCCCTGCCAGGTGAGCGCCGGGAGCACCACGAGCGGGCGCGGCCGGTCGATCGCCCGCTTGGTCTGGGGCAGGCCCGCCACGGCAAGCGGCCAAACCGCGCGCTGGTCGCCCGCGCGGACGCGCACCATGTAGATGCCGGTCCTGAGCGACTTCGGGATACCCACCTCGAAGCGGCCGCCGACCCTGCCCCCGCTGCGCAGCACCTTGGGATCGCCGAGCCGCGAGAGCGCATAGTCGAACGAGCGGTCGACCGGCCCGACCTGAAGCTCTGCGCGCGAGCCGACGGGAACAACGCCGAGCGGTCCGTCGAGCGAGAAGCTCCGCACGGTCACACCCGTGCCCGGGCGCGCCGAGCGCCGGCTCGGGATCTCGCTCGGGCCGAAGCCCTCGTTGCCGGCGCGGTCGCGGGCCGTAACGGTGAAGGCGTAGTCGCCGTCCGGGGCGGGCGCCACGGCGTCGGGACCGGCGCTCACCTCCCCGCGCCACACCCCGACCCGGTTTTCGTTGCCGCGGAAGCGGCGCACGATCCGCGGCTCGCCCCCGTCAGTGCGCCAGACCCGGAAGACCGGTGCCTCGTTGGACGGGCCGCGGTAGCGCAGGCGCACCTCCGCGCTCTGCCCGGGTGCGTTCACCGCGATCAGCGAGGGCCGCGCCGAGACGAGCGTCAGGCGCGGCGCCACCGTGTCCACGGTGAGCTTCTTCGTCGAGTTGATCACCCGGCTCTCGTCACGCCGCACGATCCGCATCCGGTAGACGCCGTCCGGCACCCGCACCCCTTCGTCGTCGCGGCCGTCCCAGCGGAAGCGGTGCTTGGTGTCGCCCGCCTTGCGCTCGCCGTCGACGATCCGGCGAACCTCATTGCCCTCCGAATCCACGATCGAGAAGGTCACGCTCGCAGGCTCGGACAGGTCGAAGCCCACCTCGGCGCTGTCGCGCACGCCGTCGCCATTCGGGGAGACGTACGCCGGCAACGCCGCGAAGCGCAGCACCAGTGCGGCCTCGCTCTTGAGCTGCTGGGTGACGAAGAAGGCGGCGATGGTCGCGACTGCGAGCAGGGCGAACACCCACCGGACCAGGGGCCGGGTCATCGGGGCGGGGAGGCTAGATGATTGAGAATGCACCGGAATGCGCGTGCATCTGATCGATCCCTCGGGGGACGTGCTGCCGTATGACCACGCCCTGGCCGGCGCCCTCGCGAGCCGGGGCGCCGACGTAGAGCTGATCACCTCGCGCTTCGTGCACGGGCCCGTCCCGGCGCCCGACGGCTACGAGGTGAGCGAGCCCTTCTACCGCCTCGCCACCCGCTACGCGGCCCGCGCGCCGCGGCGGCGACGGGCGCTCAAGCTCGTCGAGCACGTGCCGGACATGCTGCGCTACCGGCGCCGCCGCGCCGATGCGGATGTGCGCCACTTCCAGTGGCTGCCGATCGAGCGCCTCGACGCCCACCTGCTGCCGAGCGCGCGGCCACGCGTGCTCACGATGCACAACGTGGTCCGCCGCGAGGCGGTGGATCGCCGCCTGGCCGAGCGGATGGACGCCGTGATCGTTCACACCCGGCACGGGGCCGAGCTGCTCGGCGCCGGCCCGCACGTGCACGTGATCCCGCACGGCGCCTTCGACCACCTCGCGCGGCAGCCGAGCGAGCACCCGCTGCCGCCCGAGCTGGCCGCGGTGGAGGGGCACGTGGTCCTGTACTTCGGCGTGGTGCGCGACTACAAGGGGGTCGACGTGCTGGTGGAGGCGATGCGCGCGGTGGACGGCGCGGAGCTCTGGGTGGTGGGCCGGCCGCTCGGGATCTCGATGGAGCGCCTGCGCCGCCTCGCGCCGCGCGGCCGGGTGCGCTTCGTCGAGCGCTACGTGAGCGACGCAGAGCTGCCTGCCTACTTCCGCCGGGCCGACCTGCTGGCGCTGCCGCACCGCAGCGTCGACGTGTCGGGCGTGCTGTTCGCCGGCCTGGCGTTCGGCACGCCGATGGTGCTGAGCGACGTCGGCGGCTTCCGCGAGCTGGTCGACGAGCATGGCTTCGGCCGGCTGGTCACGCCCGGCGACCCCGACGCGCTCGCCGCCGCGCTCGCCGAGCTGCTGGCGCACCCGGAGGAGCGCCGGCGCCTGTCCGATCGCGCGCTGGCCGCCGCGGCCGGGCCGCTCTCCTGGGACCGGATCGCCGAGCGCACCATGGATGTCTACCGTCAGGTGCTGGCGTGAGGGCGATCTTCATGGGAAAGCACAAGCGCTCGACCGTGCGCGCGCTCTCCTGGCTCGCCGCCCAGGACTGCGAGATCGTGGCGGTGGCGAGCCAGCCGCCCGACGCGGAGGCGCACGACTCGCAGCGGGTCGACCTCGCAGCCGAGCGCCTGGGGCTCACGGTCACGGACGACGCGACGCTGCACGCGGAGCCGCCCACGGGCGTGGACGTGGTGCTCTCCTTCCTCCACCCGCGCCTGATCCGCGAGCCGCTGCTGTCCGTCGGGCGGCTCGGCTGCCTCAACTTCCACCCCGCGCCGCTCCCGGACTTCCGCGGCGTCGGGGGCTACAACCTCGCCATCCTCGAGGCCCTGGAGGAGTGGGGCGTCTCCTGTCACTTCGTCGACGCATCGCTCGACACGGGGGACCTCGTGGAGGTCGAGCGCTTTCCCATCGACCGCGAGGGCGCCACGGCGCTGTCGCTCGACATCGACACGCAGGAGTGGCTCGCGGGCCTCTTCGAGCGGGTGGTCGGCCGCCTGCTTTCCGGGGAGGAGCTGCCTCGCTCGCCCCAGGGCGAGGGCCGCTACGTGTCTCAGGAGGAGTTCGAGCGCCTGCGTGTGATCCGCGCCGGCGACGATCTCGAGCGCAAGCTGCGGGCCTTCTGGTATCCGCCCCACCCGGGCGCGCTCGTGGAGGTGGACGGCCGCCTGCTCACCGTCGTGGACGGGCAGGTGCTGGCCGACGCCGCGGCGGCCTACCGCGACGCCGGCCGCATCCCGTAGCCGGCCCCCCTTGAACGTCCCGGAGTGGTCGCTATACCCACTACTCCGGGACGTTCATCTGCCCCTGGGGCCTGCAATGTGACGGCCGTCACATGAGCCACCCTCTACTCGGCGGTACCCTCGGCCGATGAGCTGCGGCGCCTGCGGTATGGAGAACCCCGCCGGCGCCCGTTTCTGCATGTCCTGCGGCGCGCGCCTCGAGCAGCGCTGCGCGGCCTGCGGCAACCCGGCGCCGCCCGAGGCCCGCTTCTGCATGAACTGCGGCCAGTCGCTCCAGGAGGCTGCCCCGGCGGGCCCGCCACGGCGCTCCGAGCCGCCGCCCGAGGAGCGCCGGCAGGTCACGGTCCTGTTCGCCGACCTGTCCGGCTACACCGCATTCGCCGAGCGCATGGACCCGGAGGCGGTCAAGTCGCTCGTCGACCGCGCCCTGATGCGGCTCGGGCGCGAGGTATCGCGCTTCGGGGGCACGGTCGACAAGTACATCGGCGACAACGTGATGGCGATCTTCGGCGCGCCCGTGGCACACGAGGACGACGCCGAGCGCGCGGTGCGCGCGGGGCTCAGCATGCAGGACGCGATGTCGGAGGTGAACGAGAACCTGCCGCCGGGGGTGAACTTCGAGCTGCGCGTGGGCATCAACACGGGCGAGGTGCTGGCGGGCGCCGTGGGTGAGTCCTACACGGTGACCGGCGACACGGTGAACGTGGCGGCGCGCCTGCAGAGCGCCGCCCGCCCGGGGAGCGTGACCGTCGGCGAGCGCACGATGCGCGCCACCCATGCGGCGATCGACTACCGCGTGCTCGAGCCGCTCGCGCTCAAGGGCAAGGCGGAGCCGGTGCCGGCCTGGGAGGCCGAGGGCCTGATCGCCCAGCACCCGCTGCGCCGCACCGGCCCGGCCAGCGAGTCGCCGCTCGTGGGCCGCGAGGACGAGCTGACGGCGCTCGGCTCCCTCTACGACCGGGTGGTCCGCGAGGGCTCGCCGCAACTGGTGACGATCGTCGGCGAGGCCGGCGTGGGCAAGTCGCGGGTGCTGCGCGAGTACGAGCAGCGCCTGGGCGAGCATCCCTCGCCGCCGAACGTGCGCGTCGGTCGCTGCCTGCCCTACGGCTCGGGGATCGTCTACTGGGCGCTCGGCGAGGTACTGCGCGCCGAGTGCGGGATCGTGGACTCGGACTCGGCCGACGAAGCGTGGGACAAGCTCTGCACCTATAGCGGCACGCTGTTCGCCTCGGACGGCGAGTCAAGCGACAGCGGCATGCAGAAGGCCGCGCTGATCGGCCGCCTGCTCGGGCTCGACGTCCCCTCCGAGCTCGCGCCCGCCGAGCCCGACCCGGAGCGGCTGCGCGAGTCCTTCTTCTCGGCGCTGCGCGCGGGCATCGAGGCGATTGCCAAGCGCCGGCCGATGGTGCTCGTGTTCGAGGACATCCACTGGGCCGACGACGGCATGCTCGACGCCATCGAGCACCTCGCCCAATGGGTCCGCGCGCCCCTGATGCTCGTCTGCCTCGCTCGCGACGAGCTGCTCGACCGGCGGTCAGGCTGGGGCGGCGGGCGTCGCTCGGCCACCCAGCTGCTGCTCAATCCGCTCTCCGAGGCGGATACATGCGAGCTGCTCAGCGCCCTGCTGCCCGAGGGCCAGGACGTGGTGCCCGTCGTGGCCGAGCGCTCCGGAGGCAACCCCCTCTTCGCCGAGGAGATGGCCCGCCGCATGGCCGAGGAGGGCCGGAGCGACGCCGCCGAGCTACCCGACACGGTGCAGGGCGTGCTGGCCGCCAGGCTCGACTCGCTCGACCCGTTCGAGCGGCGCCTCGTGCAGCAGGCGTCCGTGGTCGGGCGCACGTTCTGGGAGGACTCGCTCGCCGCCGTGGCCGAGGCGGAGGGGCGCGACCTCGGCCAGGCGCTCAGGTCGCTGCGCCAGAAGGACATCCTCGAGCCGGACGCCGAGGGCGAGCTGGCGTTCAAGCACGTGCTGATCCGCGACGTGGCCTACGGGATGCTGCCCAAGGCCGTGCGCTCGCGGAAGCACTACGAGGTGGGCGCCTTCTTCGAGGAGCGCCACGAGGGGCGGACGGACGAGGTGGTGGCGCTGCTCGCCGAGCACTACGGACGCGCTGCCGCACTCGGCCGCGAGGGCGGCCTGCCGGACAGCGAGCTCGCGGAGATGCGCGAGCGGGCGGTCCGGTTCCTGGAGGAGGCGGGCGACGCCGCAGCGCTCCTGTACTCGAACCGCGAGGCGGCTTCCCACTACCGCCATGCCCGCGAGGTCGAGAACGGCGGCGACTCCCGTGTGCGCGTGGCGGAGAAGCTCGGCGACGTGTCGCTCAGACTCGGACGCGTGGACGAGGCGATCGCCGTGTGGACGGAGTGCCTCGACTGGTTCCGAGGCCAGGAGGACCTCGAGCGGGTGGCTGACCTGCATCGCAAGATCGGTGCCGGGCTCTCGCACAAGGGCGAGCGCAAGGCGGCCATCGAGCACTACCAGAGGGGCATCAACCTGCTGAAGGACGGGCCGCCGCGGCTCGAGCTCGTGCGCCTCTACGAGGAGGCTGCCTGGCTCTACCTCCATACGGGCGACAACATGCTCGCCATCTACGCGTCCGAGAAGGCGCTGCGGCTGGCCGAGCGCCTCGGCGAAACGCGTGCCGCGAGCCGCGCGCACGGGATCTTCGGGCGCGTGTTCGGCCGCATCGGCGACACCGAGAAGGCGCGCCAGAACCTGGAGCGGGCGGTGGAGCTCGCGCGTGGCTCCGACCACGGGGAGACGATCCTCGCCCTGTCCGCGCTCGGGCGCCAGCTCGAGATCTCCGAGGCCGACGTGCGCGGGGCGCGCGAGGCCTACGAGGAGGCCCTCGCGCTGGCCGAGGAGGTCGGGATGCTGCCGGCGCAGGTCGAGCTGCACGCCTGGCTCGCGCAGCTCGCCGTCTACGGCGCCGACTGGGAGCGCGTACGGTCATCGACCGAGGCGAGTGCGGAGCTGGCCGAACGCGAGGGGCTCGTGAGCAAGCTCTGCCTGCCCTACGCGCTACGCGCCTTCCTCTGCTGGCGCGCGGGCAACATCGGCGAGGCGACCGTGCTCTACCACCGCGCTCACGAGCTGGCCGAGCAGGTGGGCTGGTCGGAGCTGGCCTTCGGCGCCCTGTTCGGGCTCGCCACCGCCCTCCGGGACCAGGGCGACCTCGACGGCGCCACCGCCGCTCTCGACCAGGCGATCGAGGTGTGCGAACGCGCCGGCCTGATCGCGCAGTCGATTCAGGCGATGGGTGCGCGCGCCGTGATCCTCGCGCTCGCGCACCGGCCCCAGGCCGCCCGCGAGGCTGCCGAGGAGGCGACCGTGATCGCCGACCGGCTGCACTACCCGCTGGGACGCGCGGCGGCGCTCGAGGCGCGCGGCGTGTCGGCCGAGGACCCCGAGGAGGGGGCTGCCCTGCTGGCGGAGGCCGCCGAGGCCTGGCGGAGCCTGGAACGCCCGCTCGAGGCCGCACGGGCGCAACTGCTCATGGGTCAGGTGCTGGTGTCGCGCGACCCGGAGCGCGCCCGAGTCCTGCTCGAGGAGGCGGCCGCCGAGAGCGAGCGCCTCGGCGTGGCGCACCTTGCCGCGAAGGCGCGCGCGCTGGCGCCGGCGTAGGCCTAGAGTCATCTAGCCGCGGTCGCCGCCGGCGATCACCACGACCGTGGCGTCGCCCGCGAGACCCTGGCTCTCGGGGTCGATCGGCTCGCGCTGGGTGATCTTCAGGCGGCGCCCGACCGCCACCGCCTCGCGCTCGTGACCGCGCGAGTACATGACCACTGACTCGGCCCGCTGGCTGTCCTGCTCGGGCCCGTTCGCAACGGTGCCGATCTGGAAGCCGAAGCCCTCGACCTCTGTTGCGATCTTCGCGGCCAGGCCGGGCACGGTGGTGCCGTTCAGCACCGCCACCGTCACGTTGCTCGGGTTGACCGCGGGGCGGTTCTTGCGCTGGCCGCCGTTGCTCCCCTCGTCACCGTCGCCGTCCTCGCCGCCCTCGTCCACCTGCGGGGTGCCTCCCCCGTTCTGAGCGGGCTGCGTGCCGCCGGGGTCGGCGTCGTCGCTCGTGACCTCCGTGATCGCGAATGCCGCTCCGCCGCCGAGCACGAGCACGCCGGCGATCACCAGCACGATCGTGCGGGGCCTCGCGAGCAGCCGCCGATACCACGGCTCCTCCTCCTGCGGAGGCAGGATCACCGTCTGCTGCGACGGGGGGCGCGGGGGCAGCTTCGGGCCGGGCGGCGGCTTGGATGCGGGTGGCTTGGATGCCGGCGCCGCCGCCGGCGCGGCGTTGCTTGCGGCGGCGCTCGCGGGCGCCGCCTGCTTGCCCTGGGCAGCGGCCGTCGCGGCTGCCGCGCCGGCACCGGTGGCGGCCGCGACCGCGGGAGCGGCCGGCTTCTCGTCCGCCGCGGGCTTCTCATCCGCGGAGGCCTTCTCTTCAGCCTGCGCGGGCTTGGCCTGCGCCGCGATGGGAGCGGCCTGCTGACCGGCGGCGGGGGCCGCGACGGGGGCCCCCTGCTGGACCGCGGCGGGGGTGGTGGCCGGCTTCGCCCCCGGCACCGCGGGCGGTCCCGAGGCCGCCGCGGGCTTGGCGGCGGCGGCGGCGGCAGCAGCCCCCGCGGGAGCCGCGGCGCCCGGGACCTTCGGGGCACCCGGAACGGGCGGAGCCCCGGGCTTGGCCTGGGGCTGTGGGGTCACGCGGCCCGGGACGGGCGCCACCTGCGCGGGAGTGCCCTCCTCGGCCCGCTCCGGGGCGCGCCCGGCCCATTCGCGAAGCCGCTTGACGTCCCGCGCCTGTGAGAAGTAGAGGACGGACAGCACGGCCAGGCCAAGGACGGACGCCAGGCCGGCGTAGGCGCCGATGTCTTGGACGATCTCCGGCAAGAGACGAAACCTTAGAAGGCGGGTCGGCGTGCCACTCTGCGCTACCCGCCGAAATGGGGCGCGTCGGCCGAGATGGTGAGCGCTCGCTCGGCCGAGAGCTCTGTCACCGTCCCCGCCAGGGCGGCGGCGTCGCCCGCGTAGACGAGCTCCTCGATGCTTGCGAACGCGGCCTCCACCCAGGCCGGGTCTAGCGGTGACTGCACGGCGCAGACGATCCTCTCCGCCGGCGTGGGCCGCGGCCGCTCGCCGGGGTTGAAGAGCTCCTCGTGGACCTTCTCCCCCGGGCGCCGCCCCACGATCTCGATGCCGATGTCCACCTCGGGCTCGAGCCCGGCGATCCGGATCATGTTCTGCGCGAGGTCGATGATCCGAACCGGTTCGCCCATCTCGAGCACGAATACCTCGCCGCCCACCGACAGCTCGCCGGAGCGGATGATCAGCTGCACCGCCTCAGGGATCGTCATGAAGTAGCGGGTCATCCTGGGGTCGGTGACCGTGACGGGCCCGCCCTGCGCGATCTGGCGCCGGAAAATCGGCACCACCGAACCGGAGGAGCCGAGCACGTTGCCGAACCGGACCGCCGAGTAGCGGGTGCCCTTCCAGCGGTTCTGGGCCGCCTCGACGGCCCACTCCGCCAGCGCCTTCGAGGCGCCCATCACCGTCGCCGGGCTCACGGCCTTGTCGGTGGAGACGAGCACGAAGCGCTCCGTCCCCGCCTCGCCGGCCGCCGCCGCCACGATGCGCGTGGCCACCGCGTTGTTGCGCACGGCCTCCACGGGGTTCTCCTCCATCAGCGGCACGTGCTTGTAGGCCGCGGCGTGGAAGACCACCGACGGACGGTGCTCGTCGAACACCTCGCGCATCCGCGTGGCGTCCTTGCAGTCGGCGAGCACGGCGGCGGTGTTGCCGAAGTGGCGCTCCTCCTCGAGCTGGCGGCGGATCTCGAAAAGCGCGTTCTCCGAGTTCTCGACGAGCACGAGGCGCTTCGGGCCCACGTGGGCGATCTGGCGCGAGAGCTCCGCGCCGATCGAGCCCCCGGCCCCGGTGACGAGCACCACCCTGCCGCGCAGGTAGGCCCCCACCCGGTCGATCTCAACGCGCACCGGCTCGCGACCGAGCACGTCCTCGACCTGCACTTCGCGCACCTGGCGCATGAGGTTGACCCCGCCCGAGAGCAGCTCGAACGTGGTGGGCAGCGTGCGCACTGGGATGCCGCGCTCGCGGCACGAGGTCACGACCTTCTGGCGCAGGGTGCCCGACGCCGACGGGATCGCGATGATCACCTCGGACGGCCGCACGCCGTCGAGGATCCGCGGCAGCTCGTCCGTTGGGCCGAGCACCTTGTGCCCGGCGATGCGCATCCCCTGTTTGCGTGGGTCGTCGTCCACGAAGCCCACGGGCGCGCTGTGCAGGCCCGGGTTGCGGCGCAGCTCGAAGGCCACCTGCTGGCCGCCGTTCCCCGCTCCCACGATCAGCACCTCGTTCGCCGCGCGCTCGAGCAGCGGCCCGCGGCTGGGGCGCTCCACGAGCGCCCGCACCGCGAAGCGGGCGCCCGCCACGAAGGCGAGCGCGAGCAGGAAGTCGAGCGCCACGACGCTGCGCGGCGGGTCGTGGCGGCCGATCGAGAAGACGAACAGCACGACGATCAGCCCAACCGTGCAGACCACGACCGCCTTGAGGATCGTCTCGAAGTCCTTCTGGTCCACGAAGCGCCACAGCTTCGAGTAGAGCCCGAACATCGCGAAGATCACGAGCTTCATCGCCACGACGAGCACGATCGTGTCCGCGAGCAGGTCCTCGTAGCGCCCGGGAATGCCCTCGTCGAAGCGCAGGACGTACGCGAGGTAGTACGCGAGCGCGAGCAGGCAGGCGTCCACGCCGACCTGCCCAAGGCGGCGCACGTTGACTGATGAGGCGAACGATCGCATCGGGTTGGCAGAGGAAGTGTGGCGGATCGCTAGCCTACTTCGCTCCCATGACCGTGCTCGCCTCGATCACGGATCCGATCGTCGAGGTGGCCGTTGACGTGGTGGATGCCATGGGGCTGCCGGGAGTCTTCGTGCTGATGCTCCTGGAGAGCGCCTGCATTCCAGTGCCCAGCGAGGCCACCATGCTGTTCGCCGGCTTCAACGTGTCGCGCGGCGAGTACAGCCTGTTCGCCGCTACCGCGGTCGGGTCTCTCGCAAACCTCGTCGGCTCCTGGGTGGCCTATTGGGTCGGCTACATCGGCCGCGTCGACATCCTCGAGAAGCACGGCAAGAAGCTCCACATCAAGAAGTCCTACCTCGAGTGGGCGGACCGCTGGTTCGAGCGGCACGGCGACGCAACGGTCTTCTTCACGCGCATGCTGCCGATCATCCGCACCTTCATCTCGCTTCCCGCCGGGGTGGCGCGCATGCCGTTCTGGCGCTTCAGCGTGCTGTCGCTCCTCGGCTGCATCCCGTGGGTGCTGATGCTGACCTTCATCGGCAAGCAGGCCGGCGACAACTGGGAGGACTGGAAGGACAGCCTCCACTACGTGGACTACGCCGTGGCCGCGTGCATCGTGATCGGCGTGGTCTACCTGCTGATCCGGGCGCGCCGGCGTAAGCAGGCCGGGGGCGGCGAGGCCGCCACCGAATCCGCCTGATCTCATCCTGGCGAACCGGCCCAATCGAACCTAAAGTGTCCCCAGGGCAGGGGACAGCCCATGGTTCAAGCGAACGTCCACCTGACAACCCCTGCGCGAACGGCCGAGGCGTCGCCACGCGAGCGCACGCTTGCACGCCTGATCGACGCCGCACGCACGCTCCTGCCCGTCGACGCGGTGACGTTCATCCCGCTCGGCGCGCGGCGTGAGCCGCTCGAGCCCGCCGCCGGCTGGTACGCCCACGAGCGCCTGCGCGAGGCGCTCAGGTCCGTGGCGGTGGCGGCGCTCGAGCGTGGCGGCCCACTGCTGCTGCCGCAGGGCGACGCCCACTCGGCCGTCGCGTGTGCCGTGCCCGGCGAGGCCGGCGAGCCGCTCGGGGCGCTGGCGGCGGCCTCGCTCGACCCGTCGCTGCCGCTCGGGGCCCAGGACCTGCGGACGATCTGCACACTCGCCGAGCTCGCGGGACCCGCGCTCGAGGCAGCAGCCCGGCTCGACGGGGAGGACCGGCGCGCCCGCGACGAGCTGCGTCTGAAGCGCGCCGCCGAGGACGTGTCGGCCTCGCTCGAGCTCGGGGAGGTGTACGACCGGGTGGTGCGCCACGCCGCGGCGGTGACCGGCGGCTCGCGCGCCCTGCTGTCGCGTGTGAACCCGCGCAGCGGCGAGCCGCGCCCGGAGGCGCACGTGGACTTCTCCGAGGAGGCGGGCGACCGGGCGCTCGCCCTCGGCAGCGGCAGCTTCGCGCAGGTGGCGCGCACCCGCTCGCCGGTCCTCACCAGGTGCGGCGAGGCCGAGGGCGGGCTCGGCTCGCTCATGCACGCCCCGATCGAGCTCGGGCCGCGGCTCTACGGCGTGCTCACAGTGACGCACGAGGAGGTGGACCGCTTCGGCCCGGAAGATCTCGAGCTGCTCGTGCGCCTCGCGCGCTCGTCCGCTGCGGCGATCGCCAACGCGATCGACTTCGGTCGCGAGCGGCGAATCGCGCGGGTGCTCACGGCCGGCTTCGTGCCCGAGTCGCTGCCGGCGGTGCCCGGCTTCGAAACCGGGCTCGTGTACGAGCCGGCGGCCGGCGCGCCCGCCGGCGGCGACGTGTACGGCGCCTGGCGCATCGGCACCGGTGGCGAGATGGCCGTGCTCGTGGGCGACGTCGCGGGCAAGGGGGTGGAGACGGCGGCGCTCAGCGCCATGGCGCGCTTCTTCATCGAGGCTCGCAGCCACGACTCCTCCTCCCCCGCCGAGGTGCTCGAGCGAGCCAACCGGATGCTGGCCGGCCGTCTGCCGAGCGACAACTTCGTCACCGCCTTCCTCGCCGTCCTCTCCGGCGAGTCGGTGCGCTACGCGAACGCCGGCCACCTTCCACCGCTCCTGGTCTCGGACGGGCGCGCGAGCGCCTTGACGACTCATGGGCTACCGCTCGGCGTCGAGCCCCGCGCGCGCTACGGCGAGAGCGAGCTGCGCCTCCGAAGCGGCGATCTAGTGTTCGCCTACAGCGACGGCCTCGTGGAGACGCGCAGTGGCGAGGAGAGCTACGGCAGCGAGCGGCTCGTCGACCTCGTGGCTCGCCTGGCCCGCAGCCTCGCCCCCCAGGAGCTGGTGCGCGCGGTGCATGACGAGGTGGCCGGCTGGGCGGACGGGCTCGCCGACGACGCGGTGGCGCTCGCGCTCCGGCGCCGCGGCTGAGCGCCCCTGGCGGGCCCATTCGCTTGAATGGCCGCGTGACCGAGGGCGCGTACGCACGATCAGGCGTCGACCAGCAGCTCGCCGGCGACGCCGTGGCCTCGCTCGTCGCGGTGCTGTCCGGCATCGACACGGGCCGCCCGTCGCGCGCGGCGCTCGCCTCGGGCCACTACGCGAACGTGCTGCGGCTCGACGAGACGCACGGGCTCGCGCTCTCGTGCGACGGGGTAGGCACCAAGATCATCGTGGCCGAGCAGCTCGGCCGGCTCGACACGGTCGGCATCGACTGCATCGCCATGAACGTGAACGACGTGATCTGCGTGGGCGCCGACCCGATCGCGGTGCTCGACTACATCGCCGTCGAGCGGGCCGACCCGGCGGCCCTCGAGCAGCTCGCGACCGGGCTGCGGGAGGGAGCCGAGCAGGCCGGCGTCGAGATCCCGGGCGGCGAGCTGGCGGTAATGCCGGAGCTGATCCGCGGCCACCCCTCGCCACACGGCTTCGACCTGCTCGGCTTCTGCGTCGGGCTCGTGGCGCTCGACCGGGTGGTCACGGGAGCCGCGATCGAGCCCGGCGACGCCGTGATCGGCATCCCCTCGAGCGGCCTCCACTCGAACGGCTACACGCTCGCGCGGCGCGCGCTGCCGGACCTCGGGGAGCGGGTTGGCGAGCGAACCGTCGGCGAGCTGCTGCTCGAGCCGACCGTGGTCTACGTGCGCGCGGTCCGGGAGCTGCTCGACTCCGGCGTCGAGGTGCGCGGGCTCGCGCACATCACGGGCGAGGGCTTCCTCAACCTCCTGCGGCTGGAAGCGCCGGTGGGCTACCGCATCGACGCGCCGCTGCCGCTGCCGGCGGTGATCGAGCTGATCGCCGAGCGCTCCGGGGCGGGCGACGCCGAGCTGTTCGAGGTCTTCAACATGGGCTGCGGCTTCTGCTGCGTGGTGCCGGAGGCGGACGCCGACGAAGCGATGGCGCTGCTCCGGCGCCGGCACCCGGGCAGCGCCGTGATCGGCCGCGTCACGGCGAGCGCCGGCGTGGTCGAGCTGCCCGGCGCCGGCCTGAGCGGTCGCCGCAACGAGGGCTTCGCGCCGGCCGGCTAAGCCCTAGGCGAGCTCCCAGAGCTCGCCGGTCAGGAAGCGGGTTTGCTTGACGCGCCAATCGGCGGCGAGGCGCCAGAGCTCGGCGCTCGCCCTCGGGCCGGGCAGCTCGCAGACCGCCTCCAGCTCCGCGGCCGCCATCCGGCCGAACCGCCGCAGCGCGCCGAGCACGTCGGGCGGGGGCTCGCCGGACGCCCGCGCGCCGGCCTCGCGCGCGGCCTCGCGCCAGCGCTCGTAGCCGTCGGCGCCGGCGAACCAGGCCTCGCCACCCGCCTGGCCGACCGGCACGAGGTGCAGGCTGGGCAGACCATGCGCGCGAACCTCCTCCGGCGCCGCGCGCGCCTCCTCGAGATCGGCGCCGAAGGCCTCCACGATCGCGTTCGAGCCGAGATCGATGCGGAAACGCTCGGCGTCGAGCCCGGCCGCACGCGCCTCCTCGACGAGCGCCTCGGGCGCGTCGAGCTTGCGGGCGCGGCAGAAGATGCCCTCGCGCAGCGCGCGCAGGTAGCCGGCAGCCGCCTCCGCTCCCTGCTCGGCCGCCGCCTTGACGGCCATGCAGGCCGGGTAGCTCGAGCGGATCGCCCCGCTCCCGGCCAGCACGCGCGGATCGACCGGCATCCCCGAGCGCGCGGCGGCGTCGAGCCACTCGATCACCAGGGCGGCGCGGTCGGCAGGATAGTCTCGGGCGAGGCCGCCCATCACGTAGGTGATGTCCACCTCGGCGCCGAACTCCCTCTGGAGACGCCGGAGGCAGGGCTCCAGCGCCCACGAGGCCGGGCAGGCAGGATCGGTGTGATAACGAAGACGGACTGCCACCAGAGCGCGGAAAATAGATGACGGTGATAGGGACGCTGATCAGCGGCCGCTACCGGCTCGAAGAACAGATCGGGTCGGGCGGCATGTCCACGGTCTACCGGGCCTTCGACCCCACCCTCGAGCGCTGGGTGGCGATCAAGCTGATGCACCGGGACATCTCGGAGGATCCCGACCAGCTCGAGCGCTTCCGCCGCGAGGCGCGCGCCGTGGCGCAGCTCAACCACCCCCACGTGGTCACGGTGATCGACGCGGGCGAGGACGACGGCGCCCCCTACATCGTGTTCGAGTACGTGGAGGGCGAGACGCTCAAGGAGCGCATCCGGCGCCTCGGGCGCCTGCCGCTGTCCGAGGCCGTGGCGTACGCGATCGAGATCGGCCGCGCGCTCGAGAGCGCCCACCAGCACCGGCTCGTGCACCGGGACGTGAAGCCCCAGAACGTGCTGATCGACATGGACGGCCGCGCCAAGGTCACCGACTTCGGCATCGCGCGCTCGCTCGAGGCGCACGGCCTCACGGCCACCGGTCGCGTGCTGGGCACCACCGACTACGTGTCGCCCGAGCAGGCGCTGGGCCACGAGGTCACCGAGCAGTCAGACATCTACTCGCTCGGCATCGTGCTCTACGAGATGCTCACCGGCGAGGTCCCGTTCGGCGCCGACACTCAGGTGGCGGTGGCGATGAAGCACGTGCGCGAGCAGCTGCCCGACGTGCAGCGCCGGCGCCCGGAGTGCTCGGCCGCGCTCGCCGCCGTGGTGGAGCACGCCACCGCCAAGGAGACCCAGAACCGCTACGCCACGGTGAGCGAGATGGTGCACGACCTCGAGGAGGTGCTGGCGATCGAGGCCGCGCGCACCGGTCAGACGACCGGCGAGGCCACCACAGTGCTGCGGACCCTATCCGGCGACACCGCCGACTTCGCGCCGGTGCGCATGCGCCACCCCAAGCGCATGGCCGCGATCATGGTCGTGGTGCTGGCGCTCACCGGAGCCACCCTCATCTTCTTCGCGAACCGCACCGAGAAGGGCACCGGGGGCCCGGTCAAGACCCCGACCCGCCAGCCGAGCCTCGCCGCCGTGCAGCTGGGGAGCTCGGCGGCCAGCGATTACGACCCCGAGGGCGACGGCGAGGAGTCGCCTGAGGCCGCCCGCAACGCGATCGACGGCAACAACCCCACATCGTGGAACACGGAGACCTACCAGGGCGGCTTCGAGGGCTCGAACAAGAGCGGCGTGGGGCTCTACGTGGACGCGGGCAAGCGGATCGCGGCGCGCGAGCTCGGGCTCGTGACCTCGACCCCGGGCTTCAAGGCCACCGTCTACGCCTCGAACACGGTGCCCGGAGGCATTCGTGGCTGGCGGCCCGTGAGCCGCAACCAGCGGGTGGGCGAGAAGCAGACCTTCCAGCTCGACGTCGCACGGTCGAAGTTCCGCAACTACCTGCTCTGGATCACCGAGCTGCCGGAGGGCGGCAAGGTGATGATCCAGGAGCTCGGCCTGCGCGCCTGACGCGCGGGCCGGCCTCAGCCGCTGAACCAGCGCTCGCGCCGGCTCGATCCGAAATGCACCTTCTCGGCGGCCAGCGCCGTGGACGGCTCGTTGAAGGTCCCCGTCTTCGTGGGGCCGGAGAGGAAGTCGATATCCACGCGCCCGACGAGCCCGCCGCCGAACTCGATGTAGCAGGAGCCGCGCCCGTCGTACGGGCCGGGCGGCTCGCCGTCCCGGAGCTCCGCGATCAGCTGCCGCGCGACCACGCGAGCGGCGCCCTCGGCGAACACCCCCGCCTTCGGAACGCCGGCCGTGGCCACGTCGCCGATCGCGTACACGCCCGGGTAGCGGGTCCGGAGCGTGGCCGACTCGACGGGCACGTACCCGTTCTCGGTCATGCCGCTGGCCACCACCACGTCGGGAGCTCGGTGCCTGGGCACCCCGAGGAAGAGCTCGAACGGCAGCTCGCTGCCGTCGTCGAGCACCGCGACGCCGCGCGCGGCATCGACCGAGGCCACGCCGCGGCCGGGGATGAACGCGATGCCCCGCTTGCCGAACTCCGTCTCGAGCGCGGCGGACGTGTCGGGCGAGGGCGGGACCGGGCGCCCGAGCGGGACCACGAACGAGATCTCGCAGCGATCTCGCACACCGCGCGCCGTGAGCGCGTCGTGGAGCAGCAGCGCGCACTCGCTCGGCGCCGGGGGGCACTTGTACGGCGCCCCGCAAACGCCGATCACCGCGCGACCCTCGGAGAACGCCGGCACCAGCTCGGCAAGCCGCTCCGCGCCGGCCAGCGAGTAGAACTCGTTTCCGCCGTCGGCGAGCCCGGGCGTGGCGTCGAAGTCGTAGTCGGCGCCGAGCGCGACCACGAGCACGTCCGCCTCGTGGGATCCCGCGGTCGTGGTCACTGTGCGCGCGTCGGGATCGATCGCGGTGATCGTCTCCTGCAGGAAGCGCACGCCGGGCTTCGCGATCTCGCGGTACGGCAGCCGAACCGCGTCGGCGCTCGTGCGCCCGAACATCACGTCGAGCTTCGCGAACCCGAACGCGAACGCGTCGCTCCGGTCGATCAGCGTGACCTCGAGCTCGTCGCCGAACGCCTCCGAGAGCATGGTGCTCAGCTCGAGCCCGCCGAAGCCCGCCCCGAGGATGAGCACGCGTGAGCTCATCGAGCGACCCTATCCGCTCTCGATCCCGCCGGTGCGGGCTGGCAGGATCTCTCGGGTGACGGATCTCGACCGGCGGGAGGCCTCGCTCGACCTGAGCGATGAGGATCTGCGCGCTCTGCTCGCGGGGGTCACGGAGCTGGCCGAGCGGGAGCTCGGCGCCACCGGGTCCGGGCCGGTGTACGAGCGTCCACCGTCCGCCGCGGAGATCGACCGGGTGGTCGGCGCGGACCGCTCCCTGCCCGCGGACGGGGAGAGCGTGGAGGAGCTGCTCGCGGCGTGCGCCGCCGTACTCCGCGCGGGACGGCGCACCAACCCCGCGTTCTTCGGCTTCGTGCAGTCGCCGCCGGCGCCGGTCGGGGTCGCCGCAGATCTGCTGGCCTCCGCGGCCGATCAGAACCTCACCTCCTGGCGCTCGGCTCCGGCCGCCACGGCGGTCGAGCACCAGACGCTGCGCTGGCTCGGCGAGTTCGTGGGCTTCGACGCAGCCGCGACCGGGCTCCTGCTGAGCGGGGGTTCGGCCGCCAACCTGACCGCGATCCTCGTGGCCCTGCGCGCGCTCACGGCCCCGGACGACGACCGCCGGGCGATGCGGGTGTACGCGTCGGCAGAGACGCACTTCTCCGTGGCCAAGGCGGCCGCGACGCTCGGAGTCGGCTTCGAGCGTGTGGCTGTCGACCGCGAGCGCCGGCTGGACGCCGCGGCGCTCCGCACCGCGATCGCCGCCGACCGCGCCGCCGGGCTCTTGCCGGTCTGCGTCGTGGCCAACGCCGGTACCACGTCCACGGGCGTGATCGACCCGCTGGACGCGGCGGCCGCAGTGACGGCCGACGCGGGCCTCTGGCTGCACGTGGACGGCGCGTACGGGGCCCCGGCAGCGGCGGACCCGGCATCCCGCCCGCTCTTCGCCGGCCTTGGGCGCGCGGACTCCCTCTGCATCGACGCGCACAAGTGGCTCTACGCCCCGGTCGACTGCAGCGCCCTCTTGCTGCACGACGCGGCGGCCACCGCCCGGGCCTTCGGCGCCCGCGCCGACGACTACGTGCGCATCCTCGCCGGCGAGCCTGCGGAGACCTTCGCGTTCTGGGACCACGGCCTCGAGCTCAGCCGCCGCTTCCGCGCCCTCAAGCTGTGGGCCACGCTCCGCCTCCACGGCGCGCGCCGGCTGGCGGCCGCGATCGGGGAGGACGTCCGGATGGCGGCCCACCTGACCGAGCTCGTGGCGGCCGCGGAGGACTTCGAGCTCCTCGCCGGCCCGGGGCTCAGCATCTGCTGCTTCCGGCACGCGCCGCCGCAGCTCGACGAGCCGGCGCTCGACGACCACAACGAGCGGCTCCTCGACGAGCTCCAGCGCGACGGGCGCGTCTACCTGTCGAATGCGACCATCGACGGGCGCTTCGCCCTTCGGGCCTGCATCACGAACTTCCGCACCACGCGGGCGGACGTGGAGCAGGTGCTCACCGTCGCGCGCGAGCTCGCCGGCTGAGGCGTTCGTGCGGCCCGCGCGATGAGCGACCACTCGGGAGCGCTCGCCCTGGCCGCGCCGCAGGTCGCGGCCGTGCGTGACGATCCGGCGGCGCGTCTCGCGTTGATGTCGCGGGTCTTCCACGGGCCGACCGGCCGCGCGCCGCGGCACCTGCCCTTCCGTCGGGCGGCGCTGTCAATCATGCGCTGGCAGGCGCGCCGCGGCGTGCTCAACCCGCTCGACGCGACGCCCCCGGGCAGCGTCTGGTGGCGGGCGGTCAACGAGCGACTGCTGCACGACGGATGCGAGACGATCGCGCTCCTCGGCGGCTCGGCCGGCGAGCCCTCATCGCAGGCCGTACAGCTCTGGTTGGAGTTCGGCGCGAGGCCGACGGGGCGCAAACTGGTATCGCGCGCACAACGCGAGCGTCGTGGCCGGCTACCTGGAGCATCGCGAGCTCGCCGAAGCGGAGGCCGAGCCGGAGCGCTTCTTCATGAACGTCGCGCTGGCGCGGGTGATGTACGCCCACGCTCTCGCGGCGGCGCCGGGCCTGGCGCTCGGGCAGCTCGCTCCGCTCGGCCGCGTGCTCGGCGATCCCCGGCTCGGGATGGCCGGCGCCTTCCTCGTGTGGCGCAGCGCGCCGATGCCGTTGCGGGGCGTGTGCTCGAGCGCGTCACGACGGCGCGCTGACGGCGGCCGGGCGCCTAGAAGCGGTAGCGGCGCTCCTCCTCGTGCCGCTCGAGCGCAAGGGCGAGCAGCCGGTCGAGCAGCTCCACGTACGGGATCCCTGTGGCCGCGAACAGCTTCGCGTACACGCTGGTGGCGGTAAAGCCGGGGATCGTGTTGAGCTCGTTCACCAGCACGCGCTCGCCCTCGACGAAGAAGTCGACGCGGGCCATACCCGAGCAGCTCACGAGCCGGAAGACCTCGACCGCGAGCGCGCGCACCTCGGCGCGCACCGGATCCGGCACGCGAGCCGGCACCATGAGCTCCATGCCTCCCGGCTCGTACTTGGCCTCGTAGTCGTACCAGTCGGCCGACGTGATCACGATCTCGCCCGGCTCGGAGGCGATCGGATCCGAGTGCCCGAGCACCGAGCACTCCACCTCGATGCCGTCCGAGAAGCGCTCGACGAGGGCGACGGGGTCATGCCCGAAGGCGGCGGCGAGCGCGGTGCCGATCTCCGCCTCCGACCAGGCCTTGGAGATCCCCACCGACGAGCCGAGCCGGGCTGGCTTCACGAACACGGGCGCCGGCAGCGTGGGCAGCTGCCCCTGGCGCGCCACCTGGTATTCGACCTGCGGGATGCCATGGGCCGACATCAGGTCCTTGAACACCGCCTTGTCCATGGCCACCGACGAGGCGAGCACGCCGGCCCCCACATAGGGCACGTCGAGCAGCTCGAGCAGGCCCTGGACGGTGCCGTCCTCGCCGAACGGGCCGTGAAGCACCGGGAAGACCGCGTCGGCGCCCGCGAGGCCCGTCCCGGGCTCGAGGCGCAGCGGCTCTCCGTCGAGCGCCCACGAGCCGTCGCGCCCGAGGCGCACGTCCAGCACGTCGTGGCCGCCCTCGGCGAGGCCCTCGCGCACCGACTTGGCCGAGGCGAGCGACACCTCGTGCTCGCTCGAGCGTCCCCCTCCCAGCACCGCGACCCTCATGGCGTAGTGGGCGTCTCGGGCTCGACGGGCTCGACGGGCTCGATTGTGTCCTCTTCCTCCAGCACCCCGACGATGATCACCACCTGGCTCCCCTCGTCCAGGTCGACCCCGGCGCCGGGCCGCTGGTCGATCACCACGCCGTCTTGCGCGGGGTCGGTCACGGTCTGCTCGCGCTCGACCGGTGTAAGGCCCGCTCCGGCGATCTGGCTGCGGGCGTCGCCCGGTGCGAGCCCGATCACGTTCGGCACGCCCACCTGCTCGCGCCCGATCGACACGGTGATCGTCACGGTGGCACCCCGGTCCACCGCCGTGCCCCCGCCCGGGCTCTGCGCGATCACCTCGCCCTCTGGCTCGTCCGACTCCTCCTCCTGCACGGCCGCCCCGAGGCCCTCGTCGCGCAGCCGCGCCTCCGCCGAGTCGCGCGAGAGCCCGACCACCTCTGGGACGGTCACCTGCTCGGGACCCTGGCTCACCAGCAGCCGCACACGCGTGCCGCGCGTGACCTCCGTGCCCTCGCGCGGGACGGTTCGGAGCGCGATGCCCTTGCGCACCTCGTCCGAGAACTCGAGATCGCGGGTGACCTTCAGCCCGGCCCTCTCCAGCTCGTCGATCGCCTGCGCCTGCGGCAGGCCCGCGACCCCGGGCACGAGCACCTCACCGGGCCCGTCCGACACCTCGAGCGTGACGGTCGCGCCCTCCTCGGCCTGCTCACCGGGGTTGGGGTCCTGGTCGATCACCTGGTCGAAGGGCTGCGCGCTGCGCACGCGCTCGGTGGCCACCTCGAAGCCCGCGTTCTCGAGGATCGCGCGCGCCCGTACCAGCTGCTTGGCCGTCACGCGTGGCACGTCCTGCTTCTCGGTGGTGAGCTCGCCGCTTGCGAACGCCCAGATCAGGAATCCGAGCAGCGCCAGCGCGAGCAGGCCGATCGTGAACCAGGGCCAGCGCCGCCGGCGTTCTTCATGCGGCTCGGTAACGGGCGCCACCACGGGCACCTCGCCGTCGCCCACCGGTACGGGCACGGGAAGCGCAGCGAAGGCCGCGGTGTCCTGCACCTGGCCGCCGTTGCCGCCCGCCTCGATCTGGCTGCGAGCCGCCTCGAGCCCCTCGGCGAAGTCCTCGGCGCTCTGCCAGCGGTGGGCGGGATCCTTGGCGAGCGCGGCCATCACCACGGCCTCGAGCGCCGGATGCACGTCGGGGCGCAGCTGGGTGATCGGCACCGGGAACTCGGACAGGTGCTTGAGCGCGATCGCCACGGCGCTCTCGCCCTCGAACGGCAGCCGCCCGGCGAGCATCTCGTAGAGCATCACACCGATCGAGTAGAGGTCGGACGCGGCTGTGACCGCGTGACCCTGGGCCTGCTCGGGCGACAGGTAGTGGGCCGTGCCCATGATCGACCCGGTCTCCGTCATCTCCGAGGCGCCGGCGCGCGCGATGCCGAAGTCGGTGACCTTGGCGTGCCCCTCCTCGTCGACGATCACGTTGTGCGGCTTGAAGTCGCGGTGGATCACGCCGTGGCGGTGCGCGAAGCCGGCCGCCTGGAGGATCTGCACGCCGAGGTCGATCACCCGCCCCTGCTCGAGCGGCGCCTCGGTTGCCACGATCTCCTTGAGCGTGCGGCCGCCAAGGAGCTCCATGGCGATGTAGTAGGTGCCCTCGTGGTCGCCGCGATCGAATACGCCGACCACGTTCGGATGGCTGAGGCCGGCAGCCGCCTTCGCCTCGCGCCGGAAGCGCTCCACGAACTCCTGGTCCTGGGCGAAGCGGCGGTGGAGCACCTTGAGCGCCACCTGCCGGCCGAGATGGGTGTCCTCGGCGCAGTACACGTCGGCCATTCCCCCCGACCCGATCCGGCGCACGACCCGGTAGCGCTCGTCCACCACTGCGCCGGTGGCGACCTCCATCACCGGAAACCTCCGCACTCGGCCATGGCTACGTGCCTCGGCACTACACCCCACCCCCGAGCATCGCCTCGAGCACCGACTTCGCGATCGGGGCCGCCACGGTGCCGCCCTGCCCCGTGGTCCGCTCGACCGTCACGGCGATCGCCATCTTCGGGTCTTCGACCGGCGCGAACGCGATGAACCAGGGCTGCGTGAACTCACGCGCCGCGCCCACCTCGGCGGTGCCCGTCTTCCCGGCCACCGTGATCCCAGCGAGCGCGCCCGCGGTGCCCGTGCCCTCCTCCACCACCCGGCTCATCATCGCCGCGAGCTGGTCCGCGGTCTCCGGCTCCATCACCTTCGCCTGCAGGTCCGCCTCGACCTTCTCCTTTATGCGGCCGTCCTTGCGCACCACGCGGTCGGTGAGCCGCGGCTTCATCAACCGGCCGTCGTTGGCCACAGCCGCCGCCACCAGGGCCATCTGCATCGGCGAGGCGCGCACCTCGCCCTCGAGGCCACCCTGGCCGATCGCCGCGCGCCCGACGTCGAAGCCGTCCTCGACGTAACGGCCGTCGCCGTTGATGACCCCGCTCGGCACCATCTGGAAGTCGGGGTAGTCGAGCTCGGGGTCCTGGTAGAAGCCGAAACGCTTCATGTACTTCACGAGCGTGTCGCGGCCGATTCGCTCGCCGACCTGCGCGAACACGGTGTTCACCGAGTTCGTGAGCGCGTCCGTGAACGAGATCGGGCCGAAGCTGGCGCCGCCGGCGTTCTCGAGCGACACGCCCGAGATCGTCTTGGGCGAGCTGCCGTCGATCACCGTCTCCGGCTTGACCTTGCCGCTGTCCAGCGCCGCCGTGGCCGTCACGACCTTGAACGTCGAGCCGGGTGGGTAGAGCTCCTGCGTCGTGCGGTTGAGCAGCGGCTTGTTCGGGTCGCGGTTGATGCGCCCGAAGTCCGAGGTGATCAGGTTTGGGTCGTACTCGGGGATCGAGACCATCACGCGGACCTTGCCGGTGTCCGGCTCGATCGCCACCACGGCGCCCTTGCGCCCCGCGAGGCCCGCCACGGCGGCCTGGGTGCCGGCGACGTTCAGGTTGGTCACCACGTCGAGCCCCTCGCGGTCGCGGCCCTCGAGGCCAGCGAACAGCGACTCGAACTCGTCCTCCTGGCCGGCCAGGTCGTCGTTGCGCGACAGCTCGAGGCTGCGCCGGCCGTTCTCGATGAACGAGTAGCCGATCGGGTGGGCGAAGGTGCCACCCCTCGGGTAGACCCGCCTGAAGATCCGGTTCTGCCCGCGGCCGCTGCCCACGCTGCGAGCGAGCACGGTGCGGCCGTCGGACGCGTAGATCAGGCCGCGCGGGATCTGCTGCTCCTCGATCAGCGGGCGCCGGTTGAACTGGTTGTCGGCGAGCGAGTCGGCCTCGAAGACCGTCCAGCGCGACGTGAACGCCACCAGCACGGCGAACAGCACGGCGAACAGCAGGAAGAGCTGGATGATCTGGCGGTTCACGCGACCTAGACCAGTCCCCCGCGCCGGATGCGCTCGGCGCGAGCGTGGTTCGACACGATCAGGAGAAGCGCCAGCAGCACCATGTTCGCCACGATCGAGCTGCCGCCGTAGGAGACGAACGGCAGCGTCACGCCGGTGAGCGGGATCACGCGCGTGACGCCGCCCACGATCACGAACACCTGGAGGGCGAACACGCTTGTAAGCCCGACCGCGAGCAGCTTCGAGAATCCGTCGGTGGCGAGCAGCGAGACCTTGAAGCCGCGGAACACGAGAAGCAGGTAGGCGCCCACGAGGCCGGCGGCCCCGAACAGTCCCGCCTCGTTCGCCAGCACCGCGTACACGAGGTCGGTGTGGGCGGCGGGCAGGATCGTCCCGCCGCCGGGTAACTCGAGCAACGCCTGGCCAAAGCCCTGGCCGAACAGCCCCCCGTCCGCCTGCGCGAACAGCGACTGCGCGATCTGGTAGCCCTCGTCGTCGACCACGCCAGGCTTGAACGGGTCGAGCCAGATGTCCACGCGCTCCTGCACATGCGCCACGCTCCCTGCGAGGAAGAAGGCGCCGCCGAAGAACATCGTGGCGCCCACGCCCACGAGCGAGAGCCGCCCGGTGGCCACATAGAGGAGCGCGAGGAAGCCGCCGAAGAACATCAGCGAGCTGCCAAGGTCGCGGATGAAGATCAGCATCAGCATCGCGAGGCCCCACACGAGCAGCAGCGGCCCGAAGTGCTTGGGCGAGGGCCGCTCGCGCAGCACCGCCACGAGGCTCGCCGTGAAGACCACCAGCAGCACCGAGCCCGCCGGGCCGAGGTCGAGCACGACGATCGCGATCAGCGCGAGCAGAGCCGGCACGCCGTAGAGCAGCAGCTGGCGCTGCCATGGCAGCGGGCGCAGCCGGGCCCGCACGAGGATGTCGCCCGTCTCGCGCAGGTAGCTCGCGAGGAAGACGATGATCCCGATCTTGGCGAACTCCGCGGGCTGGAACTGGATCGGCCCCACGTTGATGGCGAGGAAGGCCCCGTTCACCTGCCCGCCGATCCCCGGCAGCCGCGGCATCGCGAGCAGGCCGATGCTCGCCGCCGCGATCAGGTAGCGGTAGCGCTCGAGCACATGGTGGTCGCTTATCGCGAGAATCGTGATGCAGAAGAACGCGAGCCCGACCACGAACCACTGCGCCTGTTCGCGCGCCAGCTCGGGGTCGATCCGGTAGATCAGCACCAACCCGATCGCCGCCAGCAGGGCGGCCAGCGGGAACAGGTAGGGGTCGGCGTCCTGCAGCTTCGCGCGGATGAAGATGTGCCCCACCACGCAGAGGCCGAGGAACACGAGGCCGTAGGTGAGCGTGGCCTCCTGCACGTCGGTGGTGCGCGTGGAGAGCACCGCGGCGAAGCCGGCGGCAACCAGCAGCGACACCGGCAGGAGCCCGAACAGCTCGCGCATGCGGGCGGACATCAGCCCGAGGCCCTGCCGGTGTCGAGCTCGCCACGTTCGAGCGCGCGCACGAGGTCGACGGCGTCCTCGCGGCTGCGCCATTCGTGGTCGAGCACACGCGCACGGCGGGCGGACGGGATGGCCCTGGCGGGCATGCTGCTTGCGTAGTCCTCGTCGTACAGCTCGACGCCGAAGGGCAGCTCGTACGGGATGCCGCGGTAGATCGTGACCAGGCCGGCGTCGTTGGTGCCCACGAAGTAGACCTCGCGCGACAG
This sequence comes from Thermoleophilaceae bacterium, assembly GCA_035650215.1. Lineage (GTDB taxonomy): Bacteria > Actinomycetota > Thermoleophilia > Solirubrobacterales > Thermoleophilaceae > JACVRW01. Next base: position 76,794 of record DASRIC010000066.1, read on the forward strand.
CGCGTACAGGCCCGCCACGACGGCGGCCACGAGCGCCAGGCCGAGCACGACCTTGAGGACCAGCCGGCCCACCCCGCGCCGACGGCGGCGCTTGCGGGCGGCGGGCGCGCTGCGCTCGCGCGGCCGCTCCGTGGGCGGCGCGCTCGCCTGCGGGGCCGGCGCCGGCGAGGCGGTTGCCCGCGAGGCGGTTGCAGCCGCCTGCACGTCCGCCACCGACACCTGGCCCGTGATCGTCTCGTCCTCGGGCGGCAGGGCGGCCGGCTCCCCATCCTCGCCCTGCGCGAGCCGGAACAGGATCACGGTGATGTTGTCCTTGCCGCCGCTCTGGTTCGCTGCGCGCACGAGCTGGCCGGCCGCGTCGTCGAGCGCGTCCGCCGAGCGCAGGATCGACGCCACCTCCTCGTCCGAGATCATCGACGTGAGGCCGTCCGAGCAGATCAGGAAGACGTCGCCGTCGTGCCCGGGCACTGTGTACGTGTCCACCTCCACGTCGGGCTCGGGACCGAGTGCGCGCGTGATGATCGAGCGCTGCGGATGGTGCTCCGCCGCCTCCGGCGTGATCTGGCCGCTGCGCTCGAGCTCGGCGACCAGCGAATGATCGCGCGTGAGCTGCTCCAGCTCGCCGTCGCGGAGCAGGTAGGCGCGGCTGTCGCCCACGTGCCCGAGGCTCACGTCGTCGCCGTGGATCTTGGCGGCGGTGAGCGTCGTGCCCATGCCGCGACGCGACTCGTCAGACACGGCGATCTCGTAGATGCGGCGGTTTGCCTCGCGCACGATGCGCGTGAGCTGCGCCTCGGCCGCCTCGCCTGACTCGGTGGCGCCCTCGAAGGCCTCGGCGGCGATCGCCGACGCGACCTCGCCGGCGCGGGCGCCGCCCATTCCGTCGGCCACGGCAAAGAAGGGCGGCTGCACCACCAGCGAGTCCTCGTTGGCGCTGCGCTGGCGGCCTACGTCGGTCCGGCCCGCCTGTTCGATGATCCGGAGCGCGATGCGGCTCACTCCTCGTAGCGGTACTCGGAGTCGCCGATGCGGATCACGTCCGCCATCTTGAGGCGCTCGGCGCTCTTCACCTGGCGGCCGTTCAGGTAGGTGCCGTTCGTCGAGCCCATGTCTTCCAGGTACATGAACTCGCCGCGGGGATAGATGCGGGCGTGGGCCGAGGAGGCGAACGGGTCGTCCACCCGGATCTCCGCCGAGTCGGCGCGGCCCATCGTGGCGCCCTCGCCCACGTCGAAGCTCGTTCCCGGCTCGTGCCCCAACGCGGCCACCACCTCGAGCCGCGGATCCACGCCGGCGCGCAGGTCCGGAATCGCCCCCTGCCGCCCGCCCCGCCTCTGGCCCGGGGGCTCCACCGGCTCGGCCGCCGCCGACGAGCTCTCGTAGCGCGACAGGTCCTTCATGGCGCTGCGCGCGACCCAGAGGAGGAACAGGTAGAGGACGGCGAGAAACCCGAACTTGAGCGCGACGGCAAGCGGCTCGTCCACGGGCTACTCGAGCTCGAAGGTCAGGTCGGTAAGTCCGATCGTGACCCGGTCGCCGGGGCCCAGCGCCATCTGATCGACGCGCCGGCCGTTCACCTTCACGCCGTTGGTGGAGCCGAGGTCGACCAGGTGCCAGCCGTTCTCGTCGCGACGGACCTCCGCATGGCGGCGCGACACGTTGGGATCGGAGATCACCACGTCGCAGTCGCGGCTGCGCCCGATTACCACGCGGCTGCCGCTCAGGCGGCTCCTGCGCCCGTCGCCGACCAGCAGCGCTTGGCGCCGGTCGAGCTCCGGCTCGAGGCGGCGCGCCTCGCGGTCGGGGGAATAGACCATCGTGTGGCCGAAGTCGCCCGCCGATGGCGCCGCGGCCGCCGGGGCCTCGCGCTCCGCCTCCTGCTCCTCCTCGGGGGGCGCCAGGAGCTGCGCCTGGATCCCGAACTCGCCGAGGTCAAGGCGCTCGTCGGTGTGGAACTCGATCTGGGGCCGGCTCGTTAGAGCGTACGACTGCTGACGCGAGTGCTCGAGGAGGTAGTCCGAGAGCTCCTTGCGGAGCGCGGGCTCGTAGCTCGAGAACTGCTCGCGGTCCTGGGGTGAGAGGAAGACCCGGTAGTGGTTCGGCACGTACACGCGCGAGACGGAGGCCATCTGGTTGTCCTCCATCTCCTTCGCAAGCTTGTGCGCGAGCTCGACCGGCTGGACGCTCGTCTTGAAGGCGCGTCCGAAGGCGCCCTCCACGAGGCCGCCGAGCTTCGCTTCCAGGTTGCGCAGCACGCTCATCTCGCCTCGCAGAGTAGTCCTATGCCGTGGTCACTCGCGGAGCCCTGAAGCCCTCTGCGGGAGCCGCTACCCGGGACACCGACACCACCACCACAGCCGCCACGATCGCGCCCGAGATCGCCCCGCGCGGGGCGTCCAGCGCCACGTCCGCCGCCAGCGCGTTCCCGAGGGCCAGCTGAGCCGTCGCGAGCCCGGCCACCCAGAGCCCGGCGCCGATCAGGTCGAGCGCGAGCCAGCGGCCGCGGACCACGAGCGGCAGCAGTGCCGCGAAGGCCGCCCAGACCACCATAGGGGCGAGCGCGGGCGTGGTCACGAGCGGCTGGAGCACGTCGGAGATTGCCGCCGATATCGAGCCCTCCCAGTCGGGGCGAGGCGTGGTGCCGTCGGGCGAGCCGAACAGCAGCGCCCGGCCGCTCACCGCCTCGCCGAGCGCGAGCCAGAGGAAGCCTGCGGCGGCGAGGCCCGCGCGCCGCCAAGCGGTGGGGGCAAGCGCGGCCACACCCACGAAGGCGGGCGCCAGCGCCACCGTGCCGAGCAGCGGGGCGAGCACGGGTACCGACCAGAGCAGACCCGCCCGCGGGAGCAGGAACGGCACGGGCGCCGCGGCGGCCGCCAGCACGAGCGCCGTGCCCTGGCGGTCCGCTTCGGGCGACACGAACCATGCGCACACGCCGATCATCGCGAGGATCCAGCCGATGCGCGGCAGGAGCGCTACCGCGAGCGCGGCCACGCCCGCCGCCGCGGCCGCGGAGAAGGACGGCTCCGGGCCGAGCCCCTCGAGGGCGCCCAGCACGAGCCCGCCCGCGGCGAGACCGGCCAGCGCCCGCTGCACGACCTGGATGCCGAATCGCGGCCGCGGCAGGCCCCGGCGCCGCTCGGTGGTCGGAAGGCCGACCCTGCGAAGCGTCTCCGGCTCCACCAGGCCGCCCTCGTCGTCGAGGTCAGCCTCGGCTGCGCGCAGCGCGGAGCGCAGCTCCTCCGGCGACGGGCGGCAGGCGGGATCGATGTCCACTGCGTCGTCGATGGCGTCGCCCAGCTCGCCCGGCAGATCCGGGCGCATCGACCTGAGCGGCGGAAGAGGGCGACCGAGGCGGCGAGCCGTGGCCGCAGGGCCGCCCGCGCGCACGGGGTTCCTGCCCGCCCAGCACTCGTACAGCGTCAGGGCAAGGGAGTACACGTCGCTGGCACCCGACACCGGCGCGCCGTCCGCCTGCTCCGGCGCCATGTAGGCGAGCGTGCCCACCACGTCGCCCGTGCGCGTGAGCGGGTCGCCGCTCACCACGTGCGCCACGCCGAAGTCGGCCAGCTTGGCGAACCCCACGCCGGCCGCCGGCTCGGCCACCACCATCACGTTCTGCGGCTTCACGTCGCGGTGGATCACGCCGCGCGCGTGCGCGTGCGCGAGCGCCTCGCAGAGAGCGGCGCCTATGCGCGCCACGTCGCGGTCGGCGATCGCCCCCGCGCGTTGCAGCTCGGCGAGCGTTCGGCCCCTAACGAGCTCGGAGACGAGGTAGACGTCGTCGCTGTCGGCGGCCAGCTCGTAGATCGCGACGATCGCCGGATGGCTGAGGCGCGCGGCCGCCCGCGCCTCGCGCTCCACCCGCTCCTCACCCGTCCCGCGCTCGCGCGGGATTGCCTTGACGGCGACCTCGCGCTCGAGCTTCTCGTCCCAGGCCAGCCAGACGACGCCGAAGCCGCCCGCACCGAGGCGGCGCTCGAGCCTGTAGCGGCCGAGCACGAGCCGCGGGCCTGGGGCGCCGGGCAGCCGTTCGGTAGGGTCAGAGGACCCGAGTGGCAGGGTGCCGGACTCCTCGCTCAGGCTGGTTTGGGGACGGTGCATTCCAGGTGTCGTTTTCGGTCTGCGAAGAGCGCGTCCTGCCCTCCGTTCATACTCCCACCGGAGCGCCATGGGCGCCTTCGTACGCCAGGAGCGATTCTGCTGTCCTTCCTCGACGAACCGGACGAGCCCGTAGCTCGCCGCACACGGCGGCGGCCGCCAGGCGGCCCCTCCAGCGATCGCCAGACGCTGATGGTCCGGAGGACCATAGCTGGCGGCGCCGTGCTGCTGGTGCTGATTCTGCTCGTTCTGGGCTTCCGTGGCTGCCTGAACGCGCGCAAGGAGAGCGCGATCAAGGACTACGTGCGCGAGTCGAGCGAGCTGGCGCAGCAGTCGAAGCTCCAAGGCAAGAACCTCTTCGGCCTGTTGAGCGAGCCGGGCGACCAGGACGAGGCGATCGACCGCGAGAACGCGGTCAACGGGCTTCGGGTCGAGTCAGCCACCACGGTGGACCAGGCGCGTGACCTCGACGTGCCCGACGAGCTCTCCACCGCACAGGGCTACTTCCTCGACGCGCTCGAGCTTCGCCGCGACTCGATCGCGCGCGTGGCCGACGAGCTGCCCGGCGCGCTCGCCGACCAGGAGCGCCGCCAGAGCAGCGACCAGATCGCGCAGATGATGCAGTTCATCTCAGCGAGCGACGTGCTGCTTGTGGGCCGCTGGAAGCCGAGCACCGAGCAGACGCTCGAGTCCGAGGACCTGCAGGGCGACGTGGCGCTCCCGCGCGACGGGCAGCTCACGGTCCTGCCCGACATCCAGTGGGTCGACCCGAGCTTCGTGGCGGACCAGATCGAGGGGATCCGCAGCGGCGCCGGCGCGGACTCGGGCGGCGACGCCGCCCCCGGCCTGCACGGGAACGGGCTCGGCACCGTCTCGCTCGGCGGCGTGGCTCTCACCCCAGGCGCCGGGGCCACGGTCCCCCTGAGCGACGACCTGGCCTTCGAGGTCCAGGTGCTGAACCAGGGCGAGAACAACGAGACGGACGTGAACGTGCGCGTCACGGTCGGCGAGGGCGACGAGGCGATCGAGCTCGAGGAGTCGATCGACACGATCGCGGTCGGCGAGCAGCAGACCGTCACGCTCCCCCTGGGCGCCCAGCCTCCGACCGGCCAGAACGTTCCCATCAAGGTCGTCGTCGAGCCGGTGGACGGCGAGGAGAAGACCGACAACAACGAGGCTGACTTCACCGTCATCTTCACGGAGTAGTCCGCTGCGCCTGCGCCGGTACCCTGGCTCTCCGTGGACGACCTGAGCAGCACCCAGGGCATCGTCGCGCTCGCCGCCGCGGCCGTCGGCGCGCTCGCGCTCATCTGGGCGATCGTGCTGAGCGTGAAGGTGCGCCGCATTCGCACCGCCCAGCGCACGCTCCTGGGCCCGACCGGCGAGAGCGATCTGGTCACGCACGCCGCCAGCGTCCAGGAGGCGTTCGTGCAGCTGCGCGACTGGGTCGAGGAGACCGCGGCCGGGCTCGAGCAGCGGGTCGGCGCCGCGGAGCGCCGGATGGACGGCTGCGTTGCGCACACCTCGCTCGTCCGCTACGACGCCATGAACGAGCTGTCCGGGCAGCAGTCGAGCACGCTGGCACTGCTCGACTCGCGCCGCACCGGCGTCGTGATCTCGTCGATCCTCCACCGCGACCAGGCGCGCTTCTACGTCAAGCAGGTGCACGAGGGCGCACCCGAGTTCGAGCTCTCACCCGAGGAGCAGGAGGCCGTCGACGCCGCGACGACCGGCGCGCAGGCCGCCGGCCCGTGAGGGTCGGCTACCTCGGGCCCGCGGGTACGTACAGCGAGGAGGCTCTGCGCGCCTCGGCGCCGGGGGCCGTCGACGAGGTGCCCTACCCGGCGATCCGCGATGCCGTGATGGCGGTCCAGCAGGGGGACGTGGAGCGAGCCGTCGTGCCGATCGAGAACGCGCTCGAGGGCAGCGTGGCGGTGACCCTCGACACGCTGGTCGCTGACGCGCCTGAGGTCCGGATCGCGTCCGAGCTCGTGCACCCGATCCGTCACTGCCTCGTGGCGCGCTCGGAGCTGGCGCTCGAGTCGGTGCGGCGGGTGGTGTCGCACCCCCAGGCCACGGCGCAGTGCGCTCGCTTCCTGCGCGAGCGCCTGCCGGGCGCCGAGCGTGTGCTGGCGCCCTCGACGGCGGACGCCGTTCGCTCCCTGCAGGACGCCGGCGACTTCGTGGCGGCGCTGGGCTCGCGCCTGGCGGCAGAGCTCTACGGCTGCGTGGTGCTGGCCGACGACGCCGGCGACCACCCCGACAACTCGACCCGGTTCGTCTGGCTCGCCCGCGCCGAGGACGCCCTTCTCGCCGAAGGGCCGGACGCCAAGACCACGGTCGTCTTCTGGGGCGGCGGCGACCGCTCGCCCGGCTGGCTCGTGGCGGTGCTCGGCGAGCTCGCGTCCCGCGGGGTCAACCTCACGCGGATCGAGTCGCGCCCGCGCCGGACCGTCCTCGGCCACTACATGTTCTTCGCCGACCTCGAGGGAGGCGCCGAGCGGCCGCCCGTGAGCGAGGCGCTGACCGCGCTGGCCGGCCACGTGGACGAACTGCGGGTGCTCGGGTCATATCCCTCCAGCTGAGGGCGCCGGTTCGCGCAAGACCCCGGGTACACTGATGCGACCGTGGCAGCGGGGGCGGAGATCACCTACGACACCGGGACAGGTGAATCGGAACCAGGCCATGCGCTCGCGCTGCCGGGCACCGGCCGGCACACGCAGCGCGCCTCTTCGTCCGGCCGGGTACTCGTACTGAACGCCTCGTACGAGCCGATCAACGTTTGCACGGTGCGGCGCGCGGCCGTCCTGATCCTGAAGAACCGCGCCGAGGTGCTCGAGCGGGGCGACTGGGCGCTGCACGCCGAGAGCCTCACCCTGCCGCGGCCCGTGGTCATCCGGCTGCTCACCTACGTCCGCATCCCGCGCGACGCCCACCGGCGCAAGATCACCCGCCGCGCGGTGTTCGCCAGGGACCGCTGGACCTGCCAGTACTGCGGCCATGAGCGCGGCAACCTCACGGTCGACCACGTGATCCCGCGCTCCAAGGGCGGGCCTTCCACCTGGGAGAACATCGTGACCTGCTGCGCGCCCTGCAACCGCCGCAAGGGCGACCGCCTACCGGCGCAGACCGGCATGACGCCGGCCCGCCGGCCCAAGGCGCCCAACCCGACGATCTTCATCCACGTCGCCGCGCCGAGCATCCCGGCGGCCTGGGAGCAGTACCTCGTGGTCCCGGCGCGGTGAAGGCTCGCACGCACCCCGTACTGGCGCGATGAGCACCCCGCCGAGGGAGCCGGCGCCGCCCGAGCCGCGGCCACCGGCGCCGCCCGAGCCCGTGATGGCCCCCGACGACGCGCCGGCGCGCGTCGGAGATCTGCGCAGCCTGCGGCGCTGGCTGCTTGTGGCCGGCGTCTGGGCCGTGGCCGCCACCGCGATCGCCGTGATCGCCCTGATCGCCGCGAACGACGACTCGGACGATCGCGCGGCGAACGAGCAGGCGGCCGGCGATCTGGCGCGCGTCCAGCGCGACCTGAACAAGCGGATGGACGAGCTCGAGGGGAGGCTCGAGGGGCTGCCGAGCTCCGACGACGTGACCAAGCTGGACAACCGCCTCCAGAAGGTCGAGGACGAAGCCGGCGCGACGTCGGACAGCATCGAGCGCCTCTCGGGTCGCGTGGAGGAGGTCGAGACCCAGCTCGAGGAGCTCGAGCAGACGGTGGCCGCCGGGGGCTCCACCGACGGCACCACCGACACCACCGAGACCACTCCCTAGAACGCGCTGCGAGCCGACGCCTCGGTCTGCTTCAATAGCGCTACCAGGGAAAGGAGGTGGTCCGAGCTTGACTGACAGAATTCTTGGGACCCTGGAGGTGTCCGGCCGCTAGACCGGTGCTGGGCCCTGCGGTTAGCGGAGTCCAACCCGAGACACCGTCGGTCGCGAGGACCAGGAGTGGTCCCTCTGGTCGCCCTACTCGAGCCGACGACCAAGTCCAGCAACCAGACTGCGAGGGGCGTCCGCACGGGCGCCCCTCGTGTGTTCTAGGCCTCGGGCTCCGCGTCGGCGGGCGGCTTGCCGTCGGATTCCGGCCCACCCTCGTCCGCCGCGGGCTGGTCTTCCGCGATCCCCTCGACCACGACCTGCGCCGCCGTGTCCGTTGTGCTCTCCATCACGAGTGCGACAGCGCTCACCATGTCGTCCTCGCGCAGGTTCATCACCCGCACGCCCTGCGCGGGGCGGCCCTGCTTCGAGATGCCCCTGACGCCCGTGCGCTGGACCATGCCGTTCTGCGAGATGAACACGAGGTCGTAGTGCTCGCGCACGATCAGCGCGCCTGCCACGCCACCCTTCTTCTCGGTGAGGCCGATCGTCTTCACGCCCATCGTGCCGCGGCCCTTGACCGGGTACTCCTCGATGGCCGTGCGCTTGCCGTAGCCGTTCTCGGTGACCACCAGCAGCTCGGTGTCGGGGCGCACGACGTCCATCGCCAGCACCCGGTTGTCCCCGCGCGAGACGTTCATGCCGCGCACGCCGGCCGTGTCGCGGCCCATCGCCCGCACCTGGTCCTCGCTGAAGCGCGCGGCCTGCCCTGAGCGGGATACCATGATGATGTCGTCGTCCCCGCTCGTGCGGCGCACGGCAACGAGCTCGTCGTCGTCGCGGATCTTGATCGCGATGATGCCGTCCGCCTTGATCGGCGTGTTGTAGGCGAGGAACTCGGTCTTCTTGACCATCCCCTGGCGGGTGACGAAGACGAGGTAGCGCCCCTCCTTGAAGTCGCGCGTGGACAGCACGGCCTGGACCCGCTCGCCGTCGCGCAGCGGCAGCACGTTCACGAGCGCGCGGCCCTTGGCCGTCCGCGACGCCTCGGGGAGGTCGTAGACCTTTTCGCGATAGACCTTCCCGCGGTTCGTGAAGAAGAGGAGGTAGTCGTGCGTCGAGCTCACGAAGAGGTGCTCGATGTAGTCCTCGTCCTTCATCTCCATCCCCATCACGCCCACGCCGCCGCGGCGCTGCTGCCGGTAGGTGGCGAGCGGCAGGGTCTTGATGTAGCCGGAGTGCGTGATCGAGATGACCATCTGCTGGTCGGCGATGAGGTCCTCGATGTCGATCTCGTCCTCGGAGTGCGTGATCTCGGTGCGCCGCTCGTCGCCATAGCGGTCGCGGATCTCGATCAGCTCCTCCTTGATCAGACTCATGACCTTGCCCTCGTCGCCGAGCAGGTCGCGCAGCTCGCGGATCCGCTCGACCACGTCGCCGTGCTCGGTCTTGATCTCGTCCGTCTGGAGGGCGGTGAGGCGCTGCAGGCGGAGGTCGAGGATCGCCTGGGCCTGGATGCGCGTGAGCTCGAAGCGCTCGATCAGGCCGGCGCGCGCCGTGTCCGGGTCGCGCGAGCCGCGAATCAGCTCGATGACCTCGTCGATGTTGTCGATCGCGATGAGGAGGCCCTCGAGGATGTGGAGACGGGCCTCCTTCTCGCGCAGCTCGAACTTGGTGCGCCGCACGATCACGTCGCGCTGGTGATCGACGTAGTTTCGGATCACCGGCAGCAGGCCGAGCGTGCGCGGCACGCCGTCGACGAGCGCGACCATGTTCACGCCGAAGGTCGTCTGCAACGGGGTGTGCTTGTAGAGCTTGTTGAGGATGACCTTCGGGATGGCGCCGCGCTTGAGCTCGATCACGAGCCGGATGCCGTCCTTGTTCGAGTAGTCGAAGACGTCGGCGATCTCCTTGATGCGCCCGGCCTCGACCGTCTCCTTGATCTTCTGGATCAAGCCGCCCGACTCGCCGCCCTTCATCACCTGGTAGGGCATCTCGGTGACGACGATCGCTTCCTTGCCCTGGCGCAGCGGCTCGATGTGCGCGCGGCCTCGGAGCACCACCCGGCCGCGGCCCGTCTCGTAAGCGTCCCGGATCCCCGAGTGCCCGACGATGATCCCGCCGGTGGGGAAATCGGGCCCCTTGAGCTCCTTCATCAGCCCGTCGAGCTCGATCGCCGGATCGTCGATGTAGGCGATCGTGGCGTCGATCGTCTCGCGCAGGTTGTGCGGCGGGATGTTCGTGGCCATGCCGACCGCGATGCCGGAGGAGCCGTTGACCAGGAGGTTGGGGAAGCGAGCCGGCAGGACGACCGGCTCCTGGCGCGACTCGTCGTAGTTGGGGGTGAAGTCGACGGTGTCGGCGTCGATGTCGCGGAGCATCTCCGTGGCGAGCCGCGTGAGACGCGCCTCCGTGTAGCGGTAGGCCGCCGGCGGGTCACTGTCGATCGAGCCGAAGTTGCCCTGCGGGTCCACAAGCGGGTAGCGCATCGCGAAGTCCTGCGCGAGCCGCACCAGCGTGTCGTAGATCGGCGAATCCCCGTGCGGGTGATAACGGCCCATCACGTCGCCGACCACGGTGGCCGACTTCCGGTAGGGCCGGTTCGGCTGAAGGCCGTTCTCGTACATCGTGTAGAGGACGCGCCGGTGCACCGGCTTGAGGCCGTCGCGCACGTCCGGCAGCGCCCGGCCCACGATCACGCTCATGGCGTAGTCGAGGTACGAGGAGCGCATCTCCTCCTCGAGCCCGCGCGGCTCGATGTTCCCGCCTGTCAGCTGGTCGATGCTCACGGCCGTCCTCCCCTACCTAGACGTCCAGGTTCGTGACTTCGCGGGCGTGCGTCTCGATGAACTCGCGCCGCGGCTCGACGTTGTCCCCCATCAACATCGAGAAGATCTGGTCCGCGGCACTGGCGTCGTCGATGGTGACGAGCTGCAGCGTGCGCGACTCGGGATCCATCGTCGTGTCGAAGAGCTGGTCGGCGTTCATCTCACCGAGGCCCTTGAAGCGCTGGAGCGGGACGCCGTCGCGGCAGATCTCGAGCACACGCGCGCGCAGCTCCTCGAATGAGAGGGCGTCGCCCTCCTTCTTGCCGAGAACCACGTGGAACGGCGGGGTGCCGGCGAGCGCCTCGAGCTCCTTGTGGGTCTCAACGAAGCGACCGTAGGCCGGCGTGCCGAACAGCGAGCGGGCAAGCCGGTAGGTCTTCGCGGTGCCCGTCTTGCGCTCGACGACCCTCGCCACCAGCTCCGCCTCGGTCTCGTCGACGAGCTCGGTGACGTACGGCTCCCTCTCCGGGTCGTCGCCGCGCAGCAGCGCGATCACGGCCTCCGGATCGGCGGCGCCCTCGTCCAGGATCGTGGACTCCTCGAGGAAGGTGATCGGGTCGTGGCCCCAGTCGGCCCGGAGCGACGCGGCCCAGCCCTCGTACTGCTTGAGGAGCCGGCCGTACTTCTGCCAGCGCGCGTGCGTGAGCTTGAAGGCGCGCCCGTCGCGGTCGGTCACGTCCAGCATCTCGAGCTTGTCGCGCAGCAGGATCTCCTCGAGCTCCGACTCCTTCTCGATGTAGACGTCCTGCCTGCCCGACTTGATCTTGTAGAGCGGCGGCTTGGCGATGTACACGTAGCCGGCCTCGATCAGATCCTTCATCTCCCGGTAGAGGAAGGTGAGCACGAGCGTGCGGATGTGGGCGCCGTCCACGTCGGCGTCCGTCATGACGATCACCTTGTGGTAGCGCGCCCGGTCGATGGCGAACTCGTCCCGGATGCCGGTGCCGATCGCCGTGATGAGCGCCTGGATCTCCTTGTTCGAGAGGACCTTGTCGATGCGGTTCTTCTCGACGTTGATGATCTTCCCGCGCAGCGGCAGGATCGCCTGGGTGTTGCGGTCGCGGCCCTGCTTGGCTGAGCCGCCCGCGGAGTCCCCCTCGACGACGAAGAGCTCCGTGAGCGCGGGGTCGCGGACCGTGCAGTCGGCGAGCTTGCCGGGCAGGTTCGAGTTCTCGAGCGCGGACTTGCGCCGCGTGAGGTCGCGTGCCTTGCGTGCCGCCTCGCGGGCGCGCTGGGCGGCCACGGCCTTGCGGATCACCTGGTTGCCGTCGGTGGGGTTCTCCTCGAGGAACTCCGAGAGCCCCTTGTTCAGCGCCGCCTGGACGAAGCCCTCCACCGGCGGGTTGCCGAGCTTCGTCTTGGTCTGGCCCTCGAACTGCGGGTCGGCGATCTTCACCGAGATGATGGCCGTGAGCCCCTCGCGGATGTCCTCGCCCTGGAGGTTGGCGTCCTTCTCCTTCAGCTCGCCCTTCTGGCGCGCGTATGCGTTGATCGTGCGCGTGAGCGCCGAACGGAAGCCGGACAGGTGCGTGCCGCCCTCGTGGGTGTTGATGTTGTTGGCAAAGGAGAGCAGGGCCTCCTGGTAGGAGTTGTTCCACTGCATCGCGACCTCGACCTCGCCGATGTCGCTCGATTCCTCGACGTAGACGATCTTCTTGTGCAGCGCCTCGCGGGTGCCCTGGCTGTGCAGGTACTTGACGAAGTCGCGGATGCCGCCGTCGTACTGGAAGCTCGTCTCGAAGCGCTCGCCGCGCTCGTCCCGGAAGTTGATCTTGAGGCCCTTGGTGAGGAACGCCATCTCGCGGAAGCGCTGCTCGAGGACGGTGCGGTCGTAGTCGATCGTCTCGAAGATCTCGAGGTCCGGCATGAAGGTGATGCTCGTGCCGCGGCGGTCGCTTTTCTCGCCCTTCTCGAGCGGAGCGCCGGGCTCGCCGCGCTCGTATGACTGGCGATGCTCGTGCTCGTCCCGCCAGATCGTGAGGTCGAGCCACTCGGAGAGCGCGTTGACCACCGACACTCCGACGCCGTGCAGCCCGCCCGAAACCTTGTAGCCGCCGCCGTCGCCGAACTTGCCGCCCGCGTGGAGCACGGTGAGCACCACCTCGGCGGCGGGGCGGCCCTCCTTCTCCATCACCTCGACCGGGATGCCGCGGCCGTTGTCGGTGACGGTCACGCTGTGATCCGGGTGGATGACCACCTCGAGCTCGTCCGCTTCGCCGGCGAGCGCCTCGTCGACCGAGTTGTCGACGACCTCGTAGATCAGGTGGTGCAGGCCGCGCAGGCCGGTGGACCCGATGTACATCCCGGGCCGCTTGCGAACCGCCTCGAGGCCCTCGAGGACGGTGATGTCCTGGGCGCCATAGGTCGCGGCGTGCCCATCGCCGGGACCCGTGCCTGTCTCGGCGGGACGTTCTGCGGCATTGTCGCTCTGCGGCTTATCGCCGTCCTGAGGCTCCTTCGCCAAGCCGTTCCTTCCATCGAGCGGCCCCCATCACGGGGCCGCGGCTTCGACCACGAAAAACCCCGGCGCCGCGGACCTTCCACACGGGCCGGGGGAGGTACATAAGACTGCGTCAATACTAGCAGGCGAGGGCCTCGCTCCGACACACGTGAGCGTTACAAAATGCCCGCAAATCGCACAAAAAGCGGTCGCCCGACGACCCCGCGCGCGCCGTTCAGACACGGTTCGCCCCCGAACCCACGACGAAGCGCAGCCGGGCGGCCTCCGCGCCGCCGTCACCGGACGCGAGCGCCTTGTTGAGCCGCGGCAGCAGCTCCGCGGCGAGCAGCTCGAGCTCGTGGGCCCAGACGGCGGAGTCGCACGCCACGGTGATCGTGCCCTCGCGCTCGCTCGCCGGCCGGGTGCTCGCGGCGAGTGCCGGCCCCGCCACGCCCGGCCAGGCGCTCTGAACGCGTGCGAGCAACGTGGCCGGCTCGGCGCGTGCCAGCACGCCGCCGAGGGCGAGCTCGAGCCGCCTCGGTGCGGTCCGCCTCACGCCGCCACGGGGCGCCGGTCGACCGAGATGCCGCCCTCATCCACGCGCACCAGCTCGCCGGCGCTGAGCGCCGCGCCCGGCACGTGCTCCGGCTCGGTCGTCGTGACCACCGCCTGGCCGCCCGAGCGCAGCAGCTCGGCCAGGAGCTCGCGGCGCTGGGCGTCGAGCTCCGACATCACGTCGTCGAGCAACATCAGCGGCTCAGCCGCTCGGCGCTCGGCCAGCAGCGCGCGCTCGGCGAACAGGAGCGCGAGCAGCGCCGCCCGCTGCTGGCCCTGCGAGCCGTACGCGCGCAGCGGTAGGCCGCCGAGCAGCAGCTGGAGCTCGTCGCGGTGGGGGCCGTGTGCGCTGAAGCCGCGCTCGAGGTCCGCGTCACGCCGCTCGCCGAGCTCCCTGGCGAGCCCGTCGGCGTCGGTCGCCGGCGAGCGGGGCCGGTAGCGGAGCTCCGCCTGGCCCGGCAAGCCGAGCCCGCTCGCGAGGTGGCTGAAGGGCTCCGCGAGGCCCGTCACCGCCTCGTCGCGGTCCGCCATCAGCCGGATCCCCTGCCGCGCCAGCTCCACGTCCCAGGCATCGAGGGCGGGCGGCCCGGAGGCGCCGGCGCGGACCCGCAGCAGCAGCGCATTTCGTTGCGCGAGCGCGCGTGAATACGCGGCTCGCGTTTCCGCCCGCGCCGGCCAGAGCGCCGCGACAAGCCGGTCGAGATGCGCCCGCCGCCCCGAGGGCGCGCCCTTCACGAGCTCGAGGCGCTCCGGCAGGAAGACGCTCACGAGCGGCCGGACCGACGTGACGCTGAGGTTGTCGACAGGGTTGCCGTCAACCCGCAGGCGCTTCGGCTCGCCCGGCTCGAAGCCGACCTCGACGCGATGCTCCCCCTCGCCGGTCGCGGTGTCGAGCGCCACCCGGGTGACCTTCGCGCCGCGACGCACCAGCTCGCGCTCGTTGGAGGTCCGGCAGGAGCGCGCGGTGCAGCCGAAGTAGAGTGCCTCGAGCAGGTTCGTCTTGCCGGCGCCGTTCGGGCCCGCGACGACCGTGAGGCCGGCCGACGGCTCGAGCACCGCCGCCTCGTAGTTGCGGAAGTCGCGCAACTCGATGCGGGTGACCCGCACCATGGCGCGTCAGACGTTGAGGCGAATCGGCATCACGAGGTAGCGGAAGCCGCCGCCGGCGTCGCCGCCCGACTCGATCAGGCCCGGTCGCAGCGGGCTGATCAGCTTGAGCGTGAGCTCGTCCGACTCCGCGCTCTCCAGGCCGTCGCGGAAGAACTCGGGGTTGAAGCCGATCTCGAGCGTCTCGCCGGCGAACGCGATCGGCAACGACTCGCTCGCCTCACCCACGTCCGGCGTCTGCGCGGACACGTCGAGCGCGCCCTCCGAGAAGCGCAGGCGAAGCGGGGCGTTCTTCTGCGCGAGCAGCCCCACGCGCCGCACCACCTCGAGCAACTCGTCCCTGCTGACCTTCAGCTCGTGCTCGTACGATTCGGGGAGCAGCTGCTGATAGTTCGGAAAGCGACCCTCGACGAGGCGCGAGGACAGCACCACGTCCTCGACCGCGAACACCACCTGGTTCTCGAGCGCGGCCACAGCGATCGTGTCGGCGCTGCCGGCGGACGCGATCCGGCCAAGCTCCTGCAGCGTGCGGGCCGGCACGTTCGCCTCGAGCGAGCCGCCCAGCTCTGACTCGAGGCCGGTTTCCTTGACGCTCAGCCTGTACGAGTCGGTGGCCACCATCCGCAGATCGGTGCCCTCCGCGGTGACGAGCACGCCGGTAAGGTGCGGGCGCGTCTCGTCACGCGAGGCCGCGCGGGCCACGCGCCCGATCGTGTCCACGAACGCCCCGGCAGGCACGGTGAGCACGCCTTCCCCGGGCAACTCCGGCAGCGTCGGGAAGTCCTCGGCCGGAAGCGTGCGCAGGTGGAACTTGGCGGAACCGGAGATCAGCTCCACGTCTTGCTGGGAGCTGCGGTACTCGAGCGTCAGGTCGTCCTTCGGCAGGGACCGAACCACGTCGAGCAGCAGCCGGCCGGGGATCACGGCCAGTCCCGGCGAGGCGTCCCGCGGCTCGAGCACCACCCGGACACCGAGCTCCATGTCGGTGGCCTCGAGCTCCGCCTTGCCGTCCTCGACGCGCAGCAAGACTCCCGACAAGGTCTGGATCGCACTGCGCGTGGACGCGCCGCGGACCGCAATGCCAAGACTGGCGAGGAACGTTTCCCGTGAAACGGTGAGCTTCAACTCGAACTACCTGTCTCTTTCTTGAGGTATTTGGCGGTGTTGAAACGTCGACATCGGGCTGGAGGCCGCTTGCGAAGCGGGATCGCACCTGTCGGGGGTGTGTGAATTCTTCCAGTCGAGCCGGTCATCATGCGGGTCGGCCGAGCCGGCGGCGCAGGTTGTCGACCGCGCTTTGGAGGGCGGGGTCGGTTCGCATCGCGGTGCCGACGCGGTTGAGCGCGTGCAGGACGGTCGCATGCTTGCGCCCGCCCACACCGCCGCCGATCTCCGTGAGGTTGTGGTCGGTGAGCTCGCGGGCGAGGAACATCGCCACGTGCCGGGCGTTTGCCACGGCGGGGCGGCGGTCGCGGGCGAGGAGCGCCTCGCGTTCCACGCCGAACTCCTGGGCCGTGGCGTCCAGGATCTCCGGGATCCCGCAGGTCTCGCGCCCGTTGTCCTCTCCCAGCCGGCGCAGCACGTGTCGTACCAAGGCGGGTGTGGGTGGTTCGCCCTTCAACGATGCGTAGGCCACCACGCGGATCAACGCACCTTCGAGTGCCCGGACGCTGGTGGCGACCCGCGCCGCGATCTCGTCGACCACCTCGGGGGTGACATCGACGCCGTCGAGGCGGGCGCGGGTAGTGAGGATCGCCCGCCGCACGGCCACGCCGGGCCGGTCCAGCTCGACCACGAGCCCGGCGCGAAAGCGCTCGATCAGCCGCTCCTCGAGCTCCGAGATCTCCTCGGGTGTGCGGTCGGAAGTCATCACGAGCTGGCGACCGGTGTCGAGCAGCGCGTTGAAGGTGTGGAAGAACTCCTCGCGGGTCTTCGTGCGGCCGGCGAGGAACTGCACGTCGTCGATGAGGAGTACGTCCGAGCCGCGAAAGCCCTCCTTGAACGCGGAGGTCTTGCGCGCCCGCACCGCGTTCACGAATTCGCCCGTGAACTCCTCGATCGTTGCGTAGCGGACCTGCAGGCCGCCGCCGTAGCGCTGGACGTAGTTTCCGATCGCGTGCAGCAGGTGCGTCTTGCCGATCCCCGGCGACCCGATCAGGAAGAGCGGGTTGTAGGAGTGGCCCGGCAGCTCGGCCACCGCCAGCGCGGCGGCGTGCGCAAAGCGGTTGCCCTCGCCGATCACGAACTGGTCGAAGGTGTACTTCGGGTTCAGGGAGCCGGCGGGCCGTTTCGGGCTCGCGGTCGGCTTTCCGGTCGCCCCGGGCTCACCGTCGGCCGCGGTCGGTCGGGGCGGAGCCCAATCGGCGCCCACGATCTCGACGGTCGCGCGCGAGTCGAAGACGCCGGCCGCGGCGCGCCGCAGCAGCGGCAGGTAGCGCTCGGCGACCGAGGTGCGGATGTGCTCCGGCGCCCGCACGTAGAGCGTGCGGCCCTCGAGTCCGGCCAGCTCGAGCGGCTCGAGCCAGATGTGGAACTTGAAGTCCGGAGTGTCGCGGCGAAGCTCCTCGCGGATGTCGTCCCAAAGCTGGTCGAGCTGTGCAGGCACAGGAAGTCGCGACCCTCCTCGGGGTCCGGATCAAGGCTGGTGGGAAAGGGAGGGCGACGCCGGCCCCGCGGCTCGGAGACCCTCGGCGAGGCGAGTCTACACCCGCGTTCCGGAGGCTGAGCCGGCTCCCCGGGGGGTCCTCGCAAAACGCGAGAAAAGCGTCCCGCGGCGGTTATCGACACGAAATCGACAGGCGGCCGGCGGGCGATCTTGTACCCTGGCTGTCCCGATGAAGCGGACCTACCAGCCGAAGAAGCGCAAGCGCGCTCGCACCCACGGATTCCGTGCTCGGATGAGCTCGCGCGCCGGCCGGAGGCTGCTGAAGCGCCGCCGGGACAAGGGCCGCAAGCGGCTCACTCCCTAGCCCGATGGCCGACCGCGCGCGCCGCAAGCGCCGCAGGCTGTCGCGCAGCGGCGAGTTCGAGCGCGTGTACCGCGAAGGCCGCTCGCACGCGAGCCGCTACCTGGTGGTGTACGCGTTCCCGCGTGCCGACGAGGATCGCGATCCGCGGCTCGGGGTCTCCGTCGGGCGTAAGCTGGGCGGCGCGGTCGAGCGCAACCGCATGAAGCGCCTCCTGCGCGACGCCTTTTGGGCGAGCGCCGACGGCCTGAGCGACAGCCACGATTTCGTGATCGTCGCCCGGCCCCCGGCGGGGGAGCTGGCGCGCGAAGGCGGCGAGCCGGCCGTGGAAGAGGCACTCCGGGCGGTGCTGAGCGAGGCCGGGCTCGCCGGCGAGGAGCCGAGCCGGTGACGGCGCTGCGGTCCGTGCTGCTGGCGCCGGTCCGCCTCTACCAGCGCGCCATCTCGCCAGGCCTGCCCGCGCGCTGCAAGTACCATCCCACCTGCTCCCAGTACGCCGTGGACGCCGTGCGTCGCTACGGTGTGCTCCGGGGCGTCGTCCTCGCCGCCTGGCGGTTGCTGCGCTGCAACCCCTGGAGTCACGGTGGAGTCGATTACGTGGAGGACCAGAAGCTGTTCCCCCCGCGCCCCCAGCCCTGATCCATGTTCATCGCCAACGTCCTTCAGCCTCTCATCGACGCCTGCGAGTGGGTGCTCGAGTTCTGGCACGGCGTCATCGGCAACGGCCCGAACTCCTGGGGCTGGTCGATCATCCTGCTGACCTTCACGGTGCGCATCGCGATCCTGCCGCTCACCTTCAAGGGCGTGAAGTCGATGCAGCGCCTCCAGACGCTGCAGCCCGAGATCAAGAAGATCCAGGAGCGCTACAAGGACGACAAGCAGCGCATGCAGCAGGAGGTCATGGCCTTCTACCAGCAGGAGAAGGTCAACCCGCTCGGCTCCTGCCTGCCGCTGCTGCTTCAGATCCCGTTCTTCATCTCGCTGTTCTACCTGCTGCGCTCCGACTCCTTCCAGCAGGACATCGCCGCGAACCCGGGCTTCTTCCCGATCGACGACCTCGCGGCCAAGGTCGACGATCCGGTGCTGCTGGGCGTGCTCATTGTGCTCTACGTGGGCACCCAGCTCGCTGCCAGCGCGGTCACGGCGATCAGCGCAGACCCGATGCAGCGGCGCATCATGCTCGCGCTGCCGTTCGTCTTCGTCGTCTTCATCATCAACTTCGAGGCGGGGCTGATCCTCTACTGGATCACCACCAACGTGTGGACGATCGGGCAGCAGCTCCTCGTGCGGAAGCTCTACCCGAAGCCGGTGCTCGACCGCGAGGCCGAGGAGGAGAAGGTGAAATCGGCGCCCGCGCGCGGGAAACCGGCGCCGGCCGCCGCCGCGGCGGTCGCGGACGGCGACGCCGCACCCGCGAAGACGAAGGGCAGGTCGAAGGCCAAGGCGGATGCGTCCACGGCCGGCAACGGCGGGCCCGCCAAGCCGCCGCCGGCCTCGCCGCGCAAGAAGAAAAAGCGCTCCGGACGGCGGCGCTGAGCGTGCCGCGACGATGTCCGTGAGCGAGGAGCCGCGCCCGGAGGAGCTGTCCGCCGAGGCGCAGGGCGAGAGCCTGGGCGAGGCCAAATGGGCCGCCATGAAGGCGCTCGAGCCGCGCTTCCCCGGGATCAACGCCGAGTGCGTGCGCTTCGACGTCGCCGAGGAGCCGGGCCAGAGCGGGCCGGGCAGCCTCGCGCGCGTGCGCGCGGAGGTGGACGTCGAGACCTGGCGCGCCGTGGCGGAGTCGATCCCGGATGAGCCAGCGGAGCGCGTCCGGGCGATCGTTGGGCGTGTGGTGCACGCGCTGGGCCTGCGCGCCACGGTGGACGTCGACGAGCGCGACGACGAGATCCGGGCGACGGTGAACGGCGACGAGCTCGGCCTGCTGATCGGCAAGCACGGGGCCACGATCGACGCGCTCCAGCACGTCGCCTTCCGGGCTGCGTTCCTCGGCTCCGCAGAGCGGAAGCAGGTTGTGGTCGACGCCGCCGGCTACCGCGAGCGCCGCGAGCACGCGCTCCACCGGATGGCTGACCGCGCCGCGACCGAGGCGATCCGCTTCGACCGGGCGGTGGAGCTCGAGCCGATGCGCGCGACCGAGCGCAAGGTGGTGCACACCTACCTCAGCGAGCGCGGCGACGTGGAGACGCACAGCGAGGGCGACGAGCCCGACCGCCGGCTCGTGGTGTCGCCGGCCCCGAGCTTCCGGGAGTAACGCCCGCTGGGCGTTTCACGGGAAACGGGCGCCCTCCGCGAGGCGCTCGAGACGCTGGCGCGCCACCACCGGCTCTCCGCCGGCGCCGACCTGCAGATGGAGCGCCTGCTGCGCGCGCTGGCGGCCGAACCGGACCCGCACACGAGCGTGAGCGACCCTGCGGCCGCCCTCGACGTGCACCTGGCCGACTCGCTGAGCGCCATCGGGCTTTCCGGCGTGGCCGGCGCTCGGCGGGTGGCCGACCTCGGGGCGGGCGCCGGTTTCCCCGGTCTCGTGCTGGCGATCGCTCTGCCCCGGGCGCGCGTCGACCTGATCGAGTCGGCCGGGCGCAAGGCGGCGCTGATCGAGCGCCTGGCGCGGGAGGCGGAGATCGAGAACGCCCGCGCGGTCACGGCGCGCGCGGAGGACTGGGGCGCCCGCCCGCCGGCGCTCGGCGGCGGCGCCGAGGCGTACGACGTCGTGACGGCTCGCGCGCTCGCCCCCCTTCCCGTGCTGTGCGAGTACGCGGCGCCGCTCCTGCGCCGCCACGGCCGGCTCGTCGCCTGGAAGGGCCGCCGCGCTGCCGACGAGGAGGAGGCCGGGGCGCGCGCCGCGGAGCGCCTGGGCCTGGCGCTCGAGGCCGTGGTGGCGGTCACGCCCTTCGAGGGCTCGCGCGACCGCCACCTGCACGTGTTTCGCAAGCTGGCGCCTACGCCGGAAAGATTCCCGCGGCGGCCGGGCATGGCACGCAAGCGCCCGCTCGAGTAGTTGCTTCGCTTTCGCATATCGGGGCCGGGCGCGGCGTCGGCCAAGGCAGGGCCTCGACCTCGGAATCGGACGCTGCACGTCCTACCCAGCCCAGCCCAGGTCCCGCCAAAGCCCGGCCCCAAAGAAAAGGGAGGAGGCGAGATGGTGGACGAGGAGGGTTCGGCTCCGAACCGGCGAATACGCGAGCAGGCCGCCGTGAGGACGGCAGTTCCGACCGACCTCCGCCGTAGCGTCCAAGGAGCCGAATGGGCAGCGTCGTTGCGATCGCCAACCAGAAGGGCGGGGTGGGCAAGACCACCACCGCCGTCAACCTCGCCGCGAGCATCGCGGACGCGGGCTATCCGACCCTGCTCGCGGACCTCGACCCGCAGTGCAACGCCACGGTTGCACTTGGGCTTCCAAAGGACGGCTCGCCCAACGTCTACGACTGCCTGGCGGGCGAGCTCACGCTCGCCGCCGCCGCGATCCCGAGCGGCCACGAGGGTCTCGACGCGGTTTCGTCCACCCCCGAACTGGCGGGGGCGAACGTCGAGCTGCCGCGGATCGCCGGCTCTGAGTCGATCCTGCGCGGCCGGCTCGGCGGCGTGCGCGACCGCTACCTGATCACCCTGCTCGACTGCCCGCCGTCGCTGGGCCCGCTCACCGTCAACGCGCTCGTGGCCGCGGACAAGGTGATCGTGCCTGTGCAGACCGAGTACTTCGCCCTCGAGGGTCTGGCGCAGCTGCTCGACACGCTCTCGCTCATCCGCCAGGAGCTCAACCCGCGCCTCACCGTGGCGGGGATGATCCTTACGATGCACGACGGCCGCACGCGGCTCGCGCGCGACGTGGAGCGCGAGCTGCGCGAGCACTTCCCCGAGCTCGTCTTCGACACGGTGGTGCCCCGCAGCGTGCGGCTCGGCGAGGCCCCGAGCTTCGGCCTGCCGGTGCTGCGGCACGCGCCCCAGAGCGCCGGCTCGGTGGCCTACCTGAAGCTCGCAAAGGAGGTGGCCGCCCGTGCCTGACGACCGCCGCGGCATGGGTCGCGGCCTGGCGGCGATCCTGCCCCGGGGAGCCCAAGGGGAAGAGGGACTACGCGAGCTGCCCGTCGAGCTGGTCAAGCCGAACCCCCGCCAGCCGCGGCAGGCGTTCGACGAGTCCGCCCTGGCGGAGCTCGCGGAGTCGATCCGCGCCCGCGGGCTGCTTCAGCCGATCGTGGTCCGCGCGCTGCCCGCCGGCGACTACGAGCTCGTAGCCGGCGAGCGGCGCCTGCGCGCGGCGCGGATCGCCGAGCTCGAGTCGATCCCGGCGGTCGTGCGCGAGGCGGACGACTGGGAGCGCCTCGATCTCGCGCTCGCGGAGAACATGGCTCGGGTCGATCTGAATGCGATCGAGGAAGCCCGCGCCTGCGCGATGCTGGTCGACGACCTCGGGCTCACGAAGGAGGAGGTCGGCCGCCGCGTGGGCCGCAGCCGGGTCGCGATCTCGAACCTCATCCGCCTGCTCGAGCTGCCCGACCGCGCGCTCGAGCTGATCGAGACGGGTGAGCTGAGCGAGGGGCACGGGCGGGCGCTGCTCCTCTGCAAGGACCACGACACGCGGCGGCGGCTCGCATTCGCCGCTCGCGACGGGGCCTGGTCGGTGCGCGAGACCGAGCGGCGCGCGCGCGAGGCGGAGACCGGGAGCGCGGAGCCGCCGCGCCCGCGCGCGGTGGTGCATCCCGATCTCGCGGCGGCGCTCGCGGCGGCGGAGGATGCCCTCTCGGCGGCGCTCGGCCGTGAGGTCCGCGTCCGCGCGAAGGGCCACGGCTGCCGGGCCGAGCTCGACTTCGAAACCCCCGCCGACGCCGTCGACCTGGCCGAGCGAATCCTGCGCGCGCCGGTGCGCCGAGCCGCCTGAGCCGGGCCTCCGGACACCGCTACAATCGGCCGGCGCGGGCGATTAGCTCAGTCGGTTAGAGCGCGTCTCTGATAAGGACGAGGTCCCTGGTTCGAGTCCAGGATCGCCCACTCCGAACCTCGAACAGGCGAGTGCCGGAGCCCCCGTCAAACGGGGGCTCCCGTTCGTTTGGAGAGGGCCGGTCCGTGTTTCGCCCCCGGTCTAGACTGTCGAGCTAATGCAGGAGATGGTCATTTATGGCGTGAGCTTCGACATGGTCGGCAAGCAGCCGATCGTGCTCCTGAAGACGCGCGAGGGCAACAAGTTCCTCCCCATCTGGATCGGCCACCCGGAGGCGGCGGCGATCCTCATGAAGCTCCAGGGGGCCAACACGCCGCGCCCGATGACGCACGATCTGATCAGCGAGATGCTCTCCGAGCTCGAGGTGAGCTGCTCGCGGGTCGCGGTCACCGAGCTGCGCGAGAACACCTTCTACGCCGAGGTGACCCTGCAGCTGAACGGCCGCGAGATCCCGATCGATTCGCGGCCCTCGGACGCGCTCGCGCTGGCCGTGCGCACGGGCGCCCCGATTTTCGCCGCCGAGGACGTGATCTCGGAGTCCGCGATCGAGTTCGAGCACGAGGTCGAGGACACCGAGGAGGTCGTTGAGAAATTCAAGGACTTCCTCGACAACGTGACGCCCGAGGACTTCGCCTCGGGCGAGGATCAGTAGCGCGCGGCGGCCGGCGCGAGCTCGAGGATCTTCCTCACCAGCTCGTCGAAGCCGATGCCGGCCGCCTCGGCCGCCTGGGGCAGCAGGCTTGTCTCGGTCAGCCCGGGGATCACGTTGGTCTCGAGCACGGTGAGCTCGCCCCCGGCGTCGACCATGAGGTCCACGCGGGCGAACGCCGTGCAGCCCAGCAGCGTGTAGGTGTGCAGAGCCAGCTCCTGGGCCCGCTCGCCGACCCCCTCGGGCAGATCGGCCGGGCACACGAAGTCGGTGCGGCCGATCTCGTAGCGGGCCTCGAAGTCGTAGAAGTCGTCCTCGCGCGGCACCGCCTCGACCACCGGCAGCGGCCGGCCGTCCAGGACCCCGACGGCCAGGTCGCGGCCGTCAACGTAGCGCTCGAGCAGCACTCGCGAGTCGTAGGAGAAGGCGGCCACCAGCGCGGCCGGCACGTCGTCCGCCGTGGGGGCGAACTTGATCCCGAGCGCCGATCCCTGGCTCGAGGGCTTGACCACGATCGGGAAGTCGAGCCGCTCTTCGATCGCCGGCAGCGCCTCGGCCGCGCCCAGCTCGCGGAACGCAGCCTGGTTGAAGGCGAAGAACTCCGGCGTGGGGATCCCGGCCTCGATCATCAGGTGCTTGGCGAGCACCTTGTCCATCGCCCGAGAGCAGGCGAGCACGCCCGAGCCGGTGTAGGGGATGGCCAGGATCTCGAGCAGCTCCTGGACCGTTCCGTCCTCGCCGTCGCGGCCGTGCATCGCGATGAACGCGACGTCGGGCGCGGCCTCGCGCAGGCGCCGGATCAGGTCCACGCCGGCGTCGATCGGGATCACTTCGTGGCCGAGCCGGCCGAGGGCGTCCTCCACCCGCGCGCCCGAGCGCAGCGACACCTGCCGCTCGAGCGAGCGCCCGCCCTTCAGGACGGCGACCCTGCTCACCTCAGGAGCCCCGGGCGCGCCGTTCGCGCTCGGCGGGCGGCGGCATCCGCAGCAGCTTGCCGCCGCTGGGCGCCTCGACCTCGCCCGTGAGCGTGCCGTACAGCTGCACCTGCTCGGTGACCACCTCGCCGATGCGGCGTATCCCCTCGCGAATCGCGTCCTCCGGCGAGGCCGAGAAGTTCAGCCGCATCGAGGAGCGTCCGCGGCCGTCGAGGTAGGCGGCCTCGCCGGGCACGAAGGCCACGTTGTCGCGCAGGGCGCGGGCCAGCAGGTCGGTGGTGTCGATGAAGTCGGGCAGCGTGGCCCACACGAACAGGCCGCCGGACGGGCGCGTCCACTCGGCCTGGGTCGGGAAGTGCTCCGCCAGCGCGTCGAGCATGGTGTCGCGGCGCCTGCGGTAGACGTCCACGAGCGAGCCCACGTAGTCGCGCCAGTTGCCACGCTCGAAGTACGCCTGCAGCATCAGCTGGGAGAGCGTCGAGGTGCACAGATCGGCGCCCTGCTTGCCGAGGTTCAGCTTCTCGAGCACCGGACCGGGCGCCGCCACCCAGCCGAGGCGGATGCCGGGCGAGAGGATCTTGGAGAAAGTGCCGAGGTACATGACGAAGACGCCTCGGTCGAGCGCGTACAGGGGCGGCAGTGCGTCGCCCTCGTAGCGCAGCAGCCCGTAGGGATTGTCCTCCAGCACGAGCAGCTCGCGCTCGTGGGCCAGCTCCACGAGCCGGCGCCGGCGCGCGAGCGACATCGTCATTCCGCCCGGGTTCTGGAAGGTCGGCACCGTGTAGATGAACTTGGGCCGCCGCTCGAGCCGGTCGAGCGTCTGCTCGAGTAGGTCGACCCGCATGCCTTGGGCGTCCATCTCGATCTGGATCACCTCGGCCTGGTAGGCCGAGAACACCGGCACCGCGCCCGGGTAGGTGGGCCCCTCCGCGAGCACCACGTCGCCCGGGTCGATCAGGGTCTTGGCCACCAGGTCGATCACCTGCTGGCCGCCCGTGGTCACGAGCACGTCCTCGGGGTCGACCCGCATGTCCTCCGCGGCCATCACCTGGGCGATGCACTCGCGCGTCTCGGCGAGCCCCTCCGTGGGCCCGTACTGGAGGGCCTTCGCGCACGACTCCGCGGCGATCCGCTGCGTCACGGCGGCGAACGTGTCGGGCGGGAACGTGCTCGTGTCCGGCAGCCCGCCCGCCAGGGAGATCACCTCTGGGCGCGCGGTGACCGCCATCAGGTCGCGCATCGCCGACGACTTCATGACCCTCGTCCGGGACGCGAAGAGACCGGCGTAGCGCTCGATGTCGCGAGACGTGCTCACGAGCCTGACGAGGGTAACCTCACCGCCGGCAGGCTAGATGATCATCGACCGCGCATGAGTCTCGTGATGGACATCGGAACGGGCGCCGGGCTCGCGGGAGCGACCGGCGTGCGCCCCTACCTCCCGCCGCTCTTGGCGGGCGCGCTGGCGCGCGGCGACGTAGGAATCGACTTCGATGGGACCGACTGGAGCTTCCTCGAGTCGCCTGCGTTCCTGGCCGCGCTGCTCGCCCTCGCGGTCGTGGCGTTCCTCCTCGAACGCGGCCCGCGCGGCCGGCCCGTGGAGATCTTCAGCGGGGTGGCGGGGATGGTGCTCGGCGCGCTGCTGTTCGCGGGCGCGATGGCGGACGGCGGCGAGGCGAGCTGGATCGGTCTCGTGGCAGGACCGCTGTGCGCGGCCCTCGGCTGGCTGGCGGTCGGCGGCCTCGTGGAGCGGGCTCGCGGCCGACTCGACGACAGCGCGGCCGTGCTGCTCACGGTGTACGCCGACGGCGCGGCGCTCTTGCTGGCCGCGCTCGCGGTGTTCGTCCCGCCGGTGTCGTTCGTCGCACTGATCGGCTTCGCCGTCCTGCTTGCCGGCGGGCGCAGGCGCGAGGGCGAGAAGTACGCCGGCCTGCGGATCCTCCGCTGACGCCGGTGTCCGCCGCGCCGAAGAAGCTCGTCCTCGCGGTCATCGACTCGCTGAAGCCCGAGATGCTCGACTTGGCGATCGAGGAGGGGCACGCGCCGGCGCTCGCCACGCTCGTCGAGCGCGGCACCTACGTGCGCAACTGCCTGTCGACCTTCCCCTCGGTCACGCCAGTGGCGAGCGCGGCTATCGCCACCGGCCACGGCCCCGGCGAGCACCACATCCCCGCGATGAACTGGTATCACCGCGGCGAGGAGCGCTACGTGGAGTACGGCTCGTCGATGCCGGCCACGCGCGCGTTCGGGATCGTCCGCTCGCTCTACGACACCGTCTACAACATGAACCTCGCGCATCTCTCGCGCGCGCACCGGACGGTCTACGAGCACCTCGACGACGCCGGCTTTCGCACCGCCTGCACCACCTACCTGATCTACCGCGGGCGCACGCGGCACGACCCGTCGGGCGCGAGCGTGTACCGCCGGATCGCGGAGGCGGCGCAGTTTCGCCACGCCGTCTATGGCGCCCGCGAGCTCTTCTACGCGGACCTGTTCGACTCCCGGGACACGGGCTGCACCTCCGCCCTCGGGCTGCCAGGCCAGCGCGACCGCCACACGGGCTGCGTGGGGGCCTACCTGGTGGAGCACGATCTGTTCGACTTCCTGCTCTTCTCGCTGCCGGACAACGACACCCACTCGCACAAGGTCGGCCCCGAAGGGCAGGTGCGCTCGATCGCGGAGGCGGACAGGGCGCTCGAGCGCATCATGCACGTGGCGGGCGGTCCCGAGGCGTTCCTCGAGGAGCACGCCGTGATCGTGATGTCCGACCACTCGCAGACGGCCGTCGAGGAGAGCGTGAACCTCGCCGACGTGCTTGCCCGCTGGCGCGTGCTCACCCCCGGCGACCCCGCCCCGCTCGAGGCGGAGCTGGCCGTGTGCCCGTCGGCGCGCTCGGCGATGGTCTACGTGCTCGACGAGGAGCGTCGCGCGGAGCTCGTGCCGCAGCTGACGGACGAGCTGCTCGATGTGGACGGCGTGGACCTGCTCGTCACCCGCGATGAGGGCGGCGCCCTCGTCCGCTGCGAGCGCGGCGAGCTGCGCTTCGCCCCCGGCGGCGAGCTCGCCGACACGCGCGGCGGCTCCTGGACGCTCGACGGGGACGAGGACGTCCTCCGCCTCGACGTGATCGACGGCCGCGTGACCAGTGAGACCTACCCCGACGCGCTCGGCCGCCTGTGGTCGGCGCTCGTGTGCCCGCACTCGGGGGACCTGCTCGTGTCGGCCGCGCCCGGCTTCGAGTTCGTGGACTGGGGGGGCGCCCACCATGTGGGCGGCGGCAGCCACGGGTCGCTTCACCGCGACGACTCCGAGGGAGTGCTGCTGCTCTGCGGGGTCGACTCCCAGGAGCGCGAGCAATGGTCGCTCACCGACGTCACGCCGCTGGTGCTCGAGCACTTCGGTGTACCCTCGGCCGGGTGACCGAGGAGGCGAAGGCCGCCGTCGCCGAGACGCCCCACCCCGTACACGTCCGTGTCCGCACGGGGCTGCGCAGACCCCACAACTGGTTGCAGTTCGTCAAGTTCTGCGCGGTCGGCGCCTCGGGCTACGCGGTCAACCTGGCCGTGTTCGCGCTCTGCGTGGAGCTGCTCGGCCTGCACCACCTCGCGAGCGCCACCGCCGCGTTCGTGGTCGCCGTGATGAACAACTTCTGGTGGAACCGGCACTGGACCTTCCGCGCGCGCGGCGGGCACGCCGGCTTCCAAGCGGCCCGCTTCTTCACGGTCAGCGTGGTGGCGTTCCTGTTCGCCGCGACGGTGCTCGAGCTGCTGGTGAGCGTCGCGAACGTGGACGAGATCCTGGCCCAGGCGATCTCGATCGTCGTGGCCACTCCGCTCAACTTCATCGGGAACAAGATGTGGAGCTTCCGCATCGAGCTCTCGCGCGACTGAGCGCCGCGCTCGCGGCTGTCCTCGCCGCGCTGCTCGTGCTGCCCGGGGGGGCCGCGGCCGCCGACGACCTGCGCGTTCCGGCCTCGCAGACAGAGCCGCCGCGCTTCTTCGAGCGTAGCGCCCGCGAGGTCAAGCGGCTCGCGGCCAGCGCGGAGGTGGTCGAGGATGCCCGCCGCGACGGTCCGCTCGACCCGACCGCGTACACGAAGGGCGGCGGGCGCTGGCAGGTGAGCTTCTTCCGCGGCGGGCACGAGGTCGCGCAGGTGCAGGTCGACGACTCGAGCGGCGCGCTCCTCGAGGAGTGGTCAGGCCACCAAGTGGCCTGGACCATGGCGCGCGGCTACGAGGGCGCGTTCGGCCGCACGCTGAACGCGCCGTACGTATGGCTCCCGCTCTGCGCACTGTTCCTGGCGCCGTTCGTGGACCTCCGCCGGCCGCTGCGGCTCCTGCACCTCGACCTGCTCGTCCTGCTCGCCTTCGGCGTGTCGCACGTGTTCTTCAACCGCGGGGAGATCGGCGTCTCGGCGCCGCTCGTGTACCCGGTGCTCGCCTATCTGCTCGTGCGGATGCTGATGGCCGGCTTCCGCCCGCGTGCCCGCGCCGGGCCGCTCGTTCCGCACGTACCGGCCGCCTGGCTCTTGCTGGCGCTCGTGTTCCTCGTGGCGTTCCGCATCGGCCTCAACCTCGCCGACTCGAACGTGATCGACGTGGGCTACGCGGGGGTGATCGGCGCCGACCGGGTGGTGGACGGTGACCCGCTCTATGGCAAGGGCTTCTCCGAGGACGTGGAGCGCGGCGACACCTACGGGCCGGTCAACTACCTGCTCTACGTCCCGTTCGAGCAGGCGCTGCCCTGGAGCGGCCGCTGGGACGACCTGCCGGCGGCGCACGGGGCCGCGATCGCCTTCGACCTGCTGGTGATCGGCGGGTTGCTGCTGCTGGGGCGGCGCCTGCGACCCGGGCGGGACGGGACCCGGCTTGGCGTGGCGCTCGCATACGGCTGGGCGGCGTACCCCTACACGGCGTTCGTGCTCGAGTCGAACGCCAACGACGCGCTGGTGGCGCTGGCGGGCGTGGGCGCCCTGCTCGCCTTCACCGCCCGCGACCGGGTGCGTTCGGCGGCCGGCGCGGGTCTGTCGATCGCGCTGGGAACGGCCGCCAAGTTCGCGTCGCTCGCCCTCGCCCCGCTGTTCGCCCGGCGCGCGCCGCTGGTGTTCATCGCGGTGCTCGTGCTCGCGCTGGCCGCCGTGGTGGCGCCGTTCGTGCCCGACGACGGGCTGCGCGAGCTCTACGCCCGCACCGTGGGCTATCAGGCGAGCCGCGGGTCCCCGTTCAGCGTCTGGGGTCAGGTCGAGCTCGGCTGGCTCCAGACCGCGGTGAAGGCGGGGGTGGCCGCGCTGGCCGTGCTGGTGGCGTTCGTGCCCCGACGACCTTCGCCCGCCCAGATGGCGGCGCTCGGCGGGGCGGTGCTCATCGCGCTCCAGCTGGCCGCGACGCACTGGTTCTACCTCTACGTGGTGTGGTTCACCCCGTTCGTCCTCGTCGCGCTGTTCGCCGCCCAACGGGAGCCTGTGGAGGAGCCTGCGGCGGAGGCGCCACCGCCGCTGCGAGAGCCGGTCCCGGCGTGAGGCGCGACGTCTGGCCGGCGGCAGCCCTGCTGGTGGCGGGCTGGGCGCTGACGCTGCGCGTGATGCCATGGTCGGACGAGCGCATCAACGACCTGGGCGTCTACCGCGGCTTCGCCGCCGAGATGGTCGCCGGCGGCCTGCCCTACCGGGACTTCTTCTTCGAATACCCGCCGCTGAGCGCCCCCGTGCTCTGGCTGCCCGGCGTGTTCGGCACCGGCTACGAGAGCTACCGGATCTCGTTCGCAATCGCGATCCTGCTGCTGGCGCTGGTCGTGATGCTGCTCCTGGCGGCGCTCGCCGAGCGGACGGGCGGCGAACGCCGTCACGCCCTGTATGCCGCCGCGCTGATGCCCCTCCTGTGCGGGGCGATGCTCCGCACGCACTTCGATCTCGCCCCGGTCGCGATCGTGCTCGTGGCGCTGTGGCTCCTGTGCAGCGGGCGCGCCCGTCTGGGGCTCGCGGCGCTCGGGATCGGGGCGCTCGTGAAGGGCTTTCCGCTCGTGGTGCTGCCGGTGGCGCTCGCCTGGCTTGTCGGTCGCGGCCTGCGCCGCGAGGCGTGGCAGGGCGCGCTCGCCTGCGCGGCCGTGATCGGCACGCTTTCGCTGGCGGCGCTCGCGCTCTCACCGGATGGTGCGATCGACACATTGCGCTACCACCAGGAACGGTCCGTGCAGGTCGAGAGCACGCCCGCGGTGGCGCTGCTCGCGCTCGACGCCGTGGGCCTCGGCCGGGCGGAGCTGGTGTCGAGTCACGGCTCCGAGGGTCTCGATCACCCTGTCGCCGGCGTGGCCGAGGGGCTGTCCGCGGCGCTCGTGCTGATCGCCGTCGGCCTGTTCTCGGCGGCGGCGGCGCGCGGGCCGGATCAGGGCTCTGAGCGGCGGCTCGTGCTCGCTGCCCTCGCGGCCGTCACGGCGTTCGCCGCGCTCGGCAAGGTGCTCTCGCCCCAGTTCCTGGTATGGGTCTACCCGCTCGGGGCGCTCGCCTTCGCCTGGCGGATGCGGGCGCTCACGGGAGCCGTCGCGCTCGCGCTGGCGCTCACCTTCGTCGAGTTCCCGGCCCACTACCTGGACTACCTGTCCCGGGAGGGGACGATCGTGCTCGTGGTGGTGCTGCGCGACCTGGCGCTGCTGGCCGCGCTCGGGCTCGCGCTCGCCCGCCTACAGCCGCGCAGGCGCGAGGATCTGCTCGATCGACGTCGCCCGTCCGTCGCCGCCGGCGTCGACTAGCACCGCGTTCAGCCAGGGATCGTCGGGGGAGGTCTCGAAGCGCACGTTGGTCAGGCTGAGGAAGCGCTCGAGCGCCTGCTCGCGCTTGACGCCGATCACCCCTCCGCGCGGGCCGGTCATGCCCACATCGGTGATGTAGGCCGTGCCGCCGGGGAGCACCCGGCCGTCGGCGGTCGGCACGTGGGTGTGGGTGCCCACGCACGCGGTGACCCGGCCGTCAACGTGCCAGCCCAGGCCCACCTTCTCGCTCGTCGCCTCCGCGTGCATGTCCACGAGCACGTGGTCGGCGGCGCCGCGCAGCTCGGCCAGCAGGGCGTCCACCTCGGCGAAGGGCGAGCGCACCGCATCCAGGAAGAGCTGCCCCGACAGGTTGATCACCGCCAGCCGTACGCCGCCGGCCTCGACCACGGTGTGCCCGCGCCCGGGGCTGCCCTTCGGGTAGTTGGCGGGGCGCACGATGCGGTCCTCGCGGTCGAGAAACTCGTACACCTCGCGGTGGCGGTAGGCATGGTTGCCGAGCGTGATGGCGTCCACGCCCAGCTCGAGCAGCTCGCGGGCCGTCTTCTCGGTGATCCCCACACCGCCGGCGGCGTTCTCGCCGTTCGCCACCACGAAGTCCGGCCGGTGCTCCTCGCGCAGGCCGGGCAGCAGCGCCGCCAGCGTTCGCCGGCCGAGCCCGCCCACTACGTCGCCGACGAACAGGAGCTTCACCGGGGACGATTCTGCCAATCTGCGCGCCGTGGACGATCCCGCGGCCCCGCGCACGACGATCGCCGCTCGCGACCTCGTCAAGCGCTACGGCGAGCGGGAGGCGCTTCGCGGGGTCTCGCTGAGCGCGCGGCCCGGCGAGCTGGTGGCCGTGATCGGCCCGAACGGCGCCGGCAAGACCACGCTGCTGTCGATCCTCGCCGGGATCCAGCAGGCCGACGAAGGCAGCGTCGACGCGCCGGCGGGGATCGGCTGGGTGCCCCAGCAGCCGGCCCTCTACGGGAAGCTGACCGTCGAGGAGAACCTGACGCTGTTCGCGCGGCTCGAACGCTGCGACGACGTGCGCGAGACGGTCGCGCGCATGCTCGAACTCACCGACCTCGGCGAGCGCCGCGGCGACCAGGTCTCCACCCTCTCTGGGGGCAACCGCCAGCGCGTGAACATCGCCATCGGCCTGCTGGCGGCGCCCGAGGTGCTGCTGCTCGACGAGCCGAGCTCGGCGCTCGACCCGCGCCAGCGCGAGCGGCTCTGGCGCTTCATCCTCAAGCTGGCCGGCGAGGGCACCACGGTCGTGTACGCCACGCACCACATCCAGGAGGCCGACCGCTACGCCTCGCAGCTGATCGTGCTGGCCGACGGCGAGCGCGTGTTCGCGGGCCCGCCGCGGGCATTCGAGGAGGCCACCGGCACCACCGGTCTCGACTTCGAGGAGGCGTTCGTCGAGTTCCTCCACCAGCGGGGCCACTAGGTGAGCTGATGCGCTGGCTGCTCGTCAAGGACCTGCGAATCCTGCGCCGCTCGCCGCTGCTGGTGAGCCTGCTCGTGATCTATCCGATCGCGATCGCCGTGCTGATCGGCTTCGCCCTGTCGCGCGGTCCCGACAAGCCCGAAGTGGCCTTCTACAACGGTCTCTCCGAGGGCGCTGAGGTGGAGCTCGGCGGCGAGCGGATCGACCTCGCCGCGGAGGGCCAGCGGCTCTTCGACGCCATCGACCCGGTGCGCGTCGACAGCCGCGCTGAGGCGATCAAGAAGGTGCGCGACGGCGACGTGCTCGGCGCGCTGATCATCCCCGACGACCTGGCCAGCAACCTTCAGTCGACCCTCGAGCCGGGCACCGTCGAGGTCTTCTACAACGCCGAGGACCCGGCCAAGCGCCAGTACGTGGAGAACACGGTCAAGGCGCAGGTGCAGTCGGCCAACGCGGCGCTGACCAAGCGCGTGGCGGAGGAGGCGCTCCAGCTGCTCGACCTGATCTCGAGCGGCGGCGACTACACCTTCCTCGGGCAGGACTTCGACGTGCTGGGCCTCGAGCGGGCGGAGGAGATCCTGCGCAAGGCGCGCTCGGACCTCCCGGAGGACTCGCCGGAGCGCGAGCAGCTCGACCGCGTGATCTCCTTCGGCCAGCTGGCGCGCGAGAACCTCGCCTTCTCCGACGACGTGCTGGCCGTGGTCGGCGAGCCGATCAGGGTCAAGGCCACGCCGCTCGAGGGCGGCTCCACCTCGCTCAACTCGTTCGCCGTTGCGCTCGCCGTGGCGGTGTCGTTGATGTTCATCACGCTGCTGCTGGCCGCGGGCACGCTGGCCCTCGAGCGGGAGGAGAACGCGTTCCCGCGCCTGGTGCGCGGCCTCGTCTCGCGGACGGGCCTGCTGGCCGAGAAAGCGGCGCTCGCCACGGTCTGCTCGCTGGCCGTCTCGCTGCTGATGCTCGCCGGGCTCGGCCTGTTCGTGGACCTGGACTGGGGCCGCTTCCCGGCCTGGCTGGCCGCGCTTGGCGCCGGGGCGCTCGCCTTTGCCGCGCTCGGGCTCGCGATCGGCGCCCTCACGCGGGAGGTGCGGGCGGCCTCGCTGCTCGCGTTCATGCTCTGCCTGCCGCTCGCCTTCCTCGCGCTCGTGCCGTCCGGCGCCGTGGCGCCCGCGCTCTACGACGTGATCCGCGCGGTGTCCGCCGCCTTCCCGTTCAAGCCGGCGCTCGACGCGCTCGACGCCGCGCTCAACGACGCGGGCGGCCTCGGCGGCCCGCTGCTGCACCTGGCTGCGCTCGTGCTCGTCTTCGGGGGGCTGGCCCGGCTCGCGCTGGCGCGCTTTGCAGGGCCCTAGATGGCCGATTCCAAACCCCCGCACCCCTGGATGACCCGCCATGCCTTCGCTGGGCGCCACCCACCTCCTCGCCGATATTCCATCGGATATCGACTTCGTCGGCGCTCGGCGCCCAGCTCGGCCTGGCGCGCCCCCAGGGGCACGGGGACTCGGAATCGGCCATCTAGACTCACGGTCGTGGCCTTTCCCGCAACTCGGCTCAGGCGGCTGCGCAAGACCGGGGTGCTGCGCGACCTCGTGCGCGAGGTGGAGCTGTCTCCCTCCGACCTGGTGCTGCCGCTGTTCGTGCAGCTCGGCGAGGGACGCACGCCGGTCGAGGCGATGCCGGGCGTGGAGCGGATGTCGATCTCGGACACGGTCGCGGAGGCCGGCGAGGCACACGCGCTCGGCGTGCCGGCAGTGATGCTCTTCGGGCTGCCGGCCGAGAAGGACGAGCAGGGCTCGGGCGCCTACGACGACGAGGGCGTGGTGCAGCTCGCTGTGCGGGCGCTGAAGGACGCCCACCCCGAGCTCGTGGTGATCACGGACGTCTGCCTCTGCTCCTACACCTCGCACGGCCATTGCGGCGTGGTGCTGGACGACGGCCGGGTGGACAACGACCTGACGCTCGAGCTGCTCGCCAAGACGGCGATCTCGCACGCCCGCGCCGGCGCCGACGCCGTGGCGCCGAGCGACATGATGGACGGGCGCGTGGGCGCGCTGCGCTCGCAGCTCGACGCGGAGGGCTTCACGGACCTACCGATCGTGGCCTACTCGGCCAAGTTCGCCTCGGCGTTCTATGGCCCGTTCCGCGAAGCGGCAGACTCGGCGCCCGCGTTCGGCGACCGGAAGAGCTACCAGATGGACCCCGCCAACGCCGACGAGGCCGTGCGTGAGGCGCTCCTCGACGTGGAGGAGGGCGCCGACGTGGTGATGGTCAAGCCGGCGCTTGCCTACCTCGACGTGATCCGCCGCGTCAAGGAGGCCACTCGCCTGCCGGTGGCCGCCTACAACGTGAGCGGCGAGTACGCCATGGTTAAGGCCGCCGCGGCCGCCGGCTACGTCGACGAGCGCTCCCTGGTACTCGAGACGCTCACGGCGATCCGCCGCGCCGGCGCCGACATCGTGATGACCTACCACGCCAAGGACGTGGCGCGGTGGCTCAGCCGCTAGCCAAGACGCGCAGCCGCCGCGACGGCTCCGCGGTCCCGCTCGACGAGCTCGACAAGCGGCTGCTCAACCTCCTGCAGGGCAGCTTCCCGCTGGAGCCGCGCCCGTACGCGGCGGTGGCCCGGCAGGCGGAGCTTCCGGAGGACGAGGTGCTGCGCCGCACCCAGCGCCTCCTGGACGAGCGCATCATCCGCGAGATCACCCCGATCTTCGACACGCGCGTGCTCGGCTACAGCTCGATGCTCGTGGCCGCCAGGGTCGACTCCGAGCACCCCTGGGGCCCGGCGAAGATCATCAACTCCCATCCCGGGGTCTCGCACAACTACCTGCGCGACCACGACTTCAACCTCTGGTTCACGATCGCCACAGAGCCCGACTCGAAGCTCGGGCTCCAGGGCACGCTCGAGGTGTTGCAGCGCCTGACTGGCGCCGAGTCCGTGCGCCAGCTGCCGACGCTGCGGCTGTTCAAGATCCGCATGGACCTCGAGATGGAGAAGGGCACCGAGACCCTGGCGGCGGTGGCCGAGGCGGTCGACCACAAGGAGCCGGAGGCGATCCCGCTGTCGGAGCTCGACGTGGCCGTGATCCGGGCCACGCAGGGGCCGATGGAGGTCACGCCCGAGCCCTTCGCGGCCGCCGCGGCCGAGCTCGGCATCTCCCAGACGGCAGTGCTCGAGCACCTCGAGAGCATGCGCGAGCGCCGCGCCCTGCGCCGCGTGGCGGCAATCCTCTTCCACCGCCGCGCCGGCTTCTCCGCGAACGGCATGGGCGTCTGGAACGTGCCCGAGGAGCGCATCCTCGAGCTGGGGCCGCGCATGTCCTCCTTCCGCGGCATCTCGCACTGCTACCAGCGGCCCACCTACCCGGATTGGCCCTACTCGGTCTTCACCATGGCCCACGGGCGCTCCAAGGACGAGTGCGACGCCATCCTCGACTCGATCGCCGAGGACACCGGGATCGAGGACCGGCGCACGCTCTACTCGTCGACGGAGTTCAAGAAGATCCGGCTGCGCTACTTCACCGACGAGCACAAGCGGTGGGAAGCCGAGCACTCGTAACCTCAGCGGATCTCTACGCCCAGGCGCTCGAGCTGCTGCCGGGCGGCGTGAACTCGCCCGTTCGCGCCATGCGCTCGATCGGCCGCGACCCGGTATTCGTGGCGCGCGGCGAGGGCGCCGAGCTAATCGACGTCGAGGGCAATCGCTACGTGGACTGGATGATGTCGTGGGGGCCGCTGATCGCGGGCCACGCGCATCCCGAGGTGGTGGAGGCGGTGAGCGTCGCGGCCGCCGCCGGCACGAGCTTCGGCGCCCCGACCGAGGGCGAGGTCGAGCTGGCCGCCGAGGTGGTGGAGCGCATCCCCTCGGCGGAGATGATGCGGATGACCTCGTCCGGCACCGAGGCTTCGATGAGCGTGCTCCGGCTGGCGCGCGCGGCCACCGGCCGCGACGTGATCGTCAAGTTCGCCGGCGCCTACCACGGCCACGTGGACGGCCTGCTGGCCGAGGCCGGCTCGGGGCTGGCCACGCAGGGCATGCCGGCGAGCCCGGGCGTGAGCGCCGCGCAGGCCGCGGACACGATCGTGGTGCCATGGAACGACCGCGAGGCGGTCGAGCGGGCGCTCGCGGACCACGAGGTCGCCGCGCTCGTGTGCGAGCCCTACCCGGCGAACATGGGTCTGGTGCCGCCGGCGAGCGGCTACCTCTCGTTCCTGCGCGAGTCGACCGAGGCAGCCGGCGCGCTACTCGTGTTCGACGAGGTGATCTCGGGCTTCCGGGTCGCGCGCGGCGGCGCGCAGGCCATCGAGGGCGTGCTGCCCGACCTCACGGTGCTCGGCAAGGTGATCGGCGGCGGGCTCCCGGCGGCGGCCTATGCAGGCCCGCGCGAGCTGATGGAGCGGATCGCCCCGGCGGGCGAGGTCTACCAGGCCGGCACCCTCTCGGGCAATCCGCTGGCCACCGCGGCTGGGCTGGCCACACTCAGGCTGCTCGACGAGCCAGCCTACGCGCGGCTCGCCGGCCTCACCCGGGCGCTCGCCGACGGGCTGGAGGCGCTCGCCGCGCAGGCGGGCGTCCCGGTGCGTCTGGCGCGCACCACGGGACTGCTCACGCTCTTCTTCGCGGAGGCGCCGGTGCGCGACTACGCGGGCGCCCGCGCCTGCGACCTCGACGCCCACGCCCGCTTCTGCCGCGCGATGCTCGACAGGGGGGTGTACCTGCCGCCCTCCCAGTTCGAGGCGTGGTTCCCGTCGCTTGCGCACGGCGACGGCCACGTGGAGCGGACCCTCGACGCCGCCGAGGAGGCGTTCCGCGAATGCGCGACCTGAGCGACATCGTCGCGGCGTCGGGGCCGGCGCTCGAGCGCTACGCGGTCGCGGAGCCGCCGGCGTGCCGGTTCACCGAGCTCGATGACGGCGATCCGGTTCGCCGCTTCGTGCTCGAGGCGGTGTACGAGGGCTATCTCATGCACTACTGGGAGCCGCGCGCATTCGCCATCGACGACCGGGACCTGCGGCTGCTCGCGGGCGACGCCCTCTACGCGCTCGGCCTCTCGCGCCTGGCCGACGCCGGCGACCTCGAGGCGGTGGCCGAGCTCTCCGACCTGATCACGCGCTCGGCCGAGGCCCACGCCGCCGGTCGCGGGGACGAAGCGGCGGCGCTCTGGGAGGCCAGTTCGCGGGCCCTGGCGGGCTTGCCGCGATAGGCTCCCGCGGCGATCAGGTTGGCGCGCAGGTCGTGCGCTCCGCCACCATGTTGGCACTACCCTTCGTCGCGCGAGAGAATCCCTTCTCCAACCGTGGCAGAACCACCCAAGTTCGATAAGAAGTCCCGGTATACAGAGCCGCGCGGCGTCGCGGGCGCCTTCGAAGGCGAGACGATGACGCGGCGCGGCCTGATGACCGGGACCGCAATGGCCGCCGGCGGAGTGGCCACGATGGCGTTCCTGCTGCCCGGGCTCGGCTTCGCGCTCGGCCCCGTGGTCGAGGACACGATCCCCACCCGCTGGCAGGGCGTGGGGCCGGAGGACGACTTCAATCCCCAGACGTACGTGCCGCGTGTGATCAACCTCGTGCCCGAGGTAGGCGACGCCGGCAAGACGACCATCTACGTGCGCACGTTCAACCCCGATCGCGACAAGGTGATCCCGGGGCAGGACCCGCAGCCGTACGTGGCCATCTCCACGCGCTGCGCCCACCTCGGCTGCCCGGTGCGCTACATCCAGGCCTCGCAGAAGTTCGTCTGCCCCTGTCACGGCGGCGTGTACGGCTTCGAGGGCCAGGTCGAGGGCGGCCCGCCCGTGCGCCCACTCGACCGCTTCTACACCCGCGTGACCGCCGGCCGCGTGCAGATCGGCGACCGCTTCTCGCTCAACTCCGAGCTCGAGCGGTTCAAGCCGCGTGACCCGTCGAACCACCTCGACGGGCTCTGGCAGTACCTCTACCCGTCGAGGCCGACCACATGAAGCTCCCCGCTCCCCCCAAGGCATTCCGGCGCACGCCCCGCCCCGGCGAGAAGAACGGCAACGGGCGCAACGGCCGGAATGGCGCGCCGCCCGCCACGAAGCCCACGGTCAAGGACACCGCGGTCGAGGGCGCCGCCACCGCCGTCGGCTGGCTCGACGAGCGCACCGGCGCCAGCCCCTTCCTGCGCGGCTTCCTTTTCCGCAAGGTCCCGAAGGGCACCAACTGGTTCTACACGCTCGGCTCCGCCACCATGTTCGCCTTCCTCTCGCAGGCGGTCACGGGCGTGTTCCTCGCCATGTACTACGAGCCTGACCCCACGCGCGCCTACGAGTCGGCGTCGCGCATCACCAACGAGGTCTTCCTCGGCGAGCTCGTGCGCGGGATG